>NZ_CP085193.1:11772886-12466108 GCF_024298965.1 Streptomyces rapamycinicus NRRL 5491 | reverse complement strand
CTCCCGCTTGGCGTCGCGCAGGGCGTCGTCTATGGCGTGCAAGGCCGCTGCGGCGGCGAGGAACGACGCCGGACTATGGGCGTTCGTGCTGGTCGTGGACGGCTTGTCGGCTGCGGTCACGGGCACCTCCCTCTGTTGTCATCATGTAGACGACATCGCGTTTGTCATCCATTGGATGACATGTTACAACGGTGTCAGTGAGGCGCATTGGCAGCAACTGCCTGAACCCGCTGGAGGTGTTTTCACGATGTTGATGCGCACTGACCCCTTCCGTGAGCTGGACCGGCTGGCGCAGCAGCTGATGGGCCCGGGCACCTGGTCCCGCCCGTCGGCGATGCCGATGGACGCCTACCGCGAGGGCGACGAGTATGTGGTGGCCTTCGACCTTCCGGGCGTGACCGCGGACGCGATCGACATCGACGTCGAGCGGAACATGCTCACCGTCAAGGCCGAGCGGCGGCCGGTGGCGAAGACCGACGACGTCCAGATGGAGCTGTCCGAGCGGCCACTGGGTGTCTTCTCCCGCCAGATCGCGCTCGCCGACACCCTCGACACCGAGCACATCCAGGCCGACTTCGACGCGGGCGTACTCACCCTGCGCATCCCGATCGCCGAGCGCGCCAAGCCCCGCAAGATCTCCATCGGCGTCGGATCCGGCCACAAGGAGATCTCCGGCTGACACCGGCCGGACGGGTGCGGAGGGCGGGCACCTGATCTCCCCCTCACCCCGCTCTCCGCACCCCCGTGGGCAGTCCCAAGAAGAAGGGTGGCGGCCGATATGACTCCGCGGCGCGAAGCATTCCTCGGCCACGTGAAGGAACGCGGCGAGTACGACACTGCGGAGGCGCGCGGCCCCTGTGGTACTCGCTCTCCTCGGCGCCCACCCGGTCGGCGACGTCCGCACTCCTGGCGGCGCGCCTGCCTGAGGCGTTCGCCCTGATCCTGCTCAACCCGCTGCAGAACGCGGAGCCGCTGTCCCCGGGAACGGTTCCGTCCGCGCAACCGCCGCGTGGACCGAGGGCGCCACCGAACAGACCGCGGCCCGGGGCGTCAGCGCCGTGCTGTCCACCGTCACGGACGCCGCCGACGAAGACCTGCCGGGCCAGATCCTGCTCCAGCTCCCCGCCCGGCTACGACCTGCTCTTCGGCCGCCCCAGCCCACCTGACCACCCCGCACCCCGGTGCACGAACACCGGCCACAGCAAGAAAGGCAACCCCCAGTGATCTCCGACCGGCAGGCACCGCCCCAGCAGCCGTACGGGACGGCATACGAGCAGATGCTGGAAAAGGTCCGCTACGAGGGCGCCTACCCAACCCGCGAGAGAGCCGACGAAGCCGTCCGCCTGGTTCTCGCCGGACTGGGGCGCCAGCTGACCGGCGACGAACGCGTCGACCTGGCCGGCTGCCTGCCCCTGGAAGCCGCACGCGTGCTGACCGAGCAGATCCCCGCCCCCCAGCCGCTGACCGGCTGGTCCTTCGTCAAGGACCTCGCCGCCCGCACCGGCGCCTCCCTGGCCACCACCCGCTGGGACACCGGCTCCGTCTTCTGCGCCGTCGCCGCCTGCGCCGGCCCCGACCTGCTCACCCGCATCCTCCACCAGCTCCCCACCGGCTACGCCCTGCTGTTCGGCCGCGCCGAACTCATCCAGGCCGCATAGACGGCGCGCGGGCCCGGCTGCTGCCCGCGCCGCCTTCGCCCGTTCCTCGATCGCGGTGGCTTCGTTCACGTTCAGCAGCAGCGTTTGTCTGCTGGTTTGGGCAGCAGTTGGTGATCTTGCGACCTGTAGATGTTCACGAGAAATAGCGTCAATGCGGGACGGTCTGGCCGACCATGTCAGGAGTCCTGATGTGCACTGTCGGCCGACACGCACAGCGCATAGGCTCCCCGCCGCGCGGGCGCCGCCTCTGTGGTCGCCCGGCCTTCGTCGGAGGCAGGGCGGTCGGGGGTCACGCCGTCGCCGGTGCCTTAAAGCTCCAACCTGCTCCTCAGCCATTCAGGTGAGGTGGCAGGCCGCCTCCGCGTGCGAGCCCCGATGGTGCGGTACGTAGAGCGGCATGGCCACTCCCCCGATCCCCCGCCGAGCGCGGAGACCGTCAGCCGCCAATCCCTGGCGAACCGCAAGGGCTACAACGACCGCTTCCTGGGAACGGCTGTACCGCTGCCCGTGCCTGCCGATCCGGGCATCGAAACAGTGATCCTCCCGTACACCAACTTCAGCGTCGTCTTCCGCCCGGACCGGCGGCTGGCCGCGGCAACAGCCGTCACGATCAACGGCGCGAACCTCATCGATGTGCCACGCAACGACGACTGGCGCTTCGACCCCCGCATTCCCGAAGCCCAGCAGGCCGGCCACCCCGTCTACAAAGACAACCCCCTGGACAAAGGCCACCTGGTCCGCAGACTCGACCCGGTATGGGGCGCGGAAGCGTCCACGGCGAACAGCGACACGTTCCACTACACCAACGCAGCTCCGCAGATGGACATCTTCAACCAGGGCAAGAAGCTCTGGCAGGGCTGGAGAACTTCCTGCTCGACCACGCCGAAGACTTCGACCGCAAGCTGACGGTCTTCACCGGGCCGGTGCTCGAGGACTCCGATCCGCCCTACCGGGGCATCCAGGTACCGCTCCGGTTCTGGAAAGTCGCCGCGTTCATGCACGACGGGGACCTGGCGGCCACCGCCTATGTGCTGGACCAGAGCCCCGACCTCACCAAAGACGCCGCCGCCCAAGCCCTGGCCAAAGCCGCACGAGCAGGCGCCCCTCCCCCGCTCGGCGCCTTCCGCACCTTCCAGGTACCTGTGACCGACATCGCCAACCTCACCGGCCTGGCCCTGGGCCCACTGCCAGCCGCCGACCGGCTCCCATCCGGAGCGCGGGCAGCACGGCGCTGGACCCTCCTGGAGTCCTACAACGACATCACCATGCCCACCTCGTAGAAGGGCACATGAGGCCGGAACCGAGCTGTAGACGCCGCCGTTGCTGGCGCACAGGTCTTGACACGGGACCGGAAGCGGTCCCGGCATTGCCCCGACGGGCGCAACGCCGCCTGATCATAATTATGTTGCGGGCCGGCGATGGCAGTGGGTGGTGCAGGCCGGGGTGTTGGTGGCGTCGTTGCCGACAGGCGGGGAGGTCAGGCAGGCAGCGATGAGTTCTCCTGCCTGCCGGAGTCTTCCCTTCATCACCGCGACTGCGGATGACCACTTGCGGAAGGATGACCGGCAATGACGACCACTCACACGCTCGACGTCCCGGGCGCGCGTCTGCACTACGAGGTCCGTGGCGCGGGCCCGCTGCTGCTGGTCATGGGAGCGCCGATGGCCGCTGCGGCGTTCGCACCGCTGGCCGACATGCTCGCCACCCACACCGTCGTCACCCACGGCTCGCGAGGCATCTCGGGAAGCATCCTCTATGACCCCGGGCAGGACTCCATTCCCGAGTTGCGGGCGGACGACGTCACCGCCCTCCTGGACGCCCTGGGAGCCGAGTCCGCCGACGTATTCGCCAACGGCGCCCGCTTCTTCGCCGATGAGCTGCGGGGCACCACGCGCTACCTACCCGACATCGCCGCGTTGGCGGCTGGCCCGACCCCCGTCGTCGTCGGCATCGGCGTCGCCTAGAGGGGGCTGGATACCTACCTGACTTCCACTGCGCTGGCCGAGCTGCTGGGCACGCCGCCGGTCGAGTTCCCCGGCGACCACGGTGGCTTCATCGAGCAGCCCAAGGAGTTCGCTGAGGTGTTGCGGAAGGTGCTGACAGGCGATCGGGCGAACGGGTCGTTCGCCCGTTACTGACTTCGGCTCGGCAGGGTGATCTTTGTCGATGTGCCTGATGGGTCCGGAGTGCGGGCTGTATCTCGTGCTGTAGGGAGGCGCCTGCGCATGACGAAACCCCCTCGGCGACAGTGCGGCCGAGGGGGGTCAGGCATCGAGGATGCTCAGCCGTTACGGCTGATCAGACGGCGGTGACGTTGAGACCTGCCTGGCCGCTCTGCAGGTTCGCCGCACCGTCCACGGTGACGCTGTGGCCGGCCAGCTCGGCGCCGCCGATGCCCTCCAGGTGGCCCGGGCCGCCCTGCAGGGCCAGACCGGCCGCGCCGCCGGCAACGCCGTCCAAGTCGGCGTCGGATATCTCGCGGGTTTCGATCCGGGCTTTGTTGCTCATGAAGCACGCTTCCTTCGTCAGTGATCTCTTGTATGAGGCGACCGGGACCACAACCGCGGTCCGGGACCGGCTCGGACTCCGGTACGGGCAGGGCTCTCCGCCCGTACCGGAGAAAGAGATCCACAGACACGGAGAACCTGCGGATCCGACTCGCCGATAACCAGCCGCCACACTCCAACTGCGCCACGCGTCCCCCACACGTCACACCCGCACCAAACCGGTGACGTAGGCACGTCACTTACGGCTGTAGACGTGACAGAACTACTGACTTCGGCTCTTCAGGGTGATTTTTACCGAGCTTAACGAGCGCAAGGCCCGCGCCTTCGCCTCGTGGGCCGACGTCAGCGGCGACGGCTCCCTGCGCCACGAGGCGAAGCGTGCCGAGAAGGCCGCGCAGACCACCCGCGAGATGCAGGCCAACCGAGGCGGCCAGACGGTCGGTGGCACGGCGGGCAGCAACCGGCTGGCGGTAAAACGACTGCTGACCCGGCAACAGGGCGTGCACGCCCGTGCCGTGCTGGACTACGTTGCCGCCCACTCCCCGCACCCGGAGGCCGAGGTGCGCCTGACGGTGCTCATGCTCACCCTGCAGGCCGCGCGCGCCGGTACCGGGAACGTCACCGGCCGGGACCTCACCGACTGGCTCCGCGACGATGCCGAGGGGGAGATGTCATCCGGCGTGATGGGCGAGAACTGGGCCTCCAGGGCCATCCGCCAGGCTCCGGCCGGATCGCTCACCAGCACATCGGCCCGCCATGCGCCCTCCGGGCCGCGGACTTCCAGCTCGGCGTGCGCGCCGGTGTCCCGGGCGGCGGCTGCCACCTCCAGCTTCAGCAGGTGGTGCGCCAGCGTCTCCCGTGCGAGCACGCATTCCGGGGCCCCCGGGGCGTGAGTGAAGAACCGCAGGCCGCTGGGGAACCGCTTGCTGTGCATCGGGTGTCGGCATTCGTCGCAGGTCAGCGGCGCGGACGGCTTTACCTTCCACACCTGATCCCACGAGCGCCCGCAGCCGAGATCGGGTAAGTGTGCGAAGACGGTCCCCCACTGCGCGTGCACGGCCCGGAACGCCATCGGCTCCCTGCTTCATCGGCGAGAAGGACAGTATGGCGTGGGCCATTGACAACGCATCAGGTCGCGATCCGGCCGTACGAGATCACCAGCGGCGGCGGGCATGGTGGTCGTCAACTCCTACTTTGCGGCTGGTGTCTGGGCCAGGACTCCGGGGGCCAAATCCCCGCGAGTCCGCGGAAACTGAAGGTTCTTCAGCGGGAACCCGAGGGTTTAGGGACGCCATCTCGGGGGTTGCCCCGTGGGTTCGCGGCGAACATGCGGAAGCGGCTTCGAGGTCGGCCTGAAAAAGAGGCCTGACCCCGCTCCTTGTCGAGGTGGTCTCGCTTTGTCAGGCAGGCAGGGCGATCACAGGACGAGCATGAGCTTGCCGCCGGGTCGGCGGGACTGGCTGAGCTCGGCCGCTTCCTGGATCTGGTCGAGCGTGTAGGTGCGGGCGACCGGTACGACCAAGATGCCTTCGCCGGCGAGCCGGGCGAACTCGTCCATCTGCTCATAGCGGATCTCGGTGGTGGTACGGACGCCCAGCTCGGCCGCGGCGGCGAAGTCCGAGACGGTGAGGACACGGTCGGGATCCCCGGTCAGCTCGATCAGCGTCGGCAGTGAACCGCCGGCCGGGCTGGGCTGGTCGGCGCGGTCGATCCGGCCGCCGGTCGGGGCCGCGTCGAGGGCACGATCGATGTGGCCTGCGGACAGTGCCCTGACGCGTTCGGCCATGCCCTCGCCGTAGGCAGCCACCTGGGCGCCGATATCTTCCAGAGCTGCTGCCCGGGTCTGCCCGGCAGTGGCTATCACCCGAATACCCCGGTGCAGCGCGAAGCGCACCGCCGCCTCACCCACGGTGGTGCCCGCGCCGTGGACGAGCAGCAGCTCACCCGGCTGGACGCCGAGGTCGTCGAGCGCGCGCCACGCCGTCTCGGCCGCCATCGGCAGCGCGGCGGCCTGCTCGGCGGTGACGCCTTCGGGGATGCGTGCCCAGGCCGGCATCAGCGCGTACTCGGCGGCGCCAGCCGTCGGGCCGTCGAAGGTGGCCGGGCCGAACACGCGGTCGCCGATCTGGACGCCGGTGACGCCCTCGCCGAGCGCGTCGACGGTGCCCGCGATCTCGAAGCCGAGCCCGCGCGGCAGCGGCGGCAGATGGTCGGCGAGGAGACCGTCGACGACGTGCCAGTCGGCCGGTGTCAGGCCGCACGCCCGCACGGCGATCCGGATTTGACCGGGTCCCGGCTCCGGCTGTGGGACGTCGCGGAGCACGATCACGTCCGGGGACCCGAACCGGTCGAATTGAAGAGCCTTCATGACGATCTCCAAGCGATGACAGCATCTGTTGTCATCGACGATATCATCGTGACAACAGATGCTGTTGTCGTACCCTGGTGGGTATGCCGAGATGGGAATCCGACGCACAAGGTCGGCTCGAGCGCGCGGCGCTCGAGCTGTTCGAGACACAGGGGTTCGAGCGCACCTCGGTCGCGCAGATCGCGGGCGCCGCCGGCCTGAAGGAGCGCTCCTTCTACCGCTACTTCCCCGACAAGCGGGAAGTCCTCTTCGCCGGTAACGAACTCGAGGCCCACCTCGTCGCCCAGGTCGAGGCGACCGACCCAGGCCTCACGCCGATCGAGGCGCTGCTAACAGCGCTGAGAACCGCGGAGGAGATCTTTCGCCCGCGCGAGTTCCTGCTGCGCCGCGTCAGAGTGATCGCCGCCAACCCGGCACTGGCTGAGCGCGATCTGATCAAGCTCGCCGACATCGCCGACGCGCTGGCGCTGGCGCTCGAGCGCCGCGGCGTCGAGCCCGGCAAGGCACGCTTCATCATCGACGTGGTGCTGGCGATCCACCGGCGCGCCACGTCCCGCTGGCTGACCTCCCCGGATGCCTCCCTCTCCCAGCTCATCACCCAGGCCTCCGACGAGTTGCGCGAGGCGGTCACGCTGCCGGCTCCAACGGCCCGCTGAGTCGGCCTACGACTCCCGAAGCTGTCCACAACGGACACGAAGGTGTCCCGTCCCTGGTCGGCCGGCATGGCCTGACCGAAATGGCCCCTTTTGGGCTCACCTCGGCGATACCCCGGCTTCGACTCCGGCTGGAGAAGCTGACGGGCGGAGTCCGCGTAGCGGATGGCGGTCTTCTCATCGATTCCGAAGACGAGCGCGAGGTGGAGTGGGTCGGCGCCGTGGGTGAGGGCCTCTTCGAGCTGTCGGTCGACGCGGAGCCGTTCCAGGGTGGCGGTGAGGTTGCGGGTTGCCCGGGTGGTCCAGAGTTTGCCGGCCGGGCCGAGTTCGACGCGGTCTTCTGGGTGGTCAGTAGGTGGGGGTTGGCCGTGTTCGGCCAGCGGTTGCGGCGGTGGTCGAGCCAGTCCAGGACCGCACGGCGGGTGAGGTCGTCGAGCGGGCGGAGATGACCGCCGCCGGTGATGCGCCGGTTGCCCAGGTCGACATCCTCCAACTTCATGGTGCGGATCGTCTTCGGCCGTGCCGCGTAGATGGCGGCCAGGGCGACGATGAGCCGGATGTCCGGGGTGGTGGCGGTGGCGGTGGCCTCGTCGATGTCCGCCTGGGCGAGAGCTTGGAGGACGCCGCCGGTCTGCCGGGCGACTCGGATGGCGATCGTGGGGGTTGCGGAAGATCTGGTCGTTCTTCTTCGCGTGCCGGAACAGTGACCGCAGGGCGACGATCCGGCTTTCGCGCTGTTTGCCGGTGACAGCGTCCCGGACCGCGATGATGCCCTCCCGGGTGACCTCTCGCAGGTGGTCGTAGCAGCTGGACCACTCCAGCAGCACCGGCTGGGTCTCACCCAGGTAGGCCCATGCCGTGTGCCGGGAGCGAGGCTCGGACCGCGGGCCACCGTCGAGGAGAGTGCGAACCCAGGCTTCGACGGCACGACGGATACCCTCGGGCATCCCGCCGAGCTTGCGCTCCAGCCACCGGTCGACGGCGGGGGCCCGGTCGTCGGCGAACAGGCCGAGGCGGTCGAGGACTTCGGCGGTCCGCACGACGGGAAGTCCTCGGACGCGCTGGGACGGGAAGACGGAGTACCGGATCGATTCACCTTCGCGGAAGCCGGACAGCACGATGACCAGGGCCCGGTTCACGTCGCTGGTGATCCAGCGGCTCCAGCCACGGGCCTCTCCCAGCGCCCCTGCGGCCTGCCGGGCCCGGACCAGCCAGGGATTGGCCAGGTCGGCATGGAGTTCCCTGTCGAACCGGCGGAAGTCCCGAGTGACAGTGAACAGTGTCAGTTGCGCTGACGTGGTGATCAGGCGACGCGGTTCGGGAAGCGGCAGCGGCTTCAGCACGCACCGCCCGGCCTTGCCGACCCCGGGCCCGCCATTCTTGGGCCGCCCGGCCGACCTCGGCGACGCCCTCGGCGTCTCGCGCACACGACTGTCCAACCACCTGGCGTGCCTGCGCGACTGCGGCCTGGTCATCACCGTCCCCGACGGCCGCCGCATCCGCTACGCCGTTTGAGTGCGGCCGGAAGTGGCCGGAGAGCATTGCTGGTCTCCGGCCACCCGGCCACAGGGCGCGGTGCAGGGGCCGGGGTCAGGCGGTTTGCACCTTGTCCGCCTCCATGTCCTTCTCTGCGTGCACCGCAACGAAGGACACGTTCTGACCCTCTCCCAAGGACTTGCCCGGGAGGCCGTCGGTAGATCCGGCCCCAGCCGAGCCCGGGCGACCTCTTCGGTCCGCCCGTCCGGACCGAACCCGACCACCAGTCGTGTGTGAACATCCAGATCAACACTCGTACGATCGAGGAACACCGGCGCCTCCCGTGAATGCGGCTGTACCGACAGCTCATCCATCGGCAACCTGCGTCCAGCTTCAAGAGCGAGGCTCCGGTCCTCCTACCGTCTAGGGGATGGTCAAGGAAGGGGCGTCGAGTAGGTTCGCTTTCCCGCCCGTGACGGCTTGGACGGCGCCCGGGTCAGTCTTCATGCTGTGCGGGTAGCCCAGTTGTAGTGCGCTGACAGTGTCGAGCCTGTCGATCTGTTCTGGACTTAGGTGAAGCTCGGCCGCTGCAAGATTGGTCTTTAGCTGCTCGGTCGTTCGTGGGCCGACGATTGGGACGACTCCCTTGGCCATTGACCAGCTGAGCGCCACCGTTTCGGCACTAACATCCGCTTCCTGGGCGATCGCTTCCACCGTGTCGAGTGTGGCGGCCTTGTTGTCGTCTTCTTCTTTGTGCAGGAACTGGCTGATCGAACTCTGCGCGCGGCCGGTTTCGCCTCGGCGATATTTTCCGGTCAGCATGCCTCCGCCGAGGGGGGAATAGCCCAGCACCCCCAGTCCGAAGCCTTCCGCCATCGGCAGCAGATCGCGTTCTGCGGCGCGTTCGACCAAGCTGTATTCGGTCTGGATGGCGACCAGGGGTGCCCAGCCTCGTGCCGCGGCGATCGTCGCGCCTGTCGCGACCCGCCAGGCGGGAAAGTTGGACAGGCCGGCGTAGAGCACCTTGCCGGAACGGACAAGATCGTCGAAGGCGCTCATGATTTCTTCGATAGGAGTCGCGTAGTCCGGAGCGTGGGCCCACAACAGGTCCACTCGATCGGTTTTCAGACGTCGCAGGCTCGCCTCCAGCGACTGCACCATCGACTTTCTGCCGTTACCGGTCATCTGGAGGCCGCTGTCCATCGTGGTGCCAGTTGCGTACTTGGTTGCCAGTACCACCTCGTCTCGATGTGAGGCGATCATGTCGGCGAGATATACCTCCGCGTCCCCGAATTGATAGTTGCTGGAGGTATCGATGAAGTTTCCGCCGGCCGCACGATATTCGTCGTACATGTCCTGCGCCCCGGAAAAGGTCGCGCCGTGTCCCCAGCCAGCTCCGAAGTTTCCGGTTCCCAGAGAGAGCGTCGAGACACGCAGTCCTGATCGGCCGAGGTATCGATAACGCACAGTCCGCTCCTAAACACCAGGGTTGTTGCGCCCGGCAATGACGCTGTTTTGAGCCGTTCCAGCAGAAGCTGGATTGGCACCATCATCAGCAGGTTCTCTGGTACGGTCCATAACGTGGAGTCCGAAGTTCTTTATGTATCGTCCTCGGATCGTGCGGTGCTTGGTCCCGACGATCCGCTAGCCGGAGTCATGGGGCTGCTCCATCCACGCACGGTCGTGCCGGCACCGCTGCACGCCGCCGGTCCGTGGGCCGTGCGGTTTGCCCCCTTTCCTCACGTCAAACTCGGCGTTGTTGTCGAAGGCCAGTGCTGGTTGAGACTCGACGGTCTTGAGCCGGTGCTGCTGGACGAAGGCGACTTCTACCTGCTTGGTCACCCTCCGCAATACACGCTGAGTAGCTCGCTCGATGAGGTTGTGGCGCGCCCGGCCACCACGCTGCCGCGGAACACGACCGGCAGAGGATTTCGCATCGGAACCGAGGCAGACGAGGACTCGTACACATGCGGCGTCGACTTCACGTTCGACGGCAGCGACACCGCGATGCTGCTCGATGCGCTTCCGCGGGTAGTCCTTGTCCGGGCCGGCGATCCGCGCGGACCGCTGTTCATGAACCTGGCCTCGTTGTTGGTCTCCGAGATCGAATCGCCCGATGTTGGAAAGTCTTTGGTGCTGGAGCACCTTGCCCAGATCATCTTCGTCCACATGCTGCGGGCGCATGCTGACAACAACGAACAACCCAGCGGCTGGCTCGCAGCGCTGGCCGAAGACGGCGTCGGGGCGGCGCTGCGGGCGATGCACGCCGAGGTAAGCCGACGATGGACCCTCGCCGAACTCGCTGAGATCGGTCAGATGTCACGATCAGTGTTTGCCGCAGCGTTCAAGGCCAAAGTGGGTGTCCCCCCGTTGACCTACTTGATCAAATGGCGAATGACCCTGGCCCGAGACGCTCTGCGCAACGGTAGTTTGTCCAACTCTGAACTAGCAGCTGCAACGGGCTATGAATCTGAAAGCTCCTTCAGCACAGCGTTCCGGCGTGAAGTCGGGTCCTCGCCCCGGCAATACCGCAACGCGGCGGTAAAGACTGAATCAGATCCCGGCGCCGTGGTGCCCGCTGCCCTCGTTCGATCCGCAGCCGCTAGACCTCACCGGTCGACGAGCTGGGCCGAATGCGCGCGAACTTCCGCGACGTCTACAACAGGCTGAACTCCAACGGAGAAGCGCTCAACACCGCCGTCCACGACGTCGTCGCCCAACTGCGCGCCGAATTGCGGGAGGTGCGCGTCGTGCTCGCGGACCTCACCCCTGCTGCACCGCCCTCGCTCACCACCCCACCCTCCACCGCCGCGGACCTCCAGGAGGCATCCGGTACCGAGGACGACAGCACCAGTCCCGTGCCTGCACCAGTCACCACCGTCGCCGAGCCCGACCAACACGCGGAAGAGGGCCGGGCCCACATCCCGATCCCGGCGCCCCGTACCGCCGATCAGGACTCCTCGCCCAGCCCAGCACTGTCGGTCGACGCAGTCCGGCAGGCCGTCCGCGAGGTCCTCACCGATGAACTCGCCCCCGTGCTCACCACGCTCACCACCCCGGACAGCAACGGCGACGGCCCGGCCAGTGACCAGCAGGGTGTACCGGACCGGCTACGCGAAGCAGCCGGGGTGATCAAGGAGGAACTGGGCACCGCCCTGGAGGAAGCCCGGTCCCAACTCGCCGCCCTGCAGCGGGATATCGCTGACATGCGCGCCGCAGTCGAGGAGCTGCGGTCCCGGCCCGATACCACCGCCGAGACCGCGCTCACCGAGGTGAGCACGGAGCACAGTGCCCTGCTCAAGACAACGGCCCGCGTCTCCTCCGCCAGCCTGCTGTGCCACCGCGACATCTGGGAGTTAATCGCACTCCGCTTGCGTCTCGCCAAAGCCGCGTGTTCCCGATCACAGATGCGACGTGCGGCGACCTGCAAACCGGCTTGTGTGGTTCCCCCACCTGGCCTCGTCGGTGATCCGGCTGGTCACCACGGTGACGCCCGCGACACTCGGGCGGACCCAGCCGGTGCCGCCGGTGAGGTCGCCATCCGGCGCCAGGACCGCGGAATCGTCCGCGTTGTCGAGGATGAGCAGCCACTTCCAGGGGGCGGCGTGCAGCTGGCCCCAGACGAGCTCCAGGGCGGCCGCCGCCGAAGCCGCGGCGGCGCGCTGTTCCCGTTCGCTCGCGCCGAGCTCGGCGGCCACCGTGATCATCCCGCCGTGGAGGGCGGACTGGCTCGCGGCATCCACCCACCACACCCGCAGGCCATGCTCGGTGGCTCGGCGGGACAACTCCAGCGCGACCCGTGCTCTTGCCGACGCCTCCCATCCCGGCGAGCACCACCACCGCCTCCCCCGGACCCGCGAACGCGAGCTCGCCGAGCCCGTCCAGGAGCTCATCGCGTCCACGGACCACGGGCAGACGGCCGACGGGGGGGCGCAACCGCCAAACGTGGCACGGCGGGTTCGTCGCCGGGCGTGGGAGGTGCCGAGGGCCCCTCGTCCTTCGCCTGGCCATACGCCGCCTGGCAGCGAGCGCGGACCTCATCGGCGTCGGCGAACGCGTTGCCGTACTGCTCGGCGAGGCGAATCACGGCCTCGACGACCGCGGCCGCCCCGTCGTGCCAGTTACGCGGTAGGCTCCGCCCGGTCAGCCAGTCGTTGATCGTGGACCGGCCAAGTCCGGAGACCGCCTCGAGCTGGCGGACCGACAGCCCTCTCTCGGGAGCGGCGGCCCGCGCCGCGATCTGGCGCAGGGCCACGGAGAACGGATTGTCCTGAGGTGAGTGAGCGGAGGGCAAGAAGATCCTCGGGTCGAGAGCGGGACTCGGCCATGAAAAGCCTAGCCTCGCCGTTTCGCTAGGGTACGGCGGGTGATGGGGCAGAAATGCGAAAGTGCCTTCCTGACCTGGGACGATGAACCTTGCTGAGGGGTTCTGTCGGTCCAAGCGGAGGGCACTTTCTACGTGCAGGCTATCTTGCGTCCCCGGGTTCATGTCAGCACCGATGGTTCGGGGGTGGTCGGTCATGCCGGAGCACGGTTGCTGGCGGATCTTGCCGATGCCACCGGGCTGACCGCCGCGTACTCCACCGCGTTGCGGTCGCTTCGCCCGCGCGGGACCGGACATGATCCGGGCAGGATCATCACCGATCTCGCGGTGATGCTCGCCGATGGCGGCGAGACCATCACAGATCTGGCCGTACTGCGGGACCAGGCCGAGGTGTTCGGCCCCGTCGCCTCGACACCGACGGCCTGGCGGCTGCTCGCCGACGTTGCCGAGCGGGCACTGTCTTCTCTGCGCTCGGCCCGTGCCCAGGCCCGGGAAGCCGCCTGGCTGCAGGCCGCCGAACACAGTGAAAGCATTCCCGCAGTCCGTGCCGCGGGTCGCGTGCTGCCCGGTCTGGTCCTGGACCTCGACGCCACGCTGGTCACCTGCCACTCCGAGAAAGAGCAGGCCGCACCCACCTACAAGGGCGGCTTCGGCTACCACCCGCTGCTGTGCTTCCTGGCCAACACCGGCGAGGCCATGTCCGGCCGGCTGCGGCCCGGGAACGCCGGTGCCAACACCGCGAGCGACCACATCACGGTGCTCGACCAGGCGCTCGCGCAGATCCCCGACGCCCACCGGCACGGCACCGACATCCTCGTCCGCACCGACAGCGCCGGATCCTCGAAAGCCTTCCTCACCCACGTCCGCGACGTGCGGAAACGAGGAATCCGTACCTCCTTCTCGGTCGGATACGCCATCACCGAACCGGTCCGCCGCGCTGTCCGGGCCATTCCCGACCGCCTCTGGCATCCCGCCCTGGACCAGGACGGGACCATGCGTGATGGCGCCGAGATCGCCGAGCTGACCGGCATAGTCGACCTGAACGGCTACCCGGCCGGCACCCGCATCATCGTGCGCCGCGAGCGGCCGCACCCCGGAGCCCAACTGTCCCTGTTCGACCAGGACGAGGGCCTGCGCCACCAGGTGTTCCTCACCGACACCCCCTACTCCGGCGGCGGCTCCGCCCAGTTCCTCGAGGTCCGTCACCGCGGGCATGCCACCGTCGAGGACCACATCCGGTGCGGCAAGACCACCGGATTCGGCCGCTTCCCCTCCCGAGACTTCGGCATCAATGCCGTCTGGCTCGAACTCAGCCTCACAGCGATCGACCTGCTGGCCTGGACCCGCATCCTGCTCCTGGACGGCGAACTCGCGGCTGCCGAACCGAAGAAGCTCCGCTACCGGCTGCTGCATGTCGCCGCCCGCCTTACCCGCGGGGGCCGACGCCTGCGCTTGCGGATATCGGTGACCTGGCCCTGGAGACACGAACTGGCCACGGCCTTCCGCCGCCTCGCCGCACTGCCCCGCCCAGTCGGCTGACCGGCCAACCGCCCCTGCCCGCCCACGACCCGAAGGACCCCGGAGAACCCGACCACCGCGCCGGGACCCCGTCATGCCCAAAGCAACGAAACCACCCCGCCCACTCAACCGCTGACGATCAGCGAAGCCTCATCGCCCCAAGCGAAACGGCGAGGCTAGTACTCCAGTCGCAGATTGCTATCGCCGCTGGTCAGGAGCGTGTACCTGATATGTCCAGCCGGTTCCAGGGATAGGCTGGCCGGATCCCCCCGACCCAGTCGCCACGTCTGCCCGGCCGGAGCGATCGACCTGTTCCTCCCTGATGGACGGCGCTGGAGCGGCACGGCGTCACCCTTTCGCGGCGGTGGCGTTGTGTAGGGCGTGGAATGGACGCAGCTGCTGGAGGAACTCGCCGACGCGGTGGCGGCGCGCAATGGCCGAGTGGCCAGCCTGCGCAACGCCAGCACGCACGTCGTCGAGCTGACCGCGCGGGCGATCGCGGCCGACAGTCGTCGCTCACGACCCCGGATCGTTTCATGAAGGTGTTTCAGACGTCCGGGAATCACGCAGCGCTACGCGCTACCTGGTCGGAGTTATGAGAGAACAGGTCCGTCAAGCGTGACGGTGGACATCGTGACGGAGGCGGTGCGGCGAGGCCTGCGGCCAGCGTCACCCGCTCAGTCGGTTTCGGATGTCTGCCGAGGGCGGGTGGAGTAGATCTTGTGCCAGTGCTTGGCCGAGCGGACCAGGTCGTCGATGACGTGGTGGAGGAACTGGCTCGTGTTCTCCAGTCGGGCGCCAGCAGGGGTGGTGACGCCAAGCTTCCGGGCTCCGGCCGCGCAGGCTTCGGCGATCCGGGTCTGGCTGCGCGCGCTGGCCATGATGGATGTGAACACAGCGTCGTCTTCGATGGCGTAGCGTTCGGCGCGGCTGCGGGGGTCGCGTTCGCGCTTGATGAGTGCCTGGCTCTCCAAGTAGCCGATGGCCTTGGAGACGGAGGCGGGACTGACCTGCAGGCGTCGCACGAGGTCCGCAGAGGTGAGGCTGCCGCTGTCGGTGGTGAACAGCGCGGCGAGCACCCTGGCCATCATCTGCGGGAGCCCGGCCTGAATCATCAGCTCTACGCTCTGCGCGCCCACCTCGTCCACGAGCCGCGGATCGCGCCCGCCGAGGTCGGACCTTCCCGGTGAGGTCGCCAGCGCGGGGGTCCTGCGCTGACGGGTTTGCCCTGCGCCCACTTGGTGCGCCGCCTCGGCGTGGTAGCCGCGCGGCCCGCCATTGCGCATCACCTCGCGGGTGACGGTCGAGGTCGGCCGCCCGATGCGACGGCCGATGGCGGCATAGGTCAGCCCCTCGCGCAGTCCTGCGGCGATCTGCTGCCGGTCCTGGAGCGTGAGTCGGTCACCGGGCATCGGGGCGTCCTCCACTGTTCGACGTCCCGGTAGCTTAATGCAACGATCGCTTCGTTGCATTACTCGGCACACTCCATGCAACGATTCACCTGCAACCACCTGCAACCACCTGCATATACGACGTTGCTTCACCAAACAGCGATTGACGAATCGGCACATGCAACGAAACTATTACTGAGCTATGAAGGCAGGTCGTACGGCTGCCGACAGCCCATCGACGGAAGCGAACCCCATGACCACCGACCTCGGTCCCCCCGCCCTCTCGGCGACCGCTGTACGCAAGGCGTACGGCGACCACGTGGTGCTGAACGGCATCGACCTCGAGATCCCCGCAGGATCGGTCTTCGCACTGCTCGGCCCGAACGGCGCGGGCAAGACCACGATGGTGCAGATCCTTTCCACGCTGATCCGGGCCGACGCCGGCGAAATGCGGGTCGCCGGCCACGATGTGGTCCGGGACCCGGACGCGGTACGAGCCGCGATCGGCGTCACCGGCCAGTTCTCCGCGGTGGACGGCTTTCTCACCGGCGAGGAGAACCTGCTCCTGATGGCCGACCTGCACCACCTGCCCCGCCCGGAACGGCGGCGGTGCGCCGCCGACCTGCTCGCGCGGTTCGACCTCGCGGACGCGGCCCGCAAGCCCGCGATGACGTACTCCGGCGGGATGCGCCGCCGCCTCGACCTCGCGATGACCCTGGTCGGCCGCCCGCGGGTGATCTTCCTCGACGAGCCGACCACCGGGCTCGACCCGCGCAGCAGGCGGACCATGTGGGGGATCATCCGCCGCCTGGTGGCCGACAAGGGGGTCACGGTCTTCCTCACCACGCAGTACCTGGAAGAGGCCGACCAACTCGCGGACCGGATCGCGGTGTTGCACCAGGGCAAGCTCGTCGCGCAGGGCACGGCGGAGGAACTCAAGCGGCAGGTCGGCGGCGGCCACATCACCCTGCACTTCGCCGACCCACGCGACCACGCCGACGCGGCACGGACGCTGGACGTGATGTCCCGCAACGATCAGGCCCTGACCCTGCAGGTCGCCGGCCGAGGCGACGTGCCGTCGCTGCGCGCACTCCTCGACCGGCTCGACCGCGCCTCGCTCACCGTGGACGGGCTCCAGGTCCACACCCCCGACCTCGACGACGTCTTCTTCACGCTGACGGGCGGCCCTGTCGCGGAACAGGAGCCCGCCCGATGAGCACCGCCACGCACGCCTTCACCGACTCGGCCACCATGCTGCGCCGCCAGTTGCGGCACATGCTGCGCTACCCGACGCTCACCCTCACCGCCGCCGGGGTGCCGGTGGTGTTCCTGCTGCTGTTCGTCTACGTACTCGGCGGGATCCTCGGCAGCGGCCTCGGCGGGCCGTCGGGCGGCCGGGACACGTACGTCAGCTACGTCGTCCCCGGTGTCATTCTGATGACCGCGGCCACCGCGGCCCAGGGCACCGCGATCTCGGTGGCCATCGACATGACCGAGGGGATCGTCGCCCGGTTCCGCACGATGGCCATCGCCCGGGTATCGGTGCTCACCGGCCATGTGCTCGGCAGCCTGACCCAGACTCTGCTGAGCATGACTGCCGTCACCGGCGTCGCGCTGCTCGTGGGCTTCGAGCCCACCGCCGGCTTCAGTGAATGGCTCGGCGTGATCGGCCTGCTCGTGCTGATCATCTTCGCGCTTACCTGGCTTGCGGTCGCGCTGGCCATCATGGCCAAGAGCGTCGCCACCGCGAGTAACATGCTGACGCCGCTCATGATCCTGCCGATGATGGGCAGCGGATTCGCCCCCACCGACTCGATGCCCGCAGGGCTGCGGTGGTTCGCCGACTACCAGCCGTTCACGCCGTTCATCGAGACCCTGCGCGGTCTGCTGATGGGCACCCCGATCGGCAACAACGCGGTGCTCGCCATCGGCTGGTGCGCCCTGATCGCCCTGGGCGGCTACCTGTGGGCCAAGAAGCTCTACAACCGTGAGCCCACGCAGTGAGCGAGGGAGTTGTCAGTTTTTGACCACCTAGCCGGTCGAGATGAGTCCGCTCGGATTCGAGGCCAGCTCGGGTTCGGGCGCCGGGTCGACCCGGTCACCCGCCAGCCCGTGCCGGGCGATACCCGCCTCGTCCGCCGCCTCGGCCTGGATGGCAGACACCTCGGCAGCGATGGCGCGGGCCTCCGTCAGATTCTCCACCTGCGCGGCGCGTGCCTCCAGCTCGCGCAGGCGTGCCGCGCGGGCAGGGTGGCGCTCGATCGCCACGGTCAACGCCCACTGCCGCAGGAACCGGCGCATCGGCGCCGCGTCCACATGTTCACGCGCGGCCGCCACCGACTTCGTCCCGTCGGCGTCGAATGACCGCGGCTCCAATCGCTGTGACACAGCAGGTCTACGGCGAGACGGCGAAGGTGCTGAGCCGAGCGGTCCACGCAGCAGGGGACCCGGTCGTGGTGACGATCGACAACCGACTGTCCGCTGCCCGCACCGCAGCAGCGACCACTCAGCAGCACCAAGTGCGAAGGCCACTCGGAAGATTTTGGGTGGCCTTCGCGTGACCGGCTTTCTTCCAACAAGGCGCTCTACCACTCCGCGGCCCGGCGGGAGCGGCCTGCTACTGGCCGGGGTGTACCGCCTGGACCCCGGTCCCTTCGTACGCCTCGGGCGTCAGGGTGAGCAGGAAGCGCGCGGCAGGGAAGTCGGCGGAGGGGCGGGCGGCGTGGATGGCGTGGACGGCCGTCCAGGAGTACCCGGCATGCAGCAGCTGGGTGGCGGTAAGCGCGGCCTGTGTGTCGAAGGCCTCGATCATGATGAACCGCAGCCCGTCGATGTAGGCCAGGAGGCCGGACTGTTGGCTGTCGCCGACCGTGAGGGAGAGCGCCGGGGCGTAGAGGGTGCCCAGGCCTCCGGATGCCTGGACGTAGAACGCGGCGACGGCCTCGTTGTACGGATCTCTGGGGTCGTGGAGGGCGGCGGCGGTCATGTGGTCCAGGACGACCGCGATCGGCCCCACTACGCGGCCGCCGAGCCCTGGCCGGCGGCGAGGCGCTCCAGGAGACCGCGGGCCTTCGCCTCGGCCTCCTCGCTGGGCACGCTGCCCAGGACGGAAGCGAGCTCGGCACGGGCCTGCGCGGCGCGCTCCGCGTACTCGGCCTGAGTCGGCCGACCCTCGGCGAGATCCTCGACAAGCTGCCGGATCGTCGTGTTGCCCTCGGCCGCCAGAACGGCAAGCCGATCACGCGCGGCCGAACTCACCTTGACACTCGTTTCGTCTGCCATACCCCGGCTCTACCGCGAGTAGAGGATCGGGCGCAGCCCACCGGGCAGAGGGAGCCACGTCAGCGGGTGAGTGATACCTCGGTGATGGTCAGTTCGTCGGTGTCGAGTACGTACTCGTCCTCGTCGCGGCCGGTGTTGTGGGCGAGCAGCGCGGAGGGCGGTGCGACGACGTGGTACAGCCTGCACGTAGTCGGCCGGCAGGCTCCCGTGCCGGTTGCGTGGCCCTCGGCGACTTCCCGGCGCGCCTGACATGCCAGCGCGCTGGGAGCCGAGGCGCATCAGGCGCAGGTGTCGAGCATGCGAGTCAGTGCGGCACCACACGATCGGGGAACGGTACGTACTTCTGGATGAGCAGGGACGCAATGAAGCTCGAGAAGAGCCGAGCCTCACGCCTCGACGCCGGATCACCTGACGTGGCCGCCGTTGGCGTAATCGACCGGCTGTGCCAGCGGCTGGGGCACCCTGCGGCTATGGCTGAAGGTGAGCGCGAGCCCGGCAAGGACATGGTGGACCGGTCGGAGGGATTCGGCGAGCGCCTGCTGGGAGTACTGCTGGACCGTGCCCACGAGATGCCGCCGCAGCTGATCGCTCCGCTGATCGCGGAAGAGGTGGCCAAAGTCGGGGGCCGTGACGTCTCCATCCTCCTGCAGGACTACGCGCAGCTGGTGCTCGCGCCGCTGCCCGGCCGACAGCTGATGGTCGCCGGACCCGAGCTGATCAGCGACTCCCACGCCGGAGAGGCATTCCTGACGGCGGCTCCCGTCGAGGTAGCGCACGACGACGGCAGCGTCCGGATGTTCCTGCCGTTGCTGGACGGCAGCGACCAGGTCGGGGTGATGGCCCTCACCCTGGAGACCGTCGATGACGACGACCGGCGGCTGCTGCGCAGGCTGGCCAGCCTGGTCGCCGACATCCTGGTCACCAAGCACACCTACACCGACCAGTTCTTCCAGGCCCGGCGCCGCGAACCGATGAGCGTGGCCGCCGAGATCCAGTGGTCCCTGCTCCCCCCACTGGCCATGTCCGTTCCACAGGTCACGGTGGCCGGGATTCTCGAACCCGCTTACCGCATCGCCGGCGACAGTTTCGACTACGCCCTCAACGAAAGCGTCCTGCACGTGGCCATGATCGACGCGATGGGCCACGACCTCGGAGCCGCCGCGATGGCCACCATCGCCATCGGCGCCTACCGCCACGCCAGGCGCGCCGACGTCGACCTGACCGAGATCTACGCGTTCATGGACCGGGCGATCGCCGGGCAGTTTGGTCCCGATCGCTTCGTCACCGCGCAGATGATGCGCCTGGACACGGCGACGGGTCGCCTGCAGTGGGTCAACGCGGGCCACCCGGCGCCGCTGCTGATCCGCGACGGCCGGGTGCTCCACCCTCTGGAGGGCCCGACCACCCTGCCGGTCGGCTTCGGCGGCGAGCAGCCCCGGATGAGCGAGCACCAGCTCCGGCGCGGCGACCGGCTGCTGTGCTACACCGACGGCGTGATCGAGGAGCACGCTGCCGGACAGGAGCCGTTCGGCGAGGAACAGCTCATCCGCTGCGTCGACCGCATGATGAGCCAGGCGAGCGGGGTACGCGCCGAGGTGCGCTGGCTCTCCAAGAGACTGCTGGAAGAGCGGGGCGGACTCACCAGCGACGACGCGACCCTCTTCCTGATCGAATGGCGCGGGAGCGCCGCCGACCACCTCGCCGTTCCACGGTAAACCCGCCTCAGAACCGTTGCACGCTCGGACCGCCCGCCGTCAGGGACGGTCAGTACAGCTGGATGCGGGTGAGGACGATGTACGGCGGGTTGGCGTCAGCAACGATGACGTACTCGGCGACGCCCGCAGTTCTTCGATCGCGGTCTGCCCGTCACCGAAGGCTTCCTCCGGCTCCCGCATCAAGGAGCCTGCGTTCTGCTGCTCGATGGCGGCCGCGGTCCTCGGGGCGATGCGCCGTTCCGACGTGCTGGCCTGATGTGCCGCCAGCACCCGCTGGCAGCCCGGCGACGCAGCCGTCCGCGTACGGACCGGCTCCTCGGGTGCGGCTGGCCACAGGTCCGGGTCGGCGGGCGCCGAGGCGGAGCCAGCCTCGCCGGGTGCGGGCGTTCGCGTCCGGCCCCTTCGTGTCACCCGGGCGCCGACCCCGCGGGCCAGCTACACGGCGATGGAGCCGACGCCGCCCGCGGCGCCGTGATGTATCCGGCGATGTTGCGGCCCAGCACCAAGGCGATGCTGCCAGCCCCCGGGGCGCAGCAGAGCCATCCGTTCCTGGGAGCCGCAGGGGCAGCATCTCGGCGGGGCCTGCTCTGCGGCAGCTTGCCGTGCCGCCCTACGAAGACTCAACCGTCGCCGCCATCGACCGGGGGCTATCAGATGCACGACACACCCGCCACGTACGCAGCCGCCCCCGGCCGTGGACGGTGACGCCTGCTCGCTATGACAACCCCGATGTACAGCAGCACCTCCAGCAGTTGCACGCCACCCAGCTGGAGATGTACGGCTACGCCGACGATCCCACCTCTTCGCCTGTAGACAGAGGGTGACTGATCTCCACCCTTGCGGGTGACGGCGCATTGGTCGTCGGGCCGCCAGGCCGCGGCCGGACGAGGCCAGGGGTCGCCGATGGGCGGGTTGCGAGCGTTACGCGAGCTGCGATCGCCGGTACCTGGTGTGGCTGCCAGGCCGGGCAGCGGCTGCCCGAAGGGGACACCGCACGGGCACCGGTCGTGCTGTTGCCGCCGACCGCCGTACTGTTCTGCATCGCGGCCAGGCCGGGCCTGGTGGAGGGGTCATTCGAGAAAACCGCCCTAGGTCCAGCTGGGTGACAGCCCGTCGGGCTCTCCGTACGGCACTGGCCGGCCGCTGAGGGCGTCCAGGAGAATGCGATCACCGAGCGGCTTCCGCAGCTGCACCTTCATACTCTGTTCGGTCATCTCGGAGCTGCAGGGACCGCTTTGTGCCCCCGCGACAGATGCGTACAGCACTACGCTCTCGCCCGTTTCCAGCACCTTGACGACGGGGCCGTCGTCGCAGGCTCCGTGTGTGGCGTGCACCGTGATGGATCGGCCGTTCCTCGCTGTTCCGACCAGTCGGGCGATCTGCCTGAGACCGCCCGCAGCCCCTTGCCGAGCCTGTCCGATCGGCGAGCTCGGAAGCTTGGACAGGGTGACAGCGACACGCTTGAGCGGGGTGTCGTAGCCCTCCAGCGTGAAGAGCCAAGCGGGCACGGACGCCCTGCCTCGGCTCGTCATGATCGTCGTCGTGCCGAGCTTCGCCCCCGTCACGGTCAGCCGCGCTCCTTCACTGCGGTTGCGGGCGAACGACTGATACGCCTTCTTCGCCCCCCACAGGGGGCGGGTAAGAGTATTGCCGTTTCCCCAGTCCGCCTTCCCGTGCCCGGTGGCAGTGGTCGGCAGACTGCCACGCAGGACGAAGTTCTCTGTCTCGAAGGCCCGCTGATCCGCCGAGCTGTGCCACCCGGATTCCGGCTTTTGCATCACGTTGGCCATCGGGTAGTAGCCCCGGTGCCAGGCAGCGGCGGCTGTGGACCCCTTCCAGGCGTCGGCCACCTGACGGGCGCGCTTCTCCTGCTCCCGCGGCGACTGACTCTTCACATGGTCGTCGTCAGGGCTCTGATCGTTGCCGCAGCCGACGAGGAGGAAGGTGGTCAGGAGAGGTGCCAGCAGCAGGCCGGCGAGGCGCTTCGCGTACGTATGCATGGAGTCCTCTTTCTTGGGGACGACGACGGATTCCCTGCTGAATGCATGACGCGGAGATTCTCAACGCCTGGCGCTGACCCCGGTCGACACTTTCGACGGGCAGGGGCGCGTCCGGGTTCACTCACGGCCTCCCGCGCCGCCTGCTGCATCTGCGTCCATGCCGCGCAGGCGGCGAGGGATGGTGCGTGACCTAATAGACCTTCAGTCCCTCCCAGAGGAGCACCGTGTATAGCGGCTGGTACCAACTGGAGCGATCCTGTTGGGGGTCCGAATTTCCGCAGGGCTCGTCGCTATAGTTGCCGCCTGAATCGATGCCCAGTGCCGTCTCGCCGCTGAAGAGGGGCCCTCCGCTGTCGCCGTGCATGCTGCAGTTACTCGCCTCGATCATGTGACGGAGAGTGGTGCCGTCGTCATAGGTGACCGTCGCGTTCGTCGCGAGCACCATGCCATCCAGGTCCTGGCTAATGGTCCCTAAACGCTTCACCTTCTCCCCCTCGAATGCAGAGGCGGAGCGCGAGATCTGCCCTGTCGAGCCGTCCTTGTACTGGATCGTCCCGTACGGGGTGACGTTGCTGTTGCTGTACTCCACTACCCCGTAGTCGGACTGGTCCGTGTTGTTCCCGTAGGCCCAGTCGATGGCCCTCCGAGGGGAATTTCCCCGCTTCTACGGTGCCAATTGACAGCGCCGTTCCGCATGCAATGCCCGGCTGTGATCATGTACTTCTTTCCGCTGCCGTTCTGCACGTTGAACCCGGCACTGCAGATGGTGATCCAGCCAGGGGTGTATTCCGACGTTATACCCAGACCACCGCGCATGGCATAGGCGTTCGATTCGATCTTGCCAGAGTGTTTCGTTATGTCGACCGTATCTCCGTATTCGGAAACGGAATTCTCAATTCGAGCCTTGTCGGCTTCGGAAACCCCGTCGTAGATCTTTACGTCCACCCGGTTGCTGCTCTGGTCAATACTCCAGGCAGTGTTGGGAATCCCTGTCAGCTGATCCAGTTTCGCTTTGGCAGAGTCGAGCTCGGCTGTGCTGTGTGGGACGACCTCCGCTACCGCCCCAGCGCTTCGCACGGTTTCTGCCGCATCCTGATCGGTGACCGCGACCACGAGTCGTTCGTTCCGGTAGTAGACGCCTGCTGTGCGCTCGTTGCCCAGTTGCCTGGCAAGCGCCGCCGCCTCAGCCGGATCGGTGAGCGGTGCCGGCGCCGCTTGGGCGGCGGTCAGAGTGGTCAGCGTGAGTACTCCGACAGCCGCCGCGAGTAACCCACGATACGGGTAATGACGTCTTCGCACGTAAAACCTCGCCTCTCCGAAGAAGCATCCCTGGTGATCGACGCGCTTCGAACGAGGCTGTCGACGCGAGATTGCCAATTGGCGAATTGGACATGAAAATTCCGTTTGATGGTGGCATGTTGACCAGAATGCGTGAGCTGCGGCCGAAAAAGCCCCGGGGCGGGGAAACCCGAAGCCTGAGTGATGATCCGTGATCATCGACCCCAGGAGCTCAACGGTGAGTGGGCCACGTGCGCGGCCGGGACTTCTCGGTCCCGCATGGCGAGGCGCGCCGGCGGGCCGCTCGAATCGATGAAGGGAATCAACGGTTCCGTTCATGAAGGCCCGAACCACAAGGTCGGCGTGCCATGCGGGCCGAAGCGGCGGAGCAGGGGCAGGCCGGTAGAGCAGCGACGCCGCCAGCAGCAGATGGACCAACCCGGCGAGCAGACTGCCCCCACTGCCCAGCCGCCGGCGCTCTGACGAGCCTCAGTTCCGCGCCCGCAGACGGCTCCCCCACCTTCCGATCGGGACGGGCGTGGCCACGGTCGTCACCCACCGCGCATCCCGCGCCCACGAACAGGTTCGGGGACCTTCGCCGCCCGGGACGAGATGCGGCGGGGCAGCGGCACCGCGTGCGCGTCCGACAGCCGCAAGTTCGACTCCTGGTCCTCGAACCTGATGACCGAGTGGCACGAGCGCTACCGCGGCCCCAGGGTGATGATCTACTGGCACGTCGAGCGGAAGTCCGTGTGCATCTACTCCCAGCTCAAGAGCTGTTCGGCCTCCGAGGTCGCCGCGATGATCGAGGGCGTGCTGCGGCACTGCACCGACATGGACGTCGACCGGCAGTACCCCGACACCCACGGCGCCTCCATCGTCGGGTTCGCCTTCGCGTACATGCTGGACTTCAAACTGATGCCGAGGCTGAAGAACGTCGGCTCCGCGCGGCTGTACCGGCCGACAGCCGGACAAGACGAGAGCTGGCCGAAGCTGGCGCCGGTGCTGTCCACCAAGACGATCAACTGGGATGTGATCCGCCAGCAGTGCGATCAGATCGTCAAGTACACCACCGCCCTGCGCCTGGGTACCGCCGAGGCCGAGCAGGTCCTGCGCCGCTTCACCCGCGGCGGCCCCAAGCACCCCACCTACCAGGCGATCGAGGAACTCGAACGCGCCGTACGGACGGCGTTCATCTGTGACTACCTCGCCGACGTCGAGCTGCGCGGCGAGATCCACGAAGGGCTCCAGGTCGTGGAGAACTGGAACAGCGCGAACAAGGACCTCTTCTACGGCAAGGACGGCGGCCTGGCCGGGCAGGACAAGGAGTCCCAGGAGGTGTCCATGCTCGCCCTCCACCTGCTCCAGTCCGTCCTGGTCCACGTCAACACGCTGCTGACGCAGCACGTTCTCGCCGATGAGAAGTGACCATCCGAGTACTGCTCGCCGACGACCAAGCACTGCTGCGAGCCACCTTCCGGGTCGTGATCGACTCCTGCGACGACATGGAGGTGGTGGGCGAGGCCTCCGACGGCACGGAGGCGGTGCGGCTCACCCGCACCCACCACCCCGATGTCGCCCTCATGGACATCCGCATGCCAGGGGTCGACGGCCTGGCCGCCACCTCGGCCATCTGCGCCGACCAGGAACCGGCCGCCACCCGCGTCCTCATCCTCACCACCTTCGAGACGGAGGACTATGTCGCCCAGGCGCTGCGCGCCGGTGCCAGCGGCTGCCTCGGCAAGGACGTCACCGCCGAGACCCTCCTGGCCGGTCTGCGTACCGTGGCCTCCGGCGAGGCCCTCCTGTCACCCGCCGCCACCCGCTCCCTCATCGCCCGCTTCCTGCTGTCCTCCGCCCCCGGCACGGACTTGTCATCGCCGGAACGCCTGCCGGAACTCACCGCCCGCGAACGCGAGATCACGGCCCTGGCCGCCGAGGGCAAGTCCAATGACGAGATCGCCGAGGTCCTCTTCGTCAGCCCGCTGACCGTACGCACCCACCCGACTCCGTCATCACCCGCGGCAACTGCAAGGGGTGGATGAACGCCAAGAAGATCAACGGCAGTTGGTACGCCCAGGGACTCATCCAGTCCTGGAACGGCGCACAGTGCGACATGGTCCTGGAGCGCAGCCACAACGGGAGCGCCTACAACATCATCTCTGGCCAGCACGTAGTGACCAACGGCGCGGACCACACCGGCTACTACTGGGACCACACGGGCTACAAGTCGCGGGTGTGCATCGCCAACGCCAGCGCAGGCGACACGACCTGGCACTGCGGCAAGGGCATCTGGCCTAAGCGCACGCCCGCGAGTACCGCCCCGGACGCATGGCGGCTCAGCGATCCCGAAAACAACCAGCCGGGTCGCTGTGCCTCCGGCCGCGCACCCGCAGAAGGTAGTACTGCCATATCCGAGCAAGGGCCTGGCTCCTCCCGACGAGGGGACAGGAGGATCCAGACCCGCTCCACGCCGACCCAGACGAACCACCGATCCCTTAAGCCGATTCGCCGTAAATTGTGCCCATGAGCGAGGAGACATCGCCCGAAGAATTAGAGCGGTCGAGCACCGGACGCAGTAGACATGCCGCTCCCAAGCGGGGCCAGGGTGTCGGCGGAGTACTGCGCTCGTCCGCGGTGATGGCGGCGGGGACGGTGGTCTCGCGCGCCACTGGACTGATCCGGCAGGTGCTGCAGGCCGCCGCACTGGGCACCGGGCTGCTGGCCACCACCTACAACCAGGCCAACACGGTGCCCACCAGCCTGTACTTCCTATTGATCGGTGGTGCGCTGAACTCCGTCCTGGTCCCGCAGCTGGTCAGGGCCCGCGCAGAAGACCCCGACGGCGGAGCCGCCTTCGAACAGCGTCTGGTCACCCTCGTGCTGTGTGTCCTCGGCGTCGGCACCGCGCTGGCCACCTGGGCCGCTCCCGCGATCATCAGCATCTACCAGCGCGACACACCCGCCACCCACGACGCATTCGAGCTGACCGTCGTCTTCGCCCGCTTCCTGCTCCCGCAGATCTTCTTCTACGGCGTGTTCAGCATCTTCGGCCAGGTCCTCAACGCCCGGAACCGGTTCGGAGCGATGATGTGGGCCCCGGTCCTGAACAACCTCATCCTGATCACCATGTTCGGCCTCTACGTCGCCATGATGACCGCCCCGGAAAAGGTCTCGGACATCACGGACGCCCAGGTCCGGCTGCTCGGCATCGGCACCACGACTGCCCTGGCCCTCCAGGCACTCGCCCTGATCCCCTACGCCCGCGAAGCCGGATTCCGGCTGCGCCCTCGATTCGACTGGCGGGGCACCGGCCTGCGCAAGAGCGTGAACGCGGCCCGCTGGACCTTGCTGTTCGTACTGGCCAACCTCATGGCGAGCACGGTGGTCACCCGCCTGGCCTCCTCCGCCGACGCCGCCCTGCCCCACGACGGTGTCGGCTACACCGCCTACAGCTACGCCCAGCAGATCTGGATGCTGCCCCAGTCGATCGTCACCGTCTCCCTTGTCACCGCACTTCTCCCGCGCATGAGCCGAGCAGTGACCGAACACCGTGTCGAAGACTTGCGTGCCGACCTCTCCCGAGCACTGCGGACCAGTGGCGTCGTCATCGTTCCGGCGGCATTCTTCTTCGTCGCCCTCGGCCCGCAGATCGCGCAACTGCTGTTCGCCCACGGCGCCGCCAACCCCGCGGCAACCACTCCCCTGGGCCACATGCTGCAAGCCTTCGGCCTGGGACTGATCCCATTCTCCGCTCAGTACCTCCTGCTCCGCGGCTTCTACGCCTTTGAAGACACCCGCACACCGTTCCGCATGGCGCTGTGGATCAGTGGCATCAACATCGCTCTCGCTGTGGCCTGCCATCTTCTGCTGTCTCCCCGGTGGGCGGTCACCGGGATGGCCGCCGCATACACCCTGTCCTACGCGATCGGCCTACTCCTGACCGCACTGCGGCTGCGGCAACGCACCGAGGGACTGCTCGACGGCCGGCGGATCTGCCGCACCTACGCCAAACTGATCACGGCCGCCACCGGGGCCGGGTCGGCCGGGTGGCTCATCGCCCACTCCTTCAGCCACAGCCTGGCATCCGTCTCCTTGACACCAGCTCTCTCACTGACTGCAGGCGGCATCACGATGCTGCTGCTGTTCCTGCTCCTCGCACGACTTCTGCGAATTGGCGAACTGCGCAGCCTGCCGGGGCTGGGATGACCCCGGCACGATCAGACTGACCGAGCCGGAAAAACCGCCGCCCCCAGCGCAGCGCCCGACACCACCCGCGTGAGCGGAGGTGAGCCGCTACCCGGGAGGCGGCGGCCGCAGCGGAGGTGGGCCCGCCGGGCGGGTCTCCGAAGTCCCCGGCCGGGAGTGCTTTCCGCGCGGGCGGAGGGTGAACCTTACCGGCAGATCGCGGAGGTCAAGTCAGCACGAATGGGTTGGTGAGAGCGGCCATATGGCCATGTGGATGGCGTACCTCGATCCGGACGAACGCCGAGTCTTCCCAGGTCGTGTGCCACTCGGCGGTACCCACGCCTGAGTCCGGCAGCCCTTGGTGGTGGACTTTGCCCCGGTCGGTGTGAAAGCTGACGGTCCCCGAGGGGACACCGCATATGTGCGCGCGCACCACGACGGGTTCCCCCTGGGTTGCCAGCCGTTCGCCGATCCCCGCGTTGCGGCCGGCGGCGACAGCCGTGAGCGACAGATAGACGGCAGCCGATTCGGCGATCCAACTGCGGCCCACGCGGATTCCCGCGAGAATGGCCAGCGTACTCAGATCCTCGGCGTACACCACGGTGTGCGGGATGCCGATCTGACCTTCAAGGTGGGTGTCGCTGTTGCCCATGGCCGGCTGCCAGCGCCCCGTGTGTATTCCCTCCGCCAGTCCTCGGCCCCACTCGGCGAGAGCGGCCTCGTTGTCGGCGTTCCACGGCCGGTCCGACATCCACAGCCCGTTCCATACCTCGACCGCATCGAGGTCCTGGTAGGGGTACATGAAGCGGCCTGAGGGATAGGGCGCGTGCGGATGCGCGGCCACGCACAGTCCACCGGATTCGCGGACCTGGTCCAGGCATCGGCCGATGCGTTTGTCCCCCACGCGATAATCCCAGTCGATCACCTGCCCCGGCGCGATGCCGAGAGCGAGCCAGTGCCCGGTCTTGGTAGTCACCTCCTCACCCAGGAGCACCAGGAAATCATCTGCGGCGTGGCGTCCCCAGGCGCTATGCGCGTTCGCAGAGTTGTGCTCCGTGGTGGCGATGAAGTCGAGTCCCACTGCGCGAGCACCGGCCGCCAGCTGCTCAGGAGTGAGCTCGCCGTCCGAGTACACGGAGTGGATGTGGCAGTCCCCGCGATACCAGCCGGCTCCTCGGCCACGCACTTGCACGGGCGGGAATCCCGAGATGACCCCACAGCGGGGTTCGTCCGTCGGGTCTGGCCGTGATGCGTTGGCTGACGGATGACTCCACGGGGGCGGTCAAGCTGCTTCAACAGGCACTGGGCATGTACCGAAATCTCGGTGATCGCCACGGCGAAGCCAACGCCTTGTGGGACCTGGGCCAGGTGCGGTGGCTGAAGGGTGACAACGCCAAGGCGGCCGATCTGGCCATGCAGGCACTGGACGTGTACCGCACCCTCGGCAACCACCACGGCAAAGCCAACGCCCTCCGGGACCTGGGCGCGGTGCGGCGCGTGACAGGTGATGTCACCGGCGCGGCCGAGCTCGCCGAGCAGACACTGGACGTGTACCACACCCTCGGCAACCACCACGGCGAAGCCAACGCCCTACGGAGCCTCGGCCAAGTGCGGCGGTTGGAGGGTGACTATGTGGCAGCGGCCGAGTTGGCCGAGCTGGCGCTGGGCATGTACCGCACCCTCGGCAACCACCACGGCGAAGCAAGCACCCTGCGGGAGTTGGGCGTAGTGCGTCGATTGGAAGGGAACTATGCAAGGGCGGCCCAGCTAGCCGAGCAAGCGATTGGCATGTACCGCACCCTCGGCAACCGTCAGGGCGAAGCAAGCACCCTGCACGACTTGGGCGTGGTGCGCACTAAAGGCAGGAGTTATTGTCAAACCCTGTGGATCTGACCAGCGGCGGTCGGGCTTCGTACGGGAACGAGTGATGTCGTCAAGGGTCTTGCGACGGCTTCCTGATCCAGGAGGCGTTTGTTGCCGTGGCTTCCTCGGGCGGGGCGTCACCGGATCCGGTCTCACAGAGTGATGCTTGCCTACCGCCTGGTGGATGAGCTGCTAGTTTCCGCGGCATGGTGGATCACAGCGAAAGCATGGCTCTCCGGACGCTGGTGACTGACGCCGAGAGCGGCGTCCTTCTGTTCGGCATCACGCCGCCGCGCCTGAGTATCGCTCCTGAGCGGATCCGAGAGATCACCGCGGCCACCTTGGCGCGGCTGGACGTCCTCAACGTGGATGGTCTGGCGCTCTACGACATCGACGACGAGAGCGACCGCAATCCGGAGGAACGCCCGTTCCCCTACCTGCCGACCATGGATCCCGCCGCGTACCATGCGGAATATCTCGGCGAGTGGAACCGCCCTGCGGTGATCTATCGGTGCGTCGGCAAGTACACCGAGGCGGAGTTGCGGACCTGGCTGCGGATGGCCGATGCGGACCGCGTGCTCGGGGTCTTCGTGGGTGCGTCCTCGAAGGACAAGGCTATACATACGCGCCTGTCGACGGCGCACGTCCTGCGCCGCGACGTCCGTCCGGACCTGCTGCTCGGTGGCGTCGCCATCACCGAGCGCCCTGACGAGCATCTGCGGCTGATCACCAAGCAGGAGGCGGGATGCGCGTATTTCATCTCGCAGGTCATCTACAGCGCCGACGCGGCCAAGAGCATGGTCTCCGACTACTACTACGTTTGCCGTGAGCGGCAGCTCGCACCGAAGCCCGTGCTCTTTACGCTGTCGGTGTGCGGCTCGGTGAAGACGCTGGCGTTCCTCAAGTGGCTCGGAGTCGAGGTTCCGCGCTGGCTCGAGAACTCCCTGCTTCACGCGGACGACACGCTTGCCGAGTCGTACGAGCATTGTTTGGCGAACGCCCGGGATCTGATCGCCTTCTGCCGCAAGCTCGGCATGCCTTTCGGATTCCTCGTGGAGAGCGTGTCGATCCGCAAGGTCGAGATCGAGGCCTCGGTCGCCCTCGCCCATGAGCTGAGCGGACTGCTCGGACGCACAGCGCGCTGAAGTCACGGCTCCTGATGGCCGCTGGCTGAGCGGCAGTTGGGGGTCCATCACGCCGCACGAGGCTCCCCGCGTTCGACCAGGACGCCGCGTTCGAAGCGTGCTCCGGCGCGGACGAGGGCGACGAGGTGGGGTGCGGTGATCGCACGCCAGCGGGCCTGGGCGGACTCGGCGAGCTTGAACACCATGGCCAGGGCGGCGGCCGCGCTGCCGGCGCCGCGGGTGACCCGGGTCCTCAACTTGACTGTGCTGAAGGTGGATTCGATCGGATTCGTCGTGCGCAAGTGCACCCAGTGCTCGGCCGGGAAGTCGTAAAAGGCCAGGAGTTATCCACCTCGCCGGTGACCTTCTTCACCGCCTTGGGCCACTTCGCGCCGTAGCTGCGCTCGAAGTCCTTGATCGCCTTCTCGGCGTGGTCACGGTCCTCGGCGTTGTAGATTTCCTGGAGCGCCTTCTTCGCGCCAGGCTGCGCGGACTTCGGAAGCGTGTTCATGACATTGCGGACCTTGTGAACCCAGCACCTCTGGTGCCTGGCCTGCGGAAACACCTCGGCCAGGGCCTTCCAAAGACCCACGGCGCCATCGCCGACGACCAGCTCGGGATCCGTCATGCCGCGCCGGCGGCAGTCCCTCAGCAGGTCGGCCCAGGACTCGGTCGACTCGCGCAGGCCCTCGACGACCGCGATGAGTTCCTTGCGGCCGTCCGTGCGCACGCCCATCAGAACCAGGACACAGGAGTGGGCCTGACCGAGGCGGACCTTGGGGTGAACGCCGTCGGCCCACACGTAGACGTAGTCGCTGCCGGACAGGGCGCGGTCCTGGAAGGCGGCGTGGTCGTCCTGCCACTGCTTGGTCAGCCGCGTCACGGTGGCCGGAGAAAGACCGGCCGAGGAGCCGAGGAACTGTTCCATCGCGGGCACGAAGTCACCGGAGGACAGGCCGTGCAGATAGAGCAGGGGCAGGACCTCGCTGATCTTCGGAGACTTCCGGCACCAGGGGGCGAGGATCTGCGACGAGAACCGCTTGCGCTCGCCCGTCACGGCGTCGACGCGCTTGTCGTTCACCCGCGGCGCTTTCACCGGGATCGGCCCGGCGGCCGTCGCGACGGTGCGTTCGCGATGGTGGCCGTTGCGGACAACGAGGCGACGACCGGACTCGTCGCGATGGTCGGCCAACTCGGCTATGTACTGGTTGACTTCAGCTTCCAGGGCGGCGGCAAGCATCCGCCTCGCACCCTCGCGGACGATCTCGTCCATCAAGGAGCCGCTCTCGGTGGTTCCGTCGGCGTTAACTACGCTGAGCACGGGCGTGCCTTCCCGGCCCGCGCTGCAACGCGGGCCTACTCGGTGACCAACAATCGATCACTCGGGAAGGTACGTCCTTCGCATGCCGCGAGGCGCCCTCCCCGAGGCCGATCCACAGGTCCTGAGCATTGCTCTTGCCGGCGTTGCCGTTGTCCTTCTTCGCCAGCGGGAGGACAGAGAAGTTGTTCTTCGGCGCGGAGCCCTCTCTGTCAGCCTTGGGTGAGACGTTCCGTTCTGCGGGGTTAGCCTGAGAGGGCACGACAGGAGAACCGCCCCTTATGCCAAGCACTGAGCCCGTCGGGTTGACCAGTGGCAGCATGCGTTCGCAGATCCGACGCCGCACCGGCGCCGGGTCCCAGGCGGCCTGGTTCACGAACTGCTGCAGGTTCTGTTCGTTGCCGTCCGGCAGCCGCGAGGCCATGGCCTGGATCGACTTGCGGCGGCCGTCCAACATCAGTCCCCGCAGGCAGCAGTCACCTTTGGCCCGCTGGTCCTTGCGCGGCACCGACGCGAACACGTCAGCCACGTATAACGCCAACTTCGCCCGGACACGGTTCACTTCATGTGTATCCATCCACCCAACATGCCCAGGAACAGGCCGAACCGGAAGACCTAACGGAGTCCTATTAGCGGATTTGGGGTGTGCTTGTCAGCGTTCTTGATCTTCTGGGGTCATCGGGGGCCGTGCTCGGCGAGGTTGGTCCGGTCATGACGACCGGAGGGAGCGCGGGGTGCGGCAGGAGTGGGAGCCGGAGGACCTGATCGAGGTCTGGACGCTGCTGGAGGAGGTCCAGGAGCGGCTGCAGAACAAGTCGGGGGCGAACCCGGTTGGGTCAGCGATGAGCGGGAGCCACGGCGCCTTGTGCGCGCAGCGCGGTGATCTCGTCCTTGCGGATACCGAGTTCGGTGAGTACGGATTCGGTGTGTTGCCCGAGCGCGGGGATTGCGCCCATCGGCGGGTCGTAGCCGGAGATGACCGGGGGCGGGAGCAGAGCAGGTACGGGACCGTGAGGTGTGTCGATCTGTCGCCACCGGTCGCGGGCGGTCAGATGCGGGTGGGCTATGACTTCGCTCGGCTTGTTGAACCGGGCGTTCCCGATTCCGGCGGCGTCGGCGCTGCGCTGCACCTGTTCCAGGTCATGGCGTGCGACCCACTGGGTGATCTGCGTGTCCAGGAATTCACGGTGCTTGGTCCGGCCGGAGTTGGTCAGGAAGCGTTCGTCGTCGGCGAGGTCGGGCCGGCCGAGAAGGTCGCGTGCGAATCGCTGCCATTCGCGGTCGTTCGTTGTGCCGAGTACGACGGTCTGGCCGTCTGCTGTGCGGTACGCGCCGTACGGGGCCACCGCGGGCGAGCCCATGCCGGCCGGTTGCTGATCCACTCCCGTGTGCTGAGCGTGGATCAGCGAATACCCCATCAGCTCGGTCATGGTGTCGAACAGACTCACCGCGACCGCGGTGTGGCCACCACTGCGGCGACGCTCGTTGCCGCAGAGCAGCGCCAGGATCGACAACGCGGCATACAGGCCGGCGCATACGTCGGCCATCGGCGGGCCAGGCTTGGCGGGTGCCCCGGGAAGGCCCGTGATCGAGCATGCTCCGGCCTCCGCCTGGGCGAGGAGATCGTAGGCACGCTTGTGGGAAAGCGGACCGCCTGCCCCGTAGCCGTCGATCTCGACCGCGATGAGGTCGGGGTGGCTGACCGCCAGGTCGGCGGGCGCGATGCCGAGCTGTGATGTGGCCCCCGGCGCGAGGTTGGAGACCATCACGTCGGCGCGGTCGAGCAGCCGGTGGAGCACCGCCATGCCGGCCGGTTCCTTGAGATTGAGCGTCACCGACTCCTTGCCCCGGTTGACCCATACGAAGTGCGCTGCCAAACCGCCCACCACGTCGTCGATGGACCGGGCGAAGTCACCGCCTTCCGGGTGCTCCACCTTGATCACTCGAGCCCCGAAGTCGCCGAGGGTGCGGGTGCAGATGGGAGCCGCGACCGCCTGTTCCAGGGACACGACCGTGATTCCCTTCAGCGGTCCGGCCGGCGGGCCAGCATCACGACCGATAGATGCCGGTTCGGAGGGCTTCGCCGGTTCGGTGGGCGCCATGTTCCCCCCATCACCTGCCGGGATCCGGTGCGGAAAGCCGCGCGTCACCATGGTTTCTTCTCCGCCCTTGTCGTATCTGCTTCTTCGCGAAATCCGCGCCGGGCGGCAGCCGCGGCTGTGTCCGTGCTTCCTCGGTGAGAACCGCTTCGAGGCCTGCGGGCCAGGAGGCGAGGATCCGCGTGGTCTCCTCCATCGCCGACGGAGGGCCTTCGGTGAGCAGCCCAGCCAGCCGTACCGCTTTCTGCCGGGCGATCCGGGCTCGCAGAAGGCCTCGGCGAGACCGAGAGCGGCCGTCTGCCCCCATCCAGCACCACGTCGCCGAACAGCAACAGGCGCTTCGCTGTGGCCGGCCCGACCCTCGCCGGCAGCGTCCAGAGCAGTCCGGCGTCCGCGATCAGTCCAATCCTGCCGAAGGCGCAGCCGAACCGGGCGTTCACGAGCGGCCACCAAGTAGTCGCAGGCCGCCCCGAGCGACATGCCAAGCCCGAAGGTCACGCCCTCGACCGCCGTGAGCACGGGCCTGGGTCCCCGGACCGCCCCGTACGATGTTCGCGACCACCGCCAGCCGCGTGGCCGACGGGCGGCGAGGAGTTCCCGCCGGCCCGTGGGGTCCAGAGCACGCACCGGCCCGTGGTCCTCCATGAGCACGCCCGCTCCTGCGGCCGGTCGCGCACGGCGGTGTCTTTCACGTGTGCTCCCGCAGCAACTGCCTGCCGATGATGAGCTTTTGGATCTCGCTCGTCCCTTCGTAGATGCGGAACAGCCGCACGTCCCGGTAGAAACGCTCGACGGGCACATGGCGCATGTATCCCATGCCGCCGTGTATCTGGACGGCCCGGTCGGCCACCCGGCCCGCCATTTCGCTGCAGAACAGCTTCGTGGAGGACGGCGCCAGCCTGCGGTCCTCGCCCGAGTCATAGGCTCGGGCCGCCTCCAGCACCATGGCTCGGGCCGCGTACAGCTCGGCGTGCGACTCGGCGAGCATGGCCTGGACGAGCTGGTACTCACCGATGGGACGCCCGCCCTGCCGGGAGATCGAGGCGTGCGCGACACTTTCGTCCAGCATGCGGCGGGCCAGCCCGACGCACATCGCCGCGACGCTCAGACGTCCCCTCGCCAGCGACCGCATGGCGACGCGGAAGCCCTCTTCCTCGCGCTCACCGACGAGGGCACTGGCGGGAACGCGCACATCGTCGAAGAAGACCTCGGCGCTCAGGGCCCCCGACTGTCCCATCTTGTGGTCCGGGGGACCCACGGTGACGCCCGGGGTGTCCGCGTCCACGGCGAATACGGAGATGCCTCCGGGGCCCGTGCTCTGCGGCCCGGTGCGGGCGAACACGATGAAGACACCGGCGAGCGGCGCGTTGGTGATGAACCGCTTGCTGCCGTTGAGGACGTAGACGTCCCCGTCGCGTACGGCGCGGGTCCTGATTCCGCTGGGGTCGGACCCGGCCTCCGCCTCCGTGAGCGTGAACGCCGCGATCAGTTCCCCGCTGGCCATGCGCGGCAGATAGCGCCGCTTCTGCTCCTCGGTGCCGGTACTCGCCAGAAGCTGGCCGGCCACCCCGTTGTTGATGCTGAACATCGACCGGAACGAGGGTGTGGTGTAGCCGATTTCCAGGGACAGGCGTACGTCCTGGGTCATGGAGAAGCCCAGCCCCCCGTACTCTTGGGGCAACGCATAGCCGAACAGGCCCATGGCGGCGGCCTTGTCACGGAGGGCCGCCGGGATCTCGTCCTTCTCCTCGATCTCGTTCTCGCGCGGGACGACCTGCTCGCGCACGAAGGCGCGCACCGCCGCTACGACAGCGTCGAACTCGTCTGGTTCCATGGCCTCTTGGGACTCCTCGACGGCTCAGCGGGAAAGGAGTTCGAGGACGGTGGCGTTGGCCATGCCACCGCCCTCGCACATCGACTGCAGGCCGTAGCGGATGCCGCCTGCTCGCATGTGGTGGACCAGCGTGGTGGTCAGCCGGGCGCCGGAAGCCCCCAGGGGGTGACCGAGTGCGATCGCGCCGCCGTCGGGATTGAGCCGGTCCGGGTCGGCGCCGGTCTCGGCGAGCCACGCGCAGGTCACGCTGGCGAACGCCTCGTTGATCTCGAAGACCCCGATGTCCTTCAGGCTCAGCCCGGCGCGCCCCAGTACCTTCTCGGTGGCCGGGATGGGGCCGGTCAGCATCGTCACGGGGTCGACTCCGACGACTGCGAAGGAGTGGAAGCGGGCGATCGGGCGGAGGCCGAGTTCTCGGGCCTTGTCACCGCTCATGATCAGCAGGGCCGATGCGCCGTCCGATATCTGCGAGGAGTTGCCGGCCGTGATCATGCCGTCGTCGGTGAACGCGGGCCTGAGACTCGCCATCGTGGCGGGCGTGCCGCCGCGCCGTACTCCCTCGTCGGTGTCGACGGTACATACGGTGCCGTCGGCACCGGTCACGTCCACCGGCACGATCTGAGCTTTGAACCGCCCCTCGTCGATGGCGGCCGCCGCGTTGGCATGCGACCGGAGGCTGTACTCGTCGAGCCGCTCCCGGCTCAGCCGCCAACGCCGCGCGAGTTCCTCCGCGCCCAGTCCCTGGCTGAACCGCGACACGCCGTACCGGGCCCGTACGGCCGGACCGAAGGGCTCGCCGGGGCCCCGTTCCCGGCCCGATCCCAGCGGAACGCGGCTCATCGACTCCACACCGCCCGCGACCACGATGTCGTACTGGCCGCTCATCACTCCCGCGGCCGCGAACTGCGCCGCCTGCTGCGAGGATCCGCACTGCCGGTCGATGGTGACGCCCGGCACCTCCTGCGGCCATCCGGCGGCCAGGACGGCGAAGCGGCCGACGCAGCCGCCCTGTTCGCCGGTCTGCGAGACGCAGCCCCACAGCACGTCCTCGACCGTCGCCGGGTCCAGGTCGTTGCGTGTCGCCAGGGCGCGCAGCACCACGGCGGACAGGTCCACCGGGTGCACGTCGCTGAGCGAGCCGTTCCGCTTGCCCATGGGAGTACGGACGGCGTCCACGATCACCGCGTCACGCATGCCGGACCTGCTTTCCCGCCGCATCCGGCGTGCCGGTTTCCTGTGTGCCCGAAAGGGGTTCGCCCGGGTCGCCAGTCGTCCGGGCCAAGCGGCGGAGCTCGGACTTCAGCACCTTTCCGGCCGGGGACAGGGGAAGTGCGGCGACGAACCGGATCTCTTTGATTCGCTTGTACGGCGTCACGCGCTCCGCGACGTACTCCATCAGCTCCTCGGCACTCGTGCCCCGCTCGGAGGCGGGGACCACGAAGGCGACGGGGATCTCGCCGACGGCAGGCACCTCCCTCCCGACCACTGACGCCTGGAGCACTGCCGGGTGCCCGCCGAGGATGTCCTCCAGCTCGCGCGGGTACACGTTGTAGCCCTTGTAGATGAGCATGTCCTTCGACCTGCCGGAGACGTACAGGAAGCCGTCCTCGTCGAGGTGGCCGATGTCGCCGGTGCACAGCCAGCCGTCGACGAACTGCGCGGCGGTCTCGTCCGGGCGGCCGAGGTAACCCGAGGCCACCTGAGGTCCCCGTGCCCAGATCTCGCCGCGCTTGCCCCGCGGCACCTTCCGGCCGGGATGCAGCGGATCCCGGATCTCCAGCTCGGTGTCGAACAGGGGGACTCCCTGGCTGCCCGGCTTGTGCAGTCCGGCCTTCGCGATCGGGCCGCTGGACACGGTTGCCGTCGCCTCCGTCAGGCCGTAACCCTCGATGACGGCGGCGTTGGGGAAGACCTCGGTCAGCTTCTCCAGCGCGTACGCGTCTATGGGGGCACCGCCCGACACCACGGCCTTGACCGAGCTGAGGTCCCGCGTGCGGATTCCCGGTGTCGCCAGCAGGGCGTGCCAGAGCGCCGGGGCGCCTGGGATGTACGTGATCCGGTGCCGTTCCACCTGCTCCAGGTACGACTGCGCATCGAAGCGGCCGCTCAGGATGGTGGTGGCGCCGCACAGGAGGAAGAAGTTGAGGCTGATCAGGCCAAGGGCGTGGAACAACGGCGAGACGCACAGCGCCGTGCAGCTGCCCAATGGCAGAGCGTAGTCCGCGGAGGTCTCCAAGGGGTTCAGCACCACGCCGCCTTCGCTGTCGAGTCCGGGGAGCGCCCCGGAGCGCCAGCAGGCGACCTGGATGGTGTTGCCGACGATGTTGCGGTGCAGTATGCGCACTCCCTTGGGTGCTCCGGTGGTTCCGCCGGTGTACCCGTACTGGGCGACGGAGTCGGTGGGGACCAGCACATCTGGCGGGTGGGTGCTCTGGCCTGCGACGAGGGCCTCCAGGGTGGTGCCCGCCCTCCCGAAGAGCTTTGCGCGGTCATCCGGCCTGTCGGCCGGGGCCGATTCGCTGGGCGGCACGATGACGACAAGCCGGACCGGCAGCCCCTCGATCGCCTCGGCCAGCACCGGCGCCGGCTGCGGATGGGTCACCACGGCCGCCGCGGAGCAGTCGGCCAGCTGGGCGCGCAGGGACTTGGCCGGCTGGGCGGGGTTGGCCGGGCAGGCTGTCGCGCCGGCGAGCGTGATGCCGTAGTAGGCGACGGCGAACCACAGGGTGTTCGGCAGGTGCAGGGCGACCACGTCGCCCTGCCGTATGCCGTGCGCCCTGAGGCCGCCTGCGAACGCGGCAGCCTGTTCGTACAGGCCGGTGAAGGTGAGAACCTGGTCGCCGTCGCGCACGGCCGCCCGGTCGCGGTAGCGGCGGGCCGAGCCGGCGAGCACCGCGCCGATGGGGGCATCGGGGTAGTCGAGGTGGCGAGGCAGTCCTGCGGGCCAGTAGTCGGTCATGTGCCGCTCCCTTCCCGCCCCGGCCTGCGGCCGGCCGTGCAGGGCTTTCGCACGGTGCGCCGGGTCATCGCACGACCTCCGCGTCGAAAAGCTGCTTGATCTGCTCGGGGTTACGGCCCGTCTCGGCGAGGACCTGCGCCGTGTGCTCGCCTGGCAGGGGGGCGGGCCGGGCGGGCCGGCGAGGGATGGAGGAGCCGAACCGGGGGGCCGGGGCGGGCTGGAGGACTCCCGTGTCGTCGGTGAGGAAGGTGCCGCGTTCAGCGTTGTGAGGATGGCGCGGTGCCTCCCGCAGGGACAGCACGGGGGTGACGCACGCGTCGGCGTCGGCGAACGCGGCCGCCCAGTCGTCGCGGGTCCTGGCGGCGAAGACCTGCGCCAGGCGCCGCCGCATGACCGGCCAGCGGGAACGGTCCCACTGCTGGACGAAGTCGGCATCCGCGACCAGGCCCAGCCGCTCCAGGAGTGCGGCGAAGAAGGGCGCCTCGATCGCGCCGACCGCGACGTACTGGCCGTCGCGGCAGCGGTAGACGCCGTAGAACGGCGCTGTGCCGTCCAGGTAGTTGACGCCCCGGCGGTCGGTCCACCGCCCCTGGTGCAGACGGCTGTAGATCATGGCCAGCAACTGGGCCGATCCGTCCACCATGGCCGCGTCCACGACCTGGCCCTTCCCCGTGGCGCGTGCCTGCAGGACCACGCACAGCACACCGAAGGCGAGCAGTGCGCCACCGCCGCCGAAGTCACCGAGCAGGTTGAGCGGCAGGACCGGTGGACCGTCGGCCGGTCCGATGGTCCCCAGGGCCCCTGACAGGGCGATGTAGTTGATGTCGTGCCCGGCCCGCGGCGCGAGCGGTCCCTCCTGTCCGAATCCCGTCATCCGCCCGTAGACCAGGCGCGGGTTGCGGGTGAGGCACGGCCCGGGGCCCACGCCGAGCCGTTCGGCCACCCCCGGCCGGAAGCCCTCCAGGAGGACATCGGCATCCGCCACCAAGTCGAGGACGGCGCCGACGCCTTCCGGGTGCTTGAGATCGATGGCGGCCGAGCGCCGGCCCCGGTGCAGGACGGGGTCGGGCCTGCCCGCCATGTCCGACGGGCGCTCGATACGGATCACGTCCGCACCGGCGTCGGCCAGGAGCATCGCACCAAACGGCCCCGGCCCGATGCCCCCGAGCTCGACGACCCGCAGCCCGGTGAGCGGCCCCGGGGCCGCCTCGGGTAGGAAGCCGTTCGCACGTCCCTGGTCCTGTTCGTCGTTCACCGGCCGCTCACCGTCCCCGCCAGATGGGAGCGCGCTTCTCGGCGAAGGCCGACGCACCTTCCCGGGCGTCATGCGAGTTGAACACCAGTGTGGTGATCGGCCGCTGGCGGTCGAACATCTCGTCGTGCGGCCAGCCGGGAGATTCGACGAGGACACGTTTGGTGGCCCGTACGGCGAGCGGACCGTTGGCGGCGATGGCGGAGGCCAGCAGCCTCGCCTCCTTGACTGCACCGCCGGGCGGGGTGAGCCGGTTGACCAGCCCGTAGTGGTACGCCCGCTCCGCGGTGAGGAAGTCACCGGTGAGGGCGAGTTCCATCGCAATCTGGTACGGGATACGGCCTGGCAGCCGCAGCAGCCCTCCGGCCACCGCCACCAGACCGCGTTTGACCTCGGGCAGCCCGAACCTGGCATCCTCGGCGGCGACGACCAGATCACTCGCGAGTGCGATCTCGCATCCGCCCGCCACGGCGTAGCCCTCGACGGCGGCGATCAGCGGCTTGCGCGGCGGGGCCTCGGTGAACCCGGCGAAACCGCGCCCCGGCACGTGGGGGCGCTCGTCCCGCAGGAACGCCTTGAGGTCCATGCCCGCACAGAAGGTGCCGCCCGCGCCGGTGATGATGCCGACCGCGAGGTCGTCACGCTCGTCCAGCTCATCCAGCGCGGATGCGATCGCCTCGGCAACCGCGCGGTTGACGGCGTTGCGGGCCTCGGGCCGGTTGATGGTGATGAGCGTGACGCCGTCGCCGTACTCGGCCAGTACTTCGTCTGCCACGGCAGCTCCTTTACGGCTCGGTGGCCAAGCGGTGGTGGCGGTTGGGCAGGAGCGGTTGAGCGCCGGCCTTCAGCGTGGGGCCAGGCGGATCGCGCCGTCGAGGCGGATGGTTTCCCCGTTGAGCATCGGGTTTTCGATGATGTGCAGGGCGAGTTGTGCGTACTCGTCCGCCGCGCCGAGGCGCGGCGGGTGCGGCACCGCGGCAGCGAGCGCGTCGAGCTTCTCCTTCGGCCTTCTGCCGAGCATCGGTGTGTCGAACAAGCCGGGCGCGATGGTGACGACCCGGATGCTCTTGCTCGCCAGATCTCGGGCCGCACACACAGTGAGGCCGACCACTCCGGCCTTCGACGCCGCGTACGGAGTCTGTCCGATCTGTCCCTCGAACGCCGCGACCGACGCTGTCATGACAACCACCCCGCGGTCGCCGTCGAGTGGTTCGTTGCCGGCCATGCGGGCGGCGGCGAGCCGGAGCACGTTGAAGGTGCCGATCAGGTTGACGTCGACCACGGCGCGGAAATGGGCGAGATCGCCCGGGGTACCGTCCTTGTTCACCACGCGGAGCGGACCGCCGCGGCCCGCGCAGTGGACGACCGCGCGCAGCGCTCCTGTCCGCTCGGCGGTGTCGAGGACGGCGGTCATGTCCTCGGTGCTCGTCACGTCAGCGGGGACGAAGACGGCCTCGGGGCCGAGGTCGCGGACGGCTCGGTCGGCGTCCGAGGAGGGCAGGTCCGCGATGGTGACGCGGGCGCCGGCCTTGAGCAGCCGCCGTGCCGTCGCCAGGCCGAGCCCCGATGCGCCGCCGGTCACCACCGCGGATATTCCGCTGGTCTGCATGGACGCTCCAGTCGGTCGAGCCGGTGTCGGATATCTGCCGCCGCCCGCGCCGCGAAGGCTCGGCGACCGCCGTCGTACGCCGGGCCAACGGGCTCCGGCCGTTGCGGCCGGGACCTGTGGCCGATGGAGAGAGCGAGGGAGCTTGTCGAACGATCGTTAAATTAGGCCGCCGACACACCACTGTCAATGACCGCGACGAAAAGCGGGACGACCTACCGAGCCGGCGCCTCGTCGTGCCCGACCAGTGCGAACGCCAGCCGCACGTACCGGCCGCACAGCTCCGTCATCCCGAGATCGCCGGACGGGTCGTACCACTGGGCGACGGCATTGCACATGGCCATGACCGCCCGGCGGGCGTCATCCGGGTGCGGGGTCCGGAAGACTCCGCCGGCCATGCCGTCGTCGATGGCCTTCTGGAAGAGTCCCGATACGGCGTGCCGCCTCTCGATGATGGGATTGCGGTACTCGGGTTCGAGGTAACGGAGTTCCTGGAGGGTCAGCAGGCTCTCGACCCGCCGCCGGACCCGGTAGTCGACCGTCACCCTGACCAGGGCGGCCAGCCGCGCGGCGGGGTCGTCACCGGCCTGGGCCAGTTCCTTCTCGCAGTGACGGAAGTAGTCGTGGAGCGAGTCCTCGATCAGGGCGTGGAAGAGCTCCGCCTTGCCCGAGTAGTAGTAATACAGGGCGGACAGACTCATGTCCGCCCGCTTGGCGATGTCACGGATGGAGGCGCCGAAGTAGCCGCGCTCCGCGAAGACGTCTCGTGCGGCGTCCATGATGGCGTCCCGGCCGTTTCCCCGGGGGCCGGAGGGCCCGTTGTCCGCCGCCTTGCCGCTCTTGCCCGCGGCTTTGCCGCTCATCGCATCCATGGTCCCAGCTTCCCAGAACGAACGAACGATCGACAAAGCTCCCATGCCGTCCGGAGCCGAGGGCCGGCGCACCGCCGCCGCCCGCCGGGCACGGTCCCCGGTGTCATCCGGCCGAATGAACCTTGTACCCCTTCGCTAGGTCCGATGCGAAGGAGTCACCGAGCGTTGTGACTCCGGCGAAGACGCCCTTGTCCACGTCCAGCACCAGGGCCTCGCGCGAATTGGGCTCGGCGGGATCGGAGCGTCGCCGGTTCCGCCCGGAGGCGAGCGGCGCTACGGTAGCTAAACGAGCGTTCGATAAAATCGGAGGCGATCTGAGGGTGAGAGCCATGCGCATGCGTATCGGCATGACACTGGGTTACGGCGACGACTTCATCGAGTCCGTCCGTGCGATGCCGGACTTCGAGGCGGCAGGCGTCGAGGTCGCCTTCGTGCCGGAGGCCTACTCGTTTGACGCCGTAAGCAAGTTGGGATACCTGGCAGCCCGGACCGAACGCCTGGAGATCGCCTCCGGGATCCTCCCGATCTTCACCCGTACGCCATCACTGCTGGCGATGACCGCCGCCGGACTGGACCATCTCTCCGACGGCCGGTTCACGCTGGGTCTCGGAGCGTCGGGACCACAGGTGATCGAGGGGTTCCACGGGGTGCCGTATGACGCGCCGCTCGGCCGCACCCGCGAGGTGGTGGAGATCTGCCGCCGGGTGTGGCGGCGTGAAGAGGTGGTGTATCCAGGCCCGAAGTACCCGCTCCCACTTCCTGCCGAGCGGGGCACCGGGCTCGGTAAACCCCTAAAACTCATCGATCGGCCGGTTCGCTCCCGCATTCCCATCGTCCTGGCGGCGATCGGACCGAAGAACGTCGAGCTGACCGCCGAACTCGCCGAGGGCTGGCTGCCCGTGTTCTTCCACCCCGGGAAAGCGGCCGACGTGTGGGGAGCTGCACTGGCCGCAGGGCAGGCCCGACGTGATCCGGCACTGGGTTCGCTCGACATCACGGTGACCGCGCCTTTGGCCATCGGCGACGACGTGGCACACCTACTGGACCGCGCCCGGCCTCAGCTGGCCCTCTACATCGGGGGAATGGGAGCCAGGAACAAGAACTTCTACGCCCAGCTTGCCGGCCGGTACGGATACGAGCGGGAAGCGGCACTCGTCCAGGACCTGTATCTGGCAGGAAAGAAGCAGGAAGCCGAGGCCGCCGTCCCCGAAAGCCTGTTGAGGGCCATCTCCCTCGTGGGGACGAAGGAAGAGGTCGCCGGACAACTCGATGCGTTCGCCGCCGCCGGAGTGACGACACTGTGCGTGAGGCCGCTGGCCGCCACTCACGCGGAACGTCTCCACGCCGTCGAGCGACTGCGCGCCATGCTGGACTGACGTGCGCCGACTGCCGAGGCGTCGACTCCTGCCTACGCTGTGAAGGCACCGGTCGCGGGAACCGCAAGGGTCCGGGCGATCGTATGCCTTATCCGCGCGCAGGCGCGCGCTCCGCCGCCGTGGGTAGCTCGAGGAGCTTGCCGGTGATGTTGCATAGTTGTGGGACGGAGACGTTCTGGCGGTTGGTCCGATCGGGTCCCACGGTTAGCCTGTGCCTCTCGCTGTACCAGCGGCCGCGCTGATCCACCGCTCCAAGGAAGACTTCGTGACGAATCTCCAGGACCCGCAGGATATTCCGGGCCCTCAGGACATGCCCGACGGCACGGACTCGGTGGTGCCGCCTCCCGGCTGCCCCGCCCACGGCGGCGCCTCACCGTTGTACGGGCGGCAGTTTCTGCGGAATCCGACCGAGAGCTACCAGCGGATGAGGCGCGACCACGGGCAGGTCGCCCCGGTCCTGCTCGAGGCCGACATCCCCGCGTGGCTCGTCCTCGGCTACCGCGAGATGCGCCAGGTCCTCGGCGACACCCAGACCTACGGCCGCGACCCCCGCCGCTGGAACCGCTGGGACGAGGTTCCGCCCGACTGGTCCCTCATGCCCTGGGTGGCCTACAGCCCCATGATCCATTTTACGGAAGGGGACGAGCACCGGCGGCGCTCGGCGGCCGTCAGCGACGCCCTCTCCACCGTCGATCCCTTCGAGTTGCGTGCGCACTGCGAGCGCTTCGCCGACGGACTGATCGACGAGTTCGCCGGCAGCGGCAAGGCGGACCTGGTCTTCGACTACGTCTACTCGGTGCCCGCCCTCGCCATGGGCATGATGTTCGGCCTGCCCGAGGACCAGCTCGCGGACATGGCGCAGGCCCTGACGGCGAGCCTCGACGCCAGCGGCGACGCCATCCCCGCCCAGCAGCGGGCCGCCGAGATAGTGGGGCGGCTGGTGACGGCCAAGCGTGACGCGCCGGGCCCGGACATCACCTCCCGGTTCATCCAGACCTCCCCCAACCTCACCGACGAGCAGTTGGTCGGAGACATCATGGTGATGATGGTCGCGGGCTTTCCCGCCACGTCGTACTGGATCGGCTCCACCGTCCGGCTGATGCTCACCGACACCCGGTTCGCCGTGACCCTCGCGGGCGGCCGAAGGAGTACCGGCGAGGCCATGACCGAGGTGCTGTGGGCGGACTCCCCCGTCCCCAACGCCATCGGGCGCTTCGCCATCCGGGACACCATGCTCGGAGGCCAGCGCATCCGCACCGGTGACCTCCTCGTCCTCGGCCTCGCCGCCGCGAACATGGACCCGCTGCTGTGGCCCGACACCACGGCAGGCTTCGCCGGGAACAACGCGTACCTGTCCTTCACCGGCGGCGACTACGGATGCCCCGCAGGCGCGCCCGAACTGGCCAGGATCATCGCGGAGACAGCGATCGAAGTGCTGCTCGACCGGGTTCCGGATCTGACCCTGGCCGTCGAGCCCGAGGAGCTCGAGTGGGTTGACTCCCTGTGGTGCCGAGCCCCGTCCAGCCTCCCCGTCACCTTCACCCCCACGCACATCAACGCGGGCTAGCGTTAGGGCTTGTCCGGCCGATCATGTGACTGCCTCGTGTCCGGGTCTTTGACGTGGCATGGGGCGGGGTGATCTGACGGATGCGGAGTGGAACGGCTGCGGCCGCTCCTGTCGGTCAGCAACGGGCCTTGTGGCAGGTGGCGGGATCATAGGCAGGTGATCGACGGGATCCCGCACCGCGTGCGAACCGGGGTGCAGTGGTGTGATCTGCCCGAGCGACTCGGCCGTGGAAGACCGTCTGTGATCTGACGATGCTATTCCGCACGGTGCAGTTCAGCGAAGTGTGAGGGAATGCAACTGGGGTCCGTCGTCGTCTTCGCCGCCGATCTTCAGCCGCACAAGGGCAGCGGTGCGTTCTTCGAGGTCGACTGTGTCCTTCGTCTGCCCGCCTTCGACTGTGGCGGCCGGAGTCCAGTGGTGGCCGTCGCGGGACAGTTCGACGGTGAACTGCTTGGGACGTTCGTCGCCCCAGTCGGCGGTCAGAGTCCGGAGCCGGCGGGGACGTTCGAGGTTCACGGTGAGGGCAGGGTCAGGGGCCTTGGCCTGCCAGAACGTCTGTGCATCGCCGTCGACTGCCGCAACTGCCGGGGAACTCGGATCGGATGAGTCGGCGCTGATCGCCGCGCACCGGCCAAGGTCGATCGTGGGCGCGAGATCCGGGCGGCGGGTTGGCACCTTGAGCTGCTGGCCGGGTCGGAGGTTCTTCGACTGTCCGCGTACCTCAACCGGCATGGCAGCACCGTTGAGTAGTCGCACAGTGGTCTGGTGCGGGCCGATCTCCATGGTGAACTTCCTTCCCTGCCAGGAGAGTTCGCGCAGCGATATGCCGGTCAGCTGCGGCGGTAGGGTTGGGTCGAGGTGCACGCGATCGTCCCGCCAGCGCATTCCCGAATAGCCGTAGAGGAACTCCTGGAGGAAGCCGGGCGTAGCCGTCGTACTCCGGGTGGGTTCCGGTCTTCGCATCGAACGGGATTCGAAGGCTGTCCGCCACACGCGACCATTGGGGGTTGGCGGGTCGGCCGAAGATCTTGGCGGCCTGTACTGTGAAGCGCAGCGAGTCTCGGGCAGCCATATTGGTATAGGCACTGTCGTCAATGTTCTCGACGTACTCGTCCGGAGGTGTCACCCCGTTGATGCTCGAGGAACCATCGGCATTGCGCGTGACCCGGCTGACCCAGAAGTCTGCGACTCCCCGGAGTATCTCCGCACCCTTGTCTCGCAGCCAGGTCCGGTCACCGGTGGCAAGCCAGTACTGCCATACCGCGAGGGAGATGTCGGAACTGATGTGTTGTTCATAGCGTCCGGTCGAGGCCCAGGAAGGAGTGTCTTCCAAGCCCGATAGTGCGCTCTCCCAGGGGAATCGCGTTCCTGAGTAGCCTCCGTCCTTGGCGTACTTGCGGGCAGCGTCGGTTCTGTTTATTCGGTACTGAAGCATGGATTTCGCGATGTCCGGATGCTGTGCGAGCACGCTCGGGTACATCCACGTTTCGGTGTCCCAGAGGCGGTGAGCCGGGCCCAGCCCACCCTGGTGGCGTCGGCGGACTGCTGCCGGGCGGTAGCCAGCGCATCCGACGAATCCTGGGTGCTGGCGATGCCGACAAACTTCGTGACGTTCACGGGGACCCCTGCGGTGACCCGCACAGTTGCCCGCTGTCCGGTTACGTCACCACCCATAGGCGTGATGCGCCCAGGTGCGTCGAGCTGGGAAGCGATGGCGACCTGAGTGCTGTTGCCCTCGGCACGACGTGTTTCCCATACCTGGTGTTTGTCCGCACTGCTGCAGGGCGCGCAGCGCCTCGATCTCGAGCGCGGTCAGCGGCGCGGCCTCGGTGAATGCCGGGAATTCCATGGGGTGTTCTCTCCTCACGACGCTGTCGGGTCTCGCTGGCCATGGCGTCGACGTGCTCGCCCGGCGCTCGTGCTCCGGCTTTTGACCGGTGGCCCGTCTCGACGCACTATCCAAGCCGAGCAAGCCGTCTGGCATGACCGGATCCGGCCGAATGCTGATCTTCTCCTGTGCTGGCAGGGCACGCCGGACTGAAACTTCCGCTCTCCAGGGGCTGATCGGCGTTCATCTCCGATGATGGGGCCCCGGGGCAACGGATCAAGCAATGCTGGGAGTACGTACATGGTCGTGGAGGCCGGCACACAGCAAGAGAGCCGCGTCGCGGGGCGGGCCCGTATGGACGGTGCGGCCGGACCCCTACGGCCACCCTTCCGCCGGCTCGGTCCGGCTCTCCTGCTCCCGCCCGGCCAGCGCCGATCAGCGCTTTCCCGGCGCCGCCGCGGGACGCAGGGCCACGGTCGAACACGTCAACATGCATCTGACCCGCATTCGCACAGGCGGCGGACCGCGTGGCGAGGCGTGTTGTGCCTGCCGCGCCGCCGACTGCGCGTGGCACACCCGCGACACCGACACCGGCCCTGCCGCTGGACGGCGGGGTGGGGCCCGGCCGGTGGTAGAGGAGGTGCGGTGTGGCGGTCCGGTGGTCCTGACGGTGTACGCGGACCGTGCCGGAAGGCTGTGGCGGATCGCGGAGATGTGTGCTCGGTACGCGGCCGCCACTACCGGCTGCCGTGTCCTGGACACCGCCCCGCCCCCGGCCCGTCCTGTCCCGGACCGGATCAGCAGGTCCTCGATCGCCGCCGCGATGGCGCCCTCGTCGGTGTTGTCGGCGCCCCCGCACGGCCGGCAGCGCCCTCGACGACTGACTGGGGGCGCCGCCCGGCTGGGGCAGCGTCGCTTCGGGGCCGGGCCCGGTTACGGGCCCGGCCCCTCGCTGCGGTTGCCCCGCGGGTCTGTGCCCGTCAGCGCGCCTTGTACGCAGCGGTTACCTCGACCTCCACCATCCAGCCCTTGACGGCCAGCGACGCCACCTCCATCGTGGCACGCGCGGGCCGGGCCTTGTTGGCGACCAGCGGTGCCTGGGGGGCGGAGGTGCCCATCGGGACCGGGACGACCTCCTTCGAGGTGAGGTCGATGTTGGCGAAGTACTGGCGGTACGCGCGGTTCCATCCCGCGTAGTCGGCGGTCTCGACGCCGGGCGGTTTCATCAGGTAGCACTTCATGGTGATGACGTCGGCCAGGGTCAGGCCCGCCGCTTCGAGGTTGGTCTTGACGTTGCGCAGGACGACCAGTGCCTGGGCCTCGGTGACCGTGACTCGCGTGGCGCCCTGAGTGAGGGCCGGGTCGGTGTAGAGCTCGGGTGAGCCGGCCGGCGCGGACGGGTTGAGCGCGGTCGGGCCGAGGCCGCTGCTCTGGTAGATCGCCACCTCACCGCCGGTCGCCACTCCGGTGGCGATGGCCGGGTTGGACTGGCCCTCGGGCAGGCTGACGCGGACCTCTTTGGGACCGGGCCACCATCCTCTGCCCTCGGCGAGCGCGGCGCCGCCGGTGAGGAGCGAGGCGGTCAGGGCCGTACCGATCGCAACCTTCGTGCGTCGCTTCATGCGGCCATCACCCTTTCGTGGATGTCGGTCACGACCTTGCGGGCCGAGCTGAACGCGCCGTGCTGCCAGGCGATGACATGGCTGAGCCAGTCGCCGGCGAAGTAGACGTGCCCGGCGGGCTGGTTGAGCAGCTTGTACTCGGGACCGGTCTGCGAGGGCCAGTCCACCCAGCCGGCCTCGATATGAGGCGTGCGGTGCCAGGCCACGCTGAAGGAGTGATCGAGTTCGGTGCGGTACTTGTCGCCGTGGATCTTCACGCCCCGGCTCACCGCCCGCGCAAGGCGGTGGGCGTGCGGCAGATCGCTGTACGCGACGGCGTTGGCACCGAAGTTGTAGTAGCCGATGAGTGTGCCGCGGCGGCCCTGGTGGCCGTAAGAGGGGTACCAGATGGTGGCCAGGTCGGTGTCGGTCGGCGTGATGCCACCGTAGATGTGCTCGTCCGTCTCCCACCATCGGCTGCGGTACTCGAGCCCGATCTTGCCGACGGGGGTCGGGACGGCGTACTTCAGCGCCGCGGTGATGTCGGTGCCCAGGTTGTGCTTGAGGCGGGCCATGACCATCGGCGGCATGGCCGCGACAACGAAGTCGGCGCGCTGGGTGCGGGTACGGCCGCCGACGTCCTTATACGTGACCTCGGCACCGTCCGGCAGGTCCTTGACCTCCAGCGCCTTGGCGCCATAGGTGATGCGGTTCTGGCCGATCGCCTTGGCCAGGGCGTACGGGATAGCGTCCATGCCGCCCACCGGCTGGAACATCAGCATGGCCTGGTCGTAGCCGAGTTCGAAGGCGAAGCGCTGCCCCACGCCGCTGGCGATGACGTCCGACAGCGTCGGCACCGGGCTGAGGACCGTGCCGTCGTCGAAGGCCGCGCCCGGCTCGGCGGAGTAGCCTCGCCGGTCGGTGCCGGTGTAGGCGTAGCCGCCGGCTTTGCCCTTGATGGCGCCGAAGCTCTGCAGGAACGCGATCAGTCGTTCCTTGTCCTGCGGGGTGAGCCGTGCGTCCAGGGCGCCCTGGTCGGTGGCCTTGGCGAGCAACTCGGAGAGGTAGCCGTAGACGTCGGCCTTCGCCGTGCGCCAGCGCATGGGCTTGCCCGCGAGGGCGGCGCTGCTCTCGTGGTAGATGTACGCGTTGGCGTTCTGGTTGGTGAACACCTGTAGTTCGACGCCGAGTTCGCGGCAGTACTCGAGAGTGACGTGGGACTGCGGCAGCCGGGCCGGGCCCGCGTTCATGTACTGGCCCTTGGTGAACGACGCCGTCTGCGTCCGCCCGTCGAGGTCGGTCAGCGCCGTGCCGCCGCGGACCGTCCAGTTGCGGCCCCCGGGGCGGTCCTTCGCCTCCAGGATCTGGCAGTCGTAACCGGCTTTGCCCAGCTCGTACGCCGTCGCCAGGCCGGCTATGCCGCCGCCGAGCACGAGTACCTTCTTGCCGCCGCGTCCGGTGAGCGCGAAGTCGTTTCGCTGGGGCGCCCGATACTCTTCCGCCCGCACGTCTGGCACCGGGGCGAGCCCGAGTGCGCCCATCGCCGAGTACAGCACTCCGGCGCCCCCCGCGACGCCGACGGATCTCAGGAAGGCACGGCGGGATCCTGCGGACTGCTCTGCAGCCATCAATTCCTCCTCATCCGCACCCCGGGGCGCGCGCCGGCCGGGGAGCGGTCGTTCGATCAACCCGGTCACGTGGGGGGTGCGAGTTACTGAGGAGACCGGAGGTGCGCCATGAGCCTCCGCCGAGACTGTTACAACGCGATACCACTGACGTAACCGGTTTCGAGCCGTGCGCTGCGAAGGAGGAAGGAGCGGGCGCGATCCCGTCTTGGGTCGGGGGCCGGGGTCTTTGCGTGTAGTTGATTCGTCCGGTTGGTCAGGTGATCCCGAGGGCTGTCAGGGGCCGTTGTGGGTCGCGGGCGGTGCAGCGGCAAGTGGCAGCGATGTTGGTGTGGTTGTCCTGACGGAACAAGCTGATAGCGAGGTTGCGCAGGGTGGCCATGACGCGGGGCAGGCCGTCGATGCGGATTTTCGAGGCGTCCTCGCTGAAAGTGGTGTCGCGGACGTGGTGGAGCTGGTCACGTGGTCCCGCATCCACCGGCGAAGATCAGCCCGGCCGAACCGGTGGCCGCTCAGAAAGCTGTCTTGGTACGCCTACCATCGGGGGATGGTCAAGCGTGCGTTCATTGAGCAGATTTGCCCTGCCGTCCATGGAGAAGGTCCTTAAGGATTGAGAGCGTCGGTTGGCAGAGTTCCAGAGAGCCAAGGGGCACAGGGCAGTCACGTGACTGGCGGGCCGGCCTTGCTGTCGCAGTGTTTGCCGCCGCCGCTGGGTGGCACGTCGAGAGTCGGGCTGCGGTCGAAGAAGCCGATCGGTTTCAGTGTGAAACCGGTGCTGTCCACCCGCATGACCGGCCAGCCCTCCGGGCGCGGCCAGTGGGTGAGACCGAAGGTGTGCCAGAGCACGATGTCCTCACCGTCAATATGGCGGTCGGCCGTCGTCCAGGCCGGCAGCCCCACTCCACCGGGATGCTGATTCACCAGCTGGCCTGCCGGGTAGCGCTCGTCATCCGCGTACCGGGTCACCCACAGGTGGTGCCGGGCGAAGGCTGCGCGGACCGAGATGGACGACTGCTCGTCGGCGAGCAGAGCGGGCAGACCTTCGGGAACGAGCGCGTAGCCGACGGGCCGTCCGAGGCGATTGGTGGACTCGGGGTTGACGACATGCCATTCCCAATTGCAGGCGGGGGTTCGCATCACGCTTGGCTGCCCGCTCGGAAGTCAGTCGGGTCGCCCGACGGCTGAAAGCGTTTCCGTGCGGGTTCTTCCGGCTCACCGGGAGTCGCACGGCCTCCACTTCATCGACAGCGTTACGGTGCCCGTCCACCGCCATGTCGAGCCGGGCGCAGAAGAGGTGCTGGTGGAAGAGCGCCCCCAGGCCCGGGGCGATTTCGTTCGTGTAAGAGGTCACCGGTCTCGTCGACGACCGGGACGAGGTCGTCGGTGCCGAGGTGGTCGACGACGAAGCCGCGCAGGTCGTCGCGGACGGCGGCCCCGGACGGCCCACCGACGACGCCGTCGTCTGATCTCCGTTCGGGGAGGGTGGAAGATCATGGCATAACGTACCGCCATGACGCATTCATCCCTGCAGTTAATTCCCGATGCCATCAACCGCTTCGGCGCACGAGTGCACGCGGTCGACGGCCACCGGTGGAACGATTCGACGCCGTGCACCGAGTGGACCGTTCGGGACCTCGTCAACCACCTGGTCAGCGAGCACTTGTGGGTGCCGCACCTGCTCGCCGGAGAGTCCCTGGAGCAGGTGGGCGACCGCTACGATGGCGACATGGTCGGCGCAGATCCCGTGCGCGCGTGCATCCACGAGTGGGGCCTGGCCCGCGGGTGCGGCCAGCCCGAGTGGCTCGACCCGGCCGCGGTCGACCACAGCCTGGCCTACGCGCGCGCCAACGCCGAGAGAGTGGCAGGCCTGGGAATCTTCGCTGCTCCGGTGCGCACCACCAGCACCGACCCCGCCGTTCAGCTTCTTTCCTTGCTGGGGCGCGCCGTATGACGGGTCCGATTCACGTAGTTCGGGAGTGCTCGCGGTTGCCTGGCACGGGCTGCGGTGCAGCTTCGTGATTCCTAGCCGTGAGGGGTCGCGCGGGTAGAGGTGTGCGGTCCTGGCCGGCGGCCGGGGCGTTCGTCCCAGCGGTGGGTGGTCCATGCTCGTCGAATCAGGCTGCGTACGGTGATGATGGTGTCGGCGAGGTCGAAGAAGGCGTCGTCGATGACGGTGGTGCGGCGCTCGTAGCAGCGGGCGAGCCGGTGGAAGGCGTTCTGCCAGGCGTAGGTGCGTTCGACATGCCAACGTCGACTGGCCTGGATCGGTGCCTTCGATGTGGCCGTGAAGGCCGCTTTCGTCGAGCAGGGCGCGGGTGGTGTCCGAGTCGTAGCCGGCGTCCAGGTGCACGGTGATGTCGTCGGGTAAAGGGCCGAAGTCGTCCAGGTGGTCCAGGGTCGGAGCGAGTAACGGGGAGTCGTGGCGGTTGGCTCCGGCCAGGACACGACCCAGAGGGATGCCGTATCCGTCCGTCATGCCCGAGCGTTTCACGCCCCGTTTGCCGCGGTCGAACGGTGACCGGCCTGCGGACTCGCCGCCTCCGGGCGCCTTGGTGATGGAGCCGTCCACGGCGATCTGGTCGAGGACGAGGCCGACGATCCGGTCGTAGGACTCCAGCGCGATCTGCTTGAGCCGGGCGAGGACGCCGAGTCGGATCCACTCGTCGCGGTGGCTGCGGATTGTGGTGGCCGAGCAGGTCGTGTCGGCGATCGCCTCGTAAGAACAGCCGAATCGCAGCAGTTGCAGGAGCTTGTCGAAAACGACCCGATCGCTGATACGTCGACGGTGGCAGCCCAGCGGATGGTCCGGGCGGTAGACCGGCCGCTCGGGCAACAGGGCCGCGAATTGGTCCCAGAGCGGTTCGGTCAGCCATGATGGAAGCGCGGGCACAGGTCTCCCCAGTGATCACAGAGCGTCGCAACTCCATGATCACCAAGACCTGTGCCCGTTCTGCTGCCGGGGCCCCAACCGCGCCTATCCGCGTGACCTCTATGTCGCCAAGCCGTTCGGCGTGCGGGAACTGGTCGCCCGCATCCGGGCCGTGGCCCGTCACACCGCCGGCCACCTGGCCTGGCGGCGGACACCCCGGTATCCGCCGAGATGCCTCCGTCGTCCATGGCCGGAGCCGGTCCGCGGCGGCTGGGGGTGCTGGAGATCGACCGGCGCACCCGGGAGGTCCGCCTCGGCGGATGTGAAGTGGCCCTGTCTCCGCGCGGGAGTTCGACCTGCTCGCCTAATCTCGCCCAGGATCCCGGCGCGGTGCACTCCCGGCAGCAGATCATGGACTCGGTATGGGACCCGCACTCGAACCCACCAAGACGCTGGACGCGCACGTCGCCGCCCTGCGTCGCAAACTTGGTGATCCTGCCTGGATCGCCACCGCACGCGGTGTCGGTTTCCACCTCACCGTTCCCGCCGGGCAGCCCGGCGACGGCTCGCCTCCCAAGGCCGTGTCATGACCCGCCGCCTGCCGCAGAGCTACCTGGCGCTGGCACTGCTCGTGCTGGTGGGTCTGGAGATCCCGCTCGGCTACTTCTACGCCCATGGGGAGGAATCCCGCTTCTCCCAGGGAGCGGAACGCGACGCGTCGATGCTGGCCGAAGTCGCCGAGGAGAACATCGAGAAGCGCAAACTGGAGACTCTCCCCCGAGCTGACGCGGGAGTACGCCGACGACACCGGCGCTCGCGTCGTGGTCGTCGGTTCGGCAGTCTCCGTGCCGGACGTGGCACAGCCGCACTTCTCAGTGCGTGACGCTGTCGGGGATCTTGAAAATCGGAGTTGCCCAGCGTGGTCTACGTGCTGGTAAACGATGTGTTTCCCCCTGATCAGAGCTTTACAGGTAGGTTGGCGAGCCCCTGATGGCCGCAGCGATGCGTTGGTGACCGTTAGGCGAACGCTTCGTTCGTGTCGGCCGTTGTCCACGTGGCTGGAGTGGCTGACGTGTCGATGGCGTTCACTCGTTCGTGGTGGCCGTGCCGGGAATCTCGGGTTCGGAGATGTGTGCGGGTGGGACGGTTGGCGTCCCGCGACTCCGGAGGACCCGAGATGTGTGTTCGCCCCCGTACTGGCTGCGTGATTCCCGAGCTGACCGTGCGAGTTGCCCGTGCGAGCAACCCCAGGGGCACCACGGCTATGGCCATCCGTGACCATCTCAACGGTCTGTGGAGCGACGAGGACTTTGAGGAGTGGTATCCGCGGGACGGCAAGCCGGGCCTGTCACCTGCCCAGTTGGCGACCGTGTCGGTCCTGCAGTTCCTGCTGGAGCTGTCCGACCGGCAGGCCGCCGAGTCCGTGCGCAACCGCATCGACTTCAAATACGCCCTGGCCATGGAGCTGGAGGACCCCGGCTTCCACCACAGCGTTCTCGCGGACTTCCGTGAGCGCCTGGCCGAGGAGGGCCGGGCCGACAAGCTGCTGGACCTCGCGCTGGAGAAGATCAGGGCCCTCGGCCTGGTCGGGGAACGCGGACGGCAGCACACCGACTCCACTCACGTCCTGGCCGCGGTGCGGGACCTGACCCGCCTGGAGCTGGTCACCGAGGCGATGCGCGCTGCCCTGGAGGAACTCGCCCGCCGGGCGCCGCACGAGCTGGTCGGTCTGGTGACAGAGGATTGGGGAAAGCGCTACGGCCGCGCGGCCCGACTGGGGAAGAACCCCTCCAAGCCCAAGACCCGGATCAAGGACACCGGCGGGGACGTCTGTCTGCTCCTGCGCTATGTCCACCGCTACCTGCCCGCCCTCCGCGACGGCGAGCAGGTGCAGGCTCTTCGCCAGATCTTCGTGCAGAACTACTGCATTGATGCCCAGGACCGGCCGAAGTGGCGGGAGCTGGAGAACGCCGGTCTGCCTCCCTCGGCCGTCGCCATCGTCTCGCCCTACGATCTGAGCGCCCGCTACGCGCGCCGCGGCGAGACCCGCTGGAAAGGCTTCCTGGCGCACGTCACCGAAACCTGTGACCCCGACGCTCCGAGCGTGATCACGGACGTGACCACCACCAGGGCCGCCGTCCACGACACCAAGGCCCTTCCCGGCATCATGACCAGCCTCGATCACCGGAACCTGTTGTCGAAGGAGCACTTCGTCGATGGCGGCTACCTCTCCGTCGCGCTCAAACAGCGGGTTGCCCGCGAGCACGGTGTCGGCCTGGTCGGACCGATCCGGGCCAAGAGCACTCGGCAGTCCCGCAAGGGCACCGTGTTCCACCGCGACGCCTTCGCCATCGACTGGGATGCCAAAGAGGTGACCTGTCCGCAGGGCAAGGTGAGTCGCCGGTGGTCGACACCGCCGTCCCTCGCGCCCTACGTCAATGTGGAGTTCTCCCCGAACGACTGCCGCCAGTGCCCGGTGAAGGCCGCCTGCACGCGTACCGACGCCCGGAAGGTCACCTTCCTGCCGCGCGAGCTCTACGACATCCAGTCCGAATCCCGGACCGAGCAGCAGACCCAGGAATGGCTCTCGCGCTACTCACTGCGGGCCGCCATCGAGAGCACGATCAGCAAGTTCGTCAACGGACACGGCATGCGCCAGTGCCGCTACCGCAGCGAAGACAAGGCCCACGTCCAGCACGTCCTGACCGCCATCGCGGTCAACCTCGAACGCATCGGCGTCCACCTGCCGCCGGCACCCGTCCGGCAGCCCCGGAACCCAACCGCTCTCCAGGGCTTCCTCGACTGGCAGCACATCCCCCGGCCTCGGTCCTGGCGCGTCGCTACCCACCCCGCAGGCTGAGGTGATCGTCCTCAAGGTGGTGGTCACCACCTTGCCCGAGACCGGTCCGCAGACCGACCGCCGAGTCCAACCCTGGCGCAGCACCCCACGGGGACCGTCCCGTCAGCTCGGTGATCTCCCATAAAGGCGCTCGACCAAGATCCCTGACAGCGTCAGGTACTAAGTACCTGACGCTGTCAGGGATCTTGGAAATCGGAGTCGTCCAGCGTGGTCGAGGTGCTGGCGAGACATGCCGATGCTGCATCGCCGGGGCCCTCGGAGTTCTCTGCATATCTGAGGCTGGTGGAGGCAGGGCTGGAGCGGCGGGGCTCACGGGAGCCCTGCACCTTCGCCGTGGCACGGTGGATCACTCTCGCACTCACGCTGGATGACCTGCGGATCTCGGGCTAGACGCGGGGAGAGCTTCGTGAAGCGATTGGGGACTGCCTCGAGCAACTCCTGACGCAGGAGGTCGCTTGCCCCCCCCCGCAGATCTGCGGAGGCCACAACGGCGCCACCAAGGTCCGCACCGGCCAGACCGATACGCCTCATGTCGGCGTGGTCAAAGTTTGCTTCGCGTGAGTCGGTGACCTCAAGTTCGGCGCCTCGTAGATCCCCGTTTTCGAAGCTGGCTCGGAGGAGCCGCGCTCCATACAGGTCCGCCCGAGGTAGGTGGGCACGGTCCAAGTCCGCACCTGTCAGATCCGTATGTCGCAGGTCGACGGTGCTGCCTCGGTCCAGCGCAGGGTTCCTGTCCCCGATGACTTTCAGCGCGGCCGCCACGTCCGCTGCGGGCTGGCCCAGGTCGCGGCGGAGCTCATTGGTCTCGTGCCTGATCGCGGGCCTTTGCTTGGCCGGGAGCGCGGCGTGGGTTCGGACATAGGCGCAGAGCACATTGACGATGGTGGGCTGATCGCGTGGGGAGTCCTGCATGATCCGCTGAAGGGCATAGATGCCGGTCAGTCGAACATCGATCGAGGAATCCCCCAGCTGGGCCCCTGCGGCGCTGTACCGGTCGGTGATCTGGCCTTGCTCGTTGAGACGTTGCTCGCTCCGTACCTGCTGGATGGAAACCACCGCGAGCAGGGTGGCAGCCAGCGTCGACAAACTCACCAGTAACCCTGCGCCGCGTTCCAGGCGGCCGAACCATCGATCGTTCTGCTGACTGGTAGGAGCCTCGCGACTCCTGAGCCCGCCGACCTGGCCACCCCGGCGCCGTCGGGCCGAACGGCGTGAGCCCAACGGCGCCCGCGCCGACGGCAGCGTTCCCCGGCTCACTGTTCGCGGTAACCGTACGCGCCGACGCAAACCCGACACCCCTCCCCGGCGTACTCAGCGCCCTCGGACACTGCGGCAGCATGGAGAACCAAGTTACTCAATTCCGCGGGGCCGGAAACGGCTTCTCGGTGAACTGGCCGTCGCTCAGACCGGGTTGTCGCTGACTGGAAAGACCCGGCGGGGGCCCTGCCTAGTCAGAGTGATGATCTTCAAACGGGGTTCTCGACCAAGATCCCCGACAGCGTCACGCACCTATCATGCGCTGAGCCTTGGCCCGGGACGGGTCGGAGATCCAGCTCAGTATCGGCTCCCCGCTCGCCAGCGGTTGCCGGCCGTCACCAGCCCGTCCGGACAGCCGACCGTCACAGCCTACGAGTTCAGGTCTGCCCAGAGGTGCCAATTGCTGGTGGTGGTGCTCTTACGGCAGTACCAGTCGGAGTAGATCGAGCTCTCCCCGGCTGCCAGGCAGGCGTTCAGGGTGCGGTAGGTACCGATGTCGGTGTGTGCGAAAGGCACCACCGGGCCAGAGGTGGTCGCGCTCGCGTCGGAGGACGCGGATGCCGCATGCGCGGTGGCGACGGTGCCGCCGGCCACCAGGGCAGCTCCCAGGGCAACGCTGGTGAGCCAGACTCGAGTACGCATTCGTGTGCTCCCTTGATCTTCGTGGCGTGCATGAACGTCCGGAAGTCAGTCGAGCGATCTCCGATGGGATGTTGGTCAAGTAGCCCATCGAGTGCTGGTGTGCCCGCGGGAGCAGCCTGGTGGTCCTGTGGCTGGTTAGCGGCTTCCGCCTGTCCGACGTACGGCTCACACTCGGAACCGCTGTCCCACCATCGGGTTCGAGCGTGACTCACGCATTCGATTCGCTCCTGACCGAACCGTGCGGTACTGGACCGACCCAGGGCAAGGGGGAACCGTGCTGCGGTTGTGCTTCACTACCGAAGACCTGATGCACGTGACCTTCGCCGACGAGCCAGCACCCATGGTGGAACTGACCCTCGCCATCGCGGCGCTGCAGCGGCCCGACCCGCTGTTCACCCTCTGGCGACAGCGGACGCTCCACGCCCTGCCACGCTCCGCCAGACCGCTGTTGGAACTGGTGCCCGCCACGGCCAAGGGGCCGCTGTTCCTGGACCCGCTCAGCCAGGGATTCGACGACGGGCTCGACCAGGTCCTGTCGGCCTCCACGCCGTTCGTCCGCACCGAGCTGCACCGCGTCCACGCCGTCGACCGCCGCCCACTCCCGTGGACCCGCCTGCTGGCCGACCGTGACCGGGAAGCGTGGCAGATCCTCGAACACTCCGTACGATCAGCACGCGCAGGCGTCCTGGACCGCTCGTGGGAACGCATCCGCGCCGGGTTCGACGCCGAACGCGCCTGGCGTGTCCAGCTCCTGGCCGCCCAGGGCATCCGCGCGACGCTGGCAGGCCTCACCCCCGAGGGACGCTGGCAGGGCACCACCCTCGAGTTCGACAGCACCGACAACGTCGAGATCACACTCGACGGCCACGGCATCACCCTGCTGCCGTCCGTCTTCTGGACCGGTCGGCCCCTGGTCGGCAGATACGCCCAGTCAACGTTCCTGGTCTACCCGGCCGTAACCCCTCTGCCCCTCCTGAACGACCCAACCGCCAACGCCCTGGCCACGCTATTGGGAGGCACCCGCGCCGCCATCCTGGAACAGCTCACCCGACCACGTACCACCACCGACCTCGCCCGCCAACTCGACCTGGCAAAGTCCTCCGTGTCCGAACACACCAAAACCCTCCGCGCCGCCCGCCTCACCACCGCCCACCGCGACGGCAAAACCGTCTGGCACTCCTGCACCCCGCTGGGACTCGGACTCCTCACAGGCTCTCCCAGCACCACAAAAAGCTGATGTAGCGCGCGACAACGAGCGGCACTGTTGCCGAGGCCGTCTGAATCCCGGGTTCGGCTGGCGGGACGGCCCGCCTGACGGGTGCCACGGTAAAAATCTGGTGATGGCCTCCCGCCCGGCGGGAAGTACCCCAGATCGCGCTTTTCCGCAGGTCAACGCGGGGGTTCCATGGGGCGGTGATCAGTAAAGCCGAGGTTCGCCCGAGTAACGGGTGGCGCTATCCCTTCCGCGGCGTGATGGTAGGCGATGGGCGCCGCCCTGCGGGCAAGTCGCTGCGCGCCGCCCAGGACGAAGCCGGTGTCCTGCCCGGCGTCTGGAGGGCCGGGGCCTGGCCGCGGTCGGCCTCACGGCCGGTGACGTGGTGACCGAGCGGCAGGCCGAACTGCTCCTGAGGGAAGGCCGCCACCCGGACGCCGACCGGATCGAGCGCGAGCGCCTGGCCTCGAACAACACGAACCGGAGGGTGTCGGCATGCCGCCGTGCGGTCTCGCCCCGGCGCCGCGAGGCGCGGGGCACGGCTATTCGCCCCGCAGCATCTTGGCGAGCTCGCCGTCCACGTCGACCTTGCCCGTGTCGACCGCGGTCTCGATCCAGTCCAGCGTCGCGCGGACCTTCGCCACGTTCTCGTGCACGATCGCGCGCTCGTCCTCACCGAGGGTGTCATCGTCTTCCGGATCTGTTGAAGTGAGCTCAGGGCGTCACGCCAACGGGGGAGGATTGACAGCATTGACATGCACGGCCACAACACTCTCCCCTCCGTCCCGCACGGTTCGCAGCTGATGCTCAGACGGAGGCACTTGATGAAGCAGACCGTCCCGCGATCTCTGCCAGCAGTTCCCCTCGGCGTCCCTGAAAGCCAACGAGACGCCGGTCACCCGCGCCATGACGGCTGCCTCACGTTCACGTGTGCCCAGGAAGGAACTGACCTTCACGGGCTGAAGCGTCGGAGGAACCGCGGCACGGACCTGCCAGAGCAGGGAACCGTCCTGAAAATCCACCCAGAGGTATAGCCGAAGGTCGTAGACGGGGAGCCTGGAACTGTTGATGAGATAGACGTCGGGATACGCGGCGTCCGGGGGAAGGGCCGTGCTTGACAAAAGGTCCGTGTTCGGTTGGTAACCAGTCCATCCGGCGACGCCGGACACTTGGGCAGAACGGCGATCTTGCTCCTGTTCCAGATCCCGTTGCTGCTCTGCACGAAGCAAGTGAAGGGCAGCTCGCCCTGCGTAGATTGCCGCCCCCAGCGCAGCCCACGTCCCGGCCGAACCCACTCAAATAGCGATATCGCCGCTTATCGCCATGCCCCTCTCTTCCCTGCTCGGCGTCCTTGAGGTTCATCGCCTCGATACTGCCCGCACTCAGAGTGATCCAACCGCCCCAGCCCGGCCTGACGCCGGGTATCCGCAGGGGCAACGTCGAACTGCAGGGTTCGAAAACACGCACTCATACCCGCTCCAAGGTGCTCTGGTCCCCGTGCCGGCCGTGCGGGAGCCGGGTCAAGGTCGGGCAGCGAGAATCTTGAGCGCGGCGGCGTGCACGCCAGGTGTGGCGGCGACGTAGGATGGGCGGCCTTCGGTGCGATCGTCGCGGTCTTCCAGTGGGGCTGGGGGTCCGACACACTCGGCGCGGGCGCCGCGGGGCCAGTCGACGCCATCGCGCTCGTGATGCTCATCGCGATGGGCTACCCAGGCCGCGCCACCACCGCACCACCGCGCCCCACCCGGCCCCGGGTCACCAGGCCCGGGCGGCGGGCCTATTTCACGGCCCGGCCTGCGGTGCGCATCAGTTCGCGGATTCTGTACCCGTAGGTGTCGGCGAGGCCCTCCGCTGCGTAGCACAGCACCTCGTTGCCGTCATAGTCGCCCTCGCAGGCATCCAGGCCCCCGAGCACGCCGAGGGCCACGGCCTCGGCCGCATCGAGCATGCCCTGCACCAGACGGCGGCGGACATCGGTCTCGTACTGCTCGATGACCGGCTCGATCAGGCGGCTCGTGGCCTCGTACACGTCGGTGTACCCGAAGCCCGGGCGGTGGCCGGTGCTCAGATGGTCGATATCCAGGGCACGCGGGGCCTGCTCGGCCTCGGCCGCCGTCCCCTCCTGAAGGGCTTGTCCCAGACCGGTATCACCGCCCGGAACCTGGACGTACGTGCTCCCATGGGAGCACGCTCGGGGCACGGTCCGACGCACGACAGGCCCGGCAGCTGTCTTGCCCCGTAACCATGAGCGCGGGGTCCTCCCACCGGTCCGGGAAGTAGTTCACTTCCTCCTCATCCCAGGGCCCGTTCGACGGCACACGCGTGAACTCCTTCGAGTACCGCTCGCTCATGTTGTTCTTGCTACTCACTACCTGGACAGCTTCCTCCGGGACCCATCCGTCCAAGTAAGGCTGTCCAGATCAGCGGGAAACTTGAGGCCGAGGACCAGGACGTGATGTGGGCGTACTGTTTGTGGTGAAGCGGGCTTTGACTGGGAGGACTCATGGGTTCCCTGGAGACACCTGTGGGTGTGGATGTACGGGATAGGCTGCTCGCCACCGCGGCACAGGATGTCGTACATGCGCTGAGGGCTTCGGCGGCGACGGTGTATCTCGTGCGCCCGGAACCACCGAAATTGATGCTGATAGCCACGGCAGTGGTGGTTAGCTCCCTCGGAGTGGGACCTATTGAGCATATACCGGTAGATGATCCGGTATATGCGACGGCGGCCGCTTATCGGTCCGGTGACACGACGACGGCGTATTCGATCGATTTCCTGGGAGAGCATCCCGAGGAGGCGATTTCCATACCGTTTCCTTTTACTGCATTTTCGGCCCCCGTCGGCGGGGTAGGGGTGATGACTGCGTTTTGGATCAATGGCCCCAGAGAGCCGACAGCAGAAGAGAGGCGGCAGCTCGCGGAGGTGTCCGGCAGGCTGGGGCGCGAGCTGGAGCAGCTGGCTGCCCAGCGGGTGCCCATGACTCCTCCGGCCGTGCCGCGGGTACACGCCGCGGAGTCCGGGCTGGCTGAGGGCCAAGGAGCAGCGGCCATTGACAACGCGCCGCTCGTCTATCACCTTCATCGGCTCGCCGTGCAGCTCAACCACGTGTCGGACGGCCGGGAAGCTGCCGCGTTGGCCTGCGCGCGGGTGATGTCCGCGGTGGACGCGGACGCGATGGCGGTGACCCAGGTAAAGGGTGACCGGCTCGTCATTGCCGCTGCCGAGGGTTGCTCGCACTTGTTCCTGCGGGAGCTGGAAGGGCAATTGCTCATCAGTGCTTCAACACCCGAGGCGAGGGCGGTGGCGCACAGGCGGCAACTGACCTACGCACCGGGAGCGGCACTGACACGCGGCCGGGTGGGGACCGGGGACCGTGACGATTACGCCTGGGTGGTGCTGCCACTCCTAGGGGGAAGCGGGGTCGTGGTGGGCACCTGCTCGATCGGCAGCGAGCAGCCAGGCATCTCGAAGACCACTCCATCTGCGCTGGCCACGCTGCTGGGACAGGCACTGGAACGCACGGCGGCGGACGGCGCCCGACACGCCCTCGCACAGCAGCTTCAGAGGACCCTCTTGCCGCGGGCACTGCCGCAGTGTGCAGGCATCCGCAGCACGTCCAGATACGTGCCGACCGGCGGGATCGATCTGGGCGGCGACTGGTATGACCTGGTGACACTGCCTGATCAGCACAGCGTCACCGCGCTGGTCGGTGACGTCCAGGGGCACGACATTCAGGCCGCTGTGGTGATGGGCCAGCTCCGGGCGGCCGTGCGAGCCTACGCCACCGAGGGCCACCACCCCGGCACCATCCTGGGGCGAATAAACCGCTTTCTCTGGGAGAGCAGTCATTTGATGTGCACATGTGCATGCATGCAAATCGACTTGGATACCGGCGTCACTCAGCTCGCAACCGCCGGACATCAACCGCCCATAATCCGTGATCCCGCGGGTTGCTATTGGAATTCCAATTCCGGCCTGGACATAGGTGTGCCACTGGGAGTCGATCCCGATAGCTCATATATGGTGACCGAGGCCATTTTGGGGCCGGGCACACTGCTGGCCCTCCACACCGATGGAGTGATCAGTCAAGAGGAAACCCAGTCGGACATCATGGAGGCCGCCATTAAATCCTCCGGTGCTGATGAGTTGGAAACTCTGGCAGACGAGCTGATCCGCCGCCGCAGCAATCGCATGACCGATGACGCAGCGCTGCTGCTGCTGCAATTTGAGGGCCCTCCTGTGCATGCGCGCATTCGTCAGCTTGAAATCACGCAAAATGATTTGCGAGGTGCTCATCGCGCTCGTTCTGCCGTCCATGGCTGGCTGCATGAGTGGGAGCTGGGTCAGGTAGCCGAAAAGATGGAGCTACTGGTATCCGAGATGGTCACCAATGCGCTGATTCATGCCGCCACCGACGTGCATGTGTGTGTGCGCGGATACTCGGACTGTGTGCGTGTCGAGGTGCGGGACAGTGACGTGCACCCGGCGCGGCAGGACACCTCGCCCCTACAGGACGGCGATCCTGCGGAGAGCGGCCGCGGGTTGCTCATCGTGGATGCACTGGCAGACCGCTGGGGCAATTCGCCCAGCGGCCGGGGAAAAACGGTGTGGTTCGAGGTGGCGGCAGAGCCATCGTGTCCGTAACGCTGCTGGTTTGGCTCATCCGGTTGATCTTGCCCAGACGAGCGTGGGCCTGTTTTTCAGCACCTTGCACCGGCCACTGTGAACGCGCGTCTCACCGGCCGGCAAACACGGCATTCGGTAAATGTTGGTCGGTCCTGAATCAGATAGTCACGCTCCGGCTCCTTTACCATAAGTGACCTGCGCTTGGCGGCAACCTGCCTGAGGTGCTGTGTTTGCGTAGCTCGATACGCGGCTCCCCGCGGAAGTGCGTCCGATCGCGGTCGCGGAGCAGGCGTGCCGGAGGGTGACCTTCGACAGGCCGCGGTAGCGGGTTCGGCGCAGGCCCGTGGCATCGAGGACCTGGTTGATCGCGCCTTCCACGCCGACGCGCAGGGCGTACTCGGCCTGCCACCGGTCGGTGGTCTGCTTGGCGCGGACGGAGCGTATTCACGCGGGATCCGCGGTCTGCACCAGTGGCGTATTTTGCCCGATGCGCATACGCGCCCTCTACTGGTCGCGGATCGACGCCCTCTACTCCAGCGGCGACTAGAATGGCACCGAGGACAACGAATTCGGTGATGCCCTCAGCATGAGGACTTCGGAAAGCCCGCAGCGCGCGGAGCATCACCGTCGAGCAGATGCACCTCACGTTGGGGTGGCGTGGACGGACAGGCTCAGCGGCATCCGTACTGACACCCTTCCCCCGCGCTCAGGGTTCCGAATGGATCTGAACACCATCGAGACGGTCGTCGAGGCACCTACCCGTGCCGAGCAGTCGGTGTGGCAGGCGGGCGACGCCTGGCTTGCCGGCGGCACGTGGCTGTTCTCCGAGCCACAACCGGAATTGCGCCGCCTCATCGATGTGAGAGGTTTCGGCTGGGCACCGTTCAAGACCGACGCCGACGGGCTGGAGATCGCCGCGACGTGCACGCTGGCGCGACTCGTCGACATCCCGACGCCCGCGGAGTGGACTGCGACCCCGCTCCTGGACCAGTGCCGTCAGGCGCTGCTGTCTTCGTTCAAGGTCTGGAACGAGGCGACCGTGGGCGGCAACCTCTGCCTGTCACTGCCTGCCGGCTCGATGATCTCGCTCATGGCGTCTCTCGACGGCGTCTGCACCATCTGGACCCGCGAAGGCGGCGACCGACAGGTCACGGCCACCGACTTCGTCGCTGGTCCGCAGCGCAACGTACTCAGACCCGGTGAGCTGCTGCGCTCGATCACTTTGCCGGCGTCCGCGCTGCGCTGTCACACGGCTTTCCGTCAGATCTCGCCGGCCCCGCAGGGCCGGTCCGCCGCACTGGTCATCGGCAGGCGGTCACCCGACGACGGTGCGTTCGTGCTGACAGTGACCGCATCGACCGTGCGTCCGGTCCGGCTGGCTTTCCGCGGGATACCCGAGCCGGGCGAGCTTCACGCCGCCCTCGACCAGGCGATCCCGCCGGAGCTCTACCACCGGGACGTGCACGGAGCACCGGCGTGGCGGCGCCACATGACTCTCCGGTTCGCCGAGGAGATTCGGTCAGAACTGTCATCACTCGGTGGGCGAGGCCGATGAAGATCGAGGTGAACGGTGAGATCTTCAGCGAACCAGCGCGCCCCGGGCAGTGTTTGCGGAGCTACCTGCGGGATCTCGGCTGGTTCGGGGTGAAAAATGGCTGTGACGCGGGCGACTGCGGCACGTGCACCGTACACGTCGACGGGCAGCCTGTGCACAGCTGCCTCTATCCCGCGTTTCGCACGGCCGGCCATCGGGTGACCACGGTGGAAGGACTCGCCCGCGCCGGGGATCTCCATCCGGTCCAGCGCGACTTCCTGTCCGCCCAGGGCTTCCAGTGCGGCTTCTGCACAGCGGGCATGATCACGACGGTGGCCGCACTCGACCCCGCCCAATTGCAGGATCTCCCCAGGGCGCTGAAGGGGAACTTCTGCCGGTGCACTGGCTACCGTTCGGTCGAGGACGCCGTCCACGGGATCGTACGGGTGGAGCAGGATCCGGGAGGGGAGCCGTTCGGACGGAACCTGCCGGCGCCCGCCGGCCGGCAGGTAGTGACGGGAGCGGTCCGTTACACCCTGGACGTCCCCGTCGATGGCCTGCTGCATATGAAGCTGTTGCGCTCCCCGCACGCGCACGCGCGGATCACGGCGATCGACACGAGCGCCGCGCGTGCCGTTCCCGGTGTGCACACTGTGCTCACCCACGAGGACTCACCGCCACAGCTGTACTCGACGGGGCGGCATGAGGACCCTAAGGGCGATCCCGCCGACACACGGCTCTTCGACGACGTCGTCCGGTTCGCCGGGCAGCGGGTCGCGGCCGTCGTGGCCGACACGGTGGCAGCCGCGGAGGAGGGCTGCCGCAGGCTGGCCGTCACCTACGACCTGCTACCGAGCGTGTTCGACCCCGAGGAGGCGATGGCGCCGGGCGCCCCAGTGCTCCACGGCGACAAGGCGACCGAGCAGTACATCGCGCACGCGAAACGCAACATCGCCGATCAGGTGCACGGTGACATCGGCGATGTGGAGGCGGCCTTCGCGGAGGCCGATGTGATGTGCGAGCGCACCTACGTCACCCAACGTATCCAACACGCGCATCTGGAGACCCACGCCTCGATCGCCTGGCTGGACGAGTCCGGCTGCCTCACCGTACGGACGAGCAGCCAGGTGCCGTTCCTCACCAGGAAGGCACTGTGCACCCTCCTCGACCTGCCCACGGAGAAGGTACGGGTGGTGTGCGGCCGTGTCGGCGGCGGCTTCGGGGCCAAGCAGGAGATGCTCACCGAGGACGTCGTCGCGCTGGCCGCGCTGCGCACCGGGCGCCCCGTGCAGCTGGAGTTCACGCGGGAGGAGGAGTTCACCGCGACCGTCACCCGCCATCCGGTCAGCGTCCGCGTCAAGGTGGCCGCACGGCGCGACGGCACGCTCACGGCCGTGCAGTTGCGGGTCGTCTCCGACACCGGGGCGTATGGCAACCACGCCTGCACCGTCTCCCGCTCGTGCAACGAGTCGATCGCCGTCTACCGCTGTGCGAACAAGAAGGTCGAAGGGTACGCCGTGTACACCAATCACATGCCCTCCGGCGCTTTCCGCGGGTACGGGCTCAGCCAGACGGTCTTCGCCGTCGAGTCGGCGATGGATGAACTCGCCCGCGCGCTCGGCATGGACCCGATCGCCTTCCGGGAACGTAACGTGATCCGGCCGGGCGACGCCGTGGTGAGCTTCAGCACCGAGCCGGATGACGTCGAGATCGGCAGCTACGGCCTCGACCAGTGCCTGACCCTCGTCGACACGGCATTGCGCCGCGGCAACGACGTTCAGGCGCCGCCGGGCGAGGAATGGCTCGTCGGGCAGGGGACGGCGCTGGCGATGATGATTACAAGTCCGCCCCACGGGCATCGAGCCGAGGCGCGGATCGGACTGCTGCCGGACGGCCGCTACCAACTGGCCGTTGGCAGCGTCGAATTCGGCACCGGCACGACGACCGTGCACCAGCAGCTCGCCGCGAGCGTGCTCCATACGAGTCCCGACCGGATTCTGATTGCGCAGAGTGATACGGACCAGGTCGGCTACGACACCGGAGGGTTCGGCTCGACCGGGACGGTGGTCGCGGGCCTGGCGTCCGCCCGTGCCGCGGAGTCACTGCGTGAGAGCATCATCGCTGCCGCTGCCGACCACGTGGGCGGCGAACGGTCAGCCGGTGAGCTCGACGAGGACCAGGTGTGCTGCGACGGTGTGCGCATCCCGCTCGCCGAGCTCGGGGCGGTGTCCCAGGCCGCCGGCAGGGAGCTGCGCGCGACCGGCACCTGCGAGGGCTCTCCGCGTTCGGTCGCCTTCAACGTCCATGGCTTCCGGATCGCGGTCCATACCGGTACCGGTGAGATCAGGATCCTGATGAGCGTCCAAGCGGGCGACGCCGGCCGGGTCGTCAATCCGATGCAGTGCCGTGGACAGATCGAGGGCGGTGTTGCGCAGGCCCTGGGCGCGGCCATGCACGAGTCGTTGGTGATGGACGAGGAGGGCCACGTCACCACGGCGACTTTCCGCGAGTACCGCATCCCGGAGTTCGCCGATGTGCCGCGGACGGAGGTGTACTTCGCCGACACCACCGACACCCTCGGTCCCCTGGGCGCCAAGTCGATGAGCGAGAGCCCCTTCCTCCCGGTCGCTGCCGCCTTGGCCAACGCGGTGCGGGACGCCACCGGGGTTCGGCTCGACACGATGCCGATGACACGTGATCGGGTCTGTCTGGCCATCGCTGCCTCCCGCGGCACACCCGTCGCGCCTGACGAGGTCCGGGCAGACGGGACAGTCGGGCACGCCCCGGCCTGATCGCCTCGCGCGAGGAAGGCGGCCTCGGCGTCGTCGGCCGACTTCGGCCGCGGCGGCCCGGGAGAGCCGTCACTCTTCTGCGGATGGTCGGGACAGTGGGCCGGGTGGATCACCGGAAGTCCCGGCAGAGCCAGTTGGTGACGGGCGGAACAGGGACAGCACCACACGTTGCCCCGGGTTGGGCAGGTCCACAGGAAACCGCAGGTAAGAGGCATGCACCCGATCCGACCAGGTGCCGCAATCCGGGCAGGACACGCCGGATCCGGTGCACCGGCCGACTACTACGCTCAACACCAGCGCCAACCGGCGGCTGGAGTCAACGCACAGAGCCTCCACTGATCCCGGAGCGGTTCAGTCGGATGGGCGCGCTTTTTCTGGTCGTTACGTCGGTGTCCTGCGGTTGCCCGGTAAACCCGGGGGCGCGTGTCACCGATACAAATCCGCATCACTTTATGGGCTCTGTCGCCGATCTGGGGGTGGCTGTCGTCGTTGGGCAGGTGGGATCACCTGGGTGTGGACGAAGCGGTGCGCGTGGCTGACCTCCTCTTCCCGGGTGTGGATGTGGAGGTCGAGCGCCTGATGCTCACGGACGTCGAGGTGTGTGTGACCGTACGGTCCCGGGCTGCGTCGGCGGCCTGCCCCGAGTGCAGACAGAGATCATCACGGGTGCACTGTTACTACGAGCGGTGTCTGGCCGACCGTCCCGTCGCCAGCAGGCGTGTGCGGACAGAGCTGCGGGCACGACGCCTCGTCTGCGAGAACGCCTCCTGCACCCATCGGACCTCCGCCGAGCAGATACCGGGGCTGACGCGCCGCCACGCCCGCAGGACGCAGTCCCTCACTGCCCTGCTCACCGACGTGGCACTGTTCCTGGGCGGCCGTCCGGGAACCCGCCTGTCCGCACGCATGCCCATCACGACCCGCAAGAACACTCTGCTCCGGCTGATCCGCACACTGCCCGCCCCGGAGCCGGGCCTCATCCCCGTCCTCGGTGTCGACGAGTTCGCCCTGCGCCGCCGCAGGACCTACGCGACGATCCTGATCGACATGACCATCCACCGTCCCGTCGACGGGCGCGTAGCGATGCGAACTCCAATATTGGGTCCGGATGACACCGTGCGTGCTCATCTGGAGCGTCTCCGGAAAGCCGAAGTGCTGGATCAGACCTGCGGCAAGAACGGAGGTGGTCGCGATCAGGCCCGACCCGTCTTCGGCAAGGTCGTCGATATCGAAGACGGACATCGCCTGAGGCGGCTCCGTCACCTGATGAGTGCCAAGGATGCCGCCGTGGCTCCGCGGTTGGTGCAGCTCGGCCGGAAGGTCAGCGGTGACAGGCACGATGGTCGCCTGGACCGTGGCGATGCCTCCGGCCGCGGACCGGTCTCGAGCGTGGCGGGCCAGGAACCGGAGTCCGGACCAGATGTCGAGGACCAGGTCCTCGTCATCGATCCGGCTGGTAGTCGTGTTCTCATCCACCCGGCCAGGCCGGGCGAGGTCGGTGCGGTTGGCGGCGATCGCAGCGAAGGCGCCGGCACCGCTCTGATGGAGCTCGCACGCGACCCATTCGGCCTTCGCGGGCTCGGAGCCGCCGTGCGCGATCAGGCGGCGGGCGAAGCGGTCCTGGTAGGCGGCGGCTACTTCGGATTCGGCCAGGTAGATGATGCTGGCCCCGTTCCGGCGTGGGTAGCGCAGGCCCTCGCTGACCAGGACTCTGAAGCTTTCCCTTGATCGTGGACACCTGGAGACTGGGACGAGGTTCCAGAGGAAGTAGTGCCAGGTGGGAAGTCAGTACTCGAAGCGGTGTTCGGAGGAGTTCAAGCGGGACGCGATCGCGTTGGCCCGTTCCTCCAGCAAGACGATCACGGAGGTCGCGCGGGATCTGGGGGTGAGCCCGGAGAGCCTGCGCGGCTGGGTCAAGCGTGACCGGATCGACCGCGGTGAGAGCGGGCCAGGCTAGCTGACCAGCGCCGAGCGTGAGGAGCTCACACGGCTGCGCCGGCAGAACGCCGAGCAGCAGAAGACGATCGAGATCCTGAAAAAAGCCGCAGGTACTGCCAGAGGAATCCGGCATTGAGGCTGATCCGGTTGTTGCCAGGGTCCCCGGCCACGATGCCGTCGAATTCGTTCGGATATCGCTGTGCTTCCATCAGCGCCTGCTGACCGCCCATGGAGCAGCCGACGAAATAGGAGTAGCTCGGTTTCGCACCGGTGAACGCCTTCACCACTCGCTTCGCGTTCACGATGGACTCGTGCACCGCACGGTGCCCCCAGTTCACGATGATCTCCGGGTTGGCCGCGCCCTGCATGAAGACGTCCGGGTCATCGCCGGTATGACCGGTATCCGTGCCGACGGTGACGTATCCGGCGGACAGCAGACGGCCCATGGAGCCGAAGTCGATGGCCGAGCTGTATCCGCCGTTGCCGAACATGACCAGCCGGTCGTTCCAGCCCCGCTGGGGCAGCCAGACCTCGAACCCGATGGCAGAATGTCGGTTTCATGCTGGACGCCGATTCGGTGTTGCCCGGAAACTCGCGCGTAGCGTCCCTGACCGCGCTACCCATGCCCTGTTCCGCCTGATGGAGAGCCGATTGTGATCGCGTTCGCATGGTTTCGGCGCGTTCTGGCCACCCTGGCCTCCACCTCGGCGGTGCTGCTCCTGACAAAGAGCGCCGCCACCGCCGGACCCGAGGTCTGCTACCACCCGACCCTCACGAACTACCTGCGGCGGCGCACGGCCCCGACCGTGCGTCCGGACAGCACCGTGTGGGCGGCGGCCTCCGCGTCGACGGCGTCGGCCTTGCCGCGCTCGCGACGAGTGGCGCGAGCGGGCTGGTTGACCTCGGCGGCCTGGACATTCTCCCGGCTCAGGAACCGTGACAGCGCTGCCCCGTCCACGACCCGCTTCTCCATGGTTGCCGCCGAAATTGGTTTCGGTACAGGTGCATATGGAGCCGCCACGACCATCGATCCCAGCCAACCTGCGACGGCCACCACGGCAGTAGGAGCCATCAGTACCTCCGCCCGTTCAGGCCCAAGCGCCGCCCCGTCTGCGGCACCGCTAATGGCCCGGAGAAGACCAGCAGTGGACAGGAGCCTTCGTCCTGCCACAGTCCGCACCGCCGGTCGGGCGTGGCCGTGGCGGCCGTCGGTGCGAACTGCGCGGTCGCTTTCAGACGGCGCCGGTCAGTGCCGGGTTCTCGGGGAGTTGCCAGTTGCCTCCGCGGTCCTGCGCCGAAAGGCGCGCGGCGGGGTGGGGGACGTGCAGGAAGCAGGCCAGCGCAGTGGTGGCCTGGAAGATCTCCCACCACAGCGGCCAGTCACCTGCCGTGAGGACGTGCAGACTCACCATGCTGCCAAGTTTGCCGTAGGGCTGGTACCGATCGACACCACAGAACTGGACGGGGCACCTCCGCCTGAGCGGAGAGGAACGGGGTCTGCGGCCGAACAGCGGTCGGCACGGGGGTACGGACAGCGGGTCAGCCCGGGACATGTAGAAGCCGAGAGCCTTGTGCAGCATCGTGTTGAGCGGGTAGTCCCACTCGTCGAGGTATTCGACGGCCTCGCCGCCGGTGCCGACCTTGAACCGCAGGAGGCCCAGCAGATGGTTGCTCTCTTCCGGGGTGTCGGTGATGCCCCGGAAGTCGTGGACGGCCGCGCCGAGTCTGTGGGCGTCGGACATCATCCGCCACTGGATCGCGTTGTTCGGCTGGACTTCGCGTTTGCGGCTGGTCGAGGCGTCGTAGGAGTACCAGACATGGCGGCCGACGGTCAGCATCGTGGCCGCAGCAAGGACCTCACCCTCGTGGTGGGCAAGGCAAAGGCGCATACGGTCGGGGTCCTCGGCTGTCAGCGCGGTCCACATGCGCTGGAAGGAGGTCAGTGGGAGGGGGAGGAACCGGTCCCGCTCGGGGGTTTCGTCCCTACTGGTGGTTGAAGCCCCGCTGGATTTCCTCGAGTGGTCGTCCGGCGAAGGGAATTTGGAAGACGTAGCGCGGCTGACCCACGGTGAAGCCGTCCTCGCCACCGGCCTCGCTCTGGCGCCAGCCCATCCGGCGCAGCCGGTCGTCGATATGCAAGCCTTCGGCTCATGCGTGGTCGCTTCGACGTCGCGCAGTCGCCGGGCCCGCGGGTCGGGATCGCTGCTTTCACCGTCTCGGCACTCCATCGGCGCGCCACCACGGGCGGCCTCATCTTCACCGAGAACGCTCCCTGCCCCTTCACGTACGCGAGCATCGGCTCCAGCCACCGCTCCAGATCCGGGGCCGCCCAGTCGATGACCGGCCCCTCGGGCAGATACGCGAGGTACTGCTTCAGCTTCGGCAGCGGCTGCACAAGCCTACTGAGGCCTCTGGCACGTCCAGGGATCGTCCAACACCGATTGCATTCCCGGCTTGGCCCAAGGGCGGCGGCCCTGAGGATTTTCGGGCATGCGCATGCCCGGTATGAGCCATTCCATGCGGTACGGCCTGTGGACCGGGTGCGGGGCGCGGGGTGCTCTCGCCGCCGCCCCGGACCGGGTGGCTTCCCCAGCGTTCGTCACGAGGAGTCCGTGCGATGCCTCTGCCTCATGGAATGATCCGCCGCCGGAAGGCGGCGTGGCGAAAGGTTCTGTCCGCCGCGGCCGTTCTCGCCGCCGCCGGGAGTGTCCTGTCGGTCGCTCCCCAGCCCGCTTACGCCGCTCTTCCCCCGCGTCCCATCGCTGATCCCGTGCACTACTGGAACGACGTGTTGTTACAGGTCATCAGACGCGAGGGCGGAGGTCCGGGTCCGATGGCGCGTTCGGCCGCGATGCTGAACGCCGCGATCTACGACGCGGAGAGCTCCTACCAGCTGAGATGGAAGGGAAAGATCACCTCTGAAGCCTATATCCACGCCGAGAAGTACGCGGGCATCCTTGAGGGACCCGACGAGGAAGAACGGGTGATCGGCCGCACCGCGTACAACATCCTGCTCAAGCTGTACGGCAAGAACCAGACCCAATTCCTCGACGCCAAGTTCCGGGAGCGGTTCGGCACCGAGCCCACCGAGTTCGACATCCTCGACGTCACCGTCGTCAACAAGATGGTGACGCAGATGATGGACGCCAGAAACGGTGACGGCTCGGACGACGACCGTGTGTACGCGGGCACGTTCGAGCCGGGAGCATGGCGGCCGACCAGTTACCCCGACATGCCGGACCCCTCCTGCGCACAGCACAGTCAGGCCGTGACACCGTACTGGGGCTTGGTCAAGCCGTTCGCGCTCACCTCCGGATCGCAGTTCCGTCCCGACACCCCCGGCCTCTACGGCACCTACGAGAAACTCCTGGCCAGCGATGCTTACAAGGCCCAAGTCGAGGCGGCGCGTTCGGCGGGAGCGGACAAGCCGACGGCGAAGACGCCCGTCGTCAACCGCACCGCGACCCAGGAGGCCGCGGCCTGGTTCTGGGCCAATGACCTGGACGGCACCTACAAGCCTCCGGGGCAGCTGCTGCAGGCGACCCGGGACATCGCGACCGTTCGCGGCCTGAACACCTACCAGAACGCACGGCTGTTCGCTCTGGTCTCGATCGCGTTGGCGGACGCGGGAATCGCCGTGCGTGATGTGAAATACCTGACGGCCATCGATCTGTGGCGCCCGGTGTCGGCGATCCGCGAGGGCGGACTGGACCCCGAGTGGAAGCCTCTACTGAAGAACCAGAAGGGTGTGAACGTCACCCCATGCTTCCCGGCCTGGGCGTCGGGACATGCCACGTTCGGGGCGGCTTGGGCGGGCATCCTGCAGCGGTACTTCGACAATGACGCCATCGCGTTCGACCTGACCACCGACGAGCCGCAGTCTCCGGTGAAGAAGCGACACTTCGAGAGTTTCAGCTCAGCGGCCCGCGATGACGCCTACAGCCGAGTCTGGCTGGGGGTCCACTTCCCGTGGGATGCCGAGGACGGGATAAAGCTCGGCGACCAGGTCGCCGGCTATGTATTCACCACCAAGCTGCGTCGGCTCTGAAGAACGCGCCGATGGCATGCCTCGAACCTCCGACGGCATGCCACGGGGGCGGCCCGCCGACGCCCCTGGCAGGCTGCTCCCGAGAACTCCTGACGAAATGGTCTGCGAGGTGCTCGGACGCAACCGCGCCCACGGCCGCAGCTTCTCCGGGTTGCGGACCGCCCAGATCCGGGTGACGCCCCCTGTGTCGGAGACGCCGAACGAGGCCACGGTCATGACGGCACCGGCGCGCATGGCCACCAAGCCCGGCACATTGTTGACCGACCGCTCCAGGAGTTCGAGCCCAGGAGCCTTATCGGCAGTGGCGACCAGGTACTGGGCGATGCGCGCCGCCCTCGACCGGGCGCAGGACGGTGCCGGACCATGCCGCCACCGTCGGCGGTCATCACGGCGGCCGGGTTGAGGAGACCGACGAGGGCTGCGATGTCCTTGGTCTCCCATGCCTCTCTGACGTGCCTCACCACGTCGGCCTGGCCGGTCGCCGTCACCGGAGCGCGCGCGACGCTCACCCGCCGCCGGGCGGAGGCCGCCAGCTGCTTGCAGGCCGCGGGGGTCCGGCCGAGAACGTCGGCGATCTCGGCGAACGGGTACCGGAAGACGTCGTGCAGGACGAACGCCGTCCAACGGCCAGGACGCCCCGGCGGACGATCCGCAGCAGCCGTCTGCCCTCGTCATCATCGATCTCACGGACCTGCACACGCTCAGCCACGTGATCATTCTGACGGTCCGGTGCCGCCCAGCACAGCAACCGGGCAATACCTCACGACGGGGTGAACGTTGCCTGATGCGGCACTAGCCGCAGCGCAGCTTCCTCAGAGCAGGACGCGCGCGTCGTCATGAATGGCGCACTGCCCTCCCGCCCCCTGGTGGTTACCAAGCACCGGCACACCCGAGCGCCACGCCCGCCTCCTCCGTCGCGCACCGACAGGAGCACCGCGCAGCACTCGCCGCCCACTGACCCCACCCCCGACCCCGGGTGGGACCACCTCCTCATGCCTGCGAGGCGTCCGTCGACATCAACCCCGGCTGCCCCGCAGCACCACCTCCCGCACAAGGAAGAGCCCACGGCCCATGACCGCGTTCACCGACGCCGAACCCGGCGCCACCTGCTTGCGCCGGCCGCATCCCTGCCCGCCCCCGTCTTGAGCGAGACTCTGGACACCAGCGTCACCGCAGCATTCCAATGGACCCGCCGGGCTGCTCGCAGCTGGAACACCCACCTTATGGCGAGAGCTGCGGGTGACACAGGCCTGTCCAGTGAACGGCGTTTCTGGAGATGCCCCGGTTCAAGCGGTGAACGGAGGAACCATGGCCGAGATTCCGGGGCGCTCAGTAACGAGCAAGGTCGTCGCGCTTTTCGACGCCTTCGGCCCTGACTCCCCTGAGCTCACCTTCAACGAGCTCAGCGCCCGCACCGGGCTGCCCTTGTCGACGGCGCACCGGCTGGCCACCGAGCTCGTCGCGTGGGGCGGGCTGGAGCGCTGTGACGGTGCCGGCTACCGGGTCGGGCTACGCATGTGGGAGCTCGGATCGCTCGCCCCTCGCGGCGAGTCGCTGCGCGACGTCGCCCTCTCGGTCATGCAGGACCTGTTCGAGGGGACCAAGGAGAACGTTCACCTCGCCGTCTGTCAGGACGGTCAGGCGCTTTACATAGAGAAGATCTCCGGGTCCGGTGCGCTGCTGGTGAAGTCGCGCCGCGGCGGGCGCCTGCCGCTGCACGCCACCGGGGTCGGCAAGGTGCTGCTGGCTCATGCGCCCAAAGAGGTGCAGGCCAAGGTTCTGGCGGCGCCACTGACACGCTTCACCCGACACACCATCGTCGAACCCGGCCGGCTCGTCCGGGTCCTCGACGACGTACGCGGCACGGGCGTCGCCTTCGCCTACGAGGAGCTCACACTGGGGTCACTGTCGGTCGCCGCGCCCATTCAAGACGCCTCGGGAGCGGTTGTCGCGGCACTGGATGTCGTCCTGCACACCACTGGTGGACGCCCGGAACGGCTGGCGCCCGCCGTACGCACCGCCGCCATCTCCATTTCCCGCGCGCTACGTGACCAGCAGATTCGCTCCCATCCCTGATTTTTCCGCTCTGCACTCCCGTTCAATGGGAACGCAGACTTTCGCCACACCTGCCGCAGCCACGACCGTGACCTTTGCCACCGATACGGGAAGGTCACCCATGACTGGCAGTACACGGGACGCCGAGGGCGCGGCCCCCACCACGGAGCAGCAGCACGAGATCGACCATTACCTGCAGACTTACCGCGAGATGGCGGGCTTCGTGCCACCGCGTATCCAGGCCCGTTTCGACAGCCTGGCCCGGACGAACCCAGAGCTGCTCCTCGCGCAGGAGAAGGTCTGCAACCTCGTCACCTACACCGATGTGCTGGATCAGAAGACCGTCCAGCTGATCCTGTTCGCAGTGCTGGCGGTGCAGTTGCGGGACGCGGCGAAGATCCACGGACATGCGGCCCGGCGGGCCGGGGCGAGCTGGGAAGAGCTTCAGGCTGCGATCAACCTCGCCTACCTCTTCGGTGGCGTCTCGATCGCCAATCACGCGCCGTCCATCCTGGAGGGCGTCGCCGAGCTGGAAGCCAAGGCCATCGCCGAGGAAGGCACGGTGCGATGAACAGCCGCCCGGAGCCGATCTACGCCATCGCCCAGCTCGGCCACGCCGAGCTGCTCACGCCCCGGCCCGAGGAGTCCGTCGCGTTCTTCACCGAGGTCTACGGGCTGACCCTCGTCGGCGAGGACCCCGGGCGGGCGCACCTGCGTGCCTGGAACGACGACGTCCTGACCTCACTCACTCTGACGGGCGCCCCCGAGGCCGGTCTGGGCCACGTGGCGTGGCGGGCGACCAGCCCGCAGGCCCTCGAGCGACGGGTCGCGGCGCTGGAGAAGCACGGTGTCGAGGGCGCCTGGCATGACGGCGACTTCGGCCACGGCAAGGCCTACCGCTACACCGGCGTCGGCGGGCATGTCCAGGAGGTGTACTTCGAGACCGAGAAGTACGTGCCGCCGCCCGGCGAGGCGCCGGCCCTTCCGAACCAGCCGCAGCGCTTCGCCCCCAAGGGTGCCGCTGCCGCGCGCATCGACCACATCAACCTGCTGGTGCCGGACGTCGTCGAGGCGAGCCGTTTCCAGCAGGAGGCCCTCGGGTTCAAGCTGCGTGAGCGGCTCGTCCCCGCCGGGGGCGACGAGGTCGGCGCTTGGCTTTCGGTCATGACGAAGGCCCACGACCTCGCGCTCACGAAAGAACCCGCCCCCACCACCGGACGACTGCACCACCTGGCCTACGCCGTGCCCGAGACCTCGGATGTGATCCGCGCCGCCGACGTCTTCCTCGAGAACGACGTGTTCATCGAGTTCGGTCCCGCCAAGCACTCGCGCACTCAAGGTTTCTTCCTCTACGTGTACGAGCCCGGCGGCAACCGCGTCGAGGTGTTCACCGGCGGGATCCACATCTTCGCGCCGGACTTCGAGACCGTCACGTGGGACGCCGAGTCGAAAGGCCGCGGCACCGCGTGGGGCCTGGGCGTGCCGGAGTCGTTCCACACCCACGCGACCCCGCCGTTCGGAGGGGCGTCCGCGTGACCGGGCTGACCGCGAGCTATGTGACGCTGCACGGGGCCGGGTTCACCGATCCCGCGCGCACTCCTTTCGCCGCGCGGGCCGCCGCTGCCGCGCGGGCGGGATTCACCGGGCTCGGTGTGCAGTTCGCCGACCTCGCGGCGCACGGCGGGGTCGGTGCCGTGCGCACCGTGGCCGCCGATGCCGGGCTCGCCGTCACCGAGGCCGAGTTCCTCGGTGGGTGGGCGCTCGCCGAGTCGGTTGCGGCGCCGTCGGACGCCGAGGTCACGCTCGCTGAGGCTGCGCGCGCCTGGGGGCCGCTCCGGGTCACCTCCGGTGAGTTCGCCGCCGGGCCGGCCGATCCCGGACGCGCGGCCGACCGCCTCGCCGAGCTGGCTGCCCGGTTGGCCCCGCTGGGCGTCACCCTGGCGGTGGAGGCATTCGCCTGGGGCGCGCTGTGCGACTATCCCGCGGCACTCGACGTGGTCCGGCGCAGCGGGGCGCCGAACGCGGGCGTGATGATCGACATCTGGCACTGGTTCGCCACCGGTGCCGACGCCGCCGTGCTCCACGACATCGACGCCCGGGAAGTCGTCGGCGTCCAGCTCAACGACGGTCCCCGGGTCCGCCCGGACGACCCGGACATGCTGCGCAAGGCCCGTTCGACCCGGTTACTGCCGGGCAGGGGTGAGCTCCCCGTCCGCGCGCTGGTCGCGGAGCTCCGCAACCTCGGCTACACCGGCCCCTGGTCGGTCGAGGTAAACGATCCGTGGTTCCGCGCCCTGCCGGTCGACGAGGCCGCCCGGCAGGCCTTCGCTTCGGCCACCGCCGTTCTCAACGGCTGATCCGCGGACCTCCCGGTCGCCTCCGGCGTGAATCCGTCACAAAATCCAGCTCGAACCTGACACAAGGAAGTGTCTCGTGTCCCATACGACGACAACGGGCCAAACACCCCAGAAGGCCGCGCTCGCCTCCTTCCTGGGCAGCATGGTCGAGTATTACGACTTCTTCATTTACGGATCGGCGTCGGCGCTGGTCTTCAGCCATGTGTTCTTCCCCGACGCCGGCGCGGCCACCGGCACGCTGGCCGCGCTGGCGACCTTCGCGGTCGCCTACATCGCCCGGCCGATCGGCTCGTTCTTCCTCGGCCACTTCGGCGACCGGATCGGCCGCAAGCGCGTCCTGATCTTCACGCTGGCCACCATGGGCGGTTCGACCTTCCTGATCGGCTGCCTTCCCAGCTACTCCGTCATCGGCGTCTGGGCACCGATCCTGCTGGTGCTGTGCCGCGTGGCGCAGGGGTTCTCCGCCGCAGGCGAGCAGAGCGGCGCGAGCTCGATGACCCTCGAGCATTCTCCCGAGGGCAGGCGCGGCTACTTCACCAGCTTCACTCTCTCCGGGACCCAGGCCGGGCTGGTCGTGGCGACACTGGCCTTCATCCCGGTCGCGGCCCTGCCGACCGAGGCCCTCTATTCCTGGGGCTGGCGGGTGCCGTTCTGGGCCAGCGCGATCGTGGTGATCGTCGCGATGATCGTGCGTCGCACGCTGGAGGAGCCGCCCGCCTTCGAGGAGATGAAGGAGAGCCAGGAGGTCGTCAAGTTCCCGCTGATGGTCTTCATTCGCCACTACTGGGGCTCGTTCCTCCGGATCGTCGTCTGCCACCTCTACGCCACGATCTCCACCACCGTGACGGTGTTCGGCCTGGGGTACGCGGTGGAGCAGTGGAACATCTCGCGCTCCTCGATGCTGTGGACGATCGTCATCTCCAACATCGGCCAGGTCGTCACGATCCCGTTGTGGGCCAAGCTTTCGGACAAGATCGGCCGCCGCCCGGTGTTCGCCGTGGGCGCCCTGGGCTGCGCCGCGTCGGTGTTCGTCTACTTCTGGGCCATCACGACCTCGAACTGGTCACTCGTCGTGCTCGCCTCAGTCCTGCTGGGCTCGGTGTGCTACGCGGCGCCGAACGGTGTCTGGCCATCGCTGTACGCGGAGATGTTCGATGCCCGGGTCCGCTACACCGGTTTGGCGGTCTCGACCCAGTTCGCAAACGTGCCCCAGGGCTTCCTGCCCACCATCGCCGCGCTCATGATCGGCACGGGGGCGTTCGGCTGGGTTCCGCTCGCGATCCTGCTCGCCGTGCTCTGCGTGCTTGCCGCGGCGGCGGCCTTCGCAGGCCGCGAGACCGCCCACGTGCCGTTGAAACAGCTGGGACGCACCCCGCGGACGACCGCAGCGGCCCCCGCAGCCCGCGTGACCACCACCTTGTGAGGAGCCTCCATGCGGCACGGCCGCCTGCTGATCCTGAACGGCCCGAACCTGAACATGCTCGGGATCCGTGAGCCCGCCCTCTACGGTGCCGACACCCTCGCCGACGTCGAGCGGATCACCGCGCAACGCGCGGAGGCGCTCGGATACCAAGCCGACTTCCTGCAGAGCAATTGGGAGGGCGCGCTCGTCGACCGGCTCCACGAGGCGCGCGGGAGCGCGGACGGCGTCGTGATCAATCCGGGTGCGTTCACCCACACGTCCGTGGCGTTGCGTGACGCACTGCTCGCCTCCGAACTGCTCATCGCCGAGGTGCACATCACCAACGTGCACAAGCGCGAGGAGTTCCGGCACCACTCCTACGTCTCCGACATCGCCGAGGCAGTCTTCGTCGGAGCCGGGATCCAGGGCTACGTCTACGGGGTCGAGGCGCTGGACCGTGCCCTCGTACGGAAGGACGCCCCATGAGCGCGCTGCGGACCGGCATCATCGGAACCGGGATCGCCGTCAACCGCGCCGCCGCGCTTCAGGCGATCCCCGGTGTCGGCCTGGTGGGCATCGACGACATCGAGCCCGTGCTCGCCTCGGCCGACCCCGAGGGGGAATCGTGACGACTCTGCTGACGGGCCTGATCGGAAGCGGGATCGGGTTCTCGCTGTCCCCCGTGATGCACGAGCGGGAGGCTGCAGTGCTCAGCCATGAGCTGCGCTACGACCTGTGGGACCTCCACGCCCTGGGGGCCTCTCCGGGCGATATCGGCGACCTGCTGCTACGAGCCAGGGATGCCGGCTACCGGGGCCTCAACATCACCCATCCCTGCAAACAGCTGGTCCTCGCGCACCTGGACACCCTGTCCCCTGATGCGGCGGCGATCGGCGCGGTGAACACCGTGGTCATCGGTGAGGACGGCCTCGCGGGCCACAACACCGACTGGACCGGCTTCCGGCGCGGCCTCGTCGACGGGCTCGCGGGCGCCCCGCTGGACCGGGTCGTCCTCGTCGGCGCGGGCGGGGCGGGCGCCGCGGCAGCCTACGCGCTGCTCGACCTGGGTACTGAGCGACTCGACGTCGTCGACGCCGACCCGGACCGGGCGGCTCGCCTGGCCGCCGACCTCGACCCGTACCGGGTCCGCGGTGGCAGACTCACCGAGCTCCCGACGCTGCTCGGACACGCGCACGGGGTCGTGCACGCAACCCCGGTCGGGATGGCTGATCACCCCGGCCAGGCAGTGCCCGGCAACTGCCTGCGGCCCGACCTCTGGGTCGCCGAGATCGTGTTCCGGCCGCTCCACACCGCTCTGCTCGCGGCCGCAGCCGAGGCGGGCGCGGTCTTCCTCGACGGCGGCCGGATGAACGCCCACCAGGCCGCCGATGCCTTCCGGCTGTTCACCGGCCTGGAGCCGGATCCCTCGCGGATGTACGCCCACCTGCGCGAACTCGTCGCCCCTGAGGTTTCCCGCGCTCCGCTGAGCGGGGCGCTCTCTCCCAACCCGATCGAGAGGATGTGACGGTCCCACCATGGGGCAGCAGAAGATCCCGGCGGCCATAGTCGGCCCCGGGAACATAGGCACCGAGCCCTTCACCGAAACCCAAGTCCGCGACACGGTCCGCGCGCCGGACACCGCCGGGATGGAGGCCACCCACCGCACCGAGGCCGACGTCTCCCCGCAGCATTTCGCCGTGGCCCGGGAGCTGGGCACGGAGACTGCCGGGTTCCTGATGACGGCTCACATGACCGACCCGGAGAACCTGGCGAAGCAGGCCCCGATCATGATCGACGCCGGCCGCCAGGCGCGGTACGTCACCGACTCCGCCGGCGCTCTGCTCATGGACGACGCGCGCGCTCGCTTCGAGGCCCTGGTCGCCGAGGTCGGTGACGAGGCCTGGGTCGGTTACCACGGTCACCAGAACGCCGAGCGGTACAAGGTCCCCGCGCACGCCATCGCGCGCCGCTGCGGCGAGCGCGGCTACGTCGACACCCAGGAGGACATGATCATCGACATCGACATCGCGCTGGCCGAGGAGCAGACCACATGACCGATACGACGGCCAAGGCCCACGCTCTCTACGAGGCCCGGCGCACCCGTACCGCCATCCCGCCGTTCACCGACGCCGAACCCGGTCTCGGCATGGACGACGGCTACGCCATCCAGCAGGAGCTCGTGCGTCTCCTGCTCGCCGACGGCGATCGGGTCGTGGGGCACAAAGTCGGGCTCACCGCTGCCCCGATGCAGAAGGCGCTCGGCATCGACACTCCCGATTACGGACCGGTTCTGGCCTCCACCGTCTACCGCGACGGGGACGCGGTCCCGCTCGACGCGTTCGTGGCACCCAAGGTCGAGGCCGAGATCGTCTTCATTCTGGGCGACCGGCTCGAGGGCCCGGGTGTCACCGTCACCCAGGCCCGGGCCGCCATCGCGGGTGCCGTGGCCGGGATGGAGATCATCGACTCCAGGATCGCGGACTGGCGGATCAAACTCGCCGACACCGTCGCCGACCTGGCGTCGAACGGCGCCATGGCCACCTCGAGCCGCATCGTGCCTCTCGGCGACGGTCCGAACAGCTGGGATCCCCGGCTGACCGGGATGGTTCTGACCCGCAACGGCGAATTGGTCGACACGGGCGCCGGCGCCGCCGCGCTGGGAGACCCGGTCGCCGTCGTCGCGTGGCTGGCGAACACCCTGGGCGAGCACGGGGTTGCCCTGGAGCCCGGGCACCTGATTCTGACGGGCGCGCTGCACGCGGCCCTTCCCATGAACCCGGGCGACGTGTTCCGGGCCGAGTTCGACCGGCTGGGCCCGGTGACGGTGAGGACCGCATGAGCGTGAACGTAAGCGAGTTGGCCGCCCGGCTGAGCAAGGCCGTTGCGGATCGTACCGCCATCACCAAACTGACCGACGAGTTCCCCGAACTCGACATCCCCACCGGTTACCGAGTGCAGCGCGAGCTACGGTCCGCGACCGGGCAGATCGCCGGCTGGAAGCTCGGCGTCACCTCACGTGCCAAGCAAGCCCAGGTCGGAGTGGACAGCCCGATCTACGGCTTCCTGCCGGCCACGGGGGCAGTGGACCTCGGCGAGCCACTGGACACCTCGGCGCTCATCCAGCCTCGCTGCGAGCCGGAGATCGTATTCACTCTGGGTCGGGACCTCGAAGGCCCGCACATCACCGCGACCGATGTCGTCGCCGCGTCGTCGGGGGTCGCCGTCGGTATCGAGGTCCTCGACTCCCGATTCGTGGACTACGGCTTCACCATGGCCGACGTTGTCGCGGACAACACCTCGGCGAGCCGGTTCGTCGTCGGGGTGCCGGTCACGACGCCTGGGGTCGACCTGCGCCTGGTGGGCGTCCTCCTGGAGAAGAACGGTGAGGTGGTCGCGACCGCCTCCGGAGCGGCGTCGCTGGGCCACCCGGCAGCCGCGGTCGCCTGGCTCGTCCGGCAGCTCGCCGCCGAGGACGAAGGCCTGGCCGCCGGACAGATCGTGCTCTCCGGCGGACTCACCGCCGCCGTCCCGGTCAGGCCCGGGGATGTCGTCACCGCGACCATCGATCGCCTCGGCTCAGTAGAGCTGGGCTGCCGGTGACCCAACGCTGCAAGCAGGGCGAGCACGTCGCGGGCCGGCCCACGCACCAGCCAGGAGGACCAGCTTGCCGGTCTGGGTCTCGTCCTCAACGCCCCAACCCCGCAGGAAACGCTGCCCAGTCGCACCCGTCAGCCTGCGTTTGGCGCATTATTCACTGCGGCGGGACCAGCAATTGTGGGTTGGCCCGCCGGTTCGTGCCCTCCGTCTCCCGTGGGCGGCAAGTACTACTACACCCGCCCGGAATTCGGCCGCACCGTCAGCATGTGCTCACCCTCGGTCGCGGACCGGCGGGCGGTGAGAATGAGCCGGTGAATCGCCGGGCCCCACACGCGGGTGAAGGCCAGGTCGGGGAGCGGGATCGTCTCCGCTGAGGCGGTGAACGCCACGGCGTCCCAGCCCAGGATCAGCCCACGTGCCCGGCCGACGGGCTGACGACGGCCCGGCCGCCCCCGTTCGCGAGGGCTACATCCCCGCCGGCCAGGAGGTGCAGCGCCAGTGAGCCCGGTGGGGCGGAGCAGTCCCAGGCGTCGCCGATCTCAATGCGCTCGTCGTCGTCCGCGCCGCGTACGAGCCGGAACGTACGAAGCCAGCGAGTCAGCCCTGCTTCGGGCGGGTAGGCCGCGGCGAGGTCGCACCTCAGCTCATCCGTGGTGCCGTCGCAGCGGTGGGCGACCGCGGCGGCCCGGAAGCCCGGCCCCGGCGGCTGGCCCCCCTTCCCGCTGCCACGGTCAGTCGCCACCAGGTATCGAGGGATCGCGGTAGGGCACCTCGCCGTGTTCTTCTTGCCATGCTTGCGTCCCGAGCGGCGACGCTCGGCGCCTGACCGCGCGAAAGGCCTTGCCGGCACGCGATCTCCGCCCGGGGCGGGCCGTGAGGACGGGTAGACCTCACCGACGCTCTCCGGTTGACGCCTACCCGAACAGGGCGCTGTAGCCGTTCAGTGCCGGCTGCCCGCCGAGGTGGGCGTAGAGCACCTTGGCGTCCTTGGCGATCTCGCCTCGGGTGACGAGGTCGATGAGGCCCGCCATGGACTTGCCCTCGTACACCGGGTCGGTGATCATGCCATCGGTCCGTGCGGCCAGCCGCATCGCGTCCATGGTGGAGTCGTCCGGGATGCCGTAGGTGCCCGCGTGGTAGCGCTCGTCGAGCAGGATCTCGTCGTGGGTGAGATCCCGGTCCAGGCCGATGAGCGACGCGGTTCCGCGCGCGATCCGGGCCACCTGGTCCCAGGTCTCCTTCGGCTTGGCCGAGGCGTCGATGCCGAGGATCCGCCGCGGCCGCCCGCCCAGCGCGGCGAATCCGGCGATCATGCCGGCCTGGGTGCTGCCGGTGACCGAGCACACCACGATGGTGTCGAAGAAGACCCCGAGCTGCTGCTCCTGCTCCGCCACCTCGAACGCCCAGTTCGCGAAGCCCAGCCCGCCGAGCCGGTGGTCCGAGGCGCCGGCGGGGATCGCGTAGGGCTTGCCGCCCGCTGCCTCGATCTCCGCGATCGCCTGCTCCCAGCTCTCCTTGAACCCGATGCCGAACCCCGCCTTCACCAGCCGCACGTCCGCTCCGGCGAGCCGGGACAGCAGGATGTTGCCGACCTTGTCGTACACCGCGTCCGGCCAGTCGACCCAGCTTTCCTGGATCAGCACGCACTTGAGCCCCGCCCGGGCCGCGACCGCCGCGACCTGGCGCGTGTGGTTGGACTGCACGCCGCCGATCGACACGAGCGTGTCGCAGCCCTGCGCCAGGGCATCGGCGACGAGGTACTCCAGCTTGCGGGTCTTGTTGCCGCCGTAGGCGATGCCGGAGTTGCAGTCCTCGCGCTTGGCCCAGATCTCCGCGCCGCCCAGGTGCTTGGTCAGGCGCTCCAGGCGGTGCACCGGCGACGGGCCGAACAGCAGCGGGTAGCGGTCGAAGTCGTTGAGGGACAAGGGATATCTCCGATCAGTGGATGTCGAGCCTGCGCCGCGCGAACGCCACGCAGGACAGGCTGAGTACGGCCAGGAACATCAGGTAGAAGGTCGGCGCGAGCTTGCTGCCGGTCACATCGACGAGCCAGACGATGATCAGCGGTGTGGTGCCGCCGAACAGCATCACGGCGATGTTGTAGCTCACCGCCAGGCCGGTGGCCCGGTTGGTGATGGGGAACAGCTCCGCCATCATCGCGGGCAGTGGGGCGAAGTAACCGGCCTTCAACACGCCGACCAGGAACATCACGCCGAGTATCACCCCGAAGCCCGGGGCGGCGACCAGGAACGCGAGGCTCGGGTACACCAGTGCGAGGATCAGCGCCGCGAAGATCAGCATGATCCGGGTGCGGCCGAACCGGTCCGACAGGTGACCCACCACGGGAGTCAGGCCGGTCAGCACGATCCCGGTGACCAGAGTGGAGGCGAATCCGGTCGACGCCGGCAGGTCCAGTTCCTTCACCGCGAACGTGGGCATGTAGGTGATGAAGTAGCTGATCGCGGTGGACACGGCGAGCGCGCCCATGGCCACGAACATGCGGTCCTTCTGGGTACGGAACGTCTCCTTCACCGGCGCGCGCTCCTGGTCCGCGGTCTTGACGAACTCACCGGCCTCGCCGACGTAACGCCGGATGTAGTAGCCGACCGGGCCGATCAGCAGACCGAAGAAGAACGGGATGCGCCAACCCCACGACTCCAGCTGCGCGTCGGACAGCGTGGCCGTGAGCACCGTGCCGAACGCCGACGCGAGCAGCGTCGCGAAGCCCTGGCTCGCGAACTGCCAGCTGGCCATGAAGCCGCGCTTCTCGGGCCTGTGCTCGATGAGGAACGCGGTGGCGCTGCCGAACTCCCCGCCCGCGGAGAAGCCCTGGAGGAGCCGGGCGATCAGGATCGCGATCGGTGCGACGAGCCCGATCGTCGCGTACGGCGGCATGACCGCGATGAGCAGCGTCGCGACCATCATGAGCCGGATCGACACCATGAGCGCACGCTTGCGCCCAGCACGGTCGGCATACGCGCCGAGCACGAGTGCCCCCAGCGGACGGACCACATAGGCCACCGCGAACGTGCCGAGCGTCAGCAGCAGCGACACGGTCTCGTCGGCGGTGGGGAAGAACTGTTCCGAGATCGTCGCGGCGAAGAAGCCGTAGACGAGGATGTCGAACCATTCCAGCGCGTTCCCGATGGACGCGGCGACGATGACGCGGTGCACCTTCACCGGTGGTGCTTCGGGGGCTACGGTCCGTGTGGTCATGGGTGACTCCTCACGGGAGAGTCCTCGCCGAGGTCCCAGAACAGGCCGGCCATGATGCGCAGGCTCTCCCGCGCCACCGGGGCCAGCAGGTGCTCGTCCGGGGCGTGCTGAGCGCAGGCGGGGTAGGAGTGCGGGATCCAGAGCGTGCACAACCCGAGCGCGCCTGCGAAGGCGTCGTTGGGAAGGCTGCCGCCGAGGTTCGGCAGCAGCGCCGGTTCCGCGCCGGTGGTGCTGCTGATCGAGCCGAGCGCCCAGTGCACCCAGGGGTCGTCCGGATCGGTCCGGGTCGGCGGCATGGTCGGGCCGACCTCGACGTCGACCATGGGAAATCCGTGGTCGTCCAGGTGGGTACGGAGGATGACGCCGAGCTTGTCGACGTCGGTGCCGACCACGGACCGGAGCTGGCAGTGCGCGTGGGCGCTGCCGGGAATGGCGTTGACCGGGGTGTCCGGGTTGCCGGCGGCGAGCGAGAGCACCTCGACGCTGTTCCAGCCGACGAGGCGCTCGGCCGGGGTGAGACCGGGTTCGCCCCAGCCGTCGTCGACGGGCGGATCGTCCGGTCCGCCGCCGACCGCGATGTCGCGCAGGGCTTCCCGGACGTTCTCGGGGACCTCCCGCGGCCGCAGACCGGAGACGAGAATGCGGCCCCGCGCGTCGACGATGGAGGCGAGCGCCGCCCCCAGCACGGTCGCCGGGTTGCGCAGCAGACCGCCCCAGTTGCCGGAGTGGTAGGAGCCCTCACGCAGGTCGACCCGCAGCGTGAACGGGGTGGAGCCGCGTGAACCGAGGAACAGTGTCGGCCGCTCCGCGGCCACGCGCGGCCCGTCGGACGCGATCAGCACGTCGGCGGCGAGCTCGTCCCGCAACTGGGCGCAGACCGTGCGCAGGCCCGGCGAGCCGGACTCCTCCCCGGTCTCGACCAGCACCTTGAGGTTGAAGCCGAGCCGACCGCGCACGCGGAGCACTTGCTCGAGTGCCGCGAAGTTGATGGTGTGCTGGCCCTTGTTGTCGGCGGTGCCGCGGCCGTACCAGCGGTCGCCCTCGACCACGACCTGCCACGGATCGAGGCCGGGCCGCCACCGCTCCGGCTCGCCGAGGACGACGTCGCCGTGGCCGTAGACCAGCACCGTCGGCATCTCATCGCCCTCGTGCCGGGTCGCCACGAGCAGCGGGTAGTCGCCGGCGGGGTTGTCGAGGACGCGTGCCTCGCAGCCCAGCCGGCCGGTGAGCGCAGGGGCCAGCTCGTCGGTGAGGTAGGAACGCAGCGTCCGCGCCCCGGCCCGGTCCTGGCTTTCGGTCGCGAACGCGACCCGGCGGCCGAGGTCGGCGAGGAATTCCCCGGAATCGTAGTATTCGGTGGCGCAATCGATCACGGCAGCACGGGTCATCATTACCCTTAACATGAGAAACGTGCGATTTACAATGCGTCCGGCCGGTGTGCTGAGTTTACGGAGCGGGATAGGGCGGCGATAGAGCGGGAAATTGCACGTTTTCGAAGGGTGTATTGCCCTGGCGGCAACGGCTACGGTCGGCGGCTTCCCCACCACCACCCTCAGCGGACGCGCTTCGCACTGGAGTACATTCTCGGAATGCACCTCCTGCCCACGTCGCTGCGCTACTTCCTCGAGGTCGCGCGCACCGGTTCGATCAGCGAGGCCTCGGAGCGCCTGCACGTGGCGACGTCGGCGATCAGTCGGCAGATCGCGAAGCTGGAGCAGGACGTCGGGGCGCCGCTGTTCGAGCGCCAGCCGCGGGGGATGGTGCTGTCGGAGGCGGGCGAGATTCTCACCGCCTACGCCCGGCGCAGCGCGCTCGAGGCCGAGCAGGTGCTCGCCGACGTGCACGGCGTCCAGGCCCTGCACCGCAGTACCGTCAAACTCGCGAGCTCCGAGGGTTTCGCGCGCGATTTCCTGCCGGCGGCTATCACCGCATTTCGGGAAAAATATCCGGGGGTGCGGTTCCGACTGAATGTCACCGGCCCCACCGCGGCGACGCGGCAGGTGATAGACGGCACGGTGGACCTGGCCGTCACTTATAGCCTCGGACCGGAATGGGGAATCAAGGTCGAGTATTCGCAGCAGCAGCCGATCTACGCGCTGATGCCCGACGATCATCCGCTGGCGCACCGGGAGTACGTCGAGCTCGCGGACCTGCTGGAGTACCCGCTCGCGCTGATGGACGAGGGAACCACGATCCGGCAACTCTTCGACGTCTGCGTCGCGCTGGAGGGGCTGAGCTTCGAGCCCGCACTCGTCAGCAACTACTCGGGTGCGCTACAGAGTTTCGCGCAGCTACGCGGTGGGGTCACCCTGGTCGGTCCGCTGACGGTGCGGCGGCGGCTCGATGCAGACCGCCTGGCGATCGTTCCCATCCACAACCCGGAACTGAGCCGCCGGAGCATGCAGATCCAATCGATGGCGCGGCGCGCATTGCCCGCGGCGGTGCGGGCCTTCCTCGCGCACCTGATCGAGCAGATCGGTGATGACATTCTCATGTAGGCAGATCCTTGGCGGCGGCCCAGGCCGATTGGCGAAACTCCTGGCAACAGCGACGCGGCACTACCTGCCCTCAGCTCGGCGAGGAAGCAGCGGGGCGACGCTGTGGATCAGCCCGGCGACCGGTAATGACGTTGGGTGGGACACCAGGGCTGGTCCCGTTGTCCCATCACGGGCCTCGTCAAGGTGTCCTCGAGGGGACGGGCTTGGTGGGTGCCGTGGTGAGCCGGGCCGAGGCGGTGCGGCGATCCCACGCAAGCGGGACCAGGAGAGATTCACTGCTGGTTACCCCCTTGCCGCCCCCGGTCCGGCACCGCTACAGGCGCACGGTGAACTTCCCGTCAGGCCGCTTGTGCAGCCAGCCACGATCGGCGAGCTTGGTCATCTTCGCCCGCAGCGGCTCCAGCTTCCCCCGCACCCCCACCTCAAGCCCCAATTCCTCATCCACCGACTTGACCTGCACACCCCCTCCGACAGCCCGCACGATCGCCAGGATCCGGCGGTAGTCGGCAGGCAGCGCGGCTTCGTCGCCAGCCCAGGTTGTTGGCATCCTGGACACCGGTGTTCATGCCCTGGCCACCCGCCGGTGAGTGGCAGTGGCATCCGCACGTTTACCCGCGCCGACGACGCCCACGGCGCGCGGCCGCCATCCGACTTGCTTTGGCGGCACCGATTCCACAACGCGCCAACAAGTCCTAAAATGTGTTGGCTCGGGGTCAACGGGGGAGGTTGACGAGCGTGGAGCCGACACCGGTGCTGATTGTGATCGCCTTGATCTGCTGGTTGGTCTACGCACTGTTCGTATGGATCCGCACAGTCGTGCACCGGCGGCGGCTGCCGGAGCCGTCGGTCGCCCCGGGCAAGTTGGAAATCTATCAGGGGCAGGCATTCCGCGAGATGTGCCGACGGGCGGCGCACTCGGGGCGGCGCGTGATGATGACCGACTACTTCGCCGAGCGAGGATGGAATCGGGCAGACGTCATGCGCATCCTGGCCGAGCTGCTCAAGCACAAAATGATCGTTGTGGAGGGCTGGCGGTTCGGCAGCTATAGCGTGACGCACAAGGGCTGGACCGAGTACGAGGGCAAGTTCATCTGGACAGGAGGCGAAGGGGTGCACATCTCCACCGGACCGGGCGGCTTCGTCGTGGCCAACGTCAACAGCCATCACTCGGTGGCCCACGGAGGCTACGGCAACCGGGCGAACGCGCCTGACATTCCCCACCAGCAACTGATCGACGCCCTGCGCACGGACGCGGACACCGCGACGTCCGACGAGGCGGTAAGGGCGCGGGAGTACGCCGACGACCTGGCCGCGGCCGTCGAGGCGCAGGATGCCGACAGGACGGCTCGCGTCCTCGGAAGGATCAACGCCCTCCTGTCCACCGCTACGGCCGCCTTCACCCTGGCCCGCGGACTACTGCCATCCAGCTCGTAGCGGAACGGATCTCGATCGAAGCTGCGGCATCCGTGCAGGCGGTCACCGAGTAGACCCGCGTTGCAGCACGGGTTGGGAAGGCACGCCCATGCTCAGCGTAGTCAACAACGACGGAACCACCGAGACCGGATCCCTGATGGACGACATCGTCCGCGAGGGCGCCCGGCGGATGCTCACTGCGGCCATGGAGGCCGAAGTCAACCAGTACATAGCTGAGTTGGCCGGTGAGCGGGACGAGGTCGGCCGTCGTCTGGTGGTCCGCAACGGCCATCATCGCGAACGGGCGGTGACCACCGCCGCCGGGCCGGTCGCGGTGAAGGCGCCCCGCGTGAACGACAAGCGCGTCGACGTGGAGACCGGTGAGCGCAAGCGGTTCTCGTCGAAGATCCTCGCGCCGTGGTGCCGCAAGTCCCCGAAGATCAGCGAGGTCTTGCCCCTGCTCTACCTCCACGGACTGTCGTCCGGGAATTTCGTGCCCGCCGTGGAGCAGTTCCTGGGCTCGACGGCCGGCCTCTCACCGGCGACGGTGACCCGGCTGACGAAGCATAGGACCGACGACCACACCGCCTTCCAGGCCCGCGACCTGTCGGATTCCGACTACGTCTACGTGTGGGCCGACGGCGTCCACCCCAAGGTCCGCCTCGGCCAGGCCCACTCCTGCGTCCTGGTCCTGATGGGTGTGCGCCCCGACGGCCGAACTCGTCGTCGGCGACGGCGCGATGGACCTGTGGAGGGCCCTCGCAGAGGTGTTTCCGCAGGCCAGGCATCAGAGGTGCTGGGTCCACAACCCGCAATGTCATGAACGCGCTACCGAAGTCGGCTCAACCCGGAGCGAAGAAGGCCCTGCAGGAGATCTACAACGCCGAGGACCGCGACCACGCGGAGAAGGCGATCAAGGGCTTCGAGCGCGCCTACGGAGCGAAGTGGCCGAAAGCGGCCAGGAAGGTCACCGACGAGGTTGACGAGCTCCTCGCTTTCTACGACTTTCCTGCCGAGCACTGGGTGCACCTGCGCACGACAAATCCCATCGAGAGCACCTTCAGCACCGTGAAGTTGAGGACCAAGGTCACCCGTGGGGCCGGCAGCCCTGCAGCGGCCCTCGCGATGGTGTTCAAGCTTGTCGAGTCCGCCCAGGGCCGCTGGCGCGCGGTCACCGCACCCCACCTCGTCGCCCTCGTCCGCAACGGGGCCCGCTTCGAGAACGGTCACCTCGTCGAACATCCCGAGGAGCCCGCCGCAGCGTGACACACCTCAACCGGCCTGCAACTCCTGACAGTTGCTCATGGACCGGCGCCCGGTGGCGCTAGGCTGCTGTGCTGTGCAGGAGACGCGTCTCGACACTGCTCGGATCCGGGCGGCTCGCCGGGTGATCGACCCGGTCTTTCTCGACACTCCGCTGTACCGCTGCGAGGCGCTGGAGCCCGGCCTTGGGTGCACGGTGAGCATCAAGCTCGAAACCGCGAACCCAGTCCGCAGCTTCAAGGCCCGCGGCACCGAGGTAGTCGCGCGCCTGCTCGCCGACAATGGCCCGCGAGCCGCGGTGTGCGCCAGCGCGGGCAACCTCGGCCAAGCCCTCGCCTGGTCCGGCCGCGGCCGGGGGCTCGACGTCACCGTCGTGGCATCCCGCTTTGCGACTCGGGCCAAGCTTGATCGCATCCGCGCACTGGGCGCCAGGCTGGAGCTGGTGGACGGCGACCACGAGATGGCTCGCGAGCGGGCGGCGGCCATCGCGAGGTACGACGGCATCCGGCTGGTCGAAGACAGCCTGGACATCGAAACCTGCGAGGGCGCGGCGACCATCGGCCTGGAACTGGTGGACACCGCACCGTCGTTCGACACCGTCCTGATCGCTCTCGGCGGCGGTGCGCTGGCCACCGGCGTGGGCCATGTGGTGAAGGCATTGGCACCCGAAGTCGAGGTGATCTGCGTCCAGCCGCTGGGGGCACCGGCGCTGACACACTCGTGGCGCCAGCGGCGCGTCGTCACCACCGACTCGACCAATACGATCGCCGACGGCGTCGCCGGCCGGTGTCCCATCCCGGCCGTCCTGGACGACCTCCTCCTGGTCGCTGACGACGCCGTCCTGGTCCAGGAAGCGTCGATCATCGCCGGTATGCGGATGCTCCTCGACCACGCCGGCCTCGTCGTCGAACCGTCGGCCGCGCTCGGCATCGCGGCCATCCTCGAAGACCGTGACCGCTTCGCCGACCGACACGTCGTCACCATCGTGTGCGGCAGCAACGTCGACGTAGACGCCTACCACCAATGGGTCGGCGCGGCTCCCATCCACAGGTCTTGACAATTGCTCTCGTCGGTCGGGCACATTCGGCTGCTGGTATTCGTATGGGGCTGGGGTTCGTGGGCGGGCCGCGGGGTGGAAGGAGGTGGCGTACCGGCGGGTTGCGCAGTCGAAGCGCAGAGGATCAGCGTCGGCCAGGGGCGGCGGATAGCGGCCGGATTCCTGGAGCCAGGCGAGGTGGGTGCCGGGCATGGTGCAGATCGTGTGGGCGACCTGGGCGACACAAGCCCGGGTGGAGGGGCGCGGAGTCCTGGTGACGTGGTGCGGCCCGCGGCGTGCGGTGGCCATCTGCGACGCCGGCGCTGCATGCGGTCGGTCACCTGCCGTACGGCGGCCTCAAGGCCGCAGTCTGCCGCATGCTTCAGGACGATGACGTAGTTCGTGGTCTCCCCCGCCGCTGCCTCCCGTGGGAGGGACAGCAGCTCGTTGGTCCATGCGCCGTGGCCGCGGTGCGCGATCTGGGTCGGGAAGGCGTCCCGGTGCCGGTGGAGGTGGTCGCGGAAGCGATGTCGGTGTGACATCCCGAATGCGGTGGCGGGCCACAGGCCGGCCACCGCGGTGAGGACAGAAGGCGACGCTCGGTGGGTATGCGGCGGGCGGCCCTCGATGACGGCGGTGAGCGCCGCGTACGTGTCGCTTACCGCCGTCTCGGAGCGGCCCATGGGGCCTTCGTCCTGCTCGTCGTCGAGGTGGAAGAGCAGGTGATCCACTGGGCCAGCCGTTCCACGTCCGCGGCGGGAGCGTCGGGGATCATGCGGGCTGCCATGCGGTGGAAGCCGGCTGCGCGCAGGCGTGCGCGCTGGGCCGCACCCCCTGCCGGACCGGTTCGCACGGCCCACACGTCCAATCCCGAGCCGATCTGGTCGACCCGCGGGTGGATCCGGCCCGGGGAGGAGATGCCCAGGTCGTTGACAGGCACGGTCACGTTCGGTCCTGCTCTCTCTCGCAGGCGTGCTGACATGTGGGCGAGCAGGGGTGGGCGAAGGGGGCGCCACGGCACACCCCCCGCCCACCGACGACAGCGCGAGCAGCAGCGCTGCACTTCGTGCGGGAAGGGAGCGGGCTCGCTGGGCGAGGTCCCTGGTTCGGCGCGGGGCGTGGATGCTTGGGGCCGGCCCGCCAGCGTGGCCGACCGCCCGCCAAGGAGCGGCGGGCCACCCGCGTTACTTGTGGAGGGCGTGTACGAGGGCCTCGTCGAGCAGTTCCCGCAGGCCCGAGGAAGTTGGTGCGACGGCGGTGGCGAGCAGTGCCGGGCCGCCGGCCAGCGGTGCGAGGACGGCGCACCCGTCCCGGGAGTCCTCGCCGAGGAGGACGGGGCCGCGGCGGATTCCCATCTCCGGGTCGACGAGCAGGAGTTGGCCGACGGCGCGGTGTCCGTGCAAGACGGCCGGGCCGTCCCAGCCGGGCTCTGGGGCCCCGTATGCCGTCCGCTGGACGAGCAGCGGTCTTCCGGCACGGTGGACCAGGAGTCGGCTGACGAGGTGACCCGGTTCCTCGTTGGCCCGGCCCAGGAGCTGCTCCTCCCGGAGCAACAGCCGGGCGGTGGCGGCGAGGTTGACGGTATAGGTCTGCCGGAGGTTACTGCCGGCGGCGCTGATCAGCGGCTGGGGCAGCCAGCGCAGGCTCGTGTGTTCCCCGGCGGTGAGCCTTACGTCGTAGCTGGCCGGGGCGCTGGTGGGGCCGCGCAGGGCGAGCGTGGCAGCAGCCGTCGTGACCTCCAGCACGGCCCGGTCCCCGGCGGTGACGCCGATGGTGAGCCGGTCGCCGCCGAGGGGGGCGCTCATCGCACCGATGATCCCCACCCTGGCGGAGTTCCCGTTGGTGCGCATGCGCCGGAGGTGGAACGGGCCGTCACTGCGCAGCTGGGAAAGCGTGGTGACGCGTCCGTTGTAGGTGGCGTGGATGCGGGCCGTGGCCCGCACCCCGTCCGGGTGCCCGGCGGGCTCGTCGAGGCCGGAGGGGGCTCCGGTCAACGCTGCCCGGTGTTCGGCGAATTGTGCGGCGGGGCTCATACGGCCGCCTTGGCGTGCCACTCGGTGAGGTGGGCGGTGACCCAGTCTGCGACCTCACGGATGCCGTCGTCGGAGGTGAGGCTGGTGAAGATGACGGGGAGGTCGCCGCGTTGCCGCTTGGCGTCGGCGGCCATGGTGGTGAGGTCGGCGCCTACGTGCGGGGCGAGGTCGGTTTTGTTGACGAGGAGGAGGTCGGCGATGGTGATGCCGGGGCCGCCCTTGCGGGGGATGTCGTCGCCGCTGGAGACGTCGATGACGAAGATCTGCACATCGACGAGGCCCTTGGAGAAGGTGGCGGTGAGGTTGTCGCCACCGGACTCGACCAGCACGAGGTCGAGGGGATTAAGCGTCTGCTCCAGGTGTTCGACCGCCTCCAGATTGGCGGAGATGTCGTCGCGGATCGCGGTGTGCGGGCACGCGCCGGTCTCCACCGCGGTGATCCGCTCGGGCGGCAGCACGGCCTCGCGCAGCAGGTACTCGGCGTCCTCGCGGGTGTAGATGTCATTGGTGACGACGGCCATCGCCCAGCGGTCGCGCAGGGTGCGGCAGAGCGCGGCGACGCTGGCAGTCTTCCCGGAGCCGACGGGCCCGCCCAGACCGACACGGAGGGCTCGGCGGCTGCCCTCGGCGCGGAGCGGCCCGGCACTGTGGGTGTGGCGCTGCGGCATGGTCACGGGGTGGTCGAGGTGCACGTAGAACTCCAGGTGAGAAGGGAAGGTTTCAGGAGGCGAAGAGCCGGACAGTCCAGGCGGCGTGCTGTTCACCGGTGATGTCCAGCAGCGGAGAGGACGCCGACGGCAGGGCGTCGATGCCCTCGGCCGTGACGCGGTCCGCGGCTTGGGCGGCAGCCGTGGCGACGGCGTCGATGTCGGAGCTGAGACGAGCCAGCAGCCCGGAGGCGTCGAGCGGGTCGAGGCCGAGCAGGCGCACTGCCGCGGTGGCCGGGCCGCCGGCGTTCTCGTACGCGGTGGCGTAGGCGGCGTCCAGTGGGGTGAGCCCGGCGGCCCTGGCTGCCAGGCCCAGCACGATCGGCTGGTGGGCGCCCTGGGGGCGTGCGGCGGCCAGCCGTTCCAGGTCTTCGGAGGGGAAGGTGGCACGGGCTGCGCGTATCATCTGCCGGCCGAGCCGCCGGGCGACGGCGCGCAGCGCGGGCGCGGGGGTGCGTGCGTCGGCGGCGTCGTCCAGCAGCGGCGGGTCGAGTCCGGCCGCCGCCGCGGCGGCCAGGCCGGCCATGGTCAGGCCGGTGGTGTGCAGACGACCGCGGCAGAACGCCTGAAGGCTGTCGGTGTTGTGTACGGCTTGGTGGGCTACGGCGGCTTCGACGCCTCCGGAGTGGGCGTGCCCTCCGGCGGGGAAGCGGCCGTCGGCCAACAGGAGCAGGGCTGCACGGCTCATGGGTGAGCGGCTGCCTTTCACGGGGTCGGAAGGTGTGCCGAGCGCGGGCGGGCCCGGCCTGCCCGCCCGAGGGCCCGACGGCGGTGCTGGCGCTTGGGCGGCCGGGCAGGCGGTGGTTCTCAGAAGAGGAAGTACCGCTGCGCCAGGGGTACTTCGTTGACGTAGGAACGCGGCACGGTCGCACCATTGAGTTCGGCGCGAGTGTCGGTCGTGGTCGCACCGCCGATGGTGACCTCGAAGCTGTTGTGGTCGACTTCGAGGCTGTCGGGCACTGTGTCGTTCAATTTCATGTCGGCCTTCGTGACGTGCCGGGTGCTGGTGATGTCCACGAAGTCCTTGTCGAGGCCGAGACCGGAACTACTGCTGGTGCCGTCTCCGTTCAGGTTGTCGGCCACGCCCGGAGCGACGAAGTTCACCGAGTTGCGTCCCGGGGAGCGGCCGGTGGAGCCCCAGACCGGGCGCGGCTGGTAGGGCTGCGGCGTGGGGATCGACGCGTTGGCGTCGCCGACCTGCGCGTAGGCGAGCTGGCCGCCCTTGAGGACCATGTGCGGTTTGACGCCGAAGAACTTCGGCTCCCACAGCACCAGGTCGGCGAGCTTCTCCGTCTGCACGTCGCCGACGTGGCCGTCGATGCCGTGGGTGATCGCTGGGTTGATCGTGTACTTGGCGACATATCGGCGCGCCCGGAAGTTGTCGTTCGGCTGCCGCTGCTGGTCGTTGAAGGAGTGGTTGGTGTCCTCGGTGATCGTGCGGGCCGTCGCGGCTTCGAGGTCCTCCTTCAGCGGCCCGTAGCGGCGCTTCATGACGTGCGCGGTCTGCCAGGTACGCATGATCATCTCGCCGATGCGGCCCATCGCCTGGGCGTCGGAGGACATCATGGAGATGGCGCCCATGTCGTGCAGGAGGTCCTCCGCGGCCATGGTGGAGGGCCGGATCCGGGAGTCGGCGAAGGCCATGTCGGCCGGAATCTGCGGGTTGAGGTGATGGCACACGATCATCATGTCGACGTGCTCCTTGACGGTGTTGACCGTCAAAGGACGCGTCGGGTTGGTCGAGGCCGGCAGGACGTTCGGTTCCTTGACCAGCTCGATCATGTCCGGCGCGTGACCGCCGCCGGCACCCTCGACATGGAAGATGTGGATGGAGCGTGCCTTCTTCCTCGTGAACTTTCCCCCGGCGTCCCTGCCATCGCCTGTGAAGGCCGCTCGCGTACTCTCCAGGAACCCCGACTCGTTCAGCGAGTCGGCGTGCAGGGCAAGCTGGACACCGCGCTCTTCACAGACGTCCAGGGCTCGGTCGATCACCGCGGGCGTGGCGCCCCAGTCCTCGTGAATCTTGAAGCCACAGACACCGGCGTCCACCTGAGCGTTGAGCTCGTGCTCGTTCATCGTGCTGCCCTTGCCGAGCAGGCCGATGTTGACCGGGAACTCATCCAGCGCCTCGAAGGCCCGCCTGATGTGCCATGCGCCCGGGGTCACGGTGGTGGCCGTGCTGCCCTCGGCCGGTCCCGTGCCGCCGCCGATCAGGGTGGTCACCCCCGAGGCCAGGGCCTCGTGGATCTCCCCGGGGCAGATGAAGTGGACATGGGTGTCCACACCACCCGCGGTGAGGATCCGCCCATTGCCGGAGACGGCCTCGGTGCTCGGCCCGATGACGAAGTTCGTCGGCGTCGGGGCCGAGGCTTCCTTCGTGGGCCCACGATCCGGCATCTCGAAGCTCGTGATCTTGTCCATCGTCTCGGGGTTGTACGCCTTGCCGATGGCCGCGATCCTGCCGTCGCGGATGCCGATGTCGGCCTTGACCACGCCCCACCAGTCGAGGATCAGCGCGCCCGTGATGACGGTGTCGACGGGCCTGTGGTCCGTAGCGTTACCGTCGCTGCGCTGTCCGTCCCTGGCAACGTGCGACATGCCCATCGACTCGCGGATCACCTTGCCGCCGCCGAAGACCATCTCACTGCCGCTGTACGAAGGACCGCCGCTCCAGTCGGCCTCGATCTCCAGCGTGAGGTCGGTGTCGGCGAGCCGGACCCGGTCCCGCGTGGTCGGCCCGTACAGCGCGGTGTAATCCGCCCGCGTCAGCTCATTGCTCGGCTTCTTCGCCTGGCCACGGCCTTGTCCCTGCGGGTTACTCATCGAACGATCCCCTCGCGCAGTCCCTGGATCTTGGTCAGGTCGCTGGTGTTGCTGCCGCCGGCCGTGACATCACCCTGGATCTGCACCAGCTCCACACAGCACTCGTCGCCCGGTTCGAAGCGCACGGACGTGCCCGCGGCGATGTTGAGCCGTCGGCCCTTCGCCGCCTCGCAGTTCCACAGACTGCGGTCATCCGGGACTGTCTGACCGGCAGGGACCTGGATGCTGACGACCTTGAGCCCCGGGTTGACCTCGGCGAAGTGATAGTGGGAGGCGACCTGAATGGGACGGTCCGACTCGTTCTTCACCTTGATCTTCGTCCTGCCCGGCCCCGGCAAGGAGGTGGCGTCACTCTGTAGGCTGACGCCCTGCGTATCCCCGTCGAGGTGAACATTGAAGTAGATCGCGTCGTACCGGGAGACCGCGTCGTCGATCTCGTCGCGGCCTACGGACGAGTCGCCGCAGTCGACCGGGGAGCCTGGCCTGCGGGGCGGCTGGGGGTGCTCGACCTTGCCCGGGTAGACCTCGCTCTCCTCTGCGCCCTCCGGAATGGGGTCGTGGATAGTGACCAGTTTTGTACCGTCCGGGAAAGTGGCCTCCACCTGGACGTTCTTGATCATCTCCGGGACGCCGTCCATCACCTCATCACGAGTGAACAACCGCCGTCCCGAGTCCATGATGTCGCTGACCGTCCTGCCGTCGCGCGCCGCCTCGAAGACGTGCTCCGTAAGCAGGGCCATCACTTCTGGATAGTTGAGGCGCAGCCCGCGCTCGCGGCGCCTTTGTGCGACGTCGGCCGCGACATGGATCAGCAGGCGCTCCCGTTCATGCGGAGTCAAATGCACGATGAGCCATTTCTCTTGGTCGGACAGTGCATGCGGCCAGGCACGCCGGAGATCACGAACACATCCCCCAAACCGGCAACCGGGCACTCCTCGATCATCAGCAGACAAGATCTGCGAAACGGCCAAACCATGGATAAACCACACAACCTGATGAATCCGCAAGGCGATAGTCTGACCATGTATTCGGTGCGCGAGTCGTTTCGAGGTGGCTGCGGGAGTCACCAAGACGGCGGACCTGGATGCTCTGGCCAAGCAGCGCACGCCACTCAACGGATCTTCGACCGGCTGGGCTGGTGGATGAGCACGGTGCCGGCGCCACTCGCCACTCTTACCGCCCACAGCAGGAAACACCCTGCTGAAACGATCCCCCATTTACACTGCGCACCCGCTGCACTTCTGCTGAGCACGCCAGCCCGTCCCGCACCCGCCAGTACAGCCGCTCGCTCGCGTCCGCGGCCAGCACCTGCCGGTCTCCTCATACGCCTCCGCGAACCGCAGACCCCGGGCCGGGCCGCGCAGCAGCGCGGGAGGCGCGGGCTTGCGGATCACGTCGATCGCCGCGGCCCAAGCCGGACGCCCCGCAACCATGCTCAATATCGGCCTCCCCACATCGTCCAAGATGCGAGGAAGCGGGCGCAGGGCGATCCGGAGCCTCTCAACCGCGATCGGTGGCGGGCCGCCAACGCGCGCGTAGTTCCTCGGCTGCCGCGCCGGCCCGGGCCTTGCCGGCCTGGTAGGCCGCTGTCCACGCTTCAGGGTCGCTCCGCTCGGCGTCCAGCAGGCGCGCCGTGCCCGGATCGGCGGCCACGAGGTGGGCGCCGTCGGTCGTGGAGCGGGGGTGGCGGTGGGCGAGCGGGTCGATGACCACCACGGTATGGGCGCCGGTGGCCAGGTCGGTGTTGGTGCCGTCTCGCAAGGCGCCGTCCAGGTAGCGGCGGCCGTCGACGGTGACGGGCGGCTCGGCTCCGGGGAAGGCGCTGGACGCGGCGACCGCGCGCACCAGTGGGACGCCCGCGGCCGCGTCCCACACGATCGGCTCGCCCGTCTCGGCGTCAACGGCCGGGATCAGCAGAGGCTGCCGCGGCCAGCTCTCGGCGCCGATCAGTGCGGCGCGCTGGGCGATCAGGCGGTTCTCCGCCTGATCTTGGAGCCGCCGGCCGACTCGCCGGCCAGTGTCACGTTGTGCGCATCGCCGCCGAAGGCGCCGATCTCGGCGCGGACCCGGCGCAGTGCCGCCTGCTGATCGGCCAGGCCGAAGGTGCCGGAGCCGGGCAGACCGCTGTGGGCGAGGAAGCCGAGGGCGCCGACGCGGTAGTTGACGGTGACGACCACGACGTCGCCGCGGGTGGCCATACGGTGGGCGCCGTAGGAGCTGCCCGCTCCGGTGGTGAAGCCGCCGCCGTGCAGCCATACGATCACCGGCCGGGGGCGTGCCGATGCCGCGCCATCGGGCGTGGTGACGTTCAGATGGAGACAGTCCTCGCTGAGGCTGCCGCCGGGCACCTCGCCCGGCGGCTGCGGGCAGGGGTCCGCGGGCCGGGTCGCGTCCCGTGTCCCAGCCGGGTCCACCGCGGTCGGCAACGTGCCGATGGCGCCGGTGTTGTGGAGATGCACGGTCACCCCGGTCGCACGCACCGTCTCGGCCAACTCCTCCAGGCGCGCCAGCCAGGGTCCCGGCTCCCGCTGCTCCCCCGCCGCGTCTTCCTCCGCATCGGGGCGGAACACGCGGAGGGGCAGGCGCAGTTCGCCGAGCGCGGAGCGGGCGCCGGTCTCGATGGCGCGCAGTGCCTGGCGGGCCTGTTCGGGCTGCCGGGTGAACACGGCGGCGGCGCTCGCCTGGATGACCATAACCGACAGGGTGTGTGCCACGACGTCGTGCACCTCGCGCGCGATCCGGGTGCGTTCCTCCACCACCGCCCGGCGCGTCTCCGCCCTGATGCGTGCCTGCTGGGCCCCGCGCCACCGGCCCGCGGTCCAGGTCAGGACCACCGTCAGGAGGTATGCCGTCAGACCCGTGGGGCCGCCGGCTGCGAACGCAGGCGGCGCCGGCAAGCACATCGCCACCAGTGCCCGTACCGAGACCCGGCGCGGCCTGGTGGCCGACAGCACGCACAAAGTGACCTGCGCCGCGAGCAGAGCCCCGGTCAAGGTCACCACAGGCAGCAGCACCCACACCACGAGCCCGGTCGCCGTGTTCACGGCCAGGACGGCGACCGGGACGCGCGTCTGCCACCGCAGGGCGCCAGCCTGCGCCAGGACCGCTGACGGCTGACGGCTGACGGCTGGACGGTCGGCCACCGCTCTCGTCCTGGGACCGGCCGGTGATACCGCGCAGCGGGCCGGCCCAGCAGCCCGCTACCGGGCAAGCAGCGTTTCGGCGGTGGAGGGGTGCTCAGGCGCGCCGTGGTCCCGGGGCGTTCCTGTTGTGGCCAGGGGTTCGGCCTTGAGCTCACGGCGGGCCGTATCCGGGCCTCCCACAACTTACGTGTTCATGTACCGAAACGCTCGCATCGACCGTACTGGGATCCCGGAGCACCCCCTCGCGTCATTTGCGCCAGAACAGGTGATGCCTCACGCCGCTTGGACTGGGCACGACCTCGAGATGAAACCGGTCGAGCAGTTCATCGGGCGACTCCCAGAGGCGGAGGCCGGACCCGAGCTGCACCGGCGAGACCGCCACATGCATGGTGTCGACCAGGCCGGCATCAAGGAACTGCCGGACGGTGGTGACCCCGCCGCCGAGCCGGACATCCCTGCCCCGCGCTGCCGCCCGTGCCCGTTCCAGGACCGTGATCGGGTCGCCGCCGACGAAGTGGAATGTGGTGTCGGAGAGCGTGATCGATGGACGCTCATGGTGGGTCATGACGAACACCGGGGTGTGGAACGGGGGCTCCTCGCCCCACCAGCCGCACCAGTCATGGTCGTTCCAGGGTCCGCGCTGGGGGCCGAACTTGTTGCGGCCCATGATCTCGGCGCCGACGTTGCGTGCGAAGTCCCGCGTGAAGTAGTCATCGAGACCACGGCTCCCCCCGGGGTCGGTACGCATGGGCCAGCTCGCCGTCGCGCCAGCCCAGGCGAACAGCCTTTCGGGATCGGCGCAACCGAACGGGCTCTCGAGGCTCTGATGCTCACCGGCACCGATTCCCTCACTTGAGACGTTGAAGTTCATCACTCTCAGCAGCTGATCCACGTGTTTCCTCATCGTCCTGTTCGAATCCTCGTGCGGCGAGGTGCCCCACATCAGGACGTCGAACGAGACGTGGCCGGATCGACAGCGGACCGCAGCTTTTCCCCAGGTGTGCCCGGCACGACCGGTCACGTGCGGCATTCGGCAGCATCCCGATACCCGGTGGCGCGGCGCCCAGTCGGCAAAAAGGGCACGCCAGTGGCGCCCCCCCGGGGGAGGCAGCCCGTCAGGCTGCGTGCGGCTTGACGGGCTGCCTCCCCAGCGGACGTCCCCGTTCTCGCTGCGCACGCGGGCGCGTTCCGTGCGCCGTGCGGTCAGCACGCCCCGATGGCGAGCCTGGGCATTGCGCCGGCACAGGCACACATCCACGGCCCTGGGGGGTGCCCTTACGGAGCCGGTTCACACCCCACAGAGCGCGGACGGGTCGAGGGGACAACCTCGAGGAGTTCCTTCGCCAGACCTCCAGCGATGTAAAGGTCACTTGACACACCCCGGATGTAAAGCCTACTTTCCACATATGCGGAACGAGGTACGCCAGCTGCGCATCGTCAAGGGGCTCTCCCAGCAGGAGCTGGGGCGGGCGCTGGGCGTCTCCCGGCAGACGGTCAACGCCATCGAACAGTCTCGCTATGACCCCTCGCTGCCCCTGGCGATCCGTATGGCCCGGTACTTCGGTAAGACAGTTGAGGAGATCTTCCATGTCGACTGACCACAAGCCAGAGACCACCCGCGGCCAGCGCTGGGCCGTTCCAGCCGTGGGGCTGGCCATGGGTGTCGTCTACATCGCGATCTTCCTGGCCCGGAACGACCCCGGAATGGCTGCCGGCGGCTTCGCCGTCATGGCCACCTATGTGCTGATCCTCGTCATGGCCTCGCGCCGGTCGGAGTCCGCCGCGCTGCTGCGCGGTCAGGCCACGGACGAGCGCCGCCGAGCCATCAACCAACGCGCGTCCGCGTTCACGCTGAACGTTCTCGTGCTGGTGCTCCTGGCCGGCTTCGTGACCGAACTGATCCGCGGGCACAGCGGTCACCCCTGGGATGTGCTGTGCGGGGCAGGCGGCGTGACCTACATCCTCGCCACCATGTACTTCTCACGCCACGGCTGACCGGCCCGCGGACACCCTGGACAGCGGCGGCCACCGCGGCGGTGCCGGACCGCAGCAGCGCCGCATCCACGCCGGGGGCAACGCGCACGCGGACGACGGCCGCATCCGGTACGACGGTTACCCGGCCGACTTCTCGTGCGGGAACGGCCCGCGCCGAGTCACGATCCGTTCCCGTACGTGCGGTGCTTCGCTTCCGATGGTGGTGCCTTCGCCGTGCCTGTGCGTATGTCGGTCTCTGGTGCCCCGGTGCGGGCCGCGAGCTCGGGAACTGCGTTGATGTGATCATTGTGCGCGTGGGGGCAGACGATGGCACGCAGTGTTGGCTCTCCCACTGCCTGAGCGGTGGCATCCGCGTCGTGGGCGGCGTCGGATGACGGTCACTTCGGAGTCGTCACCGACGATCCACACGTTGTTCTCGACGTCCCAGGTATGCCTGCTCCACGTCACCGAGCGCAATGGTCTCGGTGACGAAGGCGTCCAGGTCAAGACGGCCCTGGAGGTGGAGATCGACGAGCATGGGGAAGTCCCGGGAAGGCAAGCAGTCGCCGTGCCAGGAGGACTTCGACCGCGTCGATGACGACATCGGCGCCGAAGCCGCCGGTCAGTTCGCGCACGGCCGTCACGGGGTCAGCGTTTCGGAAGTTGGCGGTGTGAGTCGCCCCCATCGTCTGTGCGGTCTGGAGCTTTCGGCGGTCGATGTCCACCGCGATGATCTTTGCCGCGCCGGCGAGCCGGGCTCCGGCGATCGCGTCGTCCCCGACGCCGCCGCAGCCGATGACAGCGGCTGAGTCGCCGTGCCCTACATTGCCGGTGTTGATCGCTGCTCCAATGCCGGCCACCACGCCGCAGCCCAGGAGTCCTGCGACCGCTGCTTCGGCTGCCGGGTCGACCTTGGTGCACTGTCCGGCCGCCACGAGCGTCTTCTCGGCGAAGGCGCCGATGCCGAGTGCCGGCGAGAGCAGGGGAACTCGTCGCTGATACCACCTTCGCGGTAGTGCAGATCGGTGTGGCAGACCCCGCAAGCCTGGATTTCCACAACGACCTCGCCGGGACCGGGGTCTGGAATGACGATGGTCTCGACGGTGACGGGCTTGCCTTGGGCAAGGGCGACAACACTCTGCCGGGCGGGCCGCCGCGCGGCGGGAGATTCAGAAGCAGTGGGGAATGAGTTGAGCTGGGGCCGTTCTATTCGGGGGTGAGATAGCTCTGGTCGGTTCGGCCGTCACCGAACCGGCGCAGTTGCTCCTCCACGCCCGCGACGGCGATCCGCCGGATCCTGGCGAGGTCAGGTGCGGCATCGACGTCGGCAAGGGTCTGCATGGCGTCACGGATCGTGGCGGCACCGACCTCGGACCACAGGGACAGCAGTCGGTGGGCGCACCGCTCGCCATACTCGGCGTCCGGCACAACGGCGCTGATGTGGTTACGGTGCGCGGCGTCCCGGGCCGCGATCGGGACAGTACTCAGGGCCACCTCGCGCACGAGTCGCGAGGTGTGGCGCGTACCCAGCAGCCCGATCGCGAACGAGGGGACGACGCCCCGGCTCGTCTCGGGCAGTCCGAAGGAGGCTGCCGGGGTTGCGAGGGTGAAGGCGCTGGTCAGCGCCACCGCGGCAGCGAAGGCCCGGGCGTCGCCGTCGACGGTGCTCACGACCGGTGTTCGACGTGTCGTCCACCGGTCGAAGCACGCGGTCAGCTGGGATGAATCCGGCCAGTGCACGGCTATCGAGGGTGTTCGCTGGGCGGGGCACGCGATCGTGATGGCGGCACGGCCGCCGTCGATGGCCAGCCAGATGCCGCTGCCGGGCACGGTCTCCGCGGCGTCGGGCTCACCGAGGTGCTGGCGGCGAGCCAGTCCGTGGTGACCAACGGGTCGGAAGGAGAGTGCTCTGACTATTCATACTGGCCAGTGGACTGTAGTCGGCACCAGATCGCGAGTTTTTGTGCCAAACCAGCAGATCAGGTGGGCCCCATGACGGGTTGGCTATATCCGTCGCGGATGTGTGGAAGACCCGTTGGAGTCCGCGGTGATATCGCTTCGGCCGGTGGAGGTTACCGCTGACGCGTCGGGAGTCCCGAGGCGCGGGAGCGAGGCCTGCGAAGCCTGCCAAGCGGTCGGAGGTGGTGAAGAACGCCAGGTCGCCGTGAGTCGCTGCCAGAAACTCACCCCGAGTGTCCCTGGCCCCGGACGGGCCGGAGGACGACTCCTCCCGCCGCTTCTCCGGAGGACGACCCCGCACGTGGGTGTCCGTCCCGCACGTGGATGCGCGCCGCACGGGGCGCGCATCCACGGGGGAGCATCAGCGCGGCAGGGTTGTCGAGTCGATGTAGGCGGTCGTGGCAGACTGCGGCTGCTCATGAGCGGGGCCGTCCAGCGGGTCCCAGGAGTTCGTGTGCCAGACGTTCTGCATGAAGGCCGAAGGCTTATGCGGGATGCGGTTCGCCGGGCCCCGGTAGTCCCACAGGATGTTCTTGGTGCCGTCGTCGTTGTACGTCCAGAAGGTCACCGAACCGGGCTGCCAGTCGAACATGTACGTATGGAACTGGGTCGCCGAATTGAACCCTTCGATCGGTGTGACGCTTTCCGGGCTGTTCTCGCCCTCCTTGGGGTCCGTGCACTGCCCGCCGAGCTGAGTGACGAAGCAGTTGTACAGGACTTCCCCGGTGCGCATGTCGAGCGCCCGGGAGATCTTGCGGACCTGCCCGGTCGATTCGCCGTAGTCGGTCCAGATCGTCAGCCACAGTACGTGGGGCTGGGCGCACAGGACTTCGACGTCGATCTCGTCGTTGTCGGGCACGCCGTTGCCATTGGCGTCGGAATGGTCCGCGGCGTAGGTGAACGTTCCCGTGACCACCCCGACGCGCCCCTGGCCCGTACAGACCGCCGTACGGATACGGGTGCCGTAGGTGCCGTATCCGTAGCTCTTGTCGTTACTGGCGATCTCCACCCCGCCCCCGGGGCCCGCTGCCGGCTTGGGGTTGAGCCGCATGCGCAGCGCCTTGCCGTCCTCGGCGCCGGTTTGGGAGACCGGTTCGGGGCTGCCGCCCGGCGCACCGGTGCTGGAGAAGTAGGGAGAGTCACCGACCCAGTTTTCGACGACGAGTGGTGCCGCACTTGCGGGGGCGGTACAGACGACGAAGGCCGCGACAGCGGCTGTCACCGCTAATCTGCGGCCGGTGCGTGGCGTCCGGGGGTTCATAGCTCTCCTCGGGTGTGGGGGTTCCCGTTGTGTGCGGGTCGGCACGACAGCCAGTCCGCGGATAGTGGCTGAGAGGATCTCGGCTGGCGGGACGGCGGTGCCGTCATGGCGGCAGCCCGACCGGGATGAGTGCACGGTGGCGTACCCGAGTGCTGGTCCCGCCCCCCGACCATGATGCGGCCATTTTACCCGCCCCACGCGTCGAGACCACCATGGGACATCAACTGGGAGGCGATCACACCACGCTGGATCTCGTTGGTGCCCTCTCCGACAATCATCAGCGGAGCGTCACGGAAGTAGCGCTCGACGTCGTACTCCGTGGAGTATCCGTAACCCCCCGCGCACCCGCATCGCGTTAAGTGCGATCTCCATGGCCACCTCGAAGGCGAACAGCTTCGCCATGCCTGCCTCCATATCGACCCGCCGTCCGGCGTCGGCCTCACGTGCCGCGTGCAACGTCAGCTGCCGAGCCGCGCTGAGCTTGATCGCCATGTCCGCCAGGTAGTTGCCGACGGACTGGTGTCGCCAGATCGGCCTGCCGAAACTCTCCCGCCCCCGGGTGTAGTTCAGGGCGTCCTCCCGTGCTGCCCACCGAACTCACAGTGCTCGCACGGCTACTTGGATCCGGCCGGTCTCCAGCCCCCTCATCATCTGCGGGAACCCCTTGCCCTCCTGGCCCCCGAGCACGGCGTGGGCGGGGACGCGGAAGTCGCCGAAGGAAATCTCACAGCTTTCGGATGACCATTCGCGCTCATTCTGCACCGACAGCAGCAGCGGCTGTTTTCCCTCGTAGCGGGTGTAGTAGGCGGCTGACCCATCCACTCGGCGAGGGCGTCGAACAGACGCACCTCGACGGCGGGTACCCGGCCCATCGTGGCCCGGGTGTACAGCGCGGACAGAATCCCGGAGTAGGCGTACATCCCGGCTGTCATGTCGGCGATCGAGATGCCCGCCTTGGCCGGCTCCGATTCGCTGCCGCTGAGCGAGACCACTCCCGTCTCACACTGGATGAGCAGGTCGTAAGCCTTTCGGCCGGCCAGGAGCCGCTTGCTGCCGCAGCCGGAGATGTCACACACCACCAGGGACGTGTGCACCCGCCTCAGGGAGTCCGCGTCCAGTCCCAGCCGGGCAGCCGCGCCGGGCGCGAGGTTCTGGACGAACACATCCGCCCCGTCGGGCAGGTCGTCGAGGATTTTCCGTCCGGCCTCGGACTTGATGTCCAGGCTCACGGACTCCTTGGACCTGTTGAGCCAGACGAAGTAGCTCGCCTGCCCGCGCACGGATTCGTCGTAACGCCCCGCGAAGTCGCCGCTCTCTGGCCGTTCGACCTTGATGACCCGCCGCGCCGAGATCCGCCAGCTGCCGGGTGGCGAACGGAGCGGCGACGGCCTGCTCGAGGCTGACGACGGTGATGCCCTCAAGGGACAGACCGCTCCCTGAGCTCTCCGAGGACCGGGCGAGGGACACCATGGCTTCCATACCTTTCTTCGTGGGTTGATCCGGGTCATTCGTAAGATCGGGACACCCAGGGATGCTGGGTGTGGCTGCCATGGTTGAGCCGTTGTCGTGGCTTGGAAGGATTGGCCGCCCGGCATCCCGCGACGACTCGGCTGCTGATTGGGATGCGCGAACCGAATCGCTCGTATGGACGTGACAGCGAGGTCGTCTGCTGGGACAGCACAGGAGAACGACGAGGGAGGGTCTGGTGCCCGACTTGTGGGCAGGGACAGACGCGGGCAAGGCCGAACACCACTGCACCGTGATCGACACGGACGGCACCAAGGTGCTCTCGCGCCGGGTGCCGAACAACGAGGACGAGCTGCTGCAACTGCTCGGCGACGTCTTGGCCCTGGCCGACGGCGACCCCGTCACTGGGCGGTCGACCTCAACGCCGGCGGGGCCGCACTGTGTGGATCGCCCTGCTGGTCAACCACGGGCAGCGGCTGTTCTACACCCCCGGCCGGACTGTCCACCACGCCTCCGGCTCCTACCGGGGCGACGGCAATAGCGACGCGAAGGACGCCTTCGTCATCGCCGACCAGGCCCGCATGCGCCGCGACCTCCAGCCCTTGCAGGAGACCAGTGAGATCGCGGTCGATCTGAAGATCCTGACCGCCCGCCGCCTGGACCTGTCTGCCGACCGCACCAGGGCGATCAACCGGCTCCGAGCGCAGATCCTTGAGTACTTCCCCGCTCTGGAACGGGCCTTCGACTACAGCACGTCCAAGGTCGCGCTCATCCTGCTGACGGGGTACCGGACCCCGGCCGCCCTGCGCCGGATCGGCCGCGCCCGGCTGACGGTCCGGCTCAAGAACCACGGCGTCCGCACACTCAGGACTGCCAAGAGCGCCGCCGACACCGCGGTCACCGCTGCCGAGGCCCAGTCCACCGTCGTCCCCGGGGAGAAGACCGCCGCGAGGATGGTCCACACCCTGGCCAGGGAGGTGATGGCCCTCGACGAGGAGATCTCCGAGCTCAACGCCCTCATCGAGGGCCGGTTTCGCGAGCATCCCGACGCAGAGGTGATCACCAGCATGCCCGGCATCGGCGACATGCTCGGCGCCGAGTTCATCGCCGCGACCGGCGGTGACATGACCGCCTTCGGCAGCCCCGACCGGCTCGCAGGCGTCGCCGGACTCGCGCCCGCCCCCGCGACTCGGGCAAGGTCAGCGGCAACCTGCGCAGGCCCAGACGCTATAGCCGCCGACTGCTGCGCATGTTCTACCTATCCGCCCAGGTCGCCGCGATGCACTGCCCCCAGTCCAAGACCTTCTGCCAGCGCAAACGCGCCGAGGGAAAGTCCCACAAGCAAGCCCTCCTCGCGCTGGCCAGACGCCGCCTGAACGTGCTCTGGGCCCTGATACGCGACCACCGGACCTTCGAGGCCGTCACCCTCAGCCCTGCCGCCAGAGCGGCATGACCCAGTCACAAGGCGTCGCCGCCCCGGCTTGACAACGTCATTGGGAATCCTTCCCTGAGGTGGGCGGGGTCCGCTGGAGCGCACCCACTGCCAATAATTTGTACGGTCAAAATGCGAGTACGGTCAACCCCCGACTGTCGGCGGATGTCCGGTTCTCAGCCGCACAACGGTTGACAGGACGGAGGTTGCCTCACAAACTGAGCCGCAGATTCATACGGACAAATATTGCCGACGGTGAACGGTACGAGCGAGACCCGCAGGGAGCCGTCTTGACGATCGACCGGCCACTCCTCGAACTCGCCCGTCGCCCGCTGTTCCTCGCCGGTCGCCGCGGCCCGCACCCCCCCCCGTTCAGGAGAAGCGCAATGAGTTTCCGCCTTGTCGTTACCGTGAAGTATGTGCCTGACGCCGCAGCCGACCGGCGCTTTGCCGATGACCTGACCGTCGACCGGGACGACGCGGACGGGCTGCTGTCGGAGCTGGATGAGTACGCCGTGGAACAGGCGCTGCGGATCGCCGAAAGCCGGGGCCAGAACGGCGACGATGCCGAGATCACGGTGGTCACGGTGGGGCCGCGGGACGCGGAGGACGCGCTGCGCAAGGCTCTGGCGATGGGTGCCGACAGGGCCATCCATGTGGAGGACGAGGCACTGCACGGCACGGACGTGATCGGCACCTCACTGGTCCTGGCGAAGGCGATCGAGACGGCCGGATACGACCTGGTGGTCTCCGGAATGGCGGCCACGGACGGCGCGATGGGCGTGGTGCCGGCGCTGCTGGCCGAACGCCTGCGGGTGCCGCAGATGACGCTGCTGTCCGAGATCTCGGTCGAGGACGGCACGGTCAGGGGCCGCCGGGACGGTGACACCGCCTCCGAGTGGCTGGAGTCATCGCTGCCAGCGGTGGCCTCGGTGACGGATCAGTCGGGTGAGGTCCGCTACCCATCGTTCAAGGGGATCATGGCGGCGAAGAAGAAGCCGGTCGAATCCTGGGGTCTGTCGGATCTGGGCATCGATGCGGATGCGGTGGGCCTGAGCGGGGCCTGGACGACGGTGGACTCGGCGGCGGAGCGTCCGGTGCGTTCGGCTGGGACCGTGGTCGAGGACGGCGGTGTGGGGGGAAAGCGGCTGGCCGAGTTCCTGGCGAGCAGGAAGTTCATCTGAGGAGGGCATGGCCATGACTGAAGTGCTCGTTTACGTCGACCATGTGGACGGCGCGGTCCGCAAGCCCACCCTGGAGTTGCTGGCGCTGGCCCGTCGCCTCGGTGACCCGGTCGCGCTCGCGCTCGGTTCCGGCGCTCAGGACACCGCCGTCGCCTTGGCCGAACACGGCGCGGTGAGGGTGCTCGTGGCGGATGCCCCCGAGTTCGCCGACTACCTCGTCGTGCCGAAGGTGGACGCCCTGCGGGCCGCCTACGAACGGGTGTCCCCGGCGGCGGTGCTGATGCTGTCGTCCGGGGAAGGGAACGAGATCGCCGCCCGCCTCGCGCTCCGTATCGGCTCCGGGATCGTCACCGGCGCCATCGACGTACGGCCCGGCGACGACGGCCTGGTGGCCACCCAGTCGGCGTTCGCGGCGGCGTTCACCCTCACTTCCCGCGTGACCAAGGGCGCACCGGTCATCACGGTCAAGCCGAACTCGGCGGCCGCGGAGGCGGCGCCGGCCGCGGGCGCGGTCGAGCCTCTCGCCGTCACCTTCGGCGAGTCGGCCACGGGCACCAGGGTCACAGCCCGTACCGCGCGGGAGTCGACGGGGCGCCCGGAGCTGACCGAGGCGGCGATCGTGGTCTCGGGTGGGCGCGGCGTGGGTGACGCAGGGAATTTCCACATCGTCGAGGCGCTCGCCGACTCCCTCGGCGCCGCGGTGGGTGCCTCGCGGGCGGCGGTGGACGCCGGCTGGTACCCGCACTCCCATCAGGTCGGGCAGACCGGCAAGAGCGTCTCCCCGCAGCTCTACATCGCCAACGGCATCTCCGGCGCCATCCAGCACCGGGCGGGTATGCGGACATCGAAGACGATCGTCGCGGTGAACAAGGATCCGGACGCACCGATCTTCGACCTGGCCGACTTCGGCGTGGTCGGCGACCTCTTCCAGGTCATCCCCCAGCTCACCGAGGAGATCAACGCCCGCAAGGGCTGAGTCACTCCCCGACGAGCTCCGTCCCCGGCACGCGTGCCGGCCCCTCGACCGGATAGGTGGGCCGCATGCCGCACCGGTGTCGACATTTCACGATGAATGTTCTCCTGGCCTGAAAGGACTTCCCAATCGTGATGTCAAGCCGCAGTCGTGACGGGAGGTGAACCTTGGTAGCACTGTCCGTCACGGATCATCGCCCACAGGACGTTGAGCCTGCGGCGGGCGAGCGCGAGCAGGGCCTGCTTGTGGCCCTTACCCTCGCTTCTCTTCCGCTGGTAGTACGCCTTGGACGCGGGGCATGTCGTGATGCTGACCATCGCCGAGAGGTACATCGACCGCAGCAGTCCGCGGTGGTAGCGCCGGGGGCGGCGCAGGTTGCCGCTGACGCGGCCGGAGTCACGGGGCCTGGGGGCAAGGCCGGCGAAGCCGGCCAGGCGGTCGGCGCTGCCGAAGGCGTCCATGTCACCGCCGGTCGCGGCGATGAATTCGGCGCCGAGCTTGGGGCCCATACCGGGCAGGCTACGGATCACCTCGGCGTGCGGATGCTCGCGAAACGTGGCCTCGATCAGGGCGTCAAGCTCGACGATCTCCTCATCAAGGGCCATCACCCCCTTCGCGAGGCGGACCACCATGGCGGCCGCCAGCTTCTCGCCGGGCAGTGCGGTCATCTGGGCCCGGGCGGCCTCCACAACCGTCTTCGCCAGCGCCGCGGCACCGCGGACCTTGCGGTTCTTCAGCCAGGTCTCGATCCGCTGGACGCCGGCGCGGCGGATCGCGGCCGGGGTCTGGTAGCCGGTCAGCAGCATCACCGGGCCTTTATTGACCAGGTCCAGCGACCGCTCCAACGCGGGGAAGATCTCCAGCAGTTGGGCGCGGAGCCGGTTGATCTGCCGGGTGCGGTCGAAGACCACGTCAAGGCGCCGGTTGGTCAGCGTGCGCAGGTCGACAGCGATCTCGTCACCGGGCCTCAGCAGCCCGAGGTCCCGGCGAACGCGGGCCTGGTCGGCGATGACAAAGGCGTCCTTCGCGTCCGTCTTGCCTTCGCCCTTGTAGGTGGCCGAGGCACGGTGGACTGCCAGGCCGGTCAGATAGGCCATCGGCTGATCGTGGCTGAGGAGCAGGCAGATCAGCAGGGCAGCTCCGCCGTGGTTGAGATCGACGGCCCACAGCACGTCCGCGGATATCGCCAGGACATCGCCGATGAGGTGAAGCAACTCGGTCTCATCGTTCAGGACCCGGCGCGACAGCAGCCGTTCGCCGTCCGCGTTGATCACCACGCAGTGGTGGTGTTCCTTGCCGATGTCCACTCCGGCCCAGATCTCGGGCACGGCCACCTCCGCCAGCTCGCCGTCTCACATGTCACCCGCAGACGACCTCGCCGACGTTGTCCTACAGCAGCGATCGAGTCGCGTCTCCCAATTGGCGGTCGAGTCGTCGCGGGGTCCCGGGCGGCCAAGTCCTTTGAGCCTTGCCAACGGCGCCCACATGCCAGCCATACCCAGAACCCCTGGGCCCTCCGATCTTACGAATGACCAGAGCAACCACCCTTGAAAGGTAGGACTCCTCATGTGGGGCAGCGGAATCGGCCCGTCAACCGTGGACGGCGTGGCATGACGGGCGTGGTGGAACGGCTCGGCGACTTCGCCGCCGGGATCGAGCTCGACCAGGTGCCGGCGGCAGTCGTCGCGCGTGCCCAGGACTGCCTCGTGCACGCCCTGGTCGTCGGTGCGGCCGGGGCGGGGGTCGGGTTCGGCGAGACGGCTGAGGCGGCACTCGGTGGTGCCGACTGCGGCGAGGCTCACCTGCTCGCCTCCGGCAGGACCGCGACCGCGCCGCTCGCCGCCTTCGCGAACAGCGCGCTGCTGCACGCCCGCGCTCAGGAGGACACCCACGGAACGTTCCACCCCGGGGTGGCGACGATCCCCGCGGCTCTCGCGGCCGCGGAGGCCGAGCGCGTGGACGGCCCGACGTTCCTGGCCGCGGTCCTGGCCGGCTATGAGGTGGGTACGGCGGTCTCCGACCCACTGACCGAGCGGACCACACCGCCGTTCCGGGCGACCGGCCTGTTCGGCCCGCTGGCCGCGGCCGCGGCGGCGGGACGTGTCCTCGGCCTGGGAGCCTCACCTCTCGCCTCGGCCCTGGGCCTGGCATCCGCCTTCGCGGGCGGTGGCAGCGAACCGTTCGCCGCCGGCACCGACGAATGGCATTACCAGACCGGTGTGGCCGCCATGAACGGCCTGCTCGCCGCGCGACTGGCCAAGGCCGGAGCGCGAGGCTCAACCAGCGCGATAGAGGGGCAGGCCGGGTTCCTCGACTGCTTCGTCCGAGGGCGGGCTCCACAGCCGGATGGGCTGGCGGCCGAACTCGGCCGCCGCTGGAGGATCCTGGACGTCACCTTCAAGCCCTACCCGGTTTGCGCGTTCAACCAGACGCCGGCCCTGGTCGCGGCACGGCTCGCCACCACGCATGGCGTCAAACCGGCAGACGTGGCCTCGCTGGTCGTGCGGATGAACGAGCGCGAGGCCGTCTATCCCGGGGTGGGTAGCAGTGGGCCCTTCCGGGAGGTGGCGCAGACGCTGATGAGCGTGCGTTTCGGCATCGCCGTCGCGTTGGCCGAAGGGCACATCACCTATGCGGCGCTGACCCGCTTCGACGACCCGACGCTGCTCGACCTGGTCGAGCGCATCGTCATCGTCCCGGAGGCAAGCCGCCCGCCGAAGACGGCCGCCGCGACGCTCACGCTGGTCGACGGACGGCAGATCCGGACGGCGATCGAGGACTCCTCCCAGGAACTGTCCTGGGACTCGGCTGAGGTGCGGGACAACGCCCGGCGGCTACGGCCGGAGACCGGGTTCACCGAGGAAGGGCTCGAGGCCCTGTTCGCCGCCGTCGCAGCGCTGCCGGAGGCGAACAGCCTGGACGGGCTCCTGGGAGCGGTCCTCTCACGCCGCTGAAACTTCCGGATACCGAGAAAGAACCCCGGCAGGGGGCCGCGGCGAATGCGGGCCTCCTCCTCGGACACAGAACGGACGCGGCCGCGCCGCGGGAAGGTGAAGTTTGAAATGTCACGTCGTGGAGCCGGTGACGTCGAGTACCGGCAGATGTACATCGGTGGCAAGTGGGTGGACGCCGAGACGGGAGAGACCTTCGGGACGGTCGACCCGTTCACCGGGAAGGTGTGGGCCAGGGCTCCGCTCGGCGGGGCGGCCGACGTCCGCAAGGCCGTCCGGGCCGCGACCGACGCACTGAGCGGGCCATGGGGCACGATGTCCGCCTCGGCGAGGGGCACCCTCATCCGGCGCCTGGGGCAGCTCATCGCCGAGCACACGGAGGAACTCGCCGAGATCGAGACCACGGACAACGGCAAGGTCATTCGTGAAACCCGGGGCCAGATGGCAGGGCTCCCCGCGACCTACGAGTACTTCGCCGGAGCCGCCGACAAGATCCAGGGGTCGACGATCCCCTCGCCGCACACCAACTTCTTCACCTACACCCGCCGGGAACCGATCGGCGTGGTGGCCGCCATCCTGCCCTGGAACAGCCCGCTGTACCTGCTGGCCAGCAAGCTCGCACCGGCGCTCGCCGCCGGCTGCGCGTTCGTGGCCAAACCGGCCGAGCAGACCCCGATGTCCACCCTGAAGTTCGCTGAACTCGTCGCGGAAGCGGGATTCCCCGACGGGGTTTTCAACGTTGTGACCGGTGCCGGAGCGACCGGTGCGGCCCTGTCCGCCGACCCCGGAGTGGCCAAGGTGACCTTCACGGGCTCCACGGCGACCGGAACGGCCGTGATGAAGGCGGCCGCCGAGCACATCGCGGATGTGACCCTCGAACTCGGAGGCAAGTCCCCCAACATCGTCTTCGCCGACACCGACATCGAAGCAGCCATGAACGGGGTCATGGCCGGCATCTTCGCCGCGACGGGGCAGACCTGCATCGCCGGCAGCCGGCTGCTCGTCGCCCGGGAGATCCACGACGAACTGGTCGGCAAGCTGGCCGAACGCATCAAGACGATCAAGCTCGGCGACCCGCTCGACACGGCCACGGAAGTGGGGCCCATCGCCTTCGACGGGCAGTTGGACAAGGTGTGCTCGTATGTGGAGATCGGCCTCGGCGAGGGAGCCACGTTGGTGTCCGGCGGACGCAGGCCGACCGAGGGAGACCTGCGCGACGGGTACTTTTTCGAGCCCACGATCCTCACCGGTGTGCGCAACGACATGCGGGTCGCCCGCGAGGAGATCTTCGGTCCTGTGCTGTCGGTCATCCCCTTCGACAGCGAGGAGGAAGCCGTCCGGATCGCCAACGACACCGCCTACGGCCTGGCCGCCGCGGTGTGGACACGAGATATCCAGCGCGCCCACCGCGTCGCCCACCAGCTCAACGCCGGATCCATCTGGATCAATTCCTACCGTGTGCTCGCCTACAACGTGCCGTACGGCGGCTTCCGGCAGAGCGGCATCGGCAGGGAGAACGGGCTCGAGGGCCTGGACGCCTACCTCCAGACGAAGTCGGTCTGGGTCGAGCTGACCGGCGCGAGCCGCGACCCGTTCAAGCTCGGCTGATCAATAAAGGAGTGATGGCATGTCGATCGAGACTGTTCCCAAGACCAGCCGCGCCGCGGTACTCACCGCACACGGCGAGCCCCTGGAGATCAGGGAGCTGCCCATTCCCACCGAGCTGGAGCCGGGAGCCCTGCTCGTCAAGATCGAGGCCGCCACGGTCTGCGGCTCCGACCTGCATCTGTGGGACGGGTCGCTGGCCGGCAGCCAGGCCCTCAGCCTGCCGGTAATCCCCGGACACGAGATGGTCGGCTCCGTAGTCCGCATCGGCGAGGGCGCGGAGCGTGACACCTTCGGTCAGCCGCTCCGGGCGGGCGACCGGATCTGCTTCACCCACGCGTCGTGCAACCAGTGCGAACACTGCCGTCTGGACAACCAGCCGACGCTGTGCGCCAACCGGCAGTACTACATGTTCACCAGTTGCGCCCAAGCCCCCTACCTCGTGGGCGGATTCGCCGAGTACTGCTACGTCTTCCAGAACTCGGGGCGGGTCAAGGTGCCGGACGAGGTGCCCACCGAGTGGGCCTCGGCCGCCAGCTGTGCCCTGCGAACGGTGGTGCACTCCTTCGACCGGATCGGCCGGCTCAACCCATGGGAGACCGTGGTCATCCAAGGGTCGGGCCCCCTCGGGCTGTTCGCCACCGCGCTCGCCGACCACCTCGGCGCCGAACGGGTCATCACCATCGGCGCCCCCGAGGACCGGCTGAAGATCGCCACCTCCTTCGGCGCCACCGACATCGTGTCCATCGCCGACGCCCCCGAACCGCAGGACCGTATCGACGCCGTCCGGGGGCTGCTCGGCGGGCGGGGAGCCGATGTCGTCTTCGAATTCTCCGGTGCGCGGACCGCGTTCACCGAAGGGCTCGGCATGGTCAAGGAGGGCGGCCGTTACATGGTCACCGGCCAGATCGACGGACCGGGCAAGGAAGTGCCGGTGCGTCCCGGCTTCATCACTCGTCAGCAGCTGACCATCATGGGCACCTGGTCGGGCCACATCGCCGAGTACCGCAAGGCACTGCAGTTCATGAAGAACACCCGGCGCCGCTACGACTTCGGCACGCTCGTACCCCACCGCTACCCGCTGGAGCAGGCCACCGAGGCGCTCACCCGCATGCGCGCCCAGCGGGACATCAAGCCCGTGCTCGTCCCCCACGTGACAGCGGCCCAGGTGTCGACATGAGGCCGCTCGACGGGCTGGTGGTCCTGGAGATGGGCCAATACATCGCGGCCCCGTACTGCGCCATGATGCTGGCCGACCTCGGCGCCGATGTCATCAAGATCGAGCGTCCGGGCACCGGCGACCCGCGCCGGTCCTACGATCCCCTGATCGAGGACAAGAACGGCCGGCTCAGCGGCGGTTTTCTCAGCTACAACCGCAACAAGCGGTCGGTGACCCTGGACCTCACCACCGAGGAAGGCCGCGCCGTCTACCGCCGGCTGGCGTCCCGTGCCGATGTCATCGTGGAAAACCTGCGTCCCGGCGCGGTCGACCGGCTCGGGCTCGGGTACGAGGTGCTGCGCCAGGACAACGAGCGGCTGATCTACTGTGCCATCAGCGGCTACGGCCGCTTGGCCGATCACCGTGGCGTCTACGCCGACCGACCCGCGTTCGACACCGCGATCCAGGCCATGGGCGGTCTCATGGCGGTCACGGGTGAAGCGGACGGGCCGCCGCTGCCCACGATCACCGGTTTCGCCGATCTCTTCACCGCCGTGCACGCCGCGTTCTCGGTGCTCGCCGCCCTGCAGGGCAGGGCCGTCACCGGACGGGGCACCTTCGTCGACCAGAGCATGTACGACTCGACGGCCTCGCTGCTCGAACGGGAGCTCATGCTCTGGGACTTCACCCGGCACGAGCGCCGCCGCGGAGTCGACGGCTACGCCCCGCTGGGTTCCCTGGAAGCCAGCGACGGGTACGTTGCCCTGATCATCCCCACGGACGAAATGTGGCGCCGGATGTGTGTGGCGATCGACCGTGAGGATCTTCTCGACCATCCGAAGCTCGATTCGGTGCTGTCGCGAGCCGAGAACTTCTCCTCACTGATACGTCCGGAAGCCGAACGGTGGACCCGTTCGCGCACCCGCAGCGAGGTCGTCGCGCGGTTTTCCGAGATCGGACTGCCCGCAGGCGTGGTACAGACCGTGCCGGAGATCTACGAGTGCCCGCACCTGGCGGCGCGCGACATGTTCCTCGACATCGACGACGCGTACGCCGGCCCGCGGCGGATGATCCGCACACCGGCGCTGCTCGACGGTTATGAGCCGCCCCTCCCCCATTCCGCTCCCCAGCTCGGCGAGGACAACGAGGAGGTACTGCGTGAGCTGGCCGAGGCCACGCCGCAGGACCTCGCACACTGGCGCCGGGCAGGCGTCATCTAGAAGCGGAGGCACACCCCCATGGGACAGTCCGTCCTTTCCTTCCGGCCTGATGTCTTCACGGCCGACCCGCCCACCCTGCTGGCCTCACACTGTCGCGACTGCGGCAACAAGGCGTTCCCACCCCGTGACGTCTGTCCATCGTGCGGCGCCCCCAGCGGAGACCAGGTCCCCCTGTCGCGCCGTGGCGAGATCTACTCCTACGCCGTCGTGCGCCAGGCACCGCCCGGTCTCGCGACCCCCTATGTGCTCGCCTACATCGACCTGCCCGAGGACGAGGTGCGGGTGCTGGCGCGGGTCGAGGGCATCGCACCGGACGTGGTGCGCGTCGGCACCACGGTAGAGCTGGGAACACGCCCCGTGGACAACCCCGATGACACATCGGTGATGTTCGTCTTCCGTGCCGAGGAGGCGTCATGACACTGGACCCCGTCCACGTCGCGGGCGCCGGAATGATCCGGTTCGGCAAGTATCCGCGCGAGGTCACGCTCGAGACCATGGGAGCGAGCGCCGCACGCCAGGCGATGACCGACGCCGGAGTCGGACCCGCCGACATCGAAGCCCTGTACGTGGGTCACGTCTTCGGCGGCCCCGTCGCGGGACAACGCATAGGCGCCCGCATCGGCCTGGCGGGCAAGCCGGTGAGCAACCACGAGAACTACTGCTCCAGCGGTGCCACCGCACTGCGAGAGGCATGGATCGCCGTTGGCGCCGGTCTCTACGATCTCGTGCTCGTTCTCGGCGTGGAGAAGATGACCGACCGCATCAAGGGTGGCGTACAGCCCGACGCGGGAGACCTCGACGCCGCGTCCGGCTTCATCTTCGCCGCCGGGCACGCCCTGAGCGCCCGTCGCTACATAGCCGACTACGGCGCGACCCGCGAACAGATCGCCATGGTCGCGGTGAAGAACCACGCCCATTCGGTCATGAACCCTTATGCCCACTACCAGAAGCCGGTCTCGCTCGCGGACGTATTGACGGCCCGCCCCATCGCGGAGCCGCTCGGGCTTCTCGACTGTTCGCCGATCAGCGACGGCGCTGCCGCGGTAGTGGTCGCCAGCCAGGCGGGGCTGCGACGGCTGGGGGTCGCCTCCGCGCCGAAGGTCGCCGGCTGCGGTTTGGTCAGCGGCACCGTCCAGACCGGACTCGGCGATGTGAACGAGGAGGATGTGTCACGACGGGCGGGTGAAGAGGCGTACCGCGTCTCGGGCATCGGCGCCGACGAGATCGACCTCGTCGAGATGCACGACTGCTTCACCATCGCCGAGATCGTGCGGCTGGAAGGACTCGGCGTGCTGCCCCGCGGAGAGGGAGCACGGCTGACCGAGGCGGGACACACCAGCCTCGGAGGCCGGCTCCCGGTCAACCCCAGCGGGGGTCTCCTCTCCCGGGGCCACCCGGTGGGCGCCACCGGAGTGGCGCAGATCTGTGAGCTGTTCTGGCAGCTGACGGACCGGGCCGGGGGCAGGCAGGTCGAGGGGGCGCGCACGGGGCTCGCCTACTGCAAGGGTGGGTCGGTGAGCGGCACGGACGGAGCCTCGGTCACCACTGTGATCATGACCCGATGACCCGAGGGACCGGTGGGGCCGACCCGGTCGGCCCCACCGGGCTCACTGAGCGCGGCGAAGCTCCATACGGTAGCCGTAGCGGCGCGGGTTGAAATGGGAGGCGGTGAATTCCACGAAGTTGCCCGCCGTGTCGTAGTACAGGCGCTCGATCAGCAAAATGGCGTCGCCGGGCTTGCAGCCGATCAACTCGGCTTCCTCGGCGGGCGCGTTCATCGCTGTGATGTCCTGGCGCGCACCGGCGACCGGTCGCTCCAGGAACGGCTCCGCGGAACCGATGACCGTGCCTTCTCCTTTCGCGGGGATGCCCTCCGCCCGCAGGGTGTCCCCCAGCTCCGGCGCGACGTAGTGGCGGGTGAGCACGAACGGCACCCCCTTGAAGGACCGCCGGACCAGCGCCCGGCTCACCTCGATGTAGGGCAGCTCAAGGCGCTGCGCGATCGACGGATCGACCTGAGTGGCGAACCGCTCGAGCACCTCGGTCTCCGTATCGGGCCAGACGACGATCTCGTCGAGCGAACCGATCGAGCGCAGATAGCGGCCGGACGACTGCCGCCCGCTCACATAGGTCCCGCTGCCCTGCACCCGGTAGATGAGGCCCTCTGTCAGCAGTGTCTGCAGCGCCTGACGGACGGTGTGCCGACTGACGTTGTACCTGGTCCGCAGCACCTCCTCCGTGGGCATCTTGCGCCCCTGGGCGTACACGCCCTCTTCGATGTCCGCGCGCAGCGCGTCGGTGAGCAGGCGGTACGCGGGCGTCTTGCGCCGTGGGGAAGCGGGCTGCTCTTTGTCCGTCACTGGGGTCTCATCCTGTCCGGGGCCCGGCGCTCACACCGGGCCGGCTGCGGCCTACCGCAACCAGAATAGAGCTTGTACGGACCAATTAACAAGCAAATCAAGGTGCCTCACAGGGGAACCATCACCTTTCTGCTTGCAGAACGGTTGACGTGAATCCCACGCCGTCCCTACAGTCCAAAAACGTACGTACAAATTGCAGAGATTCATGGTGCCGGGACGAAGAGCCAGAGCTGTGCACCGTCCCCGTGAAACCACCGGCCCCGTCCGTCCGACTCATCTGCGTCTCGAACAAGGACTTCAACGATGAACTCCCTTCACACCGCCTCGGCGGTCAGCGTCCGCAGGACGTCCGCCCGGAGAATCCTCGCCGCGTCGGCAGCCGGGAACCTGCTCGAGTGGTTCGACTTCGCCATCTACGGCTTCTTCGCGGTCACCATCGGCGAGCTCTACTTCCCGTCGCACTCCCCGACTGGCTCGCTGATGGCCGCCCTCGCGGTGTTCGGCGTCGCCTTCGTCGTGCGGCCCGCGGGCGGCTTCGTCCTCGGCCGGTTCGCCGACCGCGCGGGACGCAAGCCCGCGCTGGCTCTTTCCGTCCTGCTGATGGGCGGGTCCACCACCCTGATCGCCTTCGTCCCCACCTACGGCGTCATCGGGGTCCTGGCGCCCATCGCCATCGTCCTGCTGCGCTGCCTCCAGGGTTTTTCGGCCGGAGGGGAATACGCCAGCGCGGCCACCTACCTGATCGAGTACGCACCACGGGCACGCCGGGGCCTGTGGAGCAGCGTCATCTCGGCGACCGCCGCGCTGGGAGTCCTGCTGGCCGGACTCACCGCGCTGGCCATCAGCGCGTGGCTGCCCGACGACCAGGCGAGCGCCTGGGGCTGGCGCCTCCCGTTCCTGCTCGCGGCCCCGCTGTCGATCTTGGGGCTGTACATGCGACTCAAGCTGGAGGACACTCCGGTCTACCGCGAGCTGGAGCAGAGGCAGCAGGTGGCCAAGGATCCCGTGCGCCGGCTCGGTCGGCATGGCATGGCTCGTATCGCCCTGGTATTCGCCTGCACCGCCATGGCGGGCCTCGGCTTCTACTACCTGGCGGTCTACGTCGTCACCCACCTCACCACCGTGGTCGGCTGGGGCAAGACGGACGCTCTGCTCCTCACGGTCGCCGGACTCGTCCTCTACTCGCTCCTCTGCCCGCTCGCCGGCATGGTCGGCGACCGCATCGGCCGCCGCAGGACGGTGGTCGCCGGTGGCATGGGCCTGGGCGTCATCGCCGTCCCGTGCTTCCTGCTCATCGGAACCGGCGACGTCGGACTCTCCCTCGTGGGCCTGACGCTGTTCGCCGCATTCGAGGCGCTGGTGAACGTCATGCTGGGCGTACTGCTCGTTGAGCTCTTCCCACCCCACACCCGCGTCAGCGGCGGCGCCATCGGCTTCAACCTCGCCCAGGCCGTGATCGGCGGCCCGGGGCCGCTGATCGCGGCAGCATTGGCCACCGGTACCGGCATCGCCTTCGCCCCGGCCTTCTACATCGCGGGCGTCGCGCTGATCGCCTCGGTTACGCTCCTGCGCTACCTGCCCGAAACCCTCGGAGCCGATCTCTCCGAGCGCGGGGAACCCGCCGATGGGCCGACAGCCACGACGCAGGCCGCTGCCGGCTGATCCCGGCGTCCGCTCCCCCTGCGCTCTCCGCGCAGGAGGTAGCTCCTCCGGCGAGCTCTCCGGTGTCTGCGACGCGACCGGCGCGCTCGGGCCTGGGAAATGTGTCGCCCGACCACTCCCCAGGCCCAGCGGGCTGCGCCCCTTGCGCATCCCACCCCGCCCGCTCCTCCTGATCAGCCGAGCGGGATGCTGATCGTCTTGGTCTCCAGATAGCCCTCGAGGCCATCACGGCCGCCTTCCCGGCCCAGCCCCGAGGTCTTGTAGCCGCCGAACGGCGCGGTCGGGGTGGCGACGAAGAGGCTGTTGACGCCGACCGTCCCGGTGCGCAGTCGGCGAGCGACGCGGACCGCCCGGGAGGTGTCGCGGGTGTAGACGCCGGCCGACAGACCGTACTCGGAATCGTTCGCGATGCGGATGGCCTCCTCCTCGGTGTCGAACGGGATGGCCACCAGCACCGGTCCGAACACCTCCTCGTGGGCGATTTCCATGTCGGGGGTGACATCGGTGAACAGGGTCGGCTCGACCCAGTTGCCGCCCCCGGGGACGGTGATCCGGTTCCCGCCCACGACAGGCCGCACCCCCTCGGCAATGGCGCCCTCGATCAGCCGCATGACCCGATCGGACGCGGCCGGGTTCACCAGCGGAGTGGAAGTGACGGCCGGATCGAACGAGTCGCCCAGGTGGACCTCCTTAAGCTGCTCGGCCGCGGCGGCGACGAAGTCGTCGTACACGGACCGATGTACAAGCGCGCGGGTCTGGGTCGAGCACAGCTGTCCGGACAGGCCCATGGAGACCAGGCTCATCGCGTACTGCGCGGTCCGGCCGATGTCTTCGACATCGTCGAACACGATGCTCGGACTCTTGCCGCCCAACTCCAGCTGCACGCGTTTGAGGCCGGGCGCGGCGGTCGTGAGGATCTGCTCGCCGACGGAGCGACGGCCGGTGAAGGCGACCTTGTCGACCAGCGGGTGCGCCACCAGGGCCTGTGAGGTGCTCGCCGTTCCCGGAACCAGGTTGAACACACCCGTCGGCAGATCGAGCCGCTCGATGAGTCGTGCGTAGAGCGCGGCGACGTTGGTGGCGTACTCCGACGGCTTGAAGACTACCGTGCAGCCGGCGGCAAGGGCGGGCGCGACCTTCTGGGCGAACTGCATCACCGGCGCGTTGAACGGGGTGATCGCCGCTACCACGCCCACCGGCTCCTTGATGGTGATCAACTGGTTGTTGATCTCTTCCGTGTAGACGGGCGGGGCGAGACCGTCGAGCTTGTCGATCCAACCGGTGAAGTACTCGAAGACGTCGGCGGCGAAGTGCGCCGAGAACCGGAATCCGCCGCCGACGGTGACCGGAAGGCCGTTGTCGAGCGACTGAAGCTGGGCGAACTCACGCTCGTGGGCGCGGATCAGGTCACCGAGCGGACGCAGTGCCAGCTTGCGTTCGCGGGCAGTCATCCGCGCCCAGGGTCCCTCGTCGAAGGCGCGCCGGGCGGCGCGGACCGCGCGGTCGACTTCGTTGGAGGAGCTGACGCAGACCGTGAAGTCCGGTTCGCCGGTCGCCGGGTGATGGTGCTGCCACCGCTCATCCGTCACGGCGTCGTGCCAGGCCCCATCGATATAGGTGCGGGTGACGCCCGCACCCAGCTCGCGGGCGCGCTCGCTCATCGGTAAGCCACCGGTGGTGACGAGCACGCCGCTGGAAGTGCGGGTTTCGGTGGGCCCTTGGAGGTGTGGCATGTCGCTGTCCTTCATACGGGGGAAGTGGGGGTCGGGGTGGTCATTCGGAGCGTTGGCGGCGCAGGGTCGGCAGGGCCAGGACGATGCCCAGGAGAAGCGCGGCGGCGACGATGCGCAGGATGCCGCCGAACCCCTGGGCGGTGAGGGCGCCGGCCAGCTGCGGGCCCAGGCTGGCGCCGATGAACATGCTGCAGGCATAGAGAGCCACGGCCGCGCCGCACGCGTGCGGGGCGGTGGCGTTGACGGTCTCGACGACTGCGGGTGCCGCCGCCGCGACAGCGGCCACGAACAGCAGCAGCGCCAGGGCCAGCAGCAGCGTGTGGCCACCGAGCAGGGAGCCCGCTGCGACGGTGACGGCGGCCACGGCGATGGCGAGGACTATGCGCAGCGGTGCGGGAAAGCGCTGAAGGACGGAGGCGAGCAGGGGGATGGCGACCATGGCGGGCAACGCGCTGGCCCGCAGGGTCATGATGGCGGCGGAGCGTCCGGCGATACCGGGCGGCCCGGCGATGGCCACCGCCGTGTAGACGGCGATAAAGGCGGCCATCAAGGTCATGGTGGACGCGTACAGGGCGACCAGACGCGGCCGGCGCAGCAGCCGGGGCATCGCGGCGAATGCCTGGAGCAGACCGCCGCTGGTCTGACGGCGCGGTGTGCGGTGCAGGATGCGTCGCACGGGCAGCACGCCCAGGGCGATGAGCCCGGCGCTGAGCAGGAAGACCGCGCGCCAACCCAGCGCGGCCTCGACCGCCTGGGCGCCGATCTGCATGAGCACGGCGGCGGCGAGCATGCCGCTGGTGACGCAGGTGAGAGCGATGCCCCGGCGACGCGGTGCGATGTGGTGGGCGACGTAGGCGAACGCGGCGGGCGTGAACGTCGCTGCCGTCAGTCCCTGCACGACGCGCAGGGCGATGCCCCAGGCGAGGTGGGGGGCGGCGCTGACCGCCGCGGTGGCGATCGTGGCCGCCACCAGTCCGACGCTGATCACTGCGCGTGATCCGTAACGGTCGGCCAGCGGCCCGGCGACCAGGAATCCGGTCGCGTAGGCGAAGCCGAACGCCGTGGCCGTCCAGGTCACCTGCCCCGATGTGGTGGCCCATGAGTCGGCCATCGGGCGGAGCATGGCCAGGACCGTGTACATCTGGCCGACGACCAGGACGCCGAGTGTGGTCAGCAGCGCGATGGTCGCCGCGGCAGGCGCCCAGGCCGGGGGCTCCTCCGGGGCACTGGTCACCGGTATGGACGGCCTGGAAGAGGTGGTGGGGAGGGACACGAGAACTCCAGATGTGGCGTGGCCGGTGGGCGCACAGTGCGTACAGTGAGGTGGCCACGGCGCCGCCGGGCGAGAAATGGTCAGGAGGCCACCGGCGATGGTGGGAGAGTGCCGTTCAGCTGGCGGTAGTGCTCAGCACGTGATCACGTGAGGCGCGCACTTGGTCGCGGAGGGCGGGCAGGTCGACATCGAGGACCCGTCCGTTCCATTTGCGGGGCTCGCCGTTGATGAGGACCACGCTGATGTTACGGGCGTCGGATCCCAGGACGACGGTTCCGATGGGGTCGTTGAGGGGCATGTTGTTCAGGTCCTCGGCCTGGATGACCAGCAGGTCGGCCTTCTTGCCTGGGGCGAGGGAGCCGGTGACACCGGCCAGGCCGTTGGTGCGGGCGCCCTGAAGGGTGGCGAAGTCCAGGACGTCGCGGGTGGTGATGCGGGACGGCTGTCGATCGGTGTCGTAAACCGTGTTGACCGCGCGCATCCGCTGGATGGCGTGCAGCGACCGCATCTGGGTGAACATGTCGCTGGCCAGGGCGACTTCGACATCGATACTCAGACCGGGACGGATGCCGACGGCCAGCGCCTCATCGACCGCCGGGATGGCGGTTTCCAGTCCGATCTGTGCGTCGGAGGTGGGAGCGAGGGCCACGGTGGTACCGGTCTCTCCCATCGCGCTCCATGCCTCGGAGGTCAGGCCGGTCGCGTGGATCAGGGTGACGTCGGGAGCGAGGATGCCGTCCTTGGCCCAGCGCAGCACGGCCTCGGAGGACGACGCACCGAAGACGGCGTCGACGCTCACCCCGATGCCCAACTCCTGGGCGACACGGGCGAGCTGGGGACCGTAAACGAGGGCCGGTCCGGCGATCTCGTCGGTGGCCAAGGTGGCCAGGCGCAGTGTCAGCAGCTGGTCATCGCTGCTGAAGTACCGGTCCTTGAGCCGGTTCAGGTCGCCGGGCCACTGCTGATCCCAGTCGCCGAAGTGCGGGCCCATGGAGGCGTGCACACCACGGATGCCGGTGTCGAGTAGGGCTTGGATCGCGGCGTCGGAGTGCTCGCGGGTACGGGAGTTGTGGGAGAAGTCCAGCATGCACGTGATGCCGCTGTCGATCGCCGTCAGAGCGGCGAGCTTGGTGCCGATGTACATGTCCTCGGGTCGGTAGACCGTGGCGTATCCGGCCAGCGTGGCCATAACATAGCCACCGAGGTCATCGACGTCCGGCATGATCCGTCGGAGTTGCGCCTCCCAGGCGTGCCGGTGGGTGTCGACGAAGCCGGGGGTGAGGATCGCGCCGGTGGCGTCGACCACCACCGCGTCACTCGCGCTCAAGTCGGGCCCGACCGCCACGATCGTGTCGCCCTCCACCAACAGGTCGCCGCGGCCCAGGACGCCGAGGTCCGGGTCCATGGTGACGATGGCCGCGCCGGAGAAGAGGATGCGACGCCGGGGGGCGGCGGACTGGTGGCGGAGCTGATCGAGTACTGCGGCGCTGGTGGTGCCGTTGACGTTCATAAAAGGGACTTTCCTTACTCCGGGACAAGCGGACCGCTCCGGCCCCACTGAGCTCAAGTCTCGACCCGCCTCGTGCGGGCAACCAGGCCGCCGCTTGCCCAGGTGCCCCACACCCAGGACCCGCGACATGGTCCACACAGAGGCCAAGGGGTTGCCGGACGGCTGGACCAGGTGGTGTGTCGGCTCCCTCGGCGGCGGTGGGTTTCCTGCTCCCATGCGACGCTGTCGCCGCACCTGGACGAGCGTCAGCCCCGACTGGCCATACATAGGAGCGGAGGCCCGGTCGCTGGGGCACGGCGCGACCAGGCTCGTTGCCCGTGCGGACGGGGACCGGGAGGTCAACGGCAGCACGCGAGAGGCTGAACGGACTCCAGTGAAGAGTCGCCTTGTGGCTTTCGCATCGGAAATGGTTGCTCGCCGCCGAGGGATTCGCGGCGTGAAGGGCAGCCAGCACACTTGGCCAGGGCCACAAACGCTAGGTGTGCGGCACCCAGGAAGCTCACGCCTGGGGAGACACCGGCCTGGTTGCTCATCGCCACCGGTCGAACACTGGAGACATGACCAGCGACGACACACCCTGGGAGCCACATCCATACGCTGGGGTGTGGGTGATCGCGGACGGATTCACCCGCCAGGATCTCCTTGGCGACGGCCGTCGCCAAGGAGACCAAAACGCCAAGGGGTCCTTAGCATGACCGGGGTCCACCTGCGGGCGACCTCCACAGCCACCCCGAACACATCCTTCGCAGACATAGAACTCATCGGCCGACGACGGGAGGCCCACACACTCCGCAGGCTCCTCGGTGGGATGAGCGACAAACGAGGAGGGGCCCTGATCGTGCGTGGGGAAGTCGGCATCGGCAAGACTGCCCTCCTTCGGTCAGTGCAGCCTCCACCGGGAACTCTTGTTCTCCCCATATCGGGCGTGGAGTTCGAGAAGGAACTGGCCTTCTCCGCTCTCCACCAGCTTTGTTCCCCCATACTGCCCGGCATCAGCCGACTACCCGAACCTCAGCGTCATTCCCTCGAGTCGGCATTCGGCAGAAGAGCGGAGGGGCAGCCGGATCATTTCCTGATAGGGCTCGCTGCCCTCGGTCTGTTGTCGGAAGCAGCCACGGAACGCCCTCTGTTGTGTGTCATCGACGACGCACAGTGGTTGGATCAGGAAACAGCGCACACTCTTGCCTTTGTCGCGCGCAGACTGCGCAACGAGCCAATCGTCGTCGTGTTCGCGTTGCGTGAGCCGAACGACCGCTCCGAGCTCACCGGCCTCCCGGAGCTCCGCCTTGAGGGACTAGCGGAAGAGGATGCGCGAAAGCTCCTTTCCGTACGGTATTCTTCGCCCTTTGACGGCCCGGTTTGCGACTGCGTTATCGCCGAAGCTCAGGGCAATCCCCTTGCATTGAGGGAGCTGTCACGCGCTGCTGATGCCGCAGGTGGATTCACCTCTCCTGGAACAGGGTCACATCGGTCTCACTTGGAAGCCGGCCTTCAGAAGCGACTCGCCGAACTGCCCCAAGACACGCGATTGCTGTTGCTGCTAGCAGCGGCCGACCCCACAGGGGATCCTGTGTTGCTGTGGCGGGCGGCGGGGCACCTCGCAATCACCCCTGCGGCAGGAACACCGGCGATCGACGCTGGGCTGGTCTCCCTCGGCCTGTGGGTGCGGTTCAGCCATCCGCTCGTACGCTCTGCTCTCTGGCGCGATGCCTCACCAGTCGATCGTCGTACGGCACATGGCGCTCTGGCATCTGCTATGGCCGACGGTGGCGCAATGGACCGCTGGGCATGGCACCATGCGCAGGCTCTCACCGGCCCGGACGAGGATGCCGCGCGAGCTCTCGAACACTCCGCCGGGCGGGCGCGGGCACGCGGCGGGATCGCCGCCGCGGCAGCTTTCCTCGAGAAAGCCGTCGAATTGACGACAGAGCCTCGCAGCCGTGTCGAACGAGCGCTCAACGCCGCCGAGGCCAAGCGAGACAGCGGAGCGCTCGACGCGGCGCTCAGCCTCCTCTCAGTTGCCGAGACAGCCCCTCGTGACGATATGGCGCATGCGCGCGCCGGAACACTGCGGGCGCGGATTGCCTTGGACCTGAACCGTGACGCCACCTCGGTTGCCAAGCTCCAGAGGGCGGCAGAACTAATGGCCCCCCTCGACCCAGCGCTGGCCAGGGAGATCTCCCTAGAGACGCTCACGGCAGCAAGGTCTCTGGGCCGATTCGCACATCGGCCACTCCTGAGTGAGGCAGCCCGAGCCGTACGCTCGGCACTCTCTGCTACGCAGCCCGCCCGACCGCTCGACCACCTACTCGACAGTCTGGCCATCCACATCAGCGACGGGTTCGTGGCAGCCGCTCCGCTGCTGCGGCGAGTTCTCGACGTCTACCTGCGGGGCGAGAAGGTAGACAGTCCCTCACCGGACGTGTGGTGCGTGGTGTGCGGCGTTGCCATGGATCTGTGGGATGACGTCGCCTGGCAGGAACTCGCCGACCGGCACATTCATCACGCCCGCGCGGCGGGAGTTGTGACGGCGCTGCCCATCGCATTGAGCTACCGGGCACTCGCACACATCCACGTCGGCGAGTTCTCGGAGGCCGCGGAGGTCATAGAGGAAGCCCATAGAGTCGCCATCGAAGTCGGTACTCCAGGACTGGCATGCATGGATACGACTTTAGCTGCATGGCGTGGCGACCAGGGCAGGACGGCCGAGCTGGCCACCGCTGCCCAACAGGATGCCGTCAGGCGTGGCGAGGGACGAGTCCTCACAGCCCTCGAGTACGCCCGGGCGACCCTCTTCAACGGCCTGGGGCGCTACGACGCGGCCCTGGAGGCATGCCGCCCCGCATACGATCTCGATGAAGCGGGCTTCCACGCTTGGGGCCCCGTCGAGTTCATAGAGGCAGCCGCCCGATCAGGGAATCCGGGGCTCGCCGTCCCCGCACTGGAGAAGCTCGTCCAGCGTACCCAGGCGAGTCCCACTGACTGGGCCTTGGGGATGGAGCTCCGCTCGCGGGCTCTCCTCAGCAGCGGTGACGACGTCGGCGACCTGTACCAAGAGGCAGTCAGACGGCTCGACCTCAGCCGGGCAGCAGTGCACGCTGCCCGTGCTCGGCTCCTCTACGGCGAATGGCTGCGCCGACGGGGGTACCGGCTTGAGGCGCGTACACACCTGAGCGAGGCTCACACAAAGCTTACCTCCATCGGCGCTGATGCCTTCGCCGCACGTGCCGCACGGGAACTGAGGGCGACAGGCGTGCGTCCCGGCTCCCGCCGCGCTGGAGTGGCCACCAGGAAGCTCACAGCACAGGAACTCCGGATAGCACGCTTGGTCGCCTCCGGGGCCACGTCGAAAGAGGTGGGCATGCAGCTGTTTCTCAGCCCGAGGACCATCGACGCTCACCTGCGCAGTATCTTCAGGAAACTGAGCATCTCTTCGCGTCGGCAACTACGGGACATGCCCCTCAGCCCTTGACCGGTTCACCCGATCAGGCTCCCCGCAGGGGCGGTGCGCGCCGTCGTGTCCGTTGGTGTTAGGCAACAATCACCGACGCCACGAAGTACGGACAGAGGCACGCTGGGCACTGACAGCACGGTGGAGAAGAAGGTCTCTGTCAGCGTTGACCGAGGAGAACGCCATGCGGCTCAACAGCTTCGATGAATGGTCCCCCCTCAAAGAGGTGGTCGTGGGTTCCGGGGTGAACTACACCTCCCACGAACGTGAATTGTCATTTGACATGGTCTTCCATGACCATCTCACCGGGCTCGACTGGTACTACCCCCGGCTCGATGCACCGGGCAGCGGTCGCGGCGCGGACGAGCCGGTACGTTCGCCCATCAAGCAGCGGTACGTCGACGAACTCAATGAGGACATCGAGGGCATTGCCGAAACGCTGACGACGCTGTCGGTGACCGTACACCGGCCGCTGGACGTTGACGAAGCCACGACCGAGATCCGCACGCCGGCATGGTCGGCAGCCGTGGTGCCGCCACTGAACGTCCGTGACAACACCCTCATCCTGGGTGACGAGATCATCGAAACACCACCGATGATCCGCTCCCGGTACTTCGAGACGCAGTTCCTCACTCCCATATTCGCCGAGTACTTCCGGCAGGGGGCACGGTGGACGGTGATGCCGCGCCCGCTCATGACCGATGCCTCCTTTGACCCGTCGTACGTCAACCGCGAAGTGCGAGACAACGTCGAGCCCATCACCGACCCGCGGTCCTCCCCCTACGACGTCGGGTACGAGATGATGTTTGACGGTGCACAGTGCCTCAGGTTGGGGCGTGATGTCATCACCAACGTCGCTACGAGGAATCACGAGCTGGCGTGCGACTGGCTGGAGCGCCATCTGGAAGGGCGCTTCCGGATCCATCGAGTCCACCGTCTCACCGACAGTCACATCGACAGCTGGCTCATCGCCCTGCGCCCCGGGCTGCTCCTGATCCGGTCCATGGACGTCGTCGACATGCTTCCGGAAAAGCTCCGGTCCTGGGACATGATCGTACCGCCTGAGCCGAACATGAAGAGCTTCCCGGCGTACGACAACGACGACCTGATCATCACCAGCCCGTTCATCGACCTCAACGTGCTGTCGATCGACCCGGAGACGGTCATGGTGAACGAAGCCGGCCCGGAGCTGATGCGTGTGCTGGAGGGCCACGGATTCACTGTGGTGCCGGTGCGTCACCGCCATCGCCGGCTCTTCGGTGGTGGTTTTCACTGCTTCACCCTGGACACGGTCCGTGAGGGTGGAGCCGAGGACTACCTGAGCTGAGGAGAGGAGGCATGAGCGCCGACAAGCCGGCGATACTGGGTGGCACGCCCATTCTGAACGAGAAGGTTCCTGTGACCAGACCGACCGTGGCCCCCCGCGGCCCGGAGTTCCATCAGGTCATGGACCGCGTACTCAACTCCGGCTTCCTGACGAAGGGAGCCGAGCTGGAAGGCTTCGAGCACGAGATCGCCGCATTCATCGGTGTGGGAAACGCCGTTGCGGTCTCCAGCGGGACCATGGGGCTCACACTGACCCTCCGTTGCCTCGGCCTCCTCGGTCACGCGGTGATGCCCAGCTTCACCTTCATGGCAACCGGGCACGCGGCTCGGTGGAACGGGCTCGAGCCGCGGTTCGCCGACATCGACCCCCACACCTTCGCGATGGCAACGCGAGCCATGGACTCGGTCACCACTCCGGAGACCGCGCTGGTTCTCGCGGTGCACCCGTTCGGCGCGCCGTGCGAGGTGGATGAACTCCAGGCCCTGTGCACCAGCCGTGGAATACCCCTCATCCTCGACGCGGCAGCAGCGCTCGGCGGCTGTTACCCCGATGGCAGCAGGATCGGCACCAAAGGGCTGGCCGAAATCTTCAGCCTCAGCCCGACGAAGCCCCTCACCTGCGGTGAAGGGGGATTCATCGTCACGAACAACGATGACCTGGCCAAGGAACTACGGATAGCCCGCGAGTACGGCAATCCGGGGAACCACAACAGCGTTGTCATCGGGCTCAACGGCCGGATGCCGGAACTGTCCGCGGCCCTGGGCAGGCACAACCTGCCCCTTCTCCCCGAGTGGCTCGCACGGCGCGCGGAAGCAGCGGCCCGATACCAGGAAAATCTCAAAGACACGGCAGGCATGACCTTCCAGCGGATACCGCGCACGGCGAAGAGCACGTACAAGGACTTCTGCGTGATCATCGACCGCGAGCTCTTCGGCCTGAGTCGCGACATGCTCGCCGACGCCCTTCATCAGGAGGGCATCACCACACGGCGCTACTTCGATCCACCCCTGCACCGGCAGACTGCCTACCGGCAGTGGACAGTCGCGCCCGGTGCCCTTCCCCACACCGAGTCGGTGGCAGACGGGATCCTGTCGCTTCCTCTGCTGCCCGACATGGCGGCGAACCTGGTGGATCAGATCTGTTCGGTCATCCTCCGGATCCGGGCGCACAGCGCGGAGATCAGCTGTCGGTCGGCACGTGGTGGTGCCGGCGGATGAAACTCATGGTGATCTTCGTCATCAACGCGCGCTTCCTCGCTAACGCCCGGGACATCCCGTACGGGGCGGCCGGCTATACGAGGACCATGGCGGCAGGGCTGCGGGCCCTTGGGCACGATGTGTGCCTCATCGGGTACCGGCGGGAGCCTGCCCATCCACGAGAGTCAGCGTCCTTGCGCTGGGAGCAGCGCCTGGGATGTCCCTACGCCGAGGTCGCCTTTCACACGGAGACTCCCGCACAGACCATGCGTACCACGTTCGCCGAGGCGGTGACCCGCCTCGGCGAAGGCCGCCGGTCACACACCCCGTTGGCCCTGTACCACCAGTCGTCCTACACACTTCCCTTCACCCCCGACGGGGTGCTCTGCGCGGTCACCCATCACGCGCCGTTCGTCGAGGACGTGGCGCGGAACATCGGAGCCGACCACTGTGTCACCGCGTTCGGGGGCGGTCGAGCCAAAGTGGACGCTCTGCTCGGTTCTCAGGAACGCGGCATGGACTGGCTGCGGGACCGCCCCCACGTTCGGGTCCTGGAGTTTTCGACGCTCCAGATAGACTGCCTGCGCCGACAGGGCATCAGCGCCGACCAATGCTCGGTGCTGCCGCCGCCCCTCTTGTCCCATGCTGCTCCGCCCGATCCGGACGCACCACGCCCGCTCGTGTCCTGGATGGAGAGGGCAACGGGGCGCACCCTCCTCATCAGCACAGCCGCGCGCGCCGATGGGTTCAAGAACCTCGGCGCGGTGATCGATGCCTACCGCGTCATTGAGGGCCGGGGCGATCGAGCAGCCCTCTATCTGGCCTGCGGCAGCAGGCAAGGCGCTCGTCAAGTCGAAGAACTCCGGGAACAGGTACCGCAGCACCTGCGCCGGCATTGCGTCATCGGCCCGCGTCTGCCTCACAGCAGCATGCTGAGCACGTTCCGGAGCCTGGCCGGTCGGGGCATTTTTCTCTTCACGTCCCGGTACGAGACACTCGGCTTCACGCCCTTGGAGGCGATGAACCAGGGCCTGGTGGCGGCTGTTCCCGCGCCTCCTACTTCCATTGGCATGCGCGACTACGTACCGGCGGAGTTCTTGTATTCCCCGCTGGCTGGAGGTGACGGGATTGCCGACGTGGTGCAGTGTCATGTCTCTTCCCGTCAGGCATCCACCATGGCGAGCGAAGCCGTTCGGGAACTCACGGTACGCGCCAGCGTAGCTCATATAGAGGAGTACTTGACACCGATTGAACGGACATGAGGGCGGGATCTTCCCATGAAGATACTTGTGGTCGGCGGAGCCGGATACGTGGGTGGAGCAGTCACCGATATCCTGTCGAGAACTCAGCACGAGGTCCTGGTGTATGACTCCTTAGTGTTCGAGGAGACATATCTTAAAAATACTCCGTTCATCCTGGGGGACATCCGGGACCGTCACCTGCTGCGCGAACACCTCGGGTCGGCGGACGCCGTGATCTGGCTTGCCGCGTTGGTGGGCGACGGCGCCTGCGCCTTGCGCCCCGATACGACAAAGGAAGTCAACGAAGAAAGCGTCAGGTGGCTCGCCGAGACGTTCGACGGCCGGGTAGTCTTCCCCTCGACATGCTCCGTGTACGGGGCGCAGACAGCGCTGTGTGATGAGGATTCGCCCTTGTCTCCGCTGTCCCTCTACGCCCAGTCGAAACTCGCGGCGGAGAACTCACTGCGCAACAACAACGCCATCATCTTCAGACTTGGCACGCTCTTCGGTCTCGGCGACACCTACGCGAGGCTTCGATCGGACCTGGTGGTCAACACGTTGACCATACGCGCGGTGACCGAGCGCAGGCTGCGTGTCTTCGGCGGAAGCCAGTTCCGTCCGCTGCTCCACGTCAAAGACGCCGCCCAGGCGATCGTCAACAGTGTGGACAGCAGCCAGACGGGTATCTTTAATCTGCACAAGGAGAACGCTTCCGTGCATGACATCGCGCGCCAAGTGCAGATGTGCGTCCCTGAGGTTGAGATCGAAACAGAAAATGTGATGTTCCAGGACTCCAGAACCTATCGGGTCAGCAGCGCGAAAGCGCGCAGAAATCTGGGGTTCAATCCCCTCCTGAGTATGTCCGACGGAATCATGGAAGTGAAGCGGCTCATCGCCGGGCGGCGCGTCAAGGACCCGAACAATTGCAGATACCGCAATGAGGAATATCTGCGAGTTGTGCATTCCAACGTCTGAGGAGAGCGGATGACTCCCATCAGGTTGAGTGGTGCGGTCATGGTGCACCCACGTCGAATGGAAGCCGCGCTGGGGCTCGTCCGGTCCGCTCGCCGAGGCTTCCTGGACATCGTGCTCGACCCCGAGCCGGAAGCCCCGGTGTCCTTGCGCACCGCCATGCGGGCCTGGGCCTCGGTACCCCGCTGGGCAACCCACCATCTGGTCCTCGAGGACGACGCCCAGCTGTCGTCGGGCTTTGCGGAACAGGCCGAGCGGGCAGCCACCGCCGCCCCTGACGACGCGATCGCCTTCTACAGCAACTGGAACGCCCGCAACGGCGGTGCCGTACGCCTCGGCGCGCTGGCAGGTGCGAGGTGGGTGACGAGCGCCGCCGAATACACACCGACGGTCGCCTTGATGCTGCCCGCCGACATCGCCGAGGGCTTCGCACCCTACGCCCGGCGGCACGGAGATGAGTGGCCCGACGACGTCGTCATGGCGCGCTACCTCGGCCACGCCGGGGTGCGCACCCTCATTGCCGTTCCCAATCTCGTTCAACACGGCGACCTGCCCAGTCTGTCGGGCAATGACTTCCACGGTCTGCGTCTTGCGGCGTGTCTGGCCCCGGACCCGGGTGATCGGCCCTGGTGCCTCTCCGACCTGGTCGATCCCGCGGTGGTGCCGTACTTCGAGTTCGGAGTCGCGCAATGCCAGATCACTTACCCCGGACAAGGCCGTCGTCTCACCGTGGGCAGCCGTCGCTTCGCGCCCTACCTGGGCATCGATACCGTGAGGTGTTCAACCGAGCTGGTCCAGGCGCTCACATCGGATCCCGGCCTGGCCCATTCGATCAGCAGCGCACTGCCGTCCAGGACCGTCGAGGAGCTGTGGAACGCCGCCTACGTCCTCGGATTCCTCGGGCAGCGCCACGGCGGAGGGGATGATGTCGAGAAGCAGATCGCCACATGGAGAAGCGATCCGCTTGTCGACTCCGCGCTCCACACTCTCGGGCCGGGGGGTCTGTGCACGTCGTTCGCCGGGCAGGACCTCTTTCGGCTCTCCGGGACGCTGGGTGAGCTCACCTGGCGCGGAGTCTGCGCGGGCGCCCGCATGAGAGCCGATACCCAACGGGGACAGCGCACAACCGGTCGGAAGCAGCCGTCCCTCACCGTGTCCATCGCGTCAACGAATCCCAGCCTTGCCCACTGCTTGGTGAACGACCTGACTGACCGCGGCCACCAGGCACGTGGTGTCTTCCTGGAGGACGAGGAAGTCGGCGGGACCATCAGTTCGTTGGGTGGCACAGACGTCCTCGTCTACGCCCTCTGTTCCGCGGACGCGTCCGATCCGCCCTTGTCCCGCGCACAGCGGTGCGAAGAAGTGCTCAGCCACGCTCGTTCCGCCAGCATCGGTCACGTCGTGCTGATGGACCTCTCGGAAGGGAACGCCGACTGGCCAACCAGCGGAGAACCGGTCCCCGATTCCCCCGCCGTCACTTGGCTGCGTCTGGGCACCCCCTACGGTCCGGAGCTCACCGGCCCCTCACCCATCAACTCCCTCGTTCACCGGGCCCTTCGACGTCAGACCCTGGTCCTCGGATCCGAGGCGCGGTTCCATTTGGTGCACGTATGGGACATCGCCGAACTGCTCGACCAGCTCCTCCGGTCCGGGTCGCCGACCTCTGCCCGTTGCGATCTCAGGCACAGCCGGCCGGTCGGCCTCCGGGATCTGGCCTCCGTCATCGGAGAGGTCGTACATCCGGTGGACACCGTCTTCACCTGTGAGGCACCGGGCGACCACCCCACCGATCCCGACGCCGAGGCATCCGACGCGACCGGGCCACCACAGCATGGTCTCGCCTGGGCACCGGCGCTGGATCTGCCCGAAGGGATCCGCACGGTGGCTCAGTGGCTCGCCTACGAGGCAGAGGACCGACAGTGATGATGACGTCATGAGACCGGCTCGAGGACCGATCGGCGTTTCGGCTGCCCTTGGCCGTCTTCCGGACCGTCCGACGCCGACACGCCTGCTGCTCGCACTCGCACGCCTCGACGGTCGCGCGGTCCTGCTGGGCACGCTGACCGCCGTCCTGGCCCTGTCCGCGCAAGCCCTTCTGCCCTTGACCATCGGATGGACCCTGGACAGCGTCCTGGCCAGGGACACGGTCGCCCTCCACCTGCATGTCAGCATGGTTCTCGGCTGCGGTCTCGTACAAGCGGTCGCAAACGTGCTGAGCGATCGCTGCGCGGTCGCCGCCTCGCTCGCGGCGGTGTACGGGACCATCGGTCTCCTGAACCGCCAGACGTGCCGACTCGGTCGCCAGTTGGCCCATCGGACCTCCATCAGTGGAGTGGTCAACCTGGCGGTGGGCGACGTTCCCCACCTCGGGGCAGCCATGTCGGTCATCGGCCGCGGTACGGCAGGTGTCGTGGCCTCCGCGACAGCCGCGGCGGTCCTGTGGTCCCTCTCCTCCTCCATCGGGTTCGTCGTCCTGATCGGGACCGCCACGGCCGCCTCCCTCCTCGTCACCCTGATCCGCCCCCTGCACCGCAGGCAGCAAAGCCTCCGCGCGTACCAGGGCGAACTCACCGCACACGCCGTCGACACGCTGGCGGGTCTGCGCATTCTGCGAGGCATCGGGGGTGAGGAGGGCTTCGCCCGGCGATACCGCGCCTCCTCCCAGCGCGTACGGCGTGCCGGCGTCCACGTCAGCCGTGTGGAGGCGTGGTTCGCGGCCTTCGAGGTGCTGCTTCCCGGCCTGCTGCTGGTGGGAGCAGGATGGCTGGGAGCCCACCAGGTCGCCACCGGGTGGATGAGCGTCGGCGATCTCGTCGCCGCGTTCGGCTACATAGCGTTCCTGGCCATCCCCCTGCGCGCGGTAGTCGATGCCGTGGACAAGGTGACCAAGGGGCATGTGGCGGCCCGCCGCCTGGGCGCGTTCCTGTCGCTGAACACGGCCACCCGGCCAGGGCTGCCGTTGCCCGGAGCTTCGGGGCGCGGCGAAGTCCTGGAGGAACCGGCCAGCGGGCTGTGCATCAGGCCGGGGCGGTGGACCGCGGTGGTGTGTGCCGATGCCGGGGACGCCACCACCCTCGCCGAACAGCTGGGCGGCTTCGTCCTCTCCGAAGTGCGCTACGGCGGTGTGCCCCTTCGGGAGTCGCCGCCACGGGAGATACGTCACCTGATCCTGGTCGTTGACGACGACTCGTACTTGTTCGCGGGGCCGCTCCGGAGAGAACTCGATCCGGCGGACCGTGCCGAGCACGATGAGCGACTTCTGCTCGACGCCATCGCGACAGCCGACGCCCGTGACATCGTGGCCGGGCTCCCGCGGGGACTGGACACCGAGATCGTCACCCCCGCCTACGAGTTCTCCGGCGGACAACTGCAGCGCCTGAGGCTGGCTCGGGCGCTGATGGCCGATCCCGCCGTACTGGTTCTGAGGGAGCCGACCAGCGCGGTCGACGCGCACACCGAGGCCCGGATCGCCGATCGGCTCAGGACCTCCCGTCCCCAGCGGTCGACCGTGGTGTTCTGCACGAGTCCGCTGATGCTGGACCGAGCCGATCACGTCGCCTTCGTGGTCGACGGACACGTCGTGGCCGAGGGAACCCACGATCAACTGCTGACTGACCGGCGTTATCGGCACCTCGTGGCGCGGGGTGGGGGCAGTCCGTGAACCTCCTGCCCGTCGCCTCCACCTCGGACGTGCGGAAGCGTGTCCGGCACATGGCACGGAAGCACGCACGGATGCTGACCGTCGCGCTCACTCTGCACACCGCGGCGATCGCATCCGGCCTCGTCGTCCCCCGTCTGCTGGGTCGCCTGGTGGCAGGGCTTGAGCAGGGGAACGGTCGGCAGCCGAACGTGCTGCTGCTGATCCCGGTCTTCATCGTTGTGCAGGCCCTGTTGACCGGCCTGGCGATGGCCGTGTCGGCACGACTGGGTGAGCGCGTGCTCGCCGAGCTACGAGAGGACTTCCTCGCCGCGGCTCTCAGGCTGCCCCTGACCACCGTCGAACAGGCTGACCGCGGCGACCTGATCACCCGGAGCACCCGGGACGTCGACACGCTGACGCAGGCCGTGCGGCAAGCCGGCCCCGATGTCCTCAGCGCCGGAACCGCGCTTTTGATCACGCTGTGCGCGGTGCTCCTCCTGGAGCCCCTCCTGATCCTTCCCTACCTGGTCCTGCTCCCCGTCCTCAAGGTGATGACGCGGTGGTACCTCAGGCGGGCACGGGGAGCGTACCTGCATGCCAACGCGGCGTATGCGCGCCTCACCTCTTGCGTCAGCGCCACCGCGGAGGGCGCGGCCACGGTCGAGGCCCTCCGGATCGACGACCGCCGAACGGCGATCCTCGAGGACAGCACGGAGGTGTCCTTCCGGGCCGAGCACGACACGCTACGGCTACGCAACCTGTTCTTCCCGGTTTCCGACTCCGGGTATCTTCTCCCCCTTGTCCTGACGATCATCATCGGTGGCTTGAGTTACGTGCACGGGCTGATGACGCTGTCGACCGTCACCGCCGCGACGCTGTACGCCGCGCAACTCCAGACCCCGGTGAGCCGCTTGCTGTACTGGCTCGACGAACTGCAGGTGGGCGGCGCGTCACTGGCCCGCCTGGCAGGCGTCATCCAAGCCGGTGGACGGCGACGTCCCACCGCCACCGTGCCCGATCGCGATCGGCCGAAGAGCGGTGACATGTGCGTCCGTGGTGTGTCGTTCTCCTATCGCCCCGGCCATGCTGTGCTGCGCGATGTCGACCTGGACATCAGGGAGAAGGAGCGGCTGGTCATCGTCGGTCCCTCCGGCGCTGGAAAGTCAACACTGGGTCGACTGCTCGCCGGCGTCGCCGATCCGAACCTCGGCTCGGTGACCGTCGGCGGGGTGCCCCTGCCCTCCCTCTCACCCCGCGAGCTGCGGAGACAGGTCGTCCTGGTCACCCAGGAACACCACGTCTTCCACCGCACGGTCCGGGACAACCTCACGCTGGCCAAGCCCGAGGCCGACGACGTCGACCTGTGGGGCGCCTTGAAGAGCGCCGGAGCCTCGGAGTGGGTAGCGGAGCTCGGCATCGACACCCCCCTGGCCGACGCCAGTTCCGTCTCCGCCAGCAGAGCTCAGCAGCTCGCGATCGCAAGGATGCTGCTGGCCGATCCGCGCATCGTCATCCTGGATGAGGCCACGTCGCTCCTGGATGCGACCGCGCAGCAGGAGGTGGAGGGGGTGCTGGCCGCCGCCCTGCGCGGGCGGACCGTGATCGCGATCGCCCACCGATTGCAGACCGCTCACACCGCTGACCGGATCGCGGTCCTGGAGAAGGGGCGCATCAGCGAACTGGGCACTCATGGTGAGCTCTTGGCCCGCAACGGTGGGTATGCCTCACTGTGGCGTACCTGGCACGGTTGCTCGCCACCGTGCGACGTCCCACGCCGCGGAAACCTGGCAGGTCCCCAGCCGTAGGATCCGAGCTGCTCCTGGCCGGGGCGCGGTGGCGCCGAGCCCAGTGGACACGCCGGTGGGATCGGACCGGCCCACAAACTGTGTGGGAGGCCCACACGACCTCGCCCCGGCGCTTCGGTGACGGGGAGCCCCTTATACGTCCGCGAGCTGGAGGGGATAGTGTCAGGCCGTCGCCGCCGCCTCGATGTCCTCGGCGATCACCGTCACCGTGGACGACGCAGGCTGCCGGGCCGGCTTCAGATGGAGGCGTTCGGTGCCCTCGATCTCCGGGGCGTGGGTGATGGTGGACCGGCAGGCGCAGTCCTGCTCGGAGAAGCCGGCGAATCGGTAAGCGATCTCCATCATCCGATTGCGGTCGGTGCGGCGGAAGTCGGCCACCACGTGCACGCCGCCACGAGCCGCCTGGTCGCACAGCCAGTTCAGGATGGTGGCGCCGGCGCCCCAGCTGACCACTCGGCAGGATGTCGCCAGCAACTTCAGGTGCCAGACCTCGGCCAGCTTCTCCAGCAACACGATGCCGACCGCGCCGTGCGTGCCGAACCGGTCGGACATGGTGATCACCAGCACCTCGTGGGCCGGGTCGGCGAGCAGACCGCGTAGCGCGGCGTCCGAGTAGTGCACACCGGTGGCGTTCATCTGGCTGGTGCGCAGGGTCAGTTCCTCGACCCGGGTCAGCTCCTCCTCACCGGCCTTGCCGATGGTCATGACGAGTTGCAGGGAGCGCAGGAAGTCCTCGTCCGGCCCGGCGTACTCGGTGCGCGCCGCATCCCGCTCGAAGCCGGCACGGTACATCTCCCGGCGACGGCGGGAATCCACGGTGGAGGCGGGCGGGGAGAACTCCGGCAGGTCGGGAAGGGCCGGCGCCTGCCCGGCATCGTAGGTCCGCACTTCGGGGAGGTGGTAGGTGACCTCGGCCCGCTCGGCGGGCTGGTCGTCGATGAAGGCGATGGTGGGGTGCGCGAAGTTGAGCCGTTCGGCGATCTCCCGGACGGAGTCGGACTTCGGCCCCCAGCCGATCCTGGGCAGCAGGAAGTACTCGGCCACTCCCAGCGCCTCCAGCTTGGCCCAGGCGTGGTCGTGGTCGTTCTTGCTGGCGATGGACTGGAGGACGCCCCTGCGGTCCAGTTCCTCGATGACCTCGCGCAGTCCGTCGAAGAGCCTGACCTCTCCGTCCTCCAGGAGCGTCCCCTTCCACAGCGTGTTGTCGAGGTCCCACACCACGCACTTGACGATGGTGACCTGCCCGTCCACCGGGTTCTCCTCTCAGCCCGAGACCGACAGCGCGTGCTGGGCCAGCATCAGCCGGCACAACTCATTGCTGCCCTCGATGATCTCCATCAACTTGGCGTCCCGGTACGCACGGGCCACCACATGTCCGTCCGACGCGCCCGCCGACGCGAGGACCTGAACGGCGGTGGCCGCGGCGGCGGCCGCCTGGGTGGCACCGACGTGCTTGGCCAGCACCGCGGCGGTCACCATGTCCGGGGACCCCTCGTCCCAGCGGTGGCTCGCGTGCTCGCACACCCGGGTGGCGGTCTGCTCGGCCACCAGCAGATCGGCCAGGTGGCCTCCGATCAGCTGGTGCTGCGCGAGCGGCCGGCCGAACTGCTCGCGGGACTTGGCGTGGCGGGAGGCCGCCGCCAGACAGGCCCGCAGGATGCCGACGCAGCCCCAGGCCACCGACATCCGGCCGTACGACAGCGCGGCGGTGACCAGCATGGTCAGTGCCGCGCCGGCACCGCCCAGGACGTGACCGCGCGGCAGCCGCACCGAGTCGAGCCGGATGCCCGCGTGCCCGGCGGCCCGGCAGCCCATCGGGTCGGCTACCCGCTCGACGGTGACACCGGGGGCATCGGCGGGCACCAGCACCGCCGCGGCGCCGTCGCCATAGCGGCCGAAGATGACCAGCAGGTGGGCGTAGTGAGCCGCGGTGACCCAGACCTTGCGGCCGTCCACCACCACGTCGTCGCCGTCCGGACGGATCTCGGTGCTGATCGCCGACAGGTCGCTGCCCGCCCCGGGCTCGCTGAAGCCGACGGCGGCCAGCGTGCCGGAGGTCAGGCGCGGCAGGTGGTCGGCGCGCTGCTGGGCGCTGCCCAGCCGCTGGATGGTCCAGGCGGCCATGCCCTGCGAGGTCATGACGGACCGCAGCGAACTGCACAGGCTGCCCACGTGTGCGGTGAACCGGCCGTTGTCCAGGCTGCTCAGCCCGAGTCCGCCGTACTGTTCGGGAAGCTCGCCGCACAGCAGTCCGGCCTCGCCCAGCTTCCGCAGCGGCTCGGCGGGGATCAGGCCGGTCAGGTCCCAGGTGTCGGCGCGGTCTCCCACCAGCTCGCTGACCAGGGCCTCGCGGTCATTCACCGGCGGCCTGCCGCAACCGGTCGACCATGGCGACCATCGCGTTGACGGTGCGGAAGTTCGTGAGCTGGAGGTCCGGGCCGGCCACCATGATGTCGTAGGTCGACTCCAGATGGACGACCAGCTCCATGGCGAAGAGCGAGGACAGGCCGCCGTCGGCGAACAGGTCGCGGTCGGGCGTCCACGGGGTCTTGGTCCGCTCCTCAAGGAAGGACAGCAGCTGCTGCTCGACGGACGCGTTCTCCGTGCTGGTACCCATCACATCGCCCTTTCGTAGGTGTAGAAGCCGCGGCCGCTCTTACGGCCGTGGTGTCCGTCGCGGACCTTGGACAGCAGCAGTTCGCACGGTCGGCAGCCCTCGTCACCGGTGCGCCGGTACAGCACCCACAGCGAGTCGACGAGGTTGTCGATGCCGATCAGATCGGCCGTGCGCAGTGGTCCGGTGGGGTGCCCCAGGCAGCCCCGCATCAGGGCGTCGACGTCCTCGACGGAGGCCGTGCCCTCCTCCACCACCCGCGCCGCGTCGTTGATCATCGGGTGCAGCACCCGGCTGGTGACGAACCCGGGGGCGTCGTTCACCACGATGACCTTGCGCCGCAGCCGGTCCAGCAGCTCCCGGGTGGCACGCAGCGCGGCTTCGCCGGTGCGCGGCCCGCGGATCAGCTCGACGGTCGGGATCAGGTACGACGGGTTCATGAAGTGGGTGCCGAGTAGGTCCTCGGGCCGGCCGATCGCGCCCGCCAGTTCGTCGATCGGGATCGAGGAGGTGTTGGAGATCAGTGGGGTGCCGGGCGTGACCGCCGGGGCCACCTCGGCCAGCGCCTTGGCCTTCAGCTCGGCGTCCTCGGTGATGGCCTCGATCACCGCGGCCGGGCCGGCCGCCCAGTCCACCTCGGCCGGGGCGGTGACCTCGGTCAGCTCGCCGGTGGTGACGTCCTTCGGCAGCGCACCCATCATCTGCGCCATCCGCAGGCCCTCCCGAATCCGGCCGCGGGCCACGGGCAGCACGCCCTCCGCGGTGTCCACCAGGGTGACCGGCACCCCGTGGGCGAGTGCCAGCGTGGTGATGCCGACGCCCATCACACCGGCGCCGAGCACCACCAGCGCCCGGTCCTGCGGCTCATGAGCTGCTGACGTCACATGTCCTCCCGAACGTTCACTTCCGTGGGCCGGCGGCCCGGCGGCGGGCCGGCCGGGCGGCCGGGCGTGCCGGCAAGGGGCTTGGGGTGGTGCGGTGGGTCAGGCGGCGGTGCGGCGGACCAGTGTGATGCCGTCCGCGGCCGGCAGCAGCGACAGCTCGACGCGGTCGTCGGTGAACAGCTTGGCGTTCAGCTCCCGCACCGCGACGGTGTCGGGGTCCTGCGCGGTGGGGTCGATGACCCGGCCGAAGAAGAGCGTGTTGTCGATGACCACGAGCCCGCCCGGCCGTACCAGCCGCAGTGCCTGCTCGTAGTAGGCCGGGTAGTTCGCCTTGTCGGCATCGACGAAAACCAGGTCGAAGGAGTCCGGCCCGAAGCCGGTGTCGGCCAGCAGCACGTCCAGGGTCTCGATGGCCCGGCCGACGCGTACCTCGATGCGGTCGGCGACGCCCGCGCGCTTCCAGTACTCGCGGCCGACGGACGGCCACTTGTCGGTGACGTCGCACGTCACGATCCGACCGTCGAGCGGCAGCGCGCGGGCCATGCACAGCGTGCTGTACCCGGTGTAGGTGCCGATCTCCAGGACGGTCCTCGCCCGCGTGAGCGAGACCAGCAGGGCGAGCAGCTGGCCCTCCTCCGCGGCCACCGGGAGCGTTGTGCCGCCCGGCAGCCCGGCGGTCTCCTCGCGGAGGCCGCGCAGGATCTCGTCGTCACGCAGCGAGACCGAGGTGATGTAGTCCAGCAGCTCCGCGGACGTGCTCACTTGGTTCGCCATGGCCTCCATGGTGGGAGAGCACGCCGCGGCGCGGCGGGGCCGGAGTCGTTTCTAGGGGGGTTTAGGGGGCCGGATTCGCGTCGGCGACCGACTCCTTTTCCGGCTTCGACTCCAGCGTGCCGGCCGCCTCGCTGTCGCGGACCCGCAGGGTCAGCAGCAGCGCCACGATCGCGAGTCCGCTGGTGATGACGAAGCCCAGCTGGTACGTGGACAGATCCGGCGCGCCGGCGTCGGTGGTGGTGCCAAGGCCGGCCAGGACGGTGCTGAGCAGGCTGACGCCGAGCGCGGCGCCGGTCTGGGTGGCCGTGCTGAACAGCGAGGAGGCGACCCCGACCTGGTGCGGTGTCAGGGTGGCGAACGATGTGGTCTGCGCGGCGTTGTAGGCGATGGCGCTGACCGCGCCGGTGTAAAGCATGATCAGCCACACCAGCCACCGCTGGGTGTCGACGTCGATCAACGCCATCAGCGCCAGGCCCACGAACGAGGCGGTCAGCGACACCAGCAGGTGCCTGCGCGGCCCGAGCCGGTGGTACATCTTCACCGCGACCTGTGCCCCGGCGATGGCCCCGATGGCGGCGGGGCCGATGTCGATGCCGACACGCAGGGCCGAGCGGCCGAACACCTCCTGGTACAGCAGCGGGAACACGAAGTTGTACGCGGCGTTGAACGCGGTGATCATCAAGATGATGCCGGAGCTGATCCGGAAGATGTGGTTGCCGAAGACCCTCAGGTCCAACAGGGGGTGCGCGGCCCGCAGTTCGGTGAAGACCAGTAGCCCGAGCAGCACCACGCCGCCGACGACGCAGCCCAGCACCAGCGCCGAGGTCCAGCCCTCGGTCACGCTCTTGTTCAGCCCGTACATCAGCAGGGTGAGCCCGCCGGCCGCGTAGACGAAGCCGAGGACGTCGAACGGGTTGCGTGCCCGCTCCCCGTCGTCGTCCAGGAAGAACACGGCGAACAGGGCCGCGGCGACGCCGATGGGCAGGTTGATGTAGAAGATCCAGCGCCAGGAGAGCGAGTCGGCGATGAACCCGCCGAGCACCGATCCGATCAGCGGGGCGGCGGCGATCGGGATGGTCATGACCCGGCTGGCCTTGATCCGCTCCTCCGGCGGGAAGGTGCGCACCAGCATCGCCATCACCACCGGCCCGAACAGGCCGCCGCTGAGGCCCTGGAAAAGCCGGAAGATCATCAGTTGTGGCAGGTTCTGGGCCACTCCGCAGGCGACGGAGGTGACCGTGAAGACGACCAGCCCGAGCACGAACACCTGCTTGGTGCCCCACCGGTCGCCGCACCAGTTCGCCGCGGGGATGCCGATGACCAGGCCCAACAGGTAACTGACCACAACGACACCGGCGCTGACCGTGTCCACGTGGTAGTCCCGGCTGATCGCCGGCAGTGCCACGGTCACGATCGTCATGTCGAGCATGCGCACGAACATGGAGACGGTGAACATCACGCTGACTGATAATTTCGGATTAAGTCGTGGCGCTTTCATCTGTTCCTCCGGATCGGGGCACGTTGCACGGGGCATACATTCCCATCATCCGCTCATCTTGGTCAAGGCAAACAATACGGCGCTGACCTGCGGAAACGCCGGTCACCCGGGCGGCGTAGGACAAATAATTACCGCCCGATGGACAGACGTTGGAAAACTCCGAATTCCCGCTACGGCCGGACCCGCTCTACGCTCGCGGCTGCCGAGCCGTCAGCCGAAGACCGTGCGGCCGCACCGGGTAGGGCGCCGCACCCGCTGAGAGCGAGAATAAGTGGCCATCATCATTTCTCATTCCGCCCTGATCAACGATTCCACGACGGACGACCAGGACGGCATCAGCTACGACGCGCTGTGGGAGACCCTCATCCGCAAGGCGGAATACCCGGTCGACTACGTGGCGCAGATCAGTGAGTGCCGCATCGTCGAGCGGTACCCCGACGGTTTCTTGCGGGAGGCGGTCTTCTTCGGCAAGGACATCGTGCGGGAACGCGTCACGCCGCGCCGCGACCAGTGGCGCATCGACTTCGAGGTGATGGACGACCCGCGTTTCACCGCTGTCATCAACGAACTCGACCAGGACCCCGAGGGCCGTTTCCGCTACACCGTCTCGGTGGTGTTGTCGGAGCGTTCCGCCAAACGCATCACCGAGGTCGAGGGACTGCTCGCGGAGACCGACGCGGGCGTGCTGGAGACGGCCCGTCAGACCGCGGAGACGCTGCGCAAGGTGACGCTGGACACCGCCGCGGCCTGAATTCCCGCTCCTGCCGCGCCGCGGCCGGACGCGACATTACGGCGCCCCGGGCCATATTCCGGGGCGCCGATCGGCATTCCGAGGGCGCGGGGCGCGCCCGACCGTCCTACATGACCACGCCCTCGATCTCCACCAGCAGATCGGAGCGGCAGACGTCCACCGTCAGGTACACGATGTCGGCGTCCGGTGAGAACGCCTCCCGGCAGATCTCGCGCACCGCGGGCACATCCTCGGACCTGCGGACGTACACCTTGATATTGCGCAGCGCAGTCAGCCCGTGGCCGGCGGATATGCCGTGCGCGGCCAGGTTCCCGCCACTGATGACGAGTTCGATGTTCTCCAGCGCCAGTCGGCACTGCTTGACCAGGTCGCCCTCGTGGGCCGTCTCATGGCCGAGCACGCTGGCGGTGCCGGACACGAAGACCTGGCCGCCGACCCCATCCGCGGCCCTGGACGGAAGGTAGGTGGCGCGGGCGAAGCGCGGCGCGCGCGGGCCGTACCGCTTCGGGTAGTGGTAGGCCGGCACCTGCCGGGGGTTCTCGATGTGCACATGCCCGCCGGACCGGCAGGCCAGCAGATAGAAGGCGATGCCGCCGCCCCGGGAGCCGATCCCCGTGGCCGCCGGGAACTGGTCGAACTCCAGCCGGCACTGCTCGAACGCCTCGGCCCGGCCGCGGCAGAAGTCGCGGTAGACCTCCATGCCCTCCGCGTTGTCGCGATTGATGTCACCGATGAAGTTCCACATGCGGAACACACTGGAGTAGCCGAATTCCTCCAGCAGCTCGAACATGGTGACGTACGCCGCTCTGGTGGCTTCCGTGTACCGCCCGGTGGGTGGTACACGACCGGCGCAGAAAAAATACTCGCCGTCGTGCGCGTAGGTGATTCCGTCGCGTTCGCCGTGCTCCGATTCGGCGTCCGTCACCCACACCTCGGCGAAGGGCTCCGCGGTCGGGGCGACCATGTTGATTTCGAGTTCTGGATAGCCGTGGTCGAGGGTCGGGTATTCGCACACGGACGCGTAGTTGACGACCCCGAGGATATTTCTGCCGACCGGGGGTACTACCCTGGCGCGCCCGTTTTCGAAGTACGACGTCAACCCATTCAGGACAAGCGATGACGGGTTCAATGTGGCTCCGCGTTCTCTCTTCGGGTTGCTTTTTCGTGGCCCCGGGAACGATGCGCCGGAGCCGTTCTTGCGGCCCGTCAAAAAAGCTACACTGCGCCCCGACCGGGCCGCGGCGGTGACCGGTGAGTACAAAAAAAATAGTGACCACTAGGGGGCGGCTAGGGGGGTGTTACGGGCTTCCACTTGGTTAATGTGCCGCCTGCTGGCCGCTTTTACGGACACGGCCTTTGGAATAAGCCGGGATTGACGTCCGCGGGTCGGCGGGCACCGTCAGCGGAGCGCCGACCGACCGGGACGACCGGTACGACCGAGAGGTGTGGTGGCATGCTCCGTCGCGAGCTGATCCGGCCGTTGCCCGAGCTGCTGAAAGCGCACGCGGCCCGCAGGGGAAGCCAGACCGCGTTCGCCGACTCGAGGCGTGGCGTCAGCTACGCCCAGTTGGAAGCCCGCACCCGTCGACTGGCCGGACACCTCGCCCAACTGCGGCTGCTGCCCGGCGACCGGGCCGCCATCTACCTGGGCAACTGCGTCGAGACCATTGAGAGCTATCTGGCCATCGCGCGCGCCAGCGCGATCGGTGTGCCCATCAACCCGCACTCCTCCACCGCCGAGCTCGCCTATCTGCTCGACGACAGCGCGGCCCGGGTCATCGTCACCGACCACACCCGGCTGCCCCAGGTGCGCCGGCTCCAGGCGGAACGGCCGCATCTGACCGTGGTGGTGACCGGCGACGAGGAAAGCGGCGCGGTGCCGTTCGACGCGCTCGCCGAGACCGAACCGCAGCAGCCCGCCCGCGACGACCTCGGGCTGGACGACATCGCCTGGATGCTCTACACCTCCGGCACCACCGGCCGGCCCAAGGGCGTACTGTCCACCAGCGCAGCTGCCTGTGGTCGGTGGCCGCCTCGTCCGCCGGTGTGCTGGGGCTCTCCGAGACCGACCGAGTGCTGTGGCCGGTGCCGCTGTTCCACAGCCTGGCACACATCTACTGCGTGCTCAGCGTGACCGCGGTCGGCGCGACCGCGCGGATCACCGAGGCGTTCGACGCCGAGGAACTGCTGCACACGCTGCGCGCCGAGGAGTTCACCTTCCTGGCCGGTGTGCCGACCATGTACCACTATCTGCTGGACGCCGCCCGGGACGGCGACCTGTCGCTGCCGAACCTGCGGGTGTGCCTGTCGGCCGGCGCGATCAGCACCGCGACGCTGCGCGCCGAGTTCCAGGAGACTTTCGGCGTCCCGCTGCTCGACTGCTACGGCAGCACCGAGACCTGCGGCCTGATCACCGCCAACTGGCCGAACGGGACCCAGGTCGAGGGCTCCTGCGGACTGCCGGTGCCCGGCCTGACCGTACGGATCGTCGACCCGGAGACCCACGAGAGTGTCGAGACCGGCGAGGAGGGCGAGATATGGGTCGGCGGGCCCAGCCTGATGGTCGGCTACCACAACCAGCCGGAGGCCACCGAGGCGGCGCTGCCCCGCGGCTGGTACCGCACCGGTGACCTCGGCCGCCGCGACGACCTCGGCTACCACACCATCACCGGGCGGCTCAGCGAGCTGATCATCCGCAGCGGGGAGAACATCCACCCGACCGAGGTTGAGCAGGTGCTGCTGCGAGTGCCGGGCGTGACCGACGCGGCCGTCGTCGGCTCGGCCCACCCACCCTCGGCGAGGTGCCGGTCGCGTTCCTCGTGCCGGCCGCGGACGGCTTCGACCCGGACGAGGTGTTCGCCGCCTGCCGCGAGCACCTGGCGTACTTCAAGGTGCCGGAGGAGCTGTACGAAATCGGTTCCATACCGCGCACCGGGTCCGGGAAGATCAAGCGGCACGCGCTGGCGCAGAGCCCGGCCCGGCTGCGGGCGGTGAGCTCCGGGTCGTTCGAGTCGCTGTTCCGCCTGGAGTGGACGGCGCCCGTGCCGGAGGCTGGGCCTGTTGACGGCGACCAGGCGACGTCCGCGCATCGGGCCGGTGGCAGCGTGACGGCGGGCCTCGAAGCGCCCGGGTCGGCGGTCGTGGACTGCCCGCGCGGCTCCCTCGACGAGGTGCTGCGCGCGGTGCGGACCGGGCTGACCGACCGGTCCGGCCGGGTGGCCGTGCTGACCCACGGTGCGGACCACGACCCGGCGCAGGCCGCGGTCTGGGGGCTGGTGGAGTCGATGCGGGCGGACGCGCCGCACGACGCGCCGGTGCTGGTGGACGCCGACGGCGGCGAGGCGACCGCCGCGCTGTCGGCCGTCCTGGCGTCCGGGCAGCCACGGGCGCTGGTGCGCGGCGGCGAGGTGCTGGTCCCCCGGCTGGCACGGGCGGGGAGCGGGCAGCGGGTGAGCCGGCCGGACCCTGACGGCACCGTGCTGGTCTTTGGCGCGGACCAGGAGCAGGCCGCCGAGCTCGCCGGGCACCTGGTCGCCGCGTACGGCATACGGCATGTGCGGCTGCTCGCCCGCACGGCCGTACCGGACCTGGTCGCGCGCCTGACCGAGCTGGGTGCGTCCGTGACTCAGACGGTCCGCGCGCCCGGCGACCGGGCATCGCTGGCGGAGGCGTTCCAGACGGCCGGGCCGCCGGTCACGGCCGTATTGCAAGTGGCCGGTCCGGAGACGCTGCCGACCACGCTCACCGGCGAGGTCGAACTCGGTCCGCTCCAGGACGCGCTGGCCCTGGACGAGCTCACCCGGGAGGCGCACCCGGCACTGTTCGTCCTCTCGGCACCGATCGACAACGGCCCGGCGCACGCGGTCTTCCAGGCGGTGGCCAACCGTCGGCACGCCGCGGGGCTGCCCGCGCTGGCCCTCAGCTGGGGGCCGCGCGAGGAGCTGACGTCTCGGGAGCGGCTCGCCCTGTTCGACGCGGCGACCACGGTGGACGACGCATCGGTGCTGGCCATACGGCATGAACTGGCCGCATCGGCCGTCGACACCGGCGCCGCCGGGCGGCTGGCCCGGCTCCCCGCGGCGGAGCGCGGCCGTGCCCTGCTCGACCTGGTGCTGTCCGAGGTCGGCGTGATCACCGGCGGCCGGCCGGTACACGACCGACAGTCGTTCCGCGACATCGGCATGACGTCCACCAGCGCCGTGGAGCTGCGCGGCCGACTGGCGGCGGCGACCGGTCTGGCGCTGCCCGCCACACTCGCCTTCGACTACCCCAACCCCGACGCCCTGGCGGCCTACCTCGGCGGCCGGCTGTTCGGCGACACATCCGCGGCGGGCCCCGACACGGAGCCGACGGACCCCGCCGCTCCATCCGGTGAGCCGATCGCGATCGTCGGGATGGCCTGCCGGCTGCCGGGCGGTGTGACCTCACCCGAGGAGCTGTGGGAACTGCTGTCCTCAGGCGGCGACGGCATCTCCGGCTTCCCGACCGACCGCGGCTGGGACCTGGAACACCTCTACCACCCCGACCCGGACCACCCGGCACCTCCTACGTCCGCGAAGGCGGCTTCCTCCACGACGCAGGCGACTTCGACGCCGCCCTGTTCGGCATCTCGCCACGCGAAGCACTCGCCATGGACCCGCAGCAACGACTGCTGCTGGAAACCACCTGGGAGGTGCTGGAACGAGCGGGCATCGATCCCACCTCACTCCGCGGCAGCCGCACCGGCGTCTTCGCCGGCGTCATGTACCACGACTACATCTCACGCCTGCGCACTGTGCCACCGGAGTTGGAGGGCTATCTGAGCAGTGGTGGCTCGGGGAGCGTGGTGTCGGGCCGGGTGTCTTACACGTTCGGATTCGAGGGACCGGCCGTGTCCGTCGACACCGCCTGCTCCTCCTCCCTGGTCGCCCTGCACCTCGCCGTCCAGGCACTGCGCACCGGCGAATGCACCCTCGCCGTCGCCGGCGGCGTCACCGTCATGGCCTCCCCCTCCTCCTACATCGAATTCAGCCGCCAACGCGGCCTCTCCCCCGACGGACGCTGCAAATCCTTCGCCGCCGACGCCGACGGCGCCGCCTGGTCCGAAGGCGCCGGCCTCCTGCTCGTCGAGCGGCTGTCGGACGCGCAGCGGCTCGGGCATCCGGTGCTGGGGGTGGTGCGCGGCACCGCCGTCAACCAGGACGGCGCCTCCAACGGCCTCACCGCCCCAACGGACCCTCCCAACAACGCGTCATCCGCGACGCACTCACCAACGCCCAACTGACCGCAACCGACATCGACCTCATCGAGGCACACGGCACCGGCACCAAACTCGGCGACCCGATCGAAGCCCAGGCGATCATCGCCATCTACGGACAGGACCGGACCAGCCGCTGTGGCTTGGGTCGTTGAAGTCCAACATCGGGCACACCCAGGCCGCCGCCGGGGTAGCCGGTGTGATGAAGGCGGTCCTGTCGATGCGGCACGGGGTGATGCCGAAGAGCCTGCATATCGACGAGCCGACCCCGGAGGTCGACTGGTCGGCGGGTACGGTCGAGCTACTGGCCGAGGCCCGGGACTGGCCGGGCGCGGACGAACGCCCCCGACGCGCGGGCGTGTCCTCGTTCGGGGTCAGCGGCACCAACGCGCACGTCATCCTCGAACAGGCGCCGCCCGCGCCCGAGCCGACGGAGTCGGCGGAGCCCGTCGAGCCTTCCGAGGCGGCCGGGCCCTCCGGCCCCGTCGGGCTTGAGCTGGGACCCTCCGGTCCGGTGCCGTGGGTGCTCTCCGCACAGAACGAAACCGCGCTGAAGGACCTGGCCCGTCAACTGGTGACGGAAACCGAAGGCACGGTGCACCAGATCGCGCATTCCCTCATCACCCAACGATCCACCACACTCCCCCACCGCGCCGTCCTCGTGGGCTCCACCCGCGAGGAATTCGCCACCGCGCTGGAACAGATCACCCGGCACACACCCGACGGCGGGAAGACAGTCCTCGTCTTCCCCGGACAGGGTTCGCAGTGGGTCGGCATGGGACAACGCCTCTGGGAAACCTCACCCCTCTACCGCGACACCATCCACGAAATCGACACAGCCCTGTCCGAATACATCGACTGGTCCGTCACCGACATCCTCACCAGCCAACCCGGAGCACCCACCTGGGACCGCGTCGATGTGATCCAGCCAGTTCTGTTCACCACCATGACCGCCCTCGCCACCCTCTGGCAACACCACGGCCTCACCCCCGACGCCATCATCGGCCACTCACAAGGCGAAATCGCCGCCGCCTACACCGCCGGAGCCCTCACCCTCCAAGACGCCGCCCGCATCACCACCCTCCGCAGCAAAGCACTCCTCCCCCTCACCGGCCACGGCACCATGATCAGCGTCCTCGCACCACCCGAAAAAATCCAGGAAATAGCCGACCCCGACCACTGGAACACCCGCATCTGGATCGCCGCCCACAACGCACCCAACACCACCACCATCACCGGCGACACCCAAGCCATCACCCACCTCACCCAACAACTCTCCCACCACCGCATCATGCGCTGGCAACTCCCCGGAGTCGACTTCGCCGGACACTCCGGCCACATCGACCAACTACACAACCAACTCCAGAAAATCCTCGCACCCATCACCCCACAAAAACCCACCATCCCCTTCTACTCCACCACCGACAACACCTGGATCACCGACACCACCCTCGACGCCGACTACTGGTACCGCAACCTACGCCAACCCGTCCTCTTCCAACCCGCCATCAACCACCTCACCAACAACGGCTACACCACCTACATCGAAACCAGCCCCCACCCCACCCTCACCCCCAGCATCCAGGAAACCAACCCCAACACCACCACCATCCACACCCTCCACAACAACCAAAACGACACCCACGCCCTCCTCACCGCACTCGGCCACGCCCACACCCACGGCCACCCCATCACCTGGCACACCCTCATCCCACCCACCAAAACCACCCCCCTCCCCACCTACCCCTTCCAACACACCCGCTACTGGCTCAACGAGAAACCCACCGTTGACACCCAGGACGCCACCCAGCTCGGACTCATCCCGACCCCACACCCGCTCGTTCCCGCCACCACCACCCTCGCGGAAACCGGGGCCACCATCCTCACCGGGCACATCAGCCCCACCCACCACCCCTGGACCACCGACCACGCCGTCAACGGCACCCCGCTCCTCCCCGGCACCGCACTGGTCGACATGGCCCTCCACGCCGGCGACCACACCGACCACACCACCCTCGACGAACTCATCATCCACACCCCCATCACCCTCACCCACCCACCACCATCCAACTCACCATCAGTCCGCCAGATAACACCAACACCCACACCTCACCGTCCACACCCGCAACAGCCCGGACGGTCCCTGGACCGCCCACGCCACCGGCACCCTCACCCAGCACCAACACACACCCGACCCCCCCCAAACCACCTGGCCCCCACCGACGCCGAACCCATCCCCCTGGACGGCACCTACCAACGCCTCGCCACCACCGGACTCGAATACGGCCCCACCTTCCAAGGACTCCACGCACTCTGGCGCCGAGACAGTCGCCTCTTCGCCGACGTCCGCCTCCCCAACACCGACCACACCGACAGCGCCGACGGCTACGGCATCCACCCCGCACTCCTCGACGCCGCCCTCCACGCCGCGGTCTCCACGGGGACGACATCCGGCTGCCCTTCGCCTGGACCGGCGTCACCCTCCACGCCACCGGTGCCACCAAGCTGCGGGTCGAGCTGGACATCGACGACGACGGCGCGATCCGGTTGTTGGCGCGGGACCGCGGGGCAGCCCGTCGTCTCGATCGACTCCCTGGTCAGCGGCCGGTCGGTGCGAACGAGCTCCGCGCCGGAGGCGTCGGCGCCCACCAGCTCTACGACCTGGCATGGGTCGCCCGCGAGCTGGACGCGAGGGCGGTCACGGAGGAGTTCGAGCGGTACGAGGTTCCGAGGGTCGGCGATGACGTCCTGGCCGACACCCACCGCATCACCGCCGAGACTCTGACCCGCGTCCAACAGCATCTGGCCCAGGACACCACCACCCCCCTCGTCGTCGAAGCCGCCTACGACGACCTCGCCGGCGCAGCAGTCTGGGGACTCATCCGCACCGCCCAAACCGAACACCCAGGCCGCATCATCCTCATCGACACCGACAACCACCCCACCTCCCGCAAGGCACTACCCACCCTGATCGCCTCCGGCGAACCCCAAGCCCGCATCCGCGACGGCGCCATCACCCTCCCCCGACTGACCGTGGACGCTCCCCCGACCCGGCCCGAGTCGCGTGCTGGTCACCGGCGGCACCGGTGGTCTGGGCTCGCTGGTCGCCCGCCACTTGGTGACCGAACACGGCGTCCTCGACCTGGTGTTGGCCAGCCGCCAGGGGCCCGACGCGGATGGGGTCACTGAACTCATCGCCGAGCTCCAACAGCTCGGCGCCCAGGTCCGCGTCCGCTCCTGCGACACCACCGACCGTGCCGCACTAGCCGCACTCGTCGACGAGGTCGGCCCGTTGACGGGCGTCGTGCACACGGCCGGGGCGCTGGCCGACGCCACCGTCGACCACCTGGACGCCGACGCACTGGCCACCACCTTCGCCCCCAAGGCCCACGCCGCCTGGTGGCTGCACGAACTCACCCAAGACCACGGCCTGACCCTGTTCGTGGTCTTCTCCTCGCTGGCCAGTGTGCTCGGCAGCGCCGGACAGGCCAACTACGCCGCCGCCAACAGCTTCCTCGACGCCCTCGCCACCCACCGCCGCACGCTGGCCTCCCCGGCACCTCACTCGCCTGGGGCTCGTGGGAACGCACCAGCGGCATGACCGCCCACCTCACCCGCGCGGACCACGACCGGCTGGCCCGTGCCGGCCTGCGGCCGCTCACCGACGAGCAGGGGCTGGAGTTCTTCGATGGCGCGCTCGCCGTCGACCTCGGACAGGTGGTGACGGCCACGTTCGACCTGCCCGCTATCGGCCGCTCCGGCGCGGTGCCGGTTCTGCTCCGCGGACTGGTGCGCGCGCCACGCCGAGCGGCCGTCGGGGCGGACTCCGGCGGGCCGAGCCGTGGACGGAACGGATCGCGACGCTCGCTCCGGATGCCCGTGAGCGGTCGGTGCTGACGTCGGTGATCGAGCAGGTGGCCCAGGCGCTCGGGCATCCGGACCCCGGCGCCATCGAGCCGGACCAGGCGTTCAAGAGCCTCGGCTTCGACTCCCTGACCGCCGTGGAGTTCCGCAACCGGCTGTCGGCGATGACCGGGCTCCAGCTGCCCGCCACGCTCGTCTTCGACTATCCGGCGGCCGGCGCGGTCACGCGGTACCTGCTGGACCAGGTCTCCCCCGCCCCGGCGGCCGCCGGGCCCGACGACGACCCGGACGAGCGGGAGTTGCGCCGGGTCCTGGAGCGGGTGCCGGTCGCCCGGTTCCGCGAGGCCGGGGTGCTGGAGGCGCTGCTGAAGCTGGCCGGTCCCGACCCGGCGCGGACACCGGACGCGGCCGAACCCGACGAGGACGGCCTGATTGACGCCATGGATACCGAGGCGCTGATCCGGCACGTGATGGACGGAAACCGGAGCCTGAGGGGCGCGACGATGACCAATGAACAGCTTGTCGAGGCGCTGCGCGTGTCGGCCAAGGAGAACGCCCGGCTGCGCCGGGAGAACGCCTCACTCCAGGAGGGGGCGGCCGAGCCGGTCGCCATCGTGGGGATGGCCTGCCGACTGCCCGGCGGGGTCGACTCGCCGGAGTCGCTGTGGGAGCTGATGGCCTCGGGCGGGGACGCGGTCTCGCCGTTCCCCACCGACCGCGGCTGGGACCTGGACGGCCTGTACGACCCGGACCCGGACCACCTGGCACCGCGTACGTCCGCGAGGGCGGCTTCCTGGACCGGGCCGGGGCGTTCGACCCGGACCCGTTCGGCATCTCGCCGCGCGAGGCGCTGGCCATGGACCCGCAGCAACGACTGCTGCTGGAAACCACCTGGGAGGTGCTGGAACGCGCCGGTATCGACCCGACCACCCTGCGCGGCAGCCGCACCGGCGTGTTCACCGGCATCATGTACCAGGACTACGTGACCCGCCTGCGCGACTTCCCCGCCGAGTTGGAGGCTACTCGGCAACGGCAGCGCGGCGAGCGTGGCGTCCGGGCGCGTCTCGTACACCTTCGGCTTCGAGGGCCCGGCCGTCTCGCTGGACACCGCCTGCTCCTCCTCGCTGGTCGCCCTGCACCTCGCCGTGCGGGCGCTGCGCTCCGGAGACTGCTCGCTCGCCGTCGCCGGCGGTGTCACGGTGATGTCCGTACCGCACCCGTACGTAGAGTTCAGCAGGCAGCGGGGCTGGCCTTCGACGCGCGGTGCAAGAGCTTCGACGCGTCCGCCGACGGCACCGTGCTCAGCGAGGGCGTCGGCCTGCTGCTGGTGGAGCGGCTGTCCGACGCCCTGCGACTCGGACACCCGGTGCTCGCCGTGGTGCGCGGCACCGCCGTCAACCAGGACGGCGCCTCCAACGGCCTCACCGCCCCCAACGGCCCCTCCCAGCAGCGCGTCATCCGTGATGCGCTCACCGACGCCAGGCTGACCGTGGCCGACGTGGACCTGCTGGAGGCGCATGGCACAGGCACCAGGCTCGGCGACCCGATCGAGGCCCAGGCCCTGATCGCCACCTACGGGCAGGACCGTGACCAGCCCGTGTGGCTCGGGTCGCTGAAGTCCAACATCGGGCACACCCAGGCCGCGGCCGGAGTGGCCGGTGTCATCAAAACCGTCATGGCCATGCGCCACGGTGTGATGCCCAGGACTCTGCACGTCAGCGAGCCGACGCCGAACGTCGACTGGTCGGCTGGCGAGGTCCGGCTGTTGACCTGGGCCCGGGACTGGCCGAGCACCGATCAGCGCCCGCGGCGCGCCGCGGTGTCGTCGTTCGGCATCAGCGGCACCAACGCTCATGTGGTGCTCGAGCAGGCCCCCGCGCGCCGGAGCCCGACGTGCCAGTGACACCGCCGGCCGGACCGGTGCCCTGGGTGCTGTCCGCACACACCGGCCCGCGCTGTCCGCCCTGGCCGAACGGCTCGCCGCGCATGTCGAGGAGGACGAGGCGCCGCTCGGCGACGTGGCGCACACCCTCAACACCACCCGTGCCACCCTGCCGCACCGCGCTGTGGTCGTCGGGGAGACCCGTGAGGAGTTCGTCGCCGCGCTCCGCGCCGTACGGCCGACCCGGCCGCGGCGCGGGCCGCTGGCGGTGATGTTCACCGGACAGGGCTCCCAACGCCCCGGCATGGGACGACAGTTGTACGAGCACTTCCCCGTCTTCGCCCAGGCACTGGACGAGGTCTTCGCACTCGCCACCCCCGGACTACGCGAGGTGATGTTCGACCCCGACCAGGCCGAAACACTCCAACGCACCGACCACGCCCAGATCGCCCTGTTCGCCTTCGAAACCGCCCTCTACCGACTCTGGGAATCCTGGGGCCTGCGACCCGACATGGTCTGCGGACACTCGGTCGGAGAAATCACCGCAGCCCACGTCTCCGGCACCCTCACCCTCCCCGACGCCGTCCACCTCGTCACCACACGCGGCACCCTCATGCAAAACCTGCCCCCCGGCGGCGCCATGCTCGCCGTCGCCACCGACCCCCACACCCTCCAACCCCACCTCGACAACCACCACGACACCATCTCCATCGCCGCCATCAACGGCCCCCACGCCACCGTCCTCTCCGGCGACCGCACCACCCTCCACCACATCGCCACCCAACTCAACACCAAAACCAACTGGCTCAACGTCAGCCACGCCTTCCACTCCCCCCTCATGCAACCCATCCTCCAACCCTTCACCACCACCCTCAACACCCTCACCCACCACCCCCCACACACACCCCTCATCAGCATGCTCACCGCCACACCCACCCACCCCGACACCACCCACTGGACCCAGCACATCACCGCACCCGTCCGCTACACCGACACCCTCCACCACCTCCACCACCACGGCATCACCACCTACCTCGAAATCGGCCCCGACACCACCCTCACCGCCCTCGCCCGCACCACCCTCCCCACCACCACCCACCTCATCCCCACCACCCGCCGCAACCACAACGAAGTCCGCAGCACGATCGAGGCGTTGGGCAGGGTGTTCAGCGTGGGCCACTCGGTGGACTGGCGGGCCCTCACTCCGACCGGGAGGCGTACCTCCCTGCCGACGTACCCTTCCAGCGGCGGGACTTCTGGCTGCACGACGCCGCGGGCGGGGGCGCCGAGGTGGAGGGAGCCGGACTGGGGACGACAGACCACCCGCTGCTGGGCGCGGTGACCACAGTGGCCGACACCGGCGAACTCATCCTCTCCGGCCGACTCTCCACCAGCACCCACCCCTGGCTCACCGACCACACGGTAAACGGCACCGTGATCGTCCCCGGCACCGCACTGATAGACCTCGCCCTGCACGCCGCCGAACACACCGACCACACCACCGTGGACGAACTGGTCATCCACACCCCCCTCGCACTCACCCACCCCACCCCGATCCAGATCACCGTGGGCGCCGAGACCGACACCGGCCACCGCCCCATCTCCCTCCACAGCCGCGACACCACCGGCACCTGGACCCGCCACACCACCGGCACCCTCAGCAACCAGACCCACCCCGCAGCAGAACTCAGCACCTGGCCGCCCACCGACGCACACCAAATCGACCTCACCACCGCCTACCAGCAACTCGCCGACACCGGACTCCACTACGGCCCCGCCTTCCAAGGACTCCACACCCTCTACCAACGCGACAACACCCTCTTCGCCGAGATCGAACTCCCAGAGGCCGCCGGGCTCCCCACAGGCCACATCCTGCACCCGGCACTGCTCGACGCGGCCCTGCACCCCGCTGCGGTGAGCGCCGCGCGGGACGAGGAATCCGGCATCCAACTGCCGTTCTCCTGGGCCGGGGTGACCGTCCACTCCACCGGCGCCACCCACCTCCGAGTCCGGCTCGACACCGACGACACCGGCGCCATCCGCCTCCTGGCCACCGACACCACCGGCCAACCCGTCATCACCATCGACTCCCTCACCACCCGACCACTCCACCCCGACCAACTCCACGCCGCCCAACCCGAAACAAACCACCTCTACACACTGGGCTGGTCCCCAACCCCCATTACCCCCACGACCACAGGGCACTTCGAGCGATACACAGTCCCCACAGCCGGCGACGACATCCTGGCCGACACCCACCGCATCACCGCCCAAACCCTGACCCGAATACAGCAACACCTGGCCGCGGACACCACCACCCCCCTCGTCGTCGAAGCCACCCACGACGACCTCGCCGGCGCAGCAGTCTGGGGACTCATCCGCACCGCGCAGACCGAACACCCGGGCCGCATCGTGCTGGTCGACACCGACGACCACCCCACCTCCAGGGACGCCCTGGCCTCCGTAGTCGCCTCCGGCGAACCCCAGGCCCGCATCCGCGACGGCGCCATCACCCTCCCCCGACTCGCACGCCTGTCGGCGGACACCAGGGCGTCCACCGAGAGGCGGCCCGACCTCTCCATGGGCCCTGTGCTCGTCACCGGTGGCACCGGCAGCCTCGGCTCCCTCGTCGCCCGCCACCTCGTGACCGAACACGGCGTGCGCGACCTCGTCCTGGTCAGCCGCCAGGGACCCGACGCACCCAGCGCCACCGAACTCGCCGCCGAACTCCAACAACACGGCGCCCGCGTCCGCACCCTCTCCTGTGACCTCACCGACCGCACCGCACTCGCCACGCTCATCGACGAGATCGGCCCCCTCACCGGTGTCGTCCACACCGCCGGAGCCCTCGCCGACACCACCGTCGAGCACCTGGACGCCGAAGCACTGGCCACCACCTTCGCCCCCAAGGCCAACACCGCCTGGTGGCTCCACGAACTCACCCAGGACCACGACCTCACCCTCTTCGCCCTCTTCTCCTCCGTCGCCGGCATCCTCGGCTCACCCGGACAGGCCAACTACGCCGCCGCCAACAGTTTCCTCGACGCCCTCGCCACCCACCGCCGCACGCTGGGCCTCCCCGGCACCTCACTCGCCTGGGGTTCGTGGGAACGCACCAGCGGCATGACCGCCCACCTCACCCGCGCGGACCACGACCGGATGTCCCGCAACGGGCTCCGGCCACTGTCGAACGCCGAAGGGCTGGCGCTCTTCGACGCGGCGGTCGGGTCGGGTGGGGCCGTACTGGCGCCGGTGAAGCTGGACGTCGGAACACTGAGCCGGCTGGAGCCGGTGCCGGAGGCGTTGCGGGGCCTGGTCCGACGGCCCCGGCCGACCGCCCGGCACGCCGCGAGCGCGGCGGTGCCCGCGGTCGACCCCGGGTCGGCGCTGGAGCTGGTCTGCGAGCAGGTCGCCCAGGCGCTGGGGCACGCCGACGCCGACGCGGTCGACCCCGAACGGGACTTCCGGGAGTTGGGCTTTGACTCGCTGACCGCGGTCGAGCTGCGGAACCGGCTGGTGTCGACCACCGGGCTGCGGCTGTCCGCGACCGTGGTGTTCGATCACCCGACGGCCACCGCGCTCGCCGACCACGTAGGGGCACAGCTGGCGGCTGGGCGTTCACCGGAGTCCTCGACCTACACGGTGGCCACGCTGTACGAGCGGCTGTACCGGGATGGTCGGATCGAGGCGGCGACACAGATGCTGGCCGGTGCGTCCTGGTCGGTGCCGACCTTCTCGGACCGGGACAGCGCGGAGCACGCCATGCGGCCGGTGACGCTGGCGACCGGTCCGCGGCGGCCGAGGGTGGTCTGCGTGCCTGCGGTGACTCCGGCGGCCACCCCGCACGAGTACGACGCGCTGGGCCGCCGGCTGGACGGGGTGCTGGCCAGCGCGGTGCTGCCCTACCCCGGCTTCGGCGCCGGTCAGGCCATGCCGGAGGATCGCAGGACACTGGTCGGGATGCATGCGCGGTCGGTGCTCGACCACGTGGGCGACGAGCCGTATGTGCTGGTGGGCCGGTCCCTGGGCGGCACCGTCGCGCACGCCGTCACCAGCGAACTGGAGCGACTGGGCCGCGGGCCGCGGGGGCTGGTGCTGATCGACACCTACCCGCTGGACGGCGCTTCGCGCGCCCAGGAGTGGCTGCTCGGGCTGCCCGCGCGGGCCGCGGTGGAGGAGGGCGCGCCGGACGACGCCGCGCTGCTGGCGATGGGTGCCTATCTGCGGATGTTCGCCGACTGGACACCGTACGCGGTCACCACGCCGACGCTGTTCCTGCGGGCCGGCCGCCCCACACCGGAGATGGCCGGTAAGGACGGCTGGCAGGCGACGTGGCCACTGCCGCACGACCTGATCGAGGTGGCGGGCGACCATTTCACGGTGCTGACCGACGAGGTGGCGGACACCGCGGAGGCGCTGCTGGGCTGGCTGGAGAAGCTGGACTGAGCCGGGTGCGGCGAAGCCCGTCGGCCGGTGGTGGCCCGGCCCTTCGCCGCACGCCGATCTTGCCCACTCTGACCTGGCCCGACGGGTGGTCGGCCGGTCGGCTGACGGACGGGTGGTGACCGGTCCGTGGAATGGTCGATGGAATTCCGTCACTGGGATGCGAGGCGACGTCCCGCCTAGCATCGGCGGCGCCGTAAGGACTCGGTCAGCACGGGGGACATGCTCGATTGCAGGAGGAACCTTTGACCAGGTTGGTGGAGAGGGATGAGCAACTGTCCCGCCTTACCGCTCTGCTGTGTCAGGCCACGTCGGGGACCGGGAGCATCGCCCTCATCGAGGGAGCGGCGTCGACCGGTAAGACGGAGTTGCTGCATTCGTTCGCCCGGTCCGCCGACGGAGCGTGTCCGCGTCGCGCCGACGGGCGCGGACCCGGTACGGACACGCCCACCGACGGCACACCAACGGACGGCACACCGGAGAACGGAGCGTCGGCGCACGGACGCCCTGCGGACGGCGGGCCCGGGGCCGACGGGGCGCTGCTCCGGCTGCATGCGATCTGCTCGCCGGCCGAGCGGGCGCTGCCACTGGGCGTAGTGAGCCAGCTGTTCCTGGCGCCCACGCTGCCGGCGGCGTTCCGGGACCGGGCCGCGAAACTGATCGACAGGCTCGCGTCCACCCCCGACACCGGGGCGGCCGAGCGACTGACCGCCCAAGTGCTGCACGGGCTGTGCATGGAACTGCTCGCCCTGGTGAACCGTTCACCGGCGCTGATCACGGTGGACGATGTGCAGCACGCCGACCCGGAGTCGGTGCTGTGGCTGCTCTCGCTGGCCCGGCGGATCGGGCCGGCCCCGGTGCTGGTGGTGCTGGCCAGCGACATCGGCCCGCACCCGGGTTTCTCGGCGGCCAGGACCGAGCTGTTGCGGTACCCGCACAGCGATCTGATCCCGGTCGGCCGGCTGTCGCAGCGGGGCGCCGCCGAGCTGATCGGACAGCGCTGCGGGCCGTCGGCCACGCACCGGCTGGCGCCGGCGTTCTTCAGCGCCAGCGGCGGCAACCCGCTGCTGCTGCACGCCCTGTTGGACGACTGGCGGACCGGCCGGAACATGGCCGGCCGCTCCTATCGGCAGGCGCTGCTGACCAGCCTGCGCCGCGGCGGACCGGCCGGGCTGGCCGTGGTCCGGGGCCTGGCGGTGCTGCGCGGTTACACCTCGGAGGCGTTGCTGAGCCGACTGGTCGGGGTGAACGTGGACGTGGTCGCCGACACCGTCCGGGCCTTCGAGGCGGGCGGGCTGCTCAGCGACGGGGACTTCACGCACCCCAACGGCCGGGCCGGGGTGCTCGACGATCTGCCACCGCAGCAGCGCGTGGCGCTGCACCGCGCCGCGGCCCGGCTGTTACAGGAACGGGGCGAGCCGGCCACCGCGGTCGCCGCGCACATCATCGCGGGCGAGGGCGCCGATGGGATCCCGGCCACCCGGGTACTGCTGGACGCGGCCGAGAGCCATCTGCTGGAGCAGCGGTTCGCGGTGGCCGTGGACTGCCTGGAGCAGGCGCTGCGCGGTGCCGGGGACGGCCGGGAGCGGGCCGCGATCCGCGTCCGGCTGGCTCAGGTGGAGTGGCGCTCCGACCCCCGCGCCACGGTCCGACATCTGGACCAGCTGGCCGGGGACGCCCGAGCCGGCCTGCTGACGCCCGGTGACACCATCGAGGTGTGCCGGCAACTGCTGTGGCAGGGCCGTCCCGAGGAGGCCGCCGCGCTCGTCGAGCGGCTGCGGGCCGCGCCGGACGACGACCCGGCCGACACCGACGCCCGGCTGCGCGCGTTCGAGCTGTGGCTGATGTGCACCCACCCGCGGCCGGCGCGCCGACGCCGGCCGGTGCTGCGGGGCCGGCCGACGGCCGAGGGGCCTGCGGACCGGTCCGCGCCGTGGCAGCGGTTCTCCGCGGTGCTGGCGGATGTGCTGATCCACGGGCGGTACGAGGAGGCCACCGAACGGGCCGAGCAGTTGCTGCACAAGGCGAGTGTGCAGCGGGGCACGGTGTGGACCGGCGAGTCCGCGCTGCTGTGCCTGATGCCGGAGGTGTACGCCGACCGGACCGAGCGGGCGGCCCGCTGGTGCGAGGCGTGGCGCCAGGACCCGTGGACCGCGCGGGTGCCGATGTCCCGGGCCGAGCTGTCCGCGGTGTCGGCGGAGATCGCGGTCCGGCGCGGCGACCTGGCGGCGGCCGTCGAACGGGCGCGGGCCGCGCTGGAGGAGGTGTCCGCGCCGGCCTGGGGCACGGCCGCCGGCCTGCCTCTGAGCTCGCTGATCCTGGCCGCCTCCCGGACCGGACAGTTGCCGATCGCCGCCGAATATCTGCGGGTTCCGGTCCCGGCGTCAATGTTCGAGAGCCGGTACGGACTGCACTACCTGTACGCGCGTGGCCACTACCACCTTGTGTGCGACAACCACGCCGCCGCCCTGGCCGACTTCTTCGCCTGCGGCGAGCTGATGCGCTCCTGGGCGCTGGACACCCCGGGCCTGGTGCCGTGGCGCACCGGCGCGGCCGAGACCTGGCTGCGCCAGGGCAACCGGGAACAGGCCAGACGGCTGTTGAACGAACAGCTGGCCTGGGTGGGAACCGACTTCGGCCGGGTCCGGGGCCAAGCGCTGCGGCTGCTGGCGGCGTGCGGGAGCGAGCGGCAGCGCACCGATCTGCTGGGGGACGCGGTGGAGATCCTGGAGGGCGCCGGGGACCGTTACGAATTGGCGCGGGCGCTGGCCGACCTCAGCCATGCGCACCACACGTCCGGCGAGCAGCGGCGGGCCCGGCAGACGGCCCGCCGGGCCTGGCACGTGGCGCGCAGTTGCCAGGCCGAGCCGCTGTGCCGGGAGCTGTTCCCGGGCATGGCCGAGCACGAGGTGGACGGCACCGGCGCGTTGGAGGACACCGCGCTGACCTTCCTCAGCCGGGCCGAGCGGCGGGTGGCGACGCTGGCCTCGGCCGGCTACACCAACCGAGCCATCGCGGAGAAGCTGTTCGTCACCGAGAGCACGGTCGAGCAGCACCTGACGAAGGTGTACCGGAAGCTGGGCGTGAAGCACCGCGAGGACCTGCCCGCGCTGCTCCACCACGACATCGCGACGTCCGCATGATGGGCGCACCGCTGCCGTCGGCGTGGGAGTCGCTGCCGGCCGAGCAACAGCCGGAGTGGGACGCGCACCCCGCGCACGCCGCCGCGCTCGGCCGGCTGCGTGGCGCCGCGCCGCTGGTGACGCACACCGAGGTGGCCACCCTGGGCTGGGGCCTGGCGAAGGTGGCGCGGGGCCAAGCCCGGCTGGTGCAGGCCGGTGACTGCGCGGAGAGCTTCTACGAGTCCGGCGCCGGGCACACCGCCGCGAAGGCGTCGGCGCTCGATGCGCTGGCCGACCGGATGGCGGCGCGGACCGGCCAGTGGGTGCTGCGGATCGGGCGGATCGCCGGGCAGTACGCCAAGCCGCGGTCGGCGCCGGTCGAGACGGTCGACGGGGTGACGCTGCCGGTCTTCCGCGGTCACATGGTCAACCTGGAGACGGCCTCGGAGCTCGCCCGGCGGCCGGATCCGCGCCGGATGGTCTGGGCGTACCACGCGAGCACGGAGATTTTGCGGGACCTGCGCGCCCGGCGCCTGGCGGCGGCGGACGGCGGGCGGCTGGGGCCATGGAGCAGCCACGAGGCGCTGGTGCTGGACTACGAGGCCGGCCTGGTGCGGCACGACCCGGCGGCCGGCCGGTCGCTGCTGGGCTCCACCCACTTCCCGTGGATCGGCGAGCGCACCCGGCAGTTGGATCACGCACATGTGGCTCTGCTGGCCTCGGTGCGCAACCCGGTGGGCTGCAAGATCGGCCCGTCGACCACCCCGGACATCTTGCTGCGGCTGTGCGCCGCGCTCGACCCGGACCGGGTCCCGGGGCGGCTGAGCCTGATCTTCCGGATGGGCCGGGGCGCCGTCGCGGAGGCGCTGCCGCCGCTGGTGCGGGCGGTGGTGTCGGCCGGCCACCCGGTCGTGTGGCTGAGCGATCCGATGCACGGCAACACCCGGCGGGCGGCGGGCGGGCTGAAGACCCGTTACCTGGCCGACCTGATCGCGGAGAGCCGGGAATTCCGCCGGGTGGTGGAGCGGGCCGGTCGGCATGTCGGCGGGCTGCACCTGGAGGTGGCCGCGGAGCGGGTGACCGAGTGCGTCGGCCGTCCCGAGGAGGAGAACGCGCTGACCGAGCGCTACCTGTCGCTGTGCGACCCGAGGTTGACCGTAGAGCAGGCGTCCGAGCTGATCGACGCCGTCTTCTGACAGGAGGCTGTATCCCGTGATCTTGGTGACCGGTGCTACCGGGGCCGTGGGCGGCGAGGTCGTCGACCGGCTGCTGGAGCGTGGAGAGAAGGTCCGGGTGCTCACCCGGAACCCCGAGGGCGCCCGACGCTGGGCCAAGGCGGTGGACGTCGTCACCGGTGACCTGGCGGACCCCGGCTCGCTGGGCGCCGCGCTGGACGGGGTGGAGCGGGCGTTCCTGCTCCTGGTGCTGCCCGGGGTCCCGCAGGCCGGGCCGATCGTGGCCGCGGTGCGCGACGCGGGCGTGCGGCATGTGGCGCTGCTGTCCTCGATCCGGGCCGGCAGCGCGCGGGACAGCGCCATCAAGCAGGTCAACCTGGCGGCGGAGGCGGTGGTCCAGGGCTCCGGCCTGGACTGGACGGTGCTGCGCGGCGGCACGTTCATGTCCAACACGCTGCCGTGGGTGCCGTCGGTGCGCGCCGAGCGGGTGGTGCGGGCCTTCGGCGGGGACTTCCGCAGCTCGGCGGTGGACCCCCGGGACGTGGGCGAGGTGGCCGCCCGGGTGCTGGCGGATCCGGCCCCGCACCGGTCTCGTGTGCACACGCTGACCGGCGGCGAGGTGATCACGGTCGCCGAGCAGGTGACCGTGCTCGCCGACCTGCTCGGCGAGCCGGTGGCGTTCGAGGAACTGCCGGAGGCGCTGGCCCGGGCGGCGATGGTGGACCGACTGCACTACCCGCCGGCGGTCGCCGACGCGATGCTGACCATGTTGCGCAACACCGACGAGAGCCTGGTGCGGGTCGACGGTGCGGTGGCGGAAGTACTGGGCCGACCGCCGCGGTCGTACCGGGAGTGGGCCGCCGACCACATCGAGGCGTTCCGGTGAAAACCGACTGCGACGTGCTGGTGGTCGGCTGGGGCCCGGTCGGCCAGCTGACGGCGACGCTGCTGGCCCAAGAGGGCTGGCGGGTGACCGTGCTGGAGCGCTACGAGCGGCCGTACCCCTTCCCGCGGGCGGTGCACTTCGACGGGGAGACCGCGCGGTACCTGGCGGCCGCCGGGATCGGGGACCGGCTGCACGAGGTCGGGGACCCGGCGGTCGACTACGAGTTCCACACCGCCGACGGCCAGGTGCTGATGCGCCTGGAGCTGGCCGGCGACCCGCCCGGCTCGGCCGGCTGGCCGAGGTCGGTGGTCTTCCACCAGCCGGCGCTGGAGCGGGTGTTGCAGGAAAGGGCCGAGCGGCTGCCGAACCTGCGGCTGCTGCGCGGCGTGGAGGTGACCGACTGCGTCGAACGGGATGACCATGTGGAGGTCACCGCCGGCCGGCGCCAGGTCACCGCCTCCTGGGTAGTGGGCTGCGACGGCGCGAACAGCGCGGTGCGCCGTGCCATCGGATCCACGGTGACCGGCCTGGGGTTCTTCTACGACTGGCTGCTCTGCGACCTGGTGCTGAACGAGCCACGCGAGTTCCGGCCGAACAACCTCCAGATCTGCGACCCGGCCCGGCCGACCACGGTGGTCTCCGGCGGCTTGGAACACCGCCGTTGGGAATTCATGCGGCTGCCGGGTGAGAGCATCGAGGAGCTGAACCGGCCGGAGACCGCCTGGCGGCTGCTGGAAGCGCACGGCATAACCCCGGACAACGCCACCATGCACCGGCACTCGGTGTACACCTTCAGCGCGCAGTGGGTGGACCAGTGGCGGCGCGGCCGGATCCTGCTGGCCGGGGACGCCGCGCATCTGATGCCCCCGTTCGCCGGCCAGGGCATGTGCGCCGGCATCCGGGACGCGGCCAACCTGACCTGGAAGCTGGACCTGGTGCTGCGCGGCCGCGGCGCTCCGGCGCTGCTGGAGAGCTATGCGGTCGAACGCGCAGGCCACCTACGGCACTTCATCGGCTACGCGATCGAGCTGGGCAAGATGGTGTGCGAACTGGATCCGGCAGCTGCCGCGGTGCGCGACACCATGCTGCTGGCCCGGGCGGCCGACCCGGAGGCCGAGAAGCCGCCGCAGCTCAGCGGGGTGCCGCTGAACGAGGGGCTGCTGTCCGGGGCGGGCCCCGGCGCGGGCGCATACATGCCGCAGGGCCGGGTGACCGGCACCGCCGGCACTGGACGCTTCGACGACGTGGCCGGGCGCGGCTTCGTATTCCTGACCGATCAGGACCCGGCGGCGCTGCTGGACGACGCCGACCGGGAGTTCCTGGCCGACATCGGGACCCGCCTGGTGCGGGTGGTGCCGGCCGGGACACCGGTGGGCGAGGGCGAAGTGGCCGACGACGACGGGGTGTATCTGCCGTTCCTGGCCGAGTCCTCGGCGGTCGCGCTGGTGGTGCGGCCGGACTTCTACGTCTTCGGATCCGCCGCCGACCGTGTCTCGGCGGCGGAACTGGTGGGCGACCTGCGTCGCGGTCTGCTGTCCGCGACGCCGCAACGATCACTCTCGGGAGGACCCGTATGACCGCCACACACCTGTCCCTGTGGGAGAAGTGGACGAACCTCTGGTACAACCAGCTGGACCTGACGGATGAGATCATCTCGCCCGGGTTCAAGCTGTGCCTGGAGTCCGACCGCGACCTCGACGCCATCAACGACGCGCAGTCGGTCCGCCGGTGGGTGATCGCGGTGAACGCGGTCTTCCAGGAGGCGAAGTTCACCGCCCTGGTCGGGCCGATCATCACGGACGAGTACATCACCACGCACTGGAGCGTGATCGGCAAGCTGGGTCCGGGAGCGGGCGAACTCGGGCCGGAGGGCGCCACGTTCACCCGGGTCCTGACCGAGATCCTCAAGGTGGAGAACGGTCTGATCACCGAGTGCTGGGCGTCCTGCGACCCGGTCAAGGTGCTCACCGACTGAGATGCCGCCGCCCGGTGGGCCGGCCCCACCCGTCGGTGGGCCCACGGGTACAGGTGCCGGCCGCCGGTGGTCCGGGGCGGCCCCGGGGAACAGCCCGCGACCACCGCGCGGCCGGAACCGGCGGCCCCGCCATCAGCCGGCCCGGAGCGCCCCGGCCCGGCGGTCGGCACCGGACCGGGTGGCCTTCGGTAACTGGGCGTGCGCCACGTCCCGGATCACCGGATGCGCGAAGGTGTAGCCCCTCCCGTCGAGCTCGCGCACCAGCAGGTGCCGCCGGGTCAGTTCGTCCAGGCAGCCCCGTACCACCTCCACGGTGCGGCAGCCGAGCGCGGCCACGGTGTCCGGCACGATGGGCCCGGACACCAGGGTGGCCTCCTTCAGGACCTCTTTCTCCTCGGGCTCGAGGCGGTCGAGCCTCGCGGCGACCACCCGGTAGATCCGGGCCGGTAACCGGCCCTCCGGGGCGCCATCCGGCTCGTGCAGCCGCTGCCGGGCGAACTCGATGGCGAACATGGGGTTGCCGCCGATCCGGTCGAACAACTCCGGGGTCAGACCGGCGCCGTCACCCTCTTCCTCGCGCCGCAGCACCGATGCCCACAGCTCCCGGACCGCGGCGTCGGTCAGCCGGTCCAGCGTCATCGTGGTGGATGCCCGGGAACACACACGGCGGCTGGCGAGCTGCGGCCGGGCCGTGGAGATCAGCAGCAGTGGGATGGCAGCGACCCGCCCGGCGAGCAGGCCGAGGAACCGCAACAGGTCGTCGTCGGCCGCGTGCAGATCCTCCACCACGAGCACCACCGGGAGTTCACCGGCGATCTGGGTGAGCAGGTCCACGACGGCGGCGTGCACCGCGCCGTCGTCCGGCCCGCCGCGCACCCGGCCGCCCGGGACGAACAGCGGGAGCAGGCCGCGGGTCAGCGACCGGGCCGCCGAACCCTCGCCGAGCAGTCCGCTCACCGCGGCGGTCACCTCGGCCTCGGCCTCCTCAGGCGTGCAGCCGTGGGACAGCCCGGCCCAGGAGGCGACCAGGGCCGTGAGCGGATCGGCGGTGGCGGTCCGCAGGCCGTGCACCGTGCCGGTCCGCAGTACCTTGGCCCGGTCGGGGCTGCGCCGAATCAGCCGGGCGAGTTCCAGCACCAGACGGCTCTTGCCCATGCCCGCCTCGCCGACCAGGGTCAGGATCCGCCCACGCCCCCGCCGCACCACCAGGTCGAGGTGCTCCTGGAGGATCATCAGATCGTGGTCCCGGTCGACCAGCGGCGGCCGCGGGATGTCGACGTGGTACGGCGGGTCGCCGCGCAGCCCGGTCGCGCGCCACAGCGGCGGACCGGTAGGCGAGGAGTACGGGACGGGGTCGTGGATGAGGTCGGCGCCCCCGCTGCGCCGGGTCGCCTCACAGATCCACACCGTGTCCGGCAGCAGCGACCAGACCCGGCGCAGACAGGTGTCGATCGCCGGGCTCACCACCAGCGGCGCCACGCCGTGCGTTTTGATCAGGATCTCCTCGGTGTTGACCGACAAGCGCACGGCGACCGTCAGGGGGCCGACGTCCTCCCGGGCAGCGAAGCGATCGCGCACCACCAGCGCGGTACGGACCGCGGTCAGCATGTCCTGTTCACCGGTGCGCGGGACGCCGAACACCGCCTGGACCGCGGAGCCGGTACAGCACACGACGGTGCCCCCGGCGAGCTCCGCCTCGGCGCGGACCGCGGCAGCCAGGTCGGCGAGCAGGTCGTCCACGTCCTCCGGGTCCACCTCGTGGCCGAGGTCGAACGACGTGGTGAGGATGGAGACGAGCTTGCGCTCCCCGGTCGAGGCGGTCGGCCTGGGGGGCGGCGCGACCGGTTCGCCCCCGGCCCGGCGGGCGGCCGACACCCGGTCCGGGACGGTCTCGACGGTCATCGGTTCCGGACGGACGTGCGCGGCGCCGGGGATCGTCAGGCGCAACTCGGGCTCGCCGGCCGGGTGCAGGGACACGTCATGGGCGAGAATGCGGGTCTCCAGCTCGCGCAGCTCCCGGGTGGGTTCCAGGGCAAGGTCGTCCATCAACACCTTGCGAGTCCGCTGGTAGGCGCGGAGCGCGTCGACCTGCCTGCCGCAGCGGTAGAGCGCGATCATCAACAGCCGGCAGGCGCGCTCCCGGTGCGGCTCCGCAGCGACCAACTGGTCGAGCTCCGCCACCTGTTCGTGGTGATGGCCGACGGCGATCTCCGCCTCCAGGTAGTCCTCCAGAGTGGTCAGCCGCTTTTCTTGGAGTGCGACCAGCCGAGGCCAGGTGATGCCGGTGTCGGTCAGATCCTCCAGCGCCGGGCCCCGCCACAGATCGAGCGCCTCGCGCAGGGTCCGGGTGGCCTCGGCGCGCCGGCCGTCGGCCAGCGCCTCACGGCCGATCCGGGTCAGTCGCTCGAAACGAAGCAGGTCGACCATGCTCTCGTCCACCCGCAGGAGGTATCCGGGCGAGTGGGTCAACAGCGCACAGGACGTGGCGAGATCGTGCTCGGCGAGCAGGCTCCGGATCCATGACACGGTGTTCTGGAGCATCTTGCGCGCGGTCGACGGGGCTCCCTGAGGCCAGATCACCTTGATCATCTGACTGGTCGCGACCACCTCGTTCGCGTGCACCAGCAGGTACCCCAGAACCGCGCGCTTCTTGGGACCGCCCATCGGCAGGATAGCGCCATCACTGACCACCTGGAGCGGGCCGAGAACGTTGAATCGCACATTTTTCCTAATTTTTGACATCGCCTACATAACAGGAGCTCGGACCTCGGCCACGCCGATGGCGGAATCGACTTTCAAGGCGTTTGCGATAAGTGAGCTTGCATGGTCCACGGGTCGGCGCCGCTCCGATTCGTCGCGCGCACTGACGTGGACCAGAGATGCCGAACGGCGGGCAGCCGTCTGACCCCAGGCGCTATGGCGATTTTAAGGTGAACGCTTTAAATAAATCACTAAAGCCGAGGGAAGAGGCGAAGTTCGCGGTGGCGACCCGCACGGGCTGACGCCGTGACCGTGCGCCGACGGACCAGGCGCACGAGCCTGTCACTCGTACGCGATCCGTTGGGACCACGTAGCCAAGGCCCTCGGGTGTGAGCGTCCGCACCGCCATGGTCTCGTTGATGTCGGCGTTCGCCTTCACGGCCGCTTCGTAGGCAGTACAGCCCGAGGCTGAGTGATGGGTGGCCGCTTTCAAGGGTCATGACGGTTTCCGGTTCTGTGTGAGGTGCCGAGCGGAGCACCTCCATGGTGCGCCGGACGCGGCGGACACAGAAGGCACTGAATTTCCTAGGTTCGCCGTACCCAGGATGTCGGCGCGCCCAGGAAGTGCCAACCACGGACGAGCGTCCCTCGTCAGCGCCACCCACGGGGCCGCGTTCGACGAACTCGCCGAGCGCTCGGGGCCGCAGCACGGAGTGCGGCATGTCGTCAGCGATGACCGACGGTCGGCCACCGCGCTTGCCTGCACGGGCGCGGTGGCCGAGCCCTTCCAGGGCTCGGCGGTCAGTCCCTGCCGGCGCGAGTGGCCAGGACTCTGGCGGCGAAGTTCACCAGGTGCGCACGCATTCTTTCGCGCGGCACGCGCTCCTGTTCGACCAGGTGCTCGACGAGGTCGGCTCGGGTGGCGGCGAGCAGGGCGTGGGCGATGAAGTCGCTGTCGGTCAGGCCGGGGATCCGCCTCAGTACGGCCTGGAGCAGGCCGTGCCACCGCTGGTAATGCTCCGCCCGGTACGGGGTGCCGCTCCCGCTTTCCTCCAGAGCCAGCGCGAGGCGGCGGTTGTCGAGTTTGAAGCACAGCAAGGCGTCGAGCAAGGCGGGCACGCGCTCCTGTGGCGGGGTGCCGGGCCCCAAGGGCGGCGGACCGGCTTCGACGGCCTCCCTGATCGGTTCGAGCCGCGCCTCGTACAGCGCGCGAAGCAGCGCGGCACGATCACCGAAGGCCCGGAAAAGGGTGCCCTTACCAACTCCGGCCGCCGCCGCTACATCGGCCATGGTGACGTCCTCAGGACTCTCCCGGCGGGCGAAGAGGGCATCGGCGGCCGCGAGGACGGCCTCCCGGTTACGGGTGGCGTCCTTGCGAGGCTTGCGCTCGGGCATGCCGCTCCTCCATTTGCAAAACGGACCCGGGGTCCGTATCGTCAAAGCGGACCACGGGTCCGAATATTACAAGACGGAGGACACCCATGTCTGCACCGACTTCTCCGGCGGAGCTCTACCGCCACGGCCTGAGGCTGCTGCTGGACAAGAACATCGACGGCCGGGTCGGCCTGTGGGCCGAGGACGGCGTCATGGAGTTCCCCTTCGCTCCCCAGGGCTGGCCCACGCGCCTGGACGGCAAGGAGGCGATCGCCGCCTACATGCGCCACTATCCCGACCACGTCGATGTGCACGACTTCCCGGATCTGCGGATCCACCAGACCACCGACCCGGAGACCACCGTGGTCGAGATGCGTGGCGTGGGCCGTCTGGTGGAGACCGACCGCCCCTTCGACATGACCTACATCGCCGTCGTCACGGTCAAGGACGGGCGCATCGCCTCCTACCGCGACTACTGGAACCCCCTCGCCGTCCTCGAACCCGGCACCGACTTCACCGGGAGCGACCGATGACCACCGGCACCACTTTGGTCATCGGCGCCACTGGCGCCACCGGTAGCCGCACCGTCGCGCAGCTGACCGCCACCGGTTACCGCGTCAAAGCCGCCAGCCGGCACGCCACCCCGGTCCCCGGCGCCGAGCCGGTCGCCTTCGACTGGTACGACCACGCGACCCACGCCGCCGCTCTCGACGGAGCCGACCGTGTCTACCTCATACCGCCGAGGGGTGTTCGCACGGCCACGAACTCGACCCGGCGCGTTGGACCGCGCTCCGCATCGCCGACGACCTCGCCTACGGCGCCGGTGTGTGGACCGGTTGTCTCCGTCACCGTGTCATGACCCCGCTGCTGCCACGTCTCACCAACTGGCCAGGACGCACCCCATGAACCTCGGCGGCATGCGCTCCCCGCAATTCGCCGGGCGCGGCGAAGATCTGGTGCTGGCCGTTCCGATCGGCGCGACCGAACAGCACGGATCCCATCTCCCACTCGACACCGATACGGCCATCGCCGCCGAACTGTGCCGACGCCTCGCGACACGGGTGACGGACATCGTGGTGGCACCCGCCATCCCCTACGGCTCCAGCGGGGAGCACGCCGGGTTTCCCCGCACGTTGTCCATCCGCCATGACGCCCTCGAACTCCTTCTCGTCGAACTCGTCCGCTCCGCCGACCACTTCCACGGCGTCGTCCTCGTCAACGCCCACGGCGGCAATCACCAGCCCCTGCGGGCAGCCGCCCGCACCCTCCACGCCGAGGGTCGGCGAGTACTGGCCTGGGCCCCCTCCTCCGACCCTGGCGACGACAGCCACGCCGGACACACCGAAACCTCGGTCATGCTCCGGCTCCACCCCGAGGACGTCGTGCCCGAACTGGCGGAGCCGGGCAACACCCAGCCGCTCTCCGGCCTCATAGGCCGCCTTCGGGCCCATGGGGTCGCCGCCGTCAGTCCGAACGGCGTGCTCGGCGACCCCACCGACGCCGACCCGGCCCACGGGGAGACCGTCCTTCGGCGATGGACCGGCTCCCTGGTCACGGAGGTCACCCGCTGGAGGGGGCCCGCCGCCGATGCTCCCTCCTAGGTGATGCTCGGTGCGCTGACCCGCACCTGACCCCCAAACGCTCTGGTGGCTGAGCGCGTCCCCGGCCGAGGGTCGTGTCATGACCACGCGCCATCTCATCGACCCCGCTCAGGACCCCGTCCCCGTGGGCACCCCTGAATTCAAAGCGCACGCGCACGAGCGCTACGCGCGGTTGCGTTCCCTCGCGCCCATTCACCGGGTACGTCTGGCCGACTCCTCGGTGAGCTGGCTCGTGGTGGGGTACGACCTCGCCCGCGAAGCGCTCGCTCATCCGAAGCTCAGCAAGAACCCCGAACCGTACGCGGAGGCCATGCGGGCCGCGGGCCGGGAGATCCTGCTGGCCGGTACCGGCTTCGGCGGCAACATACTGATGGCCGATCCGCCGGAACACACCCGGCTGCGCCGTCTGGTCGCCGGCGCCTTCACGTCCGGGGCCACGGAGAGGCTCGCTCCGAGGATCGAGGAGCTGGCACACGAGCTGATCGACGCCATCGCTGACCGCGGGGAGGCCGACCTGGTGGCCTCGTACACCGGGCCCCTGCCCATGGCGGTCATATGCGAGCTGCTCGGCGTCCCCGCGCAGCGACAAGCCGATCTGCAAGCCTGGACCCGCACGGCCATGGGTAACCCCTCGGCGCCGCAGCGGTCGAGTCTGCTCGCGCTCAACGCCTACCTGGGGGACCTCCTGGAGGTCAAGCGGCAAAGCCCGGCCAACGATCTGCTCTCGCGGCTCATCGCGGTCCGTGACCAGGACGGTGGCCGGCTCTCCGAAGCCGAACTGCTCGGCACGACCGTCATCCTGGTCGTGGCGGGGCACGAGACCACGGTCAACCTGCTCGGCAACGCCGTGGTCGCGCTGCTGCGCCATCCCGACCAGGCGTGCGCGCTGCGAGCGCGGCCGGAGCTCGTTCCCGGAGCCGTGGAGGAGTTCCTGCGGTTCGACGCCTCCGTGGAGACGACCCCCGCGCGTTTCACCACCGCAACCTTCACGCTCGGCGGCCAGACCGTCAAAGCGGGAGACACCGTCGTCGTCGCTCTCGCGTCAGCGGGACGGGACGCGCCGGTGGAGCCGGGAGGCGACCCCGATCGGCTGGACGTGGGGCGAGCGTCGCCCCGGCACCTGTCCTTCGGCCATGGGATCCACCACTGCATCGGTGCTCCTCTCGCCCGGCTGGAGGGGGCCATAGCGCTTCAGGCCTTGCTCGCCCGGTTGCCCGACCTGCGCTGGGCCGACCCGGCCCACGAGGTGGAGTGGCTGCCCACCGGCATCACGCGCGGACCCGTGCGGCTCCCGGTCCGTTTCACTCCGGCAGAGCGCTGACCGGCGTCAGCGACCTGCCGGAGTGCCATCACTCCCCCGTGTCGTCACCGCCATCGGCACGTTCTTCCCGGAGAATGCCGCGGGCGATGATCGTCACCCATAACCCTCCCACCATGGTCCCCACGCCGAGGCCGATATCACCACGCCATAGGGACGGGATCGCGACCAGGAGGGTGATCAGAAGTATGGCGGCGGTTGTCGCGCCGGCCAGAACCGAGGTCTTCCTGCGCACACCGTTCATTGATTCTCCACGTCTATGGGACGTCCGTAACCGGCCATGTGGCGTTCCGACGACGCCCTGCCTGCTGGTGGGATCGCACGTCCACACCCGGCTCTCACCCCCTCCATCACCTGGCGGAGTCGCTCCGATTCCTTGCCGTGAGGGGTGAGGGGTGAGGGGTGAGGGGTGAGGGGAGCCTCTCAGCGAGTGCTGGGCGCCGCAGTTCGGCCGTGTGAGCCAGGTTTCAACAACCTCGCGCTCAGCCACCAGGTCGCATCCGGTTCACAACCGGTTCACGCCGCGGGTCAGCGCCGTGGAGTTCCTGGTTCCAGAGGTCTTCGGTGAGCCGTTCCATACCGCGCGCGAGGTGACGGCGGTACGTGCTCAGCGAGACGCCGAGCCGCCGAGCGCGTGCTTCTCTCGTGGTGGCTCCACGCATGAACGTCGCGGCCACGGCCCGGTGCCAGGCTGCCGCGTCCGGATCGGCACCCAGAGCGTCGACGGCATCGGTGATCACTTCCCGAACCGCTGCCACCGGGTCGTTCTCCGGATGCCCGGAGACGAGCCGACTCCTCGTGAGGGGGTTGTCGGCGAGGTCACCCCTGCGATGCCAGGCGTTGAGGGCCTCCCGCACCGCCAGCCCGAACTGCTCTCGGGTCAGCACAGCCAACGGCCCCGGCGCTGATTCCGCCACGGCGGCAGGCTGGGCGACCGGCTCCGCCAGCTCGACGAGCCCGCTCACCTCCAGCCATCGCTGCACCGAGACCGTCCGCCAGTCGTGGGCGTACACGGTGTAGTGGTGTTCCCCGACGCTCACCGGCTGTACCAGCGGGCGCTGATCGATGTAGGTCATCAGGCGCTGCCAGAAGGGACTCTCGGCCATGACGACGAAAGACCAGGCGAGTTTCTCCCCGTGGATGAATTCCGCGAGGATCCGGTGGATCATCAGGTCCATGATCGGCGAGGGACGCTGGTAGGCGTCGGGGTCCACCATGTACCTGGCGATGGCGAGATGCTCGCCCGAGCGAAGAGGCCGCCGAGACCTGGCGTGCCGCCAGCACGCGGCCGTCATCGGGTCCCGGGCCACCTCTTCGTCCAGTGGGAGGCTCAGCCTCAGCCACCCGGCCACGGCGACCGCTTCCCCGTCCCTGCGGTAGACGCGGAACGCGGTGGGCTGCCGGTCCAGCCAGAAGGCCGCGATGTGGGCCGATTCCGCTCCCTCGGCCACTTCGATCAGGCTCAGTACCGCTCCGCGATCGCTCGGGCGGTAGGTGTCCTCATGCACTCCGTCCGGGCTTTTCCAGGTGATGAAACGGGATACGAACCCGTTGTGGCGATGCAGGTACGTCAGGGCGAGGGTGGCCGGGATGACGGCCGTAGTAGTCGCGTCCCGGGCCTGTTCGACCAGATGGCGGCGTATTTTTCCATGCGCCGTCTCGTATCCCGTCCGATCACGCCAGCGGTGATCGGAGTCGATGACCTCCCGTATCAACTCCCACGGATAGACACCATTCGCTCCCGACTCCACGTACGGGAGCCTTCGAAGCCAGTCAAAGGCTCTGGACGCGTTCTCAGGAAGGACGGCCCGCAGCAGGCTCTCGTCCGTCGTCCGCGCATGGGCGCACACCTCCAGTGCCTGGCGGTGCGTCGGCGAGGGCAGTTCTCCGACGATGAGATCCATCAACTGCCGGGCCAGCGGCGGCGTCAGCTGCCAGCCTCGACTGTGTTGTCCCTCTCGTACGGCGGCTGCCGCAAGGCCGAGAGCGAGCGGGTAGCCGCGAGCGAAACCGAGCACGTCCTCGTGCCATGCGGTCGGCACCCCGGCACTCTGGAGACACCGGGCGGCCTCTCCGGGGAGCAAGGGTCCCAGACGGCGTACCACAAGAGCCCGGCTCCAGCCGAGGTCCAGGTGCCAGGCCGACGCGGGCGGAAGCCGAGCGGCGATGACCGCGACGGCACCGACAGGCAGCCGCGGGAGAATTCCTTCGGCCAGCCACTCCTCGATCTTCGGGTATCTCTCGACGCCATCGACGAGGAGCAGACCGCCGGGATCGTCCGCTATCGCTTGTGCCTGGGCCAACGACGCATTCGTCGTCCCGCCCGGGCATCCCCTCACCTGGTAGACCGTGCGCTTGCGCAGCCGCGCTTCCGCACCGATGCGCTGAAGCAGTGCCGTCTTCCCGATTCCGCCGGGACCGTGGAAGAAGAAGACCGACGGAGCCGTTTCCCCGGCGCCCAAGGCGGCTCGAACCGCGTTTAACTCTTCGACACGTCCGAAGAAGGTGTCAGCACGAGCGGTCTCCAGACTTTCGGCGAGGTGCACAAGGCGATGACTGGTCACGTAGCGTGCTTTCCCTGTATGAGTTACGGGGCTGCTGCCGAGACATGAATTCGGGCACGGGTGAGGAATCTGATCCGGTCCCTGTTTCGACCCACGGCATTCTCGGTCCGGGACAGTGTCACGGGTAAGGGCCGAGGGTAGCCCCATCACACCCAGGCAAGGAGGAAACGTCGGCGTGGGGCAGCGAGGAACAGGGGGGTGAGGTTGACGTGGCGGGGGACGGCGGCCATGAAGGCGACCGTCTCGGCGATGTCGGCGGACTGGAGACAGTCGACCTGGTGCGGGATGGGCTCAGGCGGCGTCGTCGTGGGCGGTGGCGGCGGACTTCTCACGCCAGGGGGCGAGGTCGTCCTGGATCCGCTGGACCTTGACCTCCAGGCGCTCGAGAGTGTCGCGGCCCAGGTAGAGGTGGGTCGGCAGCTTCTCGCCACCCACGACCTCCACGATCAAGGCGGCGCCCTTGACGGGGTCGCCCAGCTGAGCGTGGTTGGCCTGGTCGATCCAGTCCAAGGTCACGTGGGCGGGAGTACCGTCGTAGTCGCTGATCCGCTGGGCCGCCACCGACAGGGAACTGCCGTCGAGGAAATCGGTACGGAACACACCCGGCTCGACCACCATCGACTGGATACCGAACGGGGCCATCTCCACCGACAGCGCCTCGCTGACGCCCGCCACGGCGAACTTCGAGGCCGAATACATGCTCACCCCCGGCTCACCCTCGAAACCGGAACGGGAACCGATATGGACCAGCTTGCCCGAACCCTGCCTGCGCATCACCGGCAGCACAGAACGGGTCACGTTGATCAGACCGAAGACATTCAGGTCGAACAGCGAACGGGCCTCGGCATCGGAGATCTCTTCCAGCGCACCCAGCAGACCACGTCCGGCATTGTTCACCAGAACATCGATACCGCCGAAACGGTCCACAGCGGCCCGCACAGCACCCGGAATGCTGTCATTGTCGGTCACGTCCAGCGCGACGGCCAGAACATTGGCCGCGTTCTTGAGGTCCTCCGGGATCCGGTCCGGATTACGGACCGCGACCACGACATTATCCCCGCCTGCGACCGCGGTCCGGGCGATTTCCGCGCCAAGCCCCCGGGAAGCACCGGTCACAAACCACGTAGCCATGAAAAGACTCTTTCCTGAGAAGGGTTTCATTCACCGGCGGATCGTCCGCCGGTGAAATCGAGTCTGCCCGTCGGGTCCAGGAGCAGGAAGGCCAAAGGTTTCCTGGGAGAACCACACCCAGGCTGTCCGGTGGCAGCGGACCGTCGGGAACACTGGGTGCGCGGCACCCAGGAAGCCCGCCCCCGGGGAGAGCGCGGCCTGGTTGGCCCTCGCCACCGGGCCGACCCTGGAGCCATGACGAGCAACGCCATGCCCCACCCTCCGCATCCGTACGTCGGGATGTGGGTGACCGCGGACGGATTCATCCGTCAGGAGCTCCTTGCCACCGGCCGCTACGACGAGGCCCGCGGCAACCGCAAGAGCGCTTACACCGGCAGCTACACCGTCACCGGCAATCACATCGACTACCGCGACGACACGGGCTTCACCGCCACCGGCGACGTCCGGGACGGCATTCTCTTCCACGAGCACCTGGTGCTCTACCGCCAAGGCGACCAGCGCGCCAAGGGAGTGTGACATGACCCAGCTCCACCTGAAGGTGGTCTCCGAGGCCACCCCGGACCAAGTGTGGGACCGCATCAGCGACTTCTACTCCATCCACACCTGGCAGCCCCTGATGACGGCCACCACCCCGGACCCGGAGCACGCCAACGCCCGCCGCATGACGCTGGCCGACGGTGGCACGGCAGTCGAGCAGCTCATCGAACAGACCGGCCGCTCCTGCCGCTACCGGCTCCTGAGCGGGCCCGTCCCCGTACGGGACTACGAAGCCGTCCTCGCCGTGCACGACAACCCGGACGCGGCGGGTGCTCTGATCACCTGGGACGCCACGTTCGAGCCGGACGGCGCCGACGAGGACACAGCCGTGGCCGTGATGACCGGGATCCTGCAGACCGGGCTGGACGCCCTTGCGCGATAGCCGGAATGTCCGTCGGTCTCGTTCCCGCCCCGGGGGACGAGACCGGCGCTGTCGCGCCCGTCCGGTGTCGGCTGCTGCAATCGATCGCCCCGTTCACGGACCGCGTGCGTCAGAAACGAGCGGGCGCGGTCATGTCCGGAGACCAGAACTACATCAATCACGTTGCCCTTGTACTCCAGCAGATCGCATACCCGACCCGCCGATCGAACGAACTGGACCAGGAACCCCGCGTCACGGTGTGCGTCTTCGCGGACAAGGTGGAGTGCGTCATCTACGACAAGGACGTGGCTGCGGATGCCGTCCATCTTCGTGGGCGACCGGCGACGAGGTCTACGGTCAGAACCCCGCAAAAGGCCAGGTCGGCCTGGACCGCTACCAGGTCAGCCACTGGACTTCCTGGCACCGCACATCACCCTGGCCATGCTCACGCTGGCCTTCCTCGCCGCCGTCGCCGTCAGTACGAAGCCCGATCGCAGCACCGACCCGTGCCGTCCGGTCCGCAGTAGCGACCCGATCGACCTGACCATCCCGGAGATCCACCACCTCACCGGCACGCTCTTCAGATCTGCGACCACGGCGCCGCACCGCCTTCTGACCTGGTCAATCCGGCGCAGACTCCACCAGGCGCAGGCTAGACGCAGCGCGCAGAGGGCGTCGACCGTGTTGGTGGCACGAGCGAGCCTGCGGTGGTCGATATATTCCCGCGACTCGACGATCAGCCCGTCGCAGATCCGGAAGACAATTATGCCCGGCGCGGCCCAGCCCGCGTCGCCGCGGTAAGTGACTCGCCGATGACCACCTCGGGGCCGGCAGGCGCCGTCGAGCATGACACGGAACGTCTCTTCGGGGCGGCCGTGCCGGTTGATGCGGACACGGCCGACAGGTCAGCGGTCAGCACGGTCAGCGCGCTTCAGGTCCGCGCCGACAGGGCAGCTTCCAGGCGCTCGTCCAGCTCGTCCGCGGCCAGCAGGCCGTCCCCCGCCGCTAGCGAGCGAAGGCGCATCCGATGGCTGCTCGTCCGGGGCGGGGTATGCCCCGGCGGAAGACCGGCAGGTCCACCTCCAGCACCGTGGCCAGGGCAGGTGATCCGAAACCGCTGCCGCGGGAACGGGGTTTGTGGCGGATCGTGAGCCATCGCCGCATTTCAGAGGAACACCCACGCTGTTCTGCCAGCGGCAGAACAGCGGCCCGACCGGACTCGACGATCACTACTGTCCAGTCGCATGACGACGATTACGACGCGCACGGTCGAGTACCCGGCCGACGGTCTGACGATGACCGGGCACCTCGCACTCCCGGCCGGAGTCGATCGCCGGCCCGCGGTGCTGCTCGGGCCAGAGGGCATGGGGCTCAGCGACGTCGAGCGCCGCAGGGCCGATGCTCTCGCCGAGCTGGGATACGTAGCGCTGGCCTTCGACCTTCACGGCGGGCGCTATTTGGGTGACCCCGAGGAGATGCTGGCCCGTTGTATGCCGCTGCTCGCCAGCCCCGACCGGATGCGGGGCATCGGTCATGCGGCGCTCGATGTGTTGCGCGCCGAGCCGCGGACCGACCCCGACCGGATCGCCGCCGTCGGCTACGGCACCGGGGGCGCCGTCGGGCTGGAACTCGGGCGCGACGGCGTCAACCTGCGCGCGATCGGGACAGTCAACGCGCTGACCACGGGCCGACCAGGCGAGGCGGCGCGCATTCGCTGCCCGGTGTGGGCCGGGGTCGGGTCGGAAGACCCGATCATGCCGCCCGCGCAACGGGGCGCGTTCACCGCCGAGATGCAGGCCGCGGGCGTCGACTGGCGCCTGGTGGTCTACGGCGGCGCCTTGCACGCCTTCCACCACCCGCCGGTCGACCACCCCGTGGTCCCCGGCGTCGGCTACCACCCACGGCACGCGCAGCGAGCCTGGCACGACGTCGTCGACCTGCTCGCCGAGTGCCTGACCGAAACGGAGTGATCTGGTCGACAACCGCGATTCCGGGCCGCGGACCAGGCCCGTCGACCGCCACCGGCTCCGGTGGTCTCACCCTCGACGCGGTCAGCGGCCGGCGGGATCGGCCTGCCGCCCGGGCCCGTGGGGAGGTGCAGGCAGCCGAACGAGATCAGGCGCATCGGGTGCATGCGGGGACTCTCCTGGGGTGTGGGAGTCGCGGGTGGGTCGGTGAAGACGGCATGCCGAGGTCGACCAGTTGGGGTCGGCCGTCGGCCGGGGCCCCGCTGAGGCTGAAGTCGCGCGCCCGGCCGGATCCAGTCGGGGCCTGGTAAAGGATCACCGAACCGGCCCGTGAGACTTCACGGAGAGAGGCGCCGTCTGCCCTTCTCGCGCGCACCCAACCAGTGATGCGGGCTGTACTCAACCGGCGCCGCTAGAACAAGGCGTCGGTCTGCGGCGGCTCCGCCTGCCCCGGCGATCCTCTCCCCCACCGAAGAAATCCGCCGCGGTAAACCCCGCACAAAAAACTTCCAATTCACATTGTTTGCAGCAGGTTGGCCGAATACCAGCCCCGACTCATTCCCCTTTCCCTGTTAATGTCGGCGACGCAATTCCTGACCCGATAATCAGTACTTGTGAACTCTCGGGAGAATCCATGAAGGGGACCAAGCGGGGCGCCGCGATCGTCGGCGCCCTCCTGCTCGGAGGACTCACCGTCGGCGCGGCCCCGGCCGGCGCATCGCAGGCGCCGCGCGCCGCGGCCGCCTATGACACCCACTGGCAGTTGGCCTACAACAATGAGGCCGATTGCAAGGCCGCTCTGCAAAATCATGTGGCGCAGGGCCACATCATCAAGCAGACCTGCCATCTCGACACGTTCCGGCAGTACATCTTCGCCTGGCAGGAGGCGGCCGGACGGGGCAATCACCTCCACACGCAAACCAACTACTCGATGGAAAGCTGTCTGGACAGCCAGCGCGGCTATGCCGAGGACCACGACATCGACAAGCCGTGTGCATACAACCCCGTCACCTTCAAGTTCGACTACGTCTGGTCCGAGCGGGGCTGACGAGGCGGCGGCGAAGCCGGTGTCCGGGAAGCCGAAGGCCCCCGCGGCGATGAGCGTCGCGGGGGCCCGGTGCACGCCCGGGAGGTCAGGCGATGCGGTCCAGAGCGATCGGGGTCGGGGTGAACTCCGTGCCCTCGGGGGCGATCTCGACGGCGCCGGCGAGGGCCTCGATCGCGTAGTCGAACCGCTCCGGGGTGTCCGTGGGCAGGGTCAGCAGCCGCTGGCCCGCCGCCACCGTGTCGCCGGGCTTGGCGCGGGGCTCGACGCCCGTGCCGGCCCGGACGGCGTCATCCTTGCGGGCGCGGCCCGCGCCCAGCCGCCAGGCGGCGACGCCCACCGCGTAAGCGTCCATCGCCGTGGGCACGCCGGTACCGGTGGTGGTGATCACGTGCCGGTCGCGGGCGACCGGGAGAGTGGCGCGGGGAGCACGTTTAGCGGCGATCAGCAGCCGTTGACGAGGGTGAGAATGGGCGTCATGCAGGTTCCGGTAATGCTGAGCGTCGGGGTGTAGGCCGGCGCTTCGTCCACCGCGGCGCCGAGCTCCGCCGCTGAGGTGTAGGCGGTGTATCCCGCCATGAGGTCTGCCGTGTGAGTCATTTCCTTGTTCCTTTCCGGTGTGGGAATCCGGCTGCCAGGTGTCGGCAGCCGAGTTACAGGGGGCGGACCGCGGTGCAGTCCGCTTCGCCTGGTCCGGCGGCGTCCTCGGGGCGCGTGCCGGCATCGCGTTCCCCGGCCCGTTCGTAGACGGAGATGTGGCCGGTGCTGGCCGAGGTGTAGGCTCCCCCGGCCCAGTCCCCCATCCGGCTGACCAGGCGCAGTCCCGCGAGTTCCGCCAGCAGGTCGATCTCGAACGGGAAGGCGTAGCGCAGCATGTGCCGTCGGGTCTGCGGCGGGCCGCCGTCGAGGATGGTGTGGACGCCCACCATGATCTGTTGGGAGCGGTCGATGACGAGGGTGTCCAGCATGATCGCCGTCTCGCCGAGGTAGCGGACGGACAGGTCGGGCCGGGACATGGTGTGGTAGAGCGCCGGGTCGAACGCCTGAAGGACGAACCTCCCGCCCGGGGCGAGCTGCTTCCTGGCGTTGCGCAGGCAGGTGATCTGCTGCTCCTTGGTCACTGCCGCGAATAACGTGTTCATCAGGAGCGTCACCACGTCGAACCGCTCTCCGGTGCCGGTCGCGGTGAAGTCTCCGAGTCGGCTGGTGACCAGGCCTTTGGGGTCGCGTTCGCGCAGCTTGGCGAGCATGGCCTCGGAGTCGTCGATGCCATGGACATGGAAGCCGTGCTCGGCCAGCGGCACCGCGACCCGCCCGGTGCCCACACCCAGTTCCAGCAGCCTGCCCGTCGGCGGGAGCAGCCCGGCCAGGTAGGCGACCGCCTGGTCGGTGTCCGCCTGGATCGGGTACATCTGGTCGTAGACGCTGGCGAGCTTCTGGTCGTAGTGCGCATGTGCGGGTGCCATCGGGTCTCCTCAGAGCGGTGGGTGAGCCGGGTGCTGCGGGACGGCGGCGGGCACGGCCGGCGCGCCCTCTGCGTCGAGGAGTGCGGCGATGACGTCGAGGTAGTCGGAGAGTTCCGCCGTCCATGCCACATAGGCGGCGTAGTCGTGGGCGTGGGTGAGAACCCGCAGCGCCGCAACCCGGCCCAGCGGCACCGGGTCGAGATGGTCGCCGCCGTAGCCGCGCAGCAGGTGCCGGGCGGCCTCCTCGCAGGCGGAAACGGACTGGTCGTCCCCGGTTCTGGCCAGGGCCAGCAGGCGCAACTCGGCCAGCTCGCCCAGCAGCCAGCCGACGTCGTACTCGGCGGGGCCGCGGGCGAGCTCCTCTCCTATGAGCAGGGCGCCGGGTCTGGCCCGAGCGCCGGGCACCAGGGACCCGGTGGTGGCGCCGCCGGCCAGGAACACCGCGTCCGGCGCGGGAGCGGCGAGGGCCCGGCACCAGTCCAGGGCCCGCCGCAGCCTCCGCTGCCCCAGCCGTTCGACGGTCGCGGCGTGCAGCCGGGGGGCGGTGCCGGGGCCCTCTCCCGTGCGCAGCCAGGACGCGAGCCTCTCGGTGCCGCACGGCGGGCCGGCCATCGCCGGGCGCGGGACCTCGGCGTGCAGTCGGCGCAGCAGCTCCCCGGCCCCGGCGAACAGGTGCCACAGCTGCTGTCGGCGCTCGCCGGACAAGGGCCCGAACGGCCCGGCGGCGCCGGAGAGCTCGGCGGCGACCGCATGAGCCTGCGGCGCGCGGTAGTCGCGGCGGTCGTCCACCGGGCGGCCGAGCACCGGCCGCACCGGTAGGGCCGGCAGTCCGTCGAGGGCGGAGCGCAGGGCCGATGGGGCGGGCGTGAACGGGGTCGGACGCAGCGGGCCCGGCGAGCGGGACCAGCGGTACCAGCCGTCCGTGTCGGACTCGATCCTGGTGAGCAGGAAGCCGGTGCCCAGCCGAACGCCCTCCCATCCGGCGCGGGTCATCGGGGGGCCTCCGCTGTCCCGGCGGCGCCGTCCGGCGCGGCGCGCAACCGTTCCAGGGCGGCCATCAGCTCACCCAGCGGAGCGGCGACCGCGGCGTCCGTCCGGCCGGTGGTGGTGCTCAGCCCCGGGACGGGAGGCACTATCGCCATGTTGGGCCGCTCGGCCAGCGCCGCCAAGTGCCGGCGGTAGGCCGGTGACGCCAGCCCGCCCGGGGGGAGGGACGGGGCCAGGGCGACGGGGACCGTCGCGCACTGGAGCGCGAGCAGCACCGGGGTGTCGGCCAGGCCCTGCGCCAGCCTGGCCAGGAAGTGCATGCTGGCGGGGTGGACGACGACGGCCTGCGCCCACTCGGTGAACTCCACGTGCGGGGCATGGACCACGGGGCCGTCTGGCCAGGCGTCGCGCAGTACCTCCTGGCGGGCGATCGGCGCCAGCGCGCCGGGGGTGACGAACCGTTCGGCGCTGCGAGTGAGCACCGTCCGCACGTCCAGCGAGGGGTAGCTCATCCGGAGCCAGTTGAGCCAGAACGGGGCGTGGGCGACGCTCAGGGCGCCGGTTCCGACGTACAGCAGCCGTTGGACACCGCAGGGGGGCGGGCGCAGGGCCGTCGGGGTGCACTGGTCGTCCGGCGCGGCAGCTCGGGGGCCGTGGTGGGCGCCGTGCATCAGGCCGCGCCCAGTTCGGGGATGTCGGGCGAGCCGGTGTTGCGGGCCGGCTGCCCGGGGTCGATGCCGGCGTCCGTGAGGGCCTTGGCGACCGCCCGCTCGCGGCTGAGCTCGCCCCGGACGCCGGAAGTCCGTGTCACGGCCGCCTCGGCCGCCAGTCCTTCCGCCACGGCCGACGCGCGATGTTCGCCGAAGCTCATGCCCGCCTGGCCCGGTCGGCGGTCCTCCGGCTCCCAGGCGATGCTGACGCCGGGGGCCAGTTGGTGGGTGAACGGCGAGGTGTCGGTGCCAACGCCGGGCAGGCCGGCGACGGCCGACGCCACCGTCGCCACCGCCCCCCAGGACTCCGGCGGCAGGTAGACCACCAGGGCATCGCGGCGGGGGAACAGGTCGGGGGCCGAGCTGACCTTGGCGCGGTAGACGGCGTGGGCGTCCTCCAGCACGGTCAGTACCGCGCCCCAGACCGCCGGGGCGGCGTGGACCTGCTGAATGTTGACGTAGACCCGCAGCACGGGGGTGGCGGCCCGTCGGCCGCGCGATCCGTCGGCGAGGAAGAAGCCGGGCGAGAGCCTGGGGCGCATGGCCGGCAGCCGGACGCTCAACAGTCCAGTGGTGATGGGGACTTCGGGCGCGCAGTGCTCCTGGGGCACGGCCACCTTGACCCCGTCGAGGAGCAGCACCAGCGGGTCGGCGCGGCCGGCGTCCGCGTCCGCGTCGGCGTCGGCGGGCGGCCCGGCGAGCACGGTCGTGGTGCGGTGCGGGGTGGCGGCGGCGATGAGCCGCTCGGTCGGGGGGTGGCGCAGCGTTCGGGGTGCCGGTCCGGGGCGCTCGGGCCGGCCGCTGTGCACGTGGTCGTACAGCAGCCTGGACAGTGCGCCGGCCAGCTTGCCGGGCTCGGGCACCTCCACGGTGCGGCCGCCGATGGCGGCGCGCAGGCCGTTGTCCGCGACATCGACCTGTTCGAGCAACGCGGCCAGCCGGGGGGCGAGGGGGACGGTTCCGGTCATGCTGCCTCCCGCAGTTCGAGGGCGCCGAGGCCCAGGGTCTCGATGTACCTCTCCGGAGCGAGCAGGATGGTGCGTCCGATGCCCATCGCGGCACGTGACACGGCAGGCAGGCGGGCGCCGTGCCCGGCCACGGCCATGGCGCGGTCGATGAGGTGCCAGCCGGCCATGGCGGCCGCCCGGGCGGTGAACCCGGGGTCGTGCTCCGGGGAGACCGACCGGTAGCCGACCCAGAAGGCGCTCACCCGGGGCCGGAGCCTGTTCAGCCTGTGTACGCCGCGCGCGATGATCTCCTGGTGGGTGAGCGCGCCGGTGAAGCGTTCGTCCGCCTCGCCGGGGGCCTCGCCCTCGGTGATCCAGGTGATGGCCTGGTGCAGCCACTCCCCGGCGAAGCTCCCCACATCCCGTGCGGGATCCGCCAGGCGGAACTCCTCTCCGTCGGTGAGGAACAGGCCGTCCCCGGTGCACAGGAACTGGTCCAGGCGCAGGTCGCAGTGGGTGGGGCAGACCGGCACCGCACGCTCGTGGTCCCGCAGCCGGGCCAGTGCCCCCGCCAGCTGCGGATCCTGGTGGATGATGCGCCAGAAGTCGAGTTCGGCGCCGGTGAGGGAGACAAACAGCTCCACCGGCAGGGCGGCGTTCAGCTCGACGTTGGGGAACTTGGGCAGGGAGCGGTCGAGCTGGGGTGCCATGGCCTCGACGGGAGCCGTGTGCAGCAGCGCGACCAGGCGTCCGGCCCGGTGGGCGAGCGTGTCGTCGAACGCGTCCGCCGCGGCCAGTTCGGCTCCGGAGCGTCCCTCGTTGAGATGCTCGAAGACCTCCAGACCGGTCGCGTCATCGGCCCCGAGCAGCCGCGGGGCGCGCAGCTCCGGCGCGTTGGCGCGTTCGACCAGAGCGTGGAAGGACCGGGAGCGGCGCAGGCGCGGAGCGATGTCCCGCGGTTGGCCGACCAGCCGCTTGGCGAAGACGGCGGAACCGGCCGAGGTGGTGCCGACCCAGTTGTCGTTGCGCCCTGGGTAGGCGGACACACCGTCGTCGGTCAGCTTCCCCAGACCCAGTCGGCTCAGCAATTCGTTGAGCTCAGGAAACTGGTCGACCGGCATGGGATCGACGTTCTTCCTCTCCATTCTGGCTCACATCCTTAGAGCAAGTCGTGTGGCGCTGCGGGTGTGACGTCATGAGGCGTTCAGCGAGCCGGGCACCCCGTGGTCGGGCCGGTCGCGGGAGCTCGTCGCGGTCGAGCGGCAGTCGGCCGAGATGGGACTCAAGAGGAGGCGCTCGATCACTGCCTGAAAGTCAGCCGGCGGCCGGCGGAGGAGCTGGGTCTCGCTCCAGGACCGCCATTGCGGCGCCTGCGGCAGGAGATCCGCACGTGACCGCGAGCGGGTGCGGGCCCGTCTCACGCGGGCCGTCCGGCCAGGATGCGCTCGGTGGCGTCCCGAAGGAGACGGCGCTTGGTGGGATGCGAGATGTCGGAGTGAGGTTCCGCCGGGGTCAGGCCGTGGTGGTAGGTGCCCGTCCCCGTCTCCGCCGCGGGGGCGCTGACCAGCCGGAGGACGGCCTGGGTTCCCTCCTCGATGGTGGACAGGGGCCGCAGTCCCGTTTCCAGCACCAACCGGGTCGGCATGAGATCGGCAGGATGCAGGCAGGTGACGGTGATCCCCGTTCCGGCGAGTTCCTCGGCGAGGTCGACGCTGAACGAGGCCAGCGCCAGCTTCGCCCGGCCGTAGGCGAGCCACCCGTCGTAGCCGCGGTCCATCGTCAGGTCACCGAGGTCGATGTCGGCCTGTGCCGCAGAGCCCACGTTCACCACGCGGGCCGCGACGGACCGCTCGAGGGCGGGCAGGAGCAGGCGGGTCAGCACGTAGGGCGCCAGGTAGTTCACCGCGAACCGCAGTTCGTGCCCGTCCCGGCTGAGCTCGCGGGCTGCTCCCGCGCTTCCAGGGCCGACGCCCGCGTTGTTGATCAGTACGTCGACCCGGGGCCACTCGGCCACCACGCGCCGGCCGAGATCGCGGACCTCCTCCAGCTCGGCTAAATCCGCCACGTAGGGGTGCGCCGTCGCGCCCCGCTCCTTCAGCTCGTGGCACAGGACGTGCAGCCGGTCCGGGTCGCGTCCGTGCAGCAGGAGCGTCGTGCCCGGCGCGGCCAGCCGTTCTGCGACGGCGCTCCCCAGCCCGCTCGTGGCGCCGGTGATGAGTACGGTGCGGTGGTCGGTGGTCATCGGGTTCTCCTTGCCGGTGAACGGGTGTGGGTTGCCGGCCGGTGTCATCGGGCGTTCCGCGTCAGGTGGGCCGGGGGTGCGGCGGGTGCTGCGACGACATCGTCGAGCTGCTCGAACCGCCGGACGCGCAGGCTCTCGATCCGTGCGAGCGGGCCGGCCAGCGCGTCAGCGTCGCCGACGACAACGGTGTCGAGCGCATCGGGAGCGAGGTAGGTTCTCGCAGCCGCGAGGACGTCCGCCCTGCTGACGGCCGCCAGGCGCCGCGGATACCCGCGGACCCACCCCGGATCGACGCCTTCGGCGATCAGGTTGACCAGAAACGTCGCGTAGGAGGACGGCGACACCCCCGCCAGCACGAACCGGCCCGCCAAGAGGCGTTTCGCCATGTCGAACTCCTCTTGCGTGACGTGCGACTCGGACAGGGCGACGAGCTCCCCGCGGGTCTCCGTCAGGGCATCCGCCGCGGAACCCTCGCTGACAGCGAGGCGCACCATCGTGGTCGGCGTGTCGACGAGTAACTCAACGGCCGAGCCCGCCAGATACGCGTAGCCCTTGCTCTCCCGCACGTTTCGGCTCAGCCGGGAGGCGACGCCGCCGCCGAACACGGTGTTGGCGATGTCGAAGGCCGGCCGCCGTTCATCATCCCGGCGCGGGGCCCGGCCGGCCATCAGCAGTTCGGCCTGGGCCGATCGTGGCCGGTGAACGAGTGCCAGCTCGTGGCCGACCGGAGGAACCAGGGACACGACCTCGTTCGGCTCCCCCGCTCCCCGCCACGCCGCGAAGACATGCTCGACCAGCGCCCTGGCCCGCGCCGGCCGGACGTCTCCGACGAGGACCAGCGTCGCCCCGCGCGGCACGATCCGGGAGCGGTGCAGTGCCCGGACCGCCGCGGGTTCGACGGCGGCCACCGCGTGTGGCGCGGGGATGTCACAGGGCGTCGCATGGGCGGGATGCCTCCGGCGCAGCACCGCGGCCAGCGCCGTCCAGCGGGCTTCGCCGCGCCCGATGCCGACCTGGGCGGCCAGCCGTTCACGGGCATGGCGAACCGCGGCGTCGGGGTAATGGGGTTCCGTCAGGCACGCCGCGATGCCGCGCAGCACCGTTTTGAGCGACGCTGCTGGGCTGTAGCCGAACACGCCCAGCCGGTCGACGTCCCGACCGGAGTCCAGGTCGGCGACCCGCCAGGCCGTGGACCGGGTCGCCGGCACCCCGTCGGTGGGCCGCAGGAGGACGTCGCTGAGCACCTGGGCGGTGGCGGCGTGCGCCTCGCCGACGCCCGCGCAGGGAATGCTCAGCCGGATCTCCACCAGGGGCACGGTGCGATCGGACACCACCACGAGTCGCAGCCGGTTCTCCAGGGTGGTGTCGAGAAGGGCGTCATCGTTCATCGCGTCAGTGCCGTCCTTGTCGCTGAGTGGCCCGCGGACGCAAGAGTGGCCTGGGCGGGGGCCAGGCGCAGCACCGCCCGGGTACTGGCCAGGAGTTCACCGGCCGCGCCGGCGATGGCGTCGGCCGGCACCGCACCGAGCCGTTCGGGCAGCTGGTCCACGAGGGCCGCCCGGCCGTACAGGAGTTGGCAGGCGCCCAGAGAACGCGTGTGAGCCAACAGGTCGGCGTTGCGCCGGCCGGCCCGGGCGGCGAGACGGCGGGTCGCCAGGTGCGCGAGGTCACGGGTAGTGCGCGCGTCGCTCAGGCCGGCCAGTTCCCGGTCCACCTCGCTGAGGAGGGCGTCGGGGTCGGTCTCCGGGTGGTGGGTGACGACCATGGCGAGGGTGTCGGGGGCGCGGGCGTCCAGCGGGCCGAACAGGCCGCAGCCGCCGGCGAGGCCGACGGCCAGGTTCCGGTCCCGGACCAGCCGCGTGTACAGCGGGGAGGAGCTGCCACCGGCGAGCGTCTCCCACAGCACCATATGGGCGAGGTAGGAGTCCAGGTCGGTGGCGGGGTCCGGTAGCCGGTAGCCGACGGCCAGCGCGGGCATCGGCGCGTGCGCGTCCACCTGACTTGCCTTCACCGTACGGGACGGCCGGGGCTCTTCCAGCGAGGGCCGCACGGGCCTGGGCCGCTTGGGCAGACCGCCGAAGGAGCGGTCGACGAGGGCGATGGCCTGGTCGGCGTCGAAGGCCCCGGCAATCGTGAGCACGGCGTTGGAGGGCACGTAGTGCGCGGAGTAGAACTCGGCGGCTTCGTCAACCGTCGCGGATTCGAGGTCGGAGAAGTCACCGTATCCGTTGTGCGCGTTGGGGTACGTGCGGTAGAGCAGGGCGGGCAGCGGGATCCAGGGGAATCCACCGTATGCTCGGTTGAGGATGTTGAGGCGGATTTCCTCCTTCACGACGGTTCGCTGGTTGTCGAGGTTCTCCTCGGTGATCAGCAGTGACGCCATCCGGTCGGCCTCCATCGCGAGGATGTGCGGCAAGCCGTCGCGTGGCAAAACCTGGTAGTAATCCGTGTAGTCCTGATGGGTCGATCCGTTGACGACACCGCCGAGCCCCTGCACATAGCGCCAGTGGTCCAGTTTGGGATACTGCGCGCTGCCCTGGAACATGAGGTGCTCGAAGAGGTGGGCGAACCCGCTGCGTCCCTCGGGTTCCGATCGGAATCCCACGTCGTAGTGAACGCTGACAGCCATGGCCGACGCGGCGGCACGCGGGGCGAGAAGGACCGTGAGGCCATTGTCGAGAATCAGTTGCTGCATTGCGTTCACCGATCACTTTCTCCGAGTGCGCCATCCGTTGCGGAAGGGGGCGGATGGGGGCGCGGCACGAGTCCGCGCCCCCATCCTCGGCGCCGGAGTCGTCAGCCCCGGCGCCTCAGTCGTTCTTCAGCGCCGACGTGGGGTCAGCAGCCCTGCTGGATGGTGAGAATGACGGTGGCCACGGACAGGGTGATCGTGGCCGGTGCCTCATCGGCCTGGGAGCTGGCCGCCAGCTTGTCGGCGTCGGTGTAGGTGCTGTAACCCTCGAAGAGCGTCTCGGTGTTCATGATTTTTCCTTTCGGTTGTCGATGCTCGGTCGGCGCATTTCGTTGAGCGCCTCACACCTATTTTTATAGGCGTATTACCGGCGAATTGCAAGCGCTTCGGAAGAGATTATATATAGTGCGAGAACCGGAATTCAGGGCATGCTGGAGTGGCCGAGCGAAAATAACTCGGCGCGCATTTCGGCGATTCCTGAGTGTATTTGAATACGGGAATTCGGGGATTTTTCCGCGTGCTCAGAAAAAGGCGTCCCCCAGCTCGGCGACAACCTCGTGGACGTCGGTGAGCGCGGCCTTGACGCCTTCCCGCATCATGACGCCTGCGGGTGAGAGCACGACCTCGTCCACTTCCGAGCGCAGGTATTCGGTGACCCGTGACGCGATCTCCCTGGCGGTGCCGACCACAAAGACGCCGGAGTCCACAAGCGCGGCGGCTCCGGCGGCCGGATCCGACGGGTCGGCGTCCACCCCCGCGCCACGCAACATAGCCGTGTAGTGCGGCATGCTCAGGTGGCCTCGATTGGCCGTCAGCACCAGATCGTACGGACGGCGCCCCGGGCGGTCCACGGCGAAGTGCACGATCGAGACGATGCGTGGGACGGCACGCCCCCGGCTGTGCGCTCCCGCCTTTATCGCGGGTGCCAGAACGTCCTGGACATGGGGCAAGGGAGTGAGCCAGGTGATGGCGACGTCGGCCGTCTCCCCAACCACGCGCGCCATACCGGCGCGCAACACCCCCGCCCCGACCTCGATCCGGGGATACTCCGAGGGCATGGGAGGGAGCATGCCCTCCAGATAGTGATACTCGCCGGCCTGCCTGACCCGTTCGCCGTTCACCAGGGCACGGACCATCGAGAGGTACTCCCGGGTCGCCGTCAGCGGGCTTGCGTATCGGGTGCCGCGCAGCAGGGCCACCATGTCCGCGCTACCGTAGCCGAACCCGGCGACCACGGACCGTCCGCTGAACAGCGCCAACGAGCGGGCTGCCATCGCCGCTTCGAGCGGATGCCGCAGTGGCATCACCGAGATCGCGGTGCCCACCGGTATGTGGAGCCCGCGGCCGGCGAGATACGAGAACAGTTGGTGGGGTTCGTAGGAGAGGCTCTGCCCCGTCCAGAGTCTGGCCAGACCGGTGTCGCGCACCAGCTCGGCGAAGTCGGCAAAGGGCTGCGGCTGCAGCGGCATGATGGGGAAAAACAGCGAAACCCGGCCGGGCCGCGGCGAACTCGCCATCAGTCCATCACCCGCTGCCCGAAGAACTGCACCTGGTCGATCAGCCCGTCCCGCACGCGGTAGAGCGCGAGGACGGACATCAGGGGGACGCCCGCGGCTCCCTCGATCCGCTCGTGGTCGGCGATCCACTCGGCCTGCCGGATCCGTGAGACGACCTTCGCCCGTACCGGGGCTTCGGAGAACTGCCGGGCATAGATCTCACGCAGGGCGACTTTTCCGGACGCGGCGAGCACTCCCTCGATCCGGAGCTCCGCAGATCCCGCGTAACAGTTCAGAAAGCCGTCCAGATCCTGCCGGTTGTATGCCTCCATCTGGCGCTCCACGACCTGTTCCGCCACCGCGGCGTCGTCACTCATGACCCACACTCCCTACGGCTCGTCCTGAGATCCGGCCGACTCACGAGGGCTGGCGGGCGAGCCGCGTCGGCCGGTGGCCGACTGGACGGACCCTCTGCGAAGTGAGTGACCGACGGACGCTGAACGAATGATGAGGAAACCTTGGACCGTCCGACGGGTGGCGCCGGACAGAGGGCGATCAGTGAAGCCCTCTCCACAGCGGCGGCACTTGGGAAGGCTCTTTTCACGTCGTGCCCGTAACTCGGACGCGCATCTTTCTCATGTTGCTCCGATCATTTGGCCGAGGGCCCGACCGTGCTGGCGGGCGGCTGACGCAGCTCGCGAAGGCCAGTGCCCAGCGGACCCCGGTCCGCCGAACCTGTTTCACGAGATGGCCGCCACCTTGCTCGACCGACCATGTCCAAACCTTGAGGAAAGCTTGAAACAGCTGGTCAGAGGCCACCGAAAACGTCGGGCGAGGCCACGTCGCGCACCGTGCCGCCGCTCCCCTGGCGTTCTTCGGCACGTAGAGGTCCGCGGCGACCTCGATGCCGTAGCGGTTCCAAGCTGCCGTTCGCCGGGCACCCCACCCTCGGCTCCGCGCGCGCCTGGCTGGACGGCGGCGGCACGCCACTCCACGCCGACCGGATCGTGCAGGAGTGCGCCGCCGGTCTGGTCACCTTGCGCCGTGGCGAGGGCACCCTGTCCTTCGCTCCGCACCGCCGCGGGTCCGCGACGGCGCGCTCGACGACGAGTATCTGGACCAGGTCGTGGCGGCGTTCGGCATCACGCGTGAGCGTGTCCTGGCCCACCAGTGGGTGGACAACGGTCCCGGCTGGGCCGTGGTCCAGTTGGCCGGCGCCGAGGAGGTCCTCGCCCTCGAACCGGACCTGTCCCTCAGTGCGCTGATGGACGTCGACCTGGCGGAGCTGAGGACCCGACTGCTCGAATCACGCAACCGGATCGCAGCGGCCGCAGGCATCCCGCTCGACGGCACCTGGCGTCCCCGGCCGGCATCGGCCTAAGCACACTCGCCTGCGAGAACGCTGCGTCCCGTCCGTGGCGCCGTGAGCATGCCCGTGTTGTCGAACAGTATCCCCGCGAAAATCAACGCGCCGACCCGACGGACCGGGCGCCCCCTGGAGATCGACCAGCAGCAGCTCGAAGAGATCCTGGCCGACTTCTGCTCGCGGCATGGCGCTGGTCCGGCGGGCGGTCACGAGACTGCGGGCTGGTGGCCACCCTGGGCAAGGGCCCGAGCCGCTGAAGGCTGCCAGTCCGCTGCCGGGCACGTAATCGAGGATCGTCTGGCGCGGGTCCCTCGGGAATCCCGAACTTTGGGGGGTTGACGCAGACGCTTGCCGGCTCCAGTGCCGCTGGCATTGTGAGGCGAGAGTGTCCCGATCACGGGATACACACGTGGTGGCTCGCTCCCAGCCGGGACATCACCGCCACCGCGGTCCCGCCCACCGCCTCACCCAGGACGGCCAGCCGCTGACCGGCTCCGACGTCCGCGCGGTCATCACCCACGCTCACACGGCCTGCCGCTCCACCTGGATCCGGCCGTCGCACACTTCCTGGAGATCCGCCGCACCGGAGGGCCCCCCACCCCCGCCGACTTCGACCACACCTTCCCCGCCCTCATCGCCCGCACCCTCTCAGACCTCACCGCCGACGAACGCCACGTCCTGCGCAGCGCCGGCCTGATGGATGCTTTCGACTTGGACCTGGCTACCCAAGCGGCGGGCCCGGTGGCTGTTCCCGGCGCCACGGATGAACCCCGCCGCGGGGAGCGCCGGGCCGAGAAGGCGCACTGGCCGGAGGATGACCCGCAGAAGCTCTTCACCGAGGCAATGCCTGCATGGGCTGCGGGCCAAGCTGTGCGACGACGTCGATGCTCTGGATACCTACCTGCCGCACCACGTCGCAGAGCTGGCCCGAAAGGTCGCCGGGGTCCTGGAGGAGCCGCAGCCAGCACCCGCGTGACGTCTAAGCCACGGCGTCGTTACGCCGGGGTCCCGGAGGGTATGGCTGATCCCCCGGGGCTCTGTGACGCCGCATGGCAGGTACTACTGAAGCTGCGTGAGCTGGGGCGCTTGCCGATCAGCCCAGCTGCCCGGGCCGAACTAGCGAGGCTGTGCGAGTGGTACCAAACGTCGATTGACTGGCATGTGCCCATCCGGCACATCAGCGCGCGACGTTGCGCATCAGCCCCTCAAGGTCGCGTTCACCGGCCGGTGTTTGTGCCCCCTCCTGCAGGCCCCCGCTGATCAGGTGCTGAGCGGCCGGCAGACTGAACGTAGAAGCCCAAGCATCATCCTCACGGAGGAGTCCTTCCTTGAAGTCATCGGCGGGCAGCGAGTACTTGGCTGCTTCGATGACACCGTCGGGCAGCGCGGCGATGTTACGGGCGATACGGTCGACGTAGGCGTCGAGCTCGTCGGCCGGCAGGGCCCGGTTGATCCAGCCGTAGGACGCTGCGGTCTCGGCATCGAACAAGTCGGCGGTGAGGATCACCTCCAGTGCGCGGTTGCGACCCACACGGTCCCGGAGGTACTGCGTTCCGCCTCCGCCGGGGACGATGCCCATGAGCGCTTCGATCTGACCGAGTCCAGCGGTCTCGACGGCGGCAAATGCCATGTCCGCTGCGGCCACGAATTCCGCCCCGCCTCCACGGGCCTTCCCGGCGAGCTTCACGATGGTCACCTGGGGCTGGTGGCGGATCAGCTCACCGATCGCCTGGAACACGTTGACGTCCGCTGGTGCGGATGCGGCGAGCTCCTGGAGGACCTCCATCTCTTCCCCGATGTGCATGTCCACGTGCGCAATGAAGAATTCCGGGTCGGCGCTCGAGAAGACGATCACGCGGACGGAAGAATCCTCCTCGAGGCCCGTCAGCACCGTCCGCAGCTCGCGCATCATCGCCGTTCCGAGCGCGTTCACCGGGGGATTGTCGAGGACGATCCGGGCGACGCCGTGTTCGCTGCTCACGCGCAGGGTCGAGTAGGCATCGTTCGTCATGAGGTTCTCCGTTGGTTACCGCTGGGCATGTAGGTTTGCAACGCATACCTACCGTCGGCGGCGGCGCCCAGATGGTCAAGAACGCACTTTGGGAGCACCTAGGATCATGAAGGACACCGATCTGCACGGCGTTGACGCCGAAACACGGACGGTTTTCCGGGCGGACTGCCCCAGTCGGCCGATTCTCGACCAGATAGCGGACAAGTGGTCGATGATGGTGATGGCGCTGCTGGAGCAGCCCACCCGCTTCAACGAACTGAAGCGAGGCCTGGAGGGCATCACGCAACGTGTGCTCACCCAGACACTGCGCCGTCTCGAGCGCAACGGCATGATTCAGCGCACGGTGCTGCCGACCTCACCGGTCGGCGTCGAGTACTCGCTCACACCCCTGGGCGAATCCCTGCGCGAGCCATTCGGCCAGCTCTACGACTGGACCGTCGAGCACAGCGGAGAGATCCGGAACTGCCGGCAGGCGTACGACACCAGGGCTGACGCTTGACCGCCTGTTCGACGATGCCGATGTGCAGGCGGATCGCAGTGACATGGGCGAGCAGGGCTCAGCCGGCCTGCGGCGGCCTTCTTGGCCAGCTGGGGTGGCGCCCTTCTGGGCGAGGCACCTGGTCATGAGGGTGGTGGCGGCCCAGGTGATCAGGGTCTCCGAGTGCTGGACGAGCCGTTCGTGATCCGTTGCGTGGCGGCGTGCGTGCGTCATCGAGCCAGCTAAACCGTGGTCAGTGATTGGGTCCTGTGTCGCCGGCTCGATGAGGATCGGTCTCCCACAGACGGGTGGTCTGGTCGGTCCCAGTGGTGGCAAGGGTGTGACCGTCCGGGCTGAACGCCGCGAAGGTGACCTCACTGGTATGGCCCTGGAGCACGGCGGTGGGGTGGTGCGTGCGGGCGTCCCAGAGACGGACACTGCTGTCTGATCCGACCGTGGCGAGGGTGCGGCCGTCGGGGCTGAAGGCGATGCCTCGCACCGCGCCGGTGTGGCCCTTCAAAATGGCGATGACCTTGCCGGAGGCGCGGTCCCACAGCCGGGCCATGCCGTCCAGGGACGCCGTGCCGACGGTCTTGCCGTCGGGACTGAACGCCGTATCCCACACACCGCTGCGGTGCCCGGTGAGGACGCGGGTTGCCCGGTGCGTGGACACGTCCCACAGCCGCGCCGTATCGCGGGCACCCGCGCTGACCAGAGTGCGGCCGTCTGGGCTGAAGTCCACGGACTGGACCGCGCCTTCGTGTCCCTGCAGTACGGCCAGGAGTCTGCGGGAAGCCACGTCCCACAGGCGCACCGTGCGGAAACCGGCACTCGCCACAGTCCGGCCGTCGGGTGAGAATGCCACCGCGAAGACCTCTTTGTTGTGCTGGCCCAGCGTGGCCAGCCGATGTCCGCCTTGGCGAGTCAGCTTCCACAGCTCGATGGCGCCGTCCGGGCTGCCGATGACCATGGTGTTTCGGTTCGGGGAGTAGGCGACGTTACGCACCTGGCCGCTGTGGCCGGGCAGTTGGGCGCGTACGCGCCGGGACGCCGGATCCCAGCGGGTGACCGCACCGGTCGAGTCGGGGACGGCCAGCTCGTGCCCGCTGGGGCTGAAGGCCGGTGCGTTCGGATAAGGCCTCTGCTGGGGCCACTGCCGGCTCACCCGGCCGGTTGAGGTGTCCCATACCCGCGTCACCCCGTCGTTGTCCGCGGCGGCGACGCGCTTCCCGTCCGAGCTGACGGCGACGGTGGCCCGCAGGGCTGTCCCGTCGCCCAGCGACGCTGTGCTCCGCTTCAACTGAAGGTTCCACACGCGTATCCCTGAACGTATCCCTGAATACGACGCCAACGCCAGCAGGGACTTTCCGTCCGGTGTGAAAGCGAGCGAGGAGACACTGTCTTCCGGTCTCTTCAGGTGGGCCCGTGGTTCGAGGTCCGAGGTGCGCCACAGGGTGATGCCCTCACGGTAGGAGCCGGCCGCGAGGGTACGGCCGTCGGGGCTGAAAGCCACGGGGCCGACGAGTCGGCCCCGTGGGTTCAGGCGGGCGCGCTCCGCCCCGGTGGCGGCGTTCCACAGCCGGACCCGGCCGTTGTTGTCGTCGTCGCCTCCGGTGACCACTGTCCGGCCGTCCGGGCTGAAGGCCACCCCCCAGACAGCCCCTGGCTGTCTCAGGACGGCTCGGGTACGCCGGTCGGTGACGTCCCACAGACGCGTGGCCCCGTCCTCGGAGGCAGTGGCGAGGATGCGGCCATCGGGGCTGAAGACCACGCTGGTCAAAGCGCTGTAACTCGCCTTCAGCACGGCTTTCGTACGGTGGGTCCGCAGATCCCACAGCCGCACCGTACCGTCCGAACTCGCGCTGGCCAGCGTGGTGCCGTCAGAGCTGAACGCCACTGCCGTGACCGATGCCGAGTGTCCCAGAAGCGTGCCGAGCAGCCAGCCGTTGTCCGGGTCCCACAGCTTGATGGTGTGGTCTGCTCCGGCCGTCGCCAGGACGCGGCCTTTCGGGGAGAAAGTCACGGCCGTGATCAGGCGAGTGTGCCCGGCCAGCTGGCCATGGGTTGCCGCGTAGGTGCTCAGCAGGCTGCCGCGGGCTTCGGTGCTGTGCGCCTGGCGGTAGGCCCGCCTGGCCAGTGCGTACGCGCGCTCTGGGTACCTGTCCATCTGTCCGAGTGCTGTGGCGGCCAGGGCGCGCGAGGTGGCCAGGCGGCTCTTTTCGGTGGCCCGGAGGGTTTGCTGCAAGGCCAGGGCCGTGGCGATGAGGGCGAGGCACAGGAGGGTGGCAAGGGTGATCAGGGTGCGGCGGGTACGACGCTCATGGCGGCGACCGGCGAGGAGCGAGGCGTCGAGGAAGACGGCTTCCAGCGGGTTGAGGCCATCCCGGCCGGTACCGGTGAAGGTCTCCCCGGCTTGCGCCAGGCGCGTGCCGCGGTAGAGAACCCCTGCATCGCGGTCCAGGTCGTGCCAGGCGAGGGCGTCGTGCGTGAGCTGGCGGTGCAGGCGGATGCGGTCGCGTTCTTCGATGATCCAGCCCTGCAGACGGGGCCATGTGGTGATCAGCTTTTCGTGGGCGAGGAAGACCGTTCCGTCGTCGACGGTGAGCAGGCGAGCGCGGACCAGCCGGTCGAGGACGGCGTCGGTGTCGGCCGTGGCCTCGGAGTCGGCGGCGGTGAATTCGGTGCGGGGGGTGGGGCGGGGGGTGTCCTCGGTGCCGTCGCCGGGGGCGATCAGGCGCAGCAGGATGCGTCGGGCGAGGGTGGCCTGGGCGGGGGTGAGTTGGTGGTAGGCGTCCTCTGCGGTGCGGGCGATGGCGCCGCGCAGGCCGCCGGCTGCCTCGTACGCTTGGAGGGTGAGGATGTGTCCTCGGCGGCGGCGCCAGGTCTCCAGCAGGGCGTGGGACATCAGCGGCAGTGCGCCGGGCTCGTCGGTGACCTCGTCGAGGATGTGTGCGGTCAGGTCGCGTTCCACATTCAGCCCACGCGCCTGTGCCGGGCGCACGATGGCCATGCGCAACTGCTGGGTGGTCATCGGGCCGACCAGGAGGGTGGCGTCGTTGAGGGCGGCGGCCAGGGCGTGGTTCTCGGTGCACCGGGCGAAGAAGTCGGCGCGCAGCGCGAGGACTACCCGTAACCGGCTTCCGGGCTCTCGGGCAGCCAGTAAGCACTCCAGGAAGGCCGCACGGTCGGCGGGAGAGGCGCAGAGGGTGAACAGTTCTTCGAACTGGTCCACCAGCACCCAGGTGTCCCCCGCGCCTTCGGCCGGTGCAAGCAGGTCGGCATGGTGCATCGGCCGGGCGCCGGGGGTGAGCACCCGCACCGCGGCCGGTCTCTGGCCCGCGTCCTGACCGGAACGGCGCAGCCGTGGGATGAGGCCGGCGCGCAGGAGGGAGGACTTGCCGCTGCCCGACGCTCCCACCACCACGCTCAGCCGATGTCGGCGGGCCATCGTCTCCAGCTGTGTAGTGGTCTCCTCGCGGCCGAAGAACAGCTCCGCATCGCCCGGCTCAAAGCGCTCCAGCCCCCGATACGGCGGCTCTCCATCCTCCTCCAGCGGCCGCGGCACCGCCGTGATCTCCGCATCCACCTGCCCCCACCGGCGCCGCCACTCCCCCACATCCCCGTGACAGGCCCGCACATAAGCCAGAGCAACCGGAAGCGTCGGCAGCCGCTCACCACCCGCCGCCTGCGACAAGGTCGCTGCCGAATACCCCGCACGACGCGCCATGCTCCGATAGCCCGGAGCACCCGCCTCGTCACGGAGCTTGCGCAACTCGCAGGCGAACCGCGCGACGGGCCCGCCCTGCGGATCGATCGGCTTCTCCGGACGCCCCACTCGCTCTCCCTCTCCCCGGCACGACCGCCTTCCTTTCAACCACCGTAAAGATCGCCTCGCGGCCACGGCAATGGCGCCGACCACGAGGCGATGGGCTCCGTTGGATTGATCAGACCAGCTCAGACGGGGTGTCAAACAACTCCAGGGCGAGTGAACTCGATGTTGACCGGGCTGCGGGACGTCACGACGGGGGGCGTGACGTCCCGCAGCCCGGACAGGCAGTCCCACTCATCGTTCGCAGGAGAAGAAGGGGTCGATGATGCGCAAGCTCTTTATGACGGCCGGAGTTACCGCTCCGACGTTCTGCGTCAGCGGTGCAGCAAGCGCGAATGACCTGTCCACCGCGGCGGGCGGATACCACAAAATCTGGACGCAGGGCAGCGGTCGCGAAGGTGGAAGTCTGGAGTTCACACGGGACGGCGACAAGGTAAAGGTCTGCGACACGAACGCCGATGGATACTCTGCTAAAGCTTACGTCTCCGCCCGGAGGGGGACGCCGATGTATCAGTTGGAAGCCAGGCATGCGGGGAACTGTGAGAGCATCAGCGCCGCAAAAGGCTACAACCTCATAGAGGGCAAGAAGTACAAGTTCAAGGTGTGCATGCGCCACGTTCGCCACGGACTGAAGCACTGCAATGCCAAGACCTGGCAAGCGTGACTGGCACCGTGTTCTCTCGATCGCTGTCACCGGCCAAGGGCACGATCTGCCAACTGCGCATCCCACTTCACAGCGCACACGCCTGACCCTCGATTCTCGACGGCGGCGCTGTCTCGATTCGAGATCACCGCCATCAACGAGTTGCTCCACCTGCCTCAAGACACGTCCCGACGAGAATGGTTGATCCGTTCGGCGAAGGGTCACGGCAACGGCGCCGACCACGCTCCGTCTACACAGCAGCACCGGGTCGAACGTCCGGCAGTCCTCGTTGCGGAATAGGTGGTCCGCACCCCGACGGTGACGTTGACGTAGTCGACCAGCGGATCCACGGCCGGCAGCAGGACGGCCAGCTCGTCCGGCGTCAGCGCCACGTCCTCCGAGGCGTCGACGCTGAAACGGATGCCCAGCAACGCGTCGGCCGACAGCCCGCGAACCGCCGCGATCACCCGCCCCAGCACCTCGAGCCCGTCACCGCGCGGGTTCGTCCGCGGCGAGAGGAACTGCTCCAGCAGATAGCCGTGAGCGGCGTGCAATTCGATCCCGTCGAACCCCGCCTCCAGAGCGTGGGCGGACGATACGCGGAACGCCTCCACCACCTCGTCGACCTCGCTGCCGAGCAGAGCACGCGGCGCCGTCGGCTCACGGGGAGAACGCACGGCCGCGGGAGCGACCGGCGCGTAGTACGACTGCGCGCCGAGCGTCTCCCGGCCAAGATGAACGAGCTGACAGACGGCGACCGCGCCTTCAGCATGCATGGCCTCCACCCGCCGCCGCAGCGGCTGGACCGCCTCCGGACGATGGAGCGAGAGGATGTTCCCCTGCCGCGGCGCGGACTCCGGCGCCACCGTCGTACCACCGCAGACCAGCAGCGCCGCACCACCGGCTGCCAGACGGCCCCAGTACTCGGCGTCGCCACCAACCGGCAGCCCGTCCCGTACGAAACCGCTGGCGTGGGCCGTGGCGACCAGCCGGTTCCGCAACGTCGACGAACCGACGACCAGTGGTACGGCGGCCGCCGGAAGATGTGATGCGGTCACGGAGCCTCACTTCTGATGAAGGGCCGTACGGCGGCAGCAGGCACCGGTCGTTACACCGGGGGCACTTGTACCGTTCCTCCCATGGCCACGACGAGCGGGACCGGGTCGTAGAACTCGGCGAAGCGCTGGAGTCGGCGGTCCCGCACCCGGGCCCGGACCAGATAGGAGTTGCCGTACTCCGCACCCGTGGTCCGCAGCCGCGTCGCGCTCCGGTACTGCGCCAGGAGTTCCGCCGGATCGTCGGTGAAGGTGTGAATGGTCACATCGTGAAGGTTCTCCGGCTCGATGAAGTCAGGCATACGGCTGAGGAATTCCACGGTGGCGGCCCGCCCTTCGATACGGCGGGGGAAGCCACCGGGCGCGAACGGCATCTCGAAGACACAGCCGGGGTCCAGGATGTCGCGGATCGTATCGAAGTCCCAGGTGTTGATGGCATCGATGAAACGGCGCAGCACTTCGGCTCCGGCCGTGCCGGGGCCGATGCCGCCGGTCACTCGGTCAGTGCTCATCGGTCCTCCTCCCGAGCGGTCGCTCGTTGCGGTGTGGGGCTCCAGAGCGCGTCGTCCAGGCTGCCGAGACGGCCTCGGAAATAGGCGAGTGGAGACCCTGCGCGGGCGCGGGCCCGGTCCACCTCCGCCAGGAACACCGAATGCGTACCTCCCACGACTTCCCGCACCACCCGGCACTCCAGGGTGGCCAGAGCGCCCACGAGCAAGGGCAGTCCGCCGGGCTCCCGGCAGATGGGCACTCCCGCGAATTTGTCGTCGCCCTTGCGTGCGAACCGTTCGGCGGTCGCGGCCTGGTCCTCGCGCAGGATGTTCACGGCGAAGTGGCCCGAAGCGCTGATCGCCCGCGCCGTGGCGGACCGCTCGTTCATGCACACCAGGAGCATCGGTGGATCGAGTGACAGAGAGCTGACCGCGCTGACGGTGGTGCCGCAGGGCCGGCCGTCCCGCCATGTCGAGACGACGGTGACGCCGCTGGCGAAGTGGCCGATGACGCGGCGGAAATCGTCGGGTGGCGGAATGGTCCGGGGCATCGCCACGGAGGGCGGGGTGGGGGTGGGAGCCATCACGCCGGTCCTCGGCGCAGCTCTTGGTGCGCGCGCAGCGTGGCGTCACAGGTGACCCACCCGCGGGAGCGCGCGTAGTCGATCATCTGGTCGAAAGCTGTCGTCCACGCCGGGTCCTCGGCAGTGTTGCCGGCGAGCCGGCGGACGGCGTCGATCCGCAGGTACGCGTGCCCATCCGGGCCGATCGAGCCCACGTCCCGAAGTGCGTCTTCGAGGCCGTCCGGGCGTCCGTCCGGGCTCAGGACCACGAGTTTGAAGGCGCGGAAGTCGTCGATTTCCTGTAGCTCGACGGGAGTGGCGGCTGGTGTCCGGAGGTCGACTTGGACATACATGAAGGTTCCCCTCGCTCGACGGCGTCCGACGGCCGGACGTCGGCGGCTCCCGGGTACCGGTCGGCGTCAGGGGTCGTCCAGGACGCGTGGTTGAACCTAAGCGAGCTCAAAGTTAAGTGTGGATCCGGGCGCCGTCAATCACAAGTACCGAGCATGCTGCATGGTTATTGACGATCCGGCACACCGCGCTTAGCTTTCAAATTGAAGTAGATTCACTCATCGCTGTTCGCTGCGGTCCGCCGCGATGGAGAGAGCGGGAGACATGATGGCTGGTCGGATGAACTTCGGCATCTTCCTCACCCCTTTTCACCTCCCCAACACCCAGAACCCCACATGGGCGTTGAGGCGGGACGTGGAACTCGTCAAGCACTACGACATGCTGGGTTTCGACGAGGTGTGGTTCGGCGAGCACCACTCGTGCGGGTGCGAGCTCATCGGCGATCCGATCACGATGATCGCGCATTGCGCGCCGCAGACACGGCACATCAAGCTCGGTACGGGCGTCTTCTCCCTTCCGTACCACAATCCGCTCTGGGCCGCCGAGCGCATGATCTTCGTCGACCATCTCACCCGCGGCCGCGCCATGTACGGCCTCGGTCCTGGAGCTCTCCCCACCGATGCGCGGATGGTCGGTATCGAGCCGTCGGAGCAACGGGACGCGTTCGAACTCGACGTCGACGTCCTCATGCACCTGATCCACTCCGACGAGCCGATCTCGGTCAAGACCAGCCGGTACGCCTTGAACGACGCCATGGTCCAGCTCAAGCCGTACTCGGACTTCGAGGTCGCCGTCGCCGCGGTGGTGTCACCGAGCGGACCTCGCATCGCGGGCAAGCACGGGCTGTCCCTCATGTCGATCGCCGCGACGATGCAGGGTGGAACCGACGCGCTGGCGGGCCACCGCCGCATCGTCGAGGAACGGGCCCGGGAGTTCGGGGCGCCCGCGGCACCGCGCTCGACGTGGCGGCTGCTGGGGCCCATGCACATCGCCGAGACGCGCGAGCGAGCGGTCGAGGACGTCCGTCATGGTATCGACCTGTGGTTCGACTACATGCAGAACGTCTCGGCATCCCCGCAGTTCTCCCCCGCCGGTACCACGACTGAGGAGCGCATCCGGTGGGTCGTCGACAGCGGAGTCGGTGTGATCGGCACGCCGGACGACGCGATCGAGCAGATCCGGCGGCTTCAGGAGATGAGCGACGGCGGCTTCGGCACGTACCTGATCATGGGCAACGAATGGGCGCGGTTCGATGCGACGAAGCGCTCATGCGAACTCTTCGCCGAACACGTCATGCCCGTTTTCCAGAACCAGAACACCCGACTGCGGGCGAGCGAGCGATGGGCCCGCGGCCACCACGACGACCTGCACGCTCGTCAGGCGGCCGCACTCCGGGCGGCGAGCGACAAGCATGCCGCCGAGCAGGAGGCGAAATCCCTGGCGACCGACTGATCATTCCAGTCCCTCGGACTCGCCCCGGGCGCGGTCAGGGGCCTTTCGCACTGGCTGGGACGTCCTATGGCGCTGACGGGCCGTGCCCTGGTGGCCGTGCCGGGCGGAGCGAGCCCGCAGCTCACCGGCGAACGGGGCTCCCACCGGGTCCCATCCCTCATCGAAACCGCCGGCCCACACCCCGCGGTCTTCTGCGACCCCCAGCCCCTCGACGTCCTCCTATGAAGGAGGTGCGCGGCGGTCGCCGCCTCGGTCCCGGCGATCTGGGCGATGCCAACTGCGAGTCCTACCTCACCTCCGGCGATCCGGTCATCGCGATGATGGCCGCGCAAATTCTCTCCCTGCGCGCGCTGTCGCTGGGGACGGGACTGAGCGGCGTGACAGCGGAGCACGCGGCTCGGGCGCTGACCGCCGGACACGCCCTTCACCTCGAACGGGCTCCCGCGTGGAGTCGGTGACTCCGTCGGCGGTGCCGAACCGGCCGAGCGGGACGTTGGCGGTGACCGCCTTGATGTGGGCCTGGCATTCTTCCTCGGACTGGTCGGTCTTGTCGTAGATCGGACTCTCGATCGGGCCGACCGACATGTAATTGACGCGGACACCGTGGCGGGCCAGGTCCTTGGCCCACGCCCGGGACAGACCAGAGCACCTTGCCGGACAGATTCGCGGCGCCGGCCGCCTCCAGCACGGACAGCGAGGTGGCATCCGGACCGGCGTTGACGACCAGGTCGCCGTGCGCGGCGGCGTCCGCGAACGACAGCGGTCGCACCGCCGGGTGCTCGGGCTGCCACCGGCCGAAGTCGGGGCGGAGAGGCCGGTCCGGCGGCCGTGGGGCATGGCCGGTACGGCTCAGCGTGGCGGGGTCGTCTCCGGCGCGCCGGTGTCGGCACAGGTGGCGGCGGGGCTCCTGTCCTTGGCGAGGAAGATGGTCTGCGCCATCATCCGGTAGCCCGACATCCCCTCCCGCAGGGTCTCGATGGACTCCTCCGGGTGCACCGAGTCGATGACCGCGTTCGGACCGGCCGCGTTGAACTGGTGTGAGACTCCGCGCGGTATCTGCATGTCCACCCAGGAGTTGGGCGGCACGATCACGTTGTGCCGCTCGCGGCGCACCCCGTCAGGGGTGCCGGGCAGGTCGTCGGCGAAGCATGACAGCGGTGCGAAGTGGCCCGTCGGGGGGCGGACGGTGATCGGCGACAGGCTGGAGACGCGGATCGTGGTGTCCGGGCCGGTCATCATCCGCACGAACCGCAGCCCGGTGTGCAGGTGCATGCGCGAACAGATGTCGCGTGCCGCGGTGTCGTAGAAGTCCATGAGGTAGCGGTCGGCGAAGAAGCCCGGGAAGGGCGGCTCCAGCATGAAGACGTCGCCCTCCTCGAAGACCTGCGCCCGCTTCGGCTCGCCCGTCGGCGCGGGGCGCTCCCCCTCCTCCCGGTGGGCCGCCCGGACCAGGCCGGACAGGGCGTCGACGACGGTCAGGGCGGTCTGCGGGGGCAGCTGCACCACCGGGGTGAGCCGGTTGCGGTCGGGGTCCCGGTGGCCTCGGACGTCGAGGATCTCGTCCTCGTGGTCGGGCGACCGCTTCATCCGGCCGGTGGTCTCGGTGGGCTGCGTCATCCTGTCCCTCCCGTGTGCTCGTTCGGTCCGGAACCGGGGTGGCGTGCCCAGAGCACGCCGCCCGCGTCGTGTCGCCCGGCGCGGAGTACCGAGCAGCCGGTCAGGGATGTGCCGCCGTCCCGCTGCCGGGACAGCCACTTCCAGCGGTCCGTTCCCCCGCTACCGGGGACACCGAGGAAGGACAGCAGCGGGCCCAGCGGCCCGGCGGGGCCATCCGGCGCGGGCCCGTGCGGGAGGAGGACCAGTGCGCCGCCGTCGAGGCGGGTCTCAACGCCCCACGGCACCGGCCCCGCCTCGACGCCGTGCCGGGCGGCCAGTTCCGCGGCCAGTTCCCCATGCACCGAGAACGGCCACGCGGCGAGTAGCGTCGCGCGCCACCACGCCTTGGCACGGGCGAGTTCCGCGTCGTCGGGGGCGTGCCAGTGCTGACGCAGGAAGTCGTAGGCGGCCAGGACGGTGTCGTTCCCGATCCCGGCGCGCCGGGCGGCGGTGTGTTCGGCGAGGGACCGCAGGGCCGGGTCGTCCGTTCCGGAGGCCAGGAGGTGGCGTGCGGTGGCCGCGGCGTGGCGCAGCAGCCGGTCGTACCGTGCGGGCGCCAAGCGGCGGGCGGCCAACGGCCGGCTCATCGTCCGGCGTTGCGGCTTTCCGGTGGCGGTCGCCCGGTATCCGCCGAACTGGACGACCGCGGGCCGCAGCGGCGATCGCTCGTACAGGGTACGGACCTCGGGCACCGGCTGTTCCGTCGCGATGAGGGCGACGTCGTCGCCGAGCGCGGGCTCGTCTACCGCGACCGCCGCGAACCGGCCGGTGAGGCCCGCCCGGCGCCAGCCGTGCTCGATGTCGAGGGGGTGGTGCTTCTCCCCTCCTCGGTTGATGCGCTCGCCCGCCCGGCCCCGCAGGACGAGGAGTCCGTCCCGGAGTTCGCCCAGGTCGCCGGTGCGCAGCCAGCCGTCGTCGGTGACGGTGGCGGCGGTGCTGCGCGGGTCCTGCCAGTAGCCGGTCATCAGGTCAGGGGTTCGGATCCAGACCTCGCCGGATTCCAGGTGGAGTTCGGTATCGGGCAGTGGTACGCCCACCGGGGGCGTCCGCTCCAGGTAGTGGGTGCGGAAGTCGGTGTCGTCGAGCAGCGGCATGGTGAAGCTGAAGTTGACCGCCTCCGTCAGGCCGTAGCCCTGACGCAGCCTCGCGCCGTAGCGGGAGTGGAAGCGTCGGGCCAGGTCGGCCGTGAGCGGGGCCGCGGCGGTGATCAGGTAATCCAGTCCGTCGGGCCACGCGGGAGCGGCCTCGACCAGGTCCGCGAGCAGGGCCGGGACGATGGAGGCCGTCCTGGCGCCGGAGGCGTCCAGCGCGGCGAAGTAGCCGGCCGGGTCGAAGGAGGGGTACAGCGTGAGCGGTGTGCCGGTGAGGTGGGTGCCGAGCAGTGACATGACCAGTGCGTTGCAGTGGTACAGCGGCAGGCAGGTGCCGTGCGGGCGGTCCGGCGCGATGCCGTGCAGGACCGCTGTGCGGCGTGCGTTGCCGAGAACCGCCCGGCGGCTGAGCACGACCCCTTTCTGCGGACCGGTGGAGCCGGAGGTGAACATGATGAGCGCCGGGACTCCCGGAGTCGCGGCTCCGGGCGTCGCGGCTCCGGGCGCCGGATGCGCGTCGGGCCGTCCGGTGCGCCGGACTCCGTGGACGTCCACGACGGCCGCGGCGGCGACCCGGGCGGCGCCGGCGGCGAGGTCCGCGTCCCCGGCCCGCGGGTGGAGCGGGACGGCGACGAGCTCCCGGTCGAAGCAGCCGAGCAGGATGTCCGCGAGGCGGCGGCCGCCCGGAAGCCTGATCACCACCCGTGCTCCTGCGGGCAGTTCGTCGAGTGCTGCGCTGTCCGCCTCGTACGTCGCGTCCTCGGTGGCGGTCAACGGGCCCTCCCGAGGGCTGCGGTGAGCTGGACGCCGACGGCGTCCACGTGCTGGGGCTGCATCATTCGGTGGTGCCGTGCGTCGACGTGTCCGACGGCCAGCTCGCCGCCGGCGTACGGCCGCCACAGTTCGTGCGTGGGCGCCGCGCGCCGAGGCTCGCCGGCGGCCTCGATGTAGGTGGTGTCGCCCGCGTAACGCGCGGGGCGGTAGGCGCGCTGCAGCGCGTCGTTGTGCCGGGAGACGGCGATGACGCGGGCGATGTCGTCCTGGGTGAGGCGGGCGAAGAGGCTGCCCTCGCGGCGCAGCAGTGCCGACACGGTGGTGAAGTCGAGGGTCTCCGGGGCGAGGTGGTCGTCGTCCAACCCGGCGGCCGTCAGCAGCACCCGGTGCACGCGGTGCTCGTCGATGGGCTCGGCGGGCCCGGCCCCGGTGGCGGCGACGGTGTCGACCAGGAACAGCGCCCCTTCCGGCTCGCCGAGTTCCCGCAGCCGGACGGCCATGGCGTGCGCCACCAGTCCGCCGAAGGACCAGCCGACCAGGTGGTACGGACCGGACGGGCGCACTGTGCGCAGCAGTCGCAGGTAGCGCTCGGCCATCTCCTCGACCGTGCCGGGCAGGTCCGCCACTCCCCCGGCGCCCTCGGCCTGGATGCCGTGGACCGGGTGGTGCCGGCCGACGTGCCGCAGCAGGCCGGCGTAACCCCAGCTCATACCGCTCAGCGGGTGGACAAAGAACACCGGCGCGGCCGCTCCGGTGGCCCGGAAGGGCACGAGGTGTGCGGGGGCGGACGGAGTCGGCGGCCCGTCGAGCAGTCGGCTCAGGGCGGCCGGGGTCGGGGCCTCGAAGACGTTCCGGAGTGCGGGTGCGAGGCCGAGGACGGCGCTTATCCGCTCGGTCAGCCGGGCGGCGAGCAGCGAGTGGCCGCCCAGTTCGAAGAAGTTGTCCTCGGGGCCGACCCTCGGTATGCCGAGGGCCTCGGCGAACTGGCGGCACATCAGGTCCTCACGGAGGTCGCGCGGCGGCTCGGCGTCGGTGGCGGCCGCCCAGTCGGGCTCGGGCAGCCGGTCGCGCAGCAGCTTTCCGTTGGCGCCGAGGGGCAGCCGGTCCAGGGCGAGCAGCCGGGCGGGCACCATGTAGTCCGGCAGGTGCCGGGTCAGGTGCGCCCCGACCGCGCCCAGGTCCGCGCCCTTCGGGGTGACGTAGCCGACGAGCCGACGATCGTCGGGGCCGCGGTCGTGCACGGCGACCGCGGCGGCCGTGACCTCCGGGTGCCCACCCAGCGCGGCTTCGACCTCGCCGAGTTCGACGCGGTGACCGCGGATCTTCACCTGGTCGTCGGTCCGGCCGTGGAAGCGGAGCACCCCGTCGCGGCTCCACGACGCGAGGTCACCGGTGCGGTACATGCGCCGGCCGGCCGGTCCGAAGGGATCCGGCAGGAAGCGGGCGGCCGTCAGTCCGGGGCGGCCGAGGTAGCCGGTCGCGAGGCCCGCGCCGGCCAGGTACAGCTCGCCTCTCGTGCCCGGGGGGACGGGGCACAGCCGGTCGTCGAGGACGTAAGCGCGGGTGTTGCGCAGCGGCCGGCCGAGCGGCACGGTACCGTCGGTCCGCGCGCCGACCGGGTGGGTGGCGGACCAGACGGTGGTCTCGGTCGGGCCGTAGCAGGCGAGCAGCGACGCGGTGGCGGCGGCCAGCTCCCCGGCGAGTTCCGCGGGGACCGCCTCGCCGCCGACTACGGCGCGTACGTGGCGCAGTTGTCGCGGTCGTCGTGCCACGAGCGTCCGCCAGAGCGACGGGGTCGCCTGCATCACGGTGACGCGGTGCCGGTCGAGCAGCGCGCACAGCTGGTCGGGGTCGCGCAGCGCGTCCTGGTCGGCGAGGACCATGGCACCGCCGGTGATCAGCGGCAGGTACAGCTCGGGCTTGCACATGTCGAAGCCGATGGGCGCGGAGGCCAGCATCCGGTCGTCGGGGCCGACCGCGAGCCGCTCGCGCAGGGCGAGCAGCAGGTTCACCAGCGCGGTCCGTGGTACGACGACGCCCTTGGGCCGCCCGGTGGAGCCCGAGGTGTACGTGACGTACGCGGTGTCCGGTGGCACCGGCAGCGGCTCGGCGGCCCCGGTCGTGACAACGGGTTCGGCGGCGGATCCGGTGGTGTCGCGCACCACGAGGAGGGGTCGGGCGTCGGCCAGGAGCGCCGAGACGCGCTCGGCGGGCAGGGTCGGGTCGATGGGCAGGTAGGCGGCGCCAGTCGCCTGGACGGCGAGGAGGGTGGCGGGCAGGCCGGGGCCCCGGCGCAGCACCACGGCGACCAGGGCGCCGGGGCCCGCGCCGTGCGCGCGGAGTTCCCCGGCGAGGTGTTCCGCCCGCTCGGACAGGTCCCGGTGGCTGAGCACGGTGTCGCCGTGCAGGACAGCGGGTGCCTCCGGGGTGCGGTGTGCCTGGGCCGCGACGAGCGCCGCCACGGTGGTGTCGGGCGTCTCGCGGTCGGTGCCGCTCTCCTGTCCGGTCAGCCGCTCGTGCTCGCCGTCGACGAGCACCGGCAAGTCGGCGACGGGAAGCTGAGGATCGGCCACGGCCGCCCGGAGCAGCCGCTCCAGGCGGGCGAGCATCAGGCGCGCGGACGCGGGGGTGAACAGTTCGGTGTCGTACTCCAGAAGACCCTCGAGCCCGGCCTCACCGCCGTGCACCGTGTAGTGCTGCCGCATGCTCCACAGCAGGTCCATCCGGGAGGCGCCGCCGTGCACGGCGACCGGTTCCGTCCGCAGGCCCGGCAGGTCGAACTCGGCCGCCGGGGTGTCCTGGAACGCCAGCATCACCTGGAAGAGGGGGTGGGCGGCGAGGGAGCGCGGCGGGTTGACGGCCTCGACCACCCGCTCGAAGGGGACCTCCTGGTGCGCGAAGGCATCGAGGTCGGTGGCGCGCACCCGCTGGAGGAGTTCGGCGAACGTCGGCGCGCCGCTCAGGTCGGTGCGCAGCACCACGGTGTTGACGAAGCAGCCGACGGTGTCGTGCAGTGCGGCGTCGTGCCGTCCTGCGACGGGTGTGCCGATGGGGATGTCGTCACCCGCCCCGAGCCGGTGCAGCAGTGCGGCGACCGCGGTGTGCACCACCATGAACAGGCTGGTCCGGGTGGTCGCGGCGAGCCGGTTCAGGCGGGCGTGCAGCGCGGCGTCGAGTGTGAAGGGGACGGTCTCCCCGCGGTGTGCGGAGACCGGCGGCCGAGGACGGTCCAGCGGCAGTTGGAGCACCTCCGGGGCACCGCGCAGGATCCGCGTCCAGTGGTCGGCGCCGGTGTCCGGGTCGCGGTCGAGCAGGCGGAGCGTGTGGTCCGCGTAACTCACGGGTGTGCTCGTCCACTGCGGGGCGCCGCCCGCGGCACGGGCCCGGTAGGCGGTGGACAGGTCACGGGCCAGCGGACCGAGCGACCAGCCGTCGGCGGCGATGTGGTGCAGCAGGAGCAGGAGTACGTGGTGCCCGGGTGCGGTCTCGTGGAGCACGGCGCGGACCGGGAGTTCCGTCTCCAGGTCGAAGACGTGCGCGGACGCGGCGGCGAGCAGTCCGGGCAGTGCCGCCTCCGAGGTGACCACCGTCTCGAACGCCAGGCCGTCGGCGTCACGGATCCGCTGGTACGGCTCGCCGTGATGTTCCACCACGGTGGTGCGCAGGCTCTCGTGTCTGTCCAGCAGGTCGCCGAGTGCCGCCCGCAGGGGTTGCACACGCAGCGGCCCGGTGAACCGGACGGCGAAGGACATGTTGTACACGGGATTGGGGCCGGCGAACCTGTCGAAGAACCACAGCCGCCGCTGCGCGGGCGAGAGCGGTACGCGCTCCGGTCGCGGGGCGGCGGCCGCCCGGACGGGAGCCACGGCAGCGCCCTCCGGGACGTGGCGTGCCAGGTCGGCGACGACCGGGGCGTCGAACAGGGTGCGGATACTCAACTCTCGGCCGGTCTCCGCGCGCAGCCGGTTGATCAGGCGGGTGGCGAGCAGCGAGTGTCCGCCCAGGTCGAAGAAGTTGTCCTCGGCGCCGACCTCGGCCAGTCCCAGGGTCTCGGCGAACAGGTCGCACAGCAGCCGTTCTCGCGGGTTCTCCGGCCCGCGGCTCACCGGCAGCGCGGTCTCCGGAGGCGGCAGGGCGGCGCGGTCCAGCTTGCCGTTCCCGGTCAGCGGGATCTCCTCGACCAGGACGACGAAGGCGGGCACCATGTGCGCGGGCAGCACCGTGCGGGCATGGGCGCGCAGTTCCGCGGCAGAGGGCGTCCCGGCCGGGCCGGTCCCGGCCGGTCGCGTGGCCGGGACGGCGTAGCAGAGCAGGCGGCCGCCGTCGGCACCGGCGTCGGCGAGCACCACGGCCCGGTCCACGGCCGGGTGCTGTTCGAGGACGCGCTCGATCTCGCCGGGCTCGATCCGGTAGCCGCGGATCTTCACCTGCTGGTCGATCCGGCCGAGGTACTCCAGCGTGCCGTCCGGCCGCTGCCGCGCGAGGTCTCCGGACCGGTACATGCGGGTGCCGGGCGCGCCGAACGGGTCGGGGACGAACCGGCTCGCGGTGAGCGCCGGCCGGTCCAGATAACCGCGGGTCACGCCGGGGCCGGACACGTGGATCTCACCGGGGCAGCCCGGCGGCACCGGTCGTAGCGCGTGGTCCAGCAGCCGCAGGCGGAGGTCGGGCAGCGCGGTTCCGACGACGCTCGCGGTCTCTTCGGGGTCGGTCAGCTCGGTGTACGTCGCATGGACGGTGGTCTCGGTGATTCCGTACATGTTGACCAGGGCGGGCCGGCCCGGGCCGGGCCAGGAGCGGACGCGGGACGGTTCCAGCGCCTCCCCGGCGCATACGATCACCCGCAGGTCGGGCAGCGCGTCCGGGCCGGCCTCCGCCTCGGCCCGGAGGAGCTGGTAGAAGGCCGAGGGAGTCTGGTTCAGGGCGGTGACTCGCTCCCGGCGCAGCAGCGCCAGGAGGTCCCTGGGCGAGCGGGCCACGTCGTCCGGCACCACCACCAGCCGCCCGCCGCGGCCGAGAGCCGTCCACATCTCCCAGACGGAGACGTCGAAGGCGTAGGAGTGGAACAGGGCGTGTACATCGGCGTCGAACCGGAACCACTCGTCGGTCGTGGCCAGCAGCCGTACGACATTGCGGTGAGTGACCAGGACGCCCTTGGGCCGGCCGGTGGAACCGGAGGTGTAGATGACGTAGGCGACCGCCTCCGGGTCCACGGTCACGGCGGGCGGGTGCGCCGGGCGGGCGGCTGCCGTGTCGGGGCCGTCGAGGAGGATCTGCGGGTGCGGGACCGGCAGCGGGGCGTCCGTCACGACGAGCACGGGGCCGGCCTCCTCGAGCACCCCCCGGATACGCTCCTCGGGGTACGCCGGGTCCAGGGGCAGATAGCCCGCGCCGGACTTCAGCACGGCCAGGATCGCGACGACGAGGTCCGCCGAACGCTCCAGCACCAGGCCGACCAGGCGCTCCGGTCCCGCGCCGCGCTCTACGAAGAGGTGGGCGAGACGGTTGGCACGCGCGTCGACTTCCGCGTAGGACAGGGTGGTGCCGCCGTGGGTGAGGGCCGGGGCTCCCGGCCGGCGGCGCACCTGCGCGGCGAACAGGGCGGTCAGCGTGGCCGGCCCGGTGTCCGGTTCCGGGGCGGGCGCGGGGGCTTCGAGGTCGGCGCGCTCGTCGGACAGCAGCAGGTCGACGCGTCCCAGGGGTGCCGCCGGGTCGTCGGCCATCCGGTCGAGGATGGCGCGCAGGCGGTCGAGCAGGCGGTCGGCGGCCGCGCCGTCGAACAGGTCGGCGCTGTGGTCGAGTTGGAGCCGCAGCCGGTCGCCGGGTACGGCGATCAGGGTCAGCGGGTAGTGGGTGCCGTCGCGGCCCTGGACCTCCCGCAGCTCCAGGCCGGGTACCAGGGTGGCCAGTTCCTCCTCGTCGACCGGATAGTTCTCGAAGACGACGACGGTGTCGAAGAGTTCGGGGTGACCGGTGACCGTCTGCAGGGTCGTCAGGTCGGCGTGCTGGTGGTCGAGCATGGACAGTTGCTGGGCCCGCAGGTCCGCCAGGCAGTCGGCGACCGGCCGGTGGGGGTCGAGCCGGACCCGGACCGGCACGGTGTTGATCAGCAGGCCGACGATCCGGGCCGCGCCGGGCAGTTCGGCGGGGCGGCCGGAGACCGTGGCGCCGAACACCACGTCGTCCCGGCCGGTCAGGGCGCCGAGCAGGACCGCCCAGGCCAGTCGCACCACGACGCTGGTCGTCAGGCCGCCCTCTCGTGCCAGGGCCTCGACGCGGGCGGTGCACTCGGGGTCCAGCTCGGCGGTCGTTCGGCGACGTGGCCCGGTCGCGCCGCGCCGGCCGGGGCCGCCGACCAGGGTCGGGCCGTCCACGGAGGCCAGCAGCGCACGCCAGGCCGACTCGTCCGCGCGGGCGTCCCTTGTGGCCAGCCAGTCGAGGAAGTCGCGGTACGGCGTGGCGGGCGGCAGCGGGCGACCGGCGTAGAGCGAGAACAGTTCCCAGATCAGGATCGGCATGGACCAGCCGTCGACCAGGAGATGGTGCGTGGTCAGGACGAAGGTGTGCCGGTCGGCGGAGCCGCGCAGCAGCGCGGCGCGCATCAGTGGGGGGTCGGCGAGGTCGAAGCGGCTCCGGCGGTCGGCGGCGAGGAAGTCCTCCAGGTCCTCCGGTGCGGGCATCTCGCGCCACTCCACGGCGGCGCCCGGTACCACCACCTGGACGGGCCGGCCCGACGCACCGGGCCGGACACCGGCGGAGAGCTGCGGGTGTCGGCTCAGCAGCCGGTGCAGCGCGTCCCGCAAAGCGTCGGCGTCGAGTGCCCCGACGAGGTCGAAGACGAACTGGACGAGGTAGGGGTCCACCCCGTCGTGGTCGTAGAGCGAGTGGAAGAGCAGGCCCTGGGCCAACGGCGGCAGCGGCAGTTCACCGGTGGCGCGGGACCGGGCCCGGTCGACCAGCGCGCCCAGGACGTCGAACCACCGCTCGGCCAGGCCGGCGACGCGCGTCCTGTCGAGCAGGCCGCCGGGCCAGGACCAGTGGGCGACCAGTTCGGGGCCGTCCGGGCGGTCGTTGATCACCGTGTCCAGCTCGACGGCGTGGCTCATGGCCGGCCCGGCCGCGGTGGTCGGGCCGTCATCCGAGGGGGTCCCGGCGGCGGTCACGTCGGTCGGCACCGACCAGGGGCCTTCGCCGCCGACGTCGAAGCGGCCGAGGTAGTTGAAGGCGAACTGCGGCGTGGGGCGGGCGGCGAGGAGGGGAGCGCTCTGCGGGTTGAGATAGCGCAGCAGACCGTGGGTCAGTCCCGCGCGGCCGGAGTCACGGGTGCGGGATCGCACCTGGGCGACCGCGCCGTCCAGGGCGGGCGGGTCGGTCCGCGCCTCGGCCCAGGAGCAGCCGGGGTCGAGTACCACGGGATACAGGGTGGTGAACCAGCCGACCGTACGGGACAGGTCGAGGTTGTCCGCGAACTCCTCACGTCCGTGGCCCTCCAGGTCCACGAGAAGCGCGTCCGGGCCGCCCCGCCAGTCGGCGGCGGCCAGGACGAACGCGGTGAGCAGCAGGTCCTGCACCGAGCAGTCGAAAGCCGCGGTCGCCTCGCTCAGCAGGCGCGCGGTGAGCGCGCCGGGCAGGGTGGCGGTGTGGCGGCGCCGGGTGTCCTCGGTGTCCGACGCGGGATCCAGTGGGCGCGCGGCGACCGGTGGTTCCACGAGCTCGGGCCGCTCGTGGGAGAACGTGTGGAGCACGGCCGGGTGATGGGCGTGCCCCACCAGCGCCTTCGCCCATTGCGCGAAGGAGGTCCCGGTCGGTTGCAGCGTCGGGGTCCGACCGCGGCGTATCGCGTCCCAGGCGGTGTCGAGGTCGTCCCGGAGGATGCGCCAGGAGACGCCGTCGACCCCGAGGTGGTGCACTGTGAGGGTCAGCGCGCCCGCCGTCCCGGGTCCGGGGTCCCGCCAGCGCGCGTGCACCATCCGGCCGCGCTCCGGGTCGGTCGGCGGGCCCGGCCGGTTCAGCTCGACCGGCACGGCGGGCAGGACCTCCAGCGACCAGATCGGGCCCATGGCGGTCAGCGAGAGCCGCAGCATGGGGTGGTGGTCGACGAGGGCCTGCACCACCGCGCGGACCTGGTCCCCGGTGATGCCCACCGGGGTGCGTACGGTCAGGGACTGGACGAACCCGTGGAGTGTGCCGCCGCGTTCACGCAGCCAGTGCATGACGGGCGTCAGCGGCAACGCGGAGTCGTCCGCGTCGTCCAGCGCGATCCGGTGCGCGGGGAGCCTGTCGTCCGCCGCGAGTGCGGCGGCGAGTCCGGCGACGGTGGGGGCGCGGAAGACGTCCGGGGTGGTGATCGCCAGACCGGAGCGCCGCGCCGCCGCCGCGAGTTGGATCGCCTGGATGCTGTCCCCGCCGAGCCGGAAGAAGTCCTCTTCGAGGGGGACGTCCGGCACCCCGAGCACCTCGCCCACCAGCTCGGCGAGCAGCTTCTCGGTGGGCGTGCGCGGGGCCGGGCCCCTTCCGGCACCACGAGCGGCGACCGCGGACTCCGGCGCGGGCAGCGCGGCCCGGTCCAGCTTGCCGTTGCGGGTCAGGGGCAGCCGGTCAACGGCCACCACTGCGGTCGGCAGCAGGTAAGCGGGCAGCCGGTCCCGCACCCGGTCGAGCAGCGCCGCCGTGTCGAGGCCGTCCGCCGCACCGCCGGACGCGGTCACGTAGGAGACGAGCCGCCGCCCTCCCGGGCGCTCCTGTGCGACGGTCGCGGCCTGCCGGACCCGCGGGTCGGCGCGCAGCACGGCGTCGATCTCGCCCGTCTCGATCCGGTGACCGCGCAGCTTGACCTGTCCGTCGGCACGGCCGGCGAACTCCAGCCGCCCGTCCGCACTCCACCGGGCCAGGTCGCCCGTGCGGTAGACGCGCGCCCCCGGCGGCCCCGACGGGTCGGGGACGAAGCGCTCCGCGGTCGCGGCCGCGCGCCCGGCGTAACCGCGCGCCACCCCCGCTCCCCCGAGATACAGCTCCCCCACCGACCCCGGCGGCACGGGCCGCAACGCGTCGTCGAGAAGCAGCACCCGCTTGCCGTCCAGCGGGCCGCCGATGGGCACGGACGCGGCGTCCGCCGGCAGTTCCGGGACCGCGTACCGGGTCGCGAAGACCGTGGTCTCGGTGGGCCCGTAACCGTTTACGACGGTGAGATCCGGCAGCGCCTGACGCACCGCGCGGACGGCGTCCGGGGACACCACGTCCCCTCCGGTCCACACCTGGCGAACACCGGACAGGCAGGCCGGGTCCTCGGCGGCGATGGCGTGGAAGAGTCCCGCGGTCAGCCACACCCCGGTCACCCCGGTCTCCGCCACGGTCCGTGCCAGTTCGGCCGGGCCGAGATGTCCCGGCGCGGCGACGACCACCTCACCGCCGGTCAGGAGCGGCACCCATAGCTCCAGGTTGAACGCGTCGAAGGCGTGCGGCGAGTGCAGCAGGACCCTGTCCGCGCCGCCCTCGGACCACCAGCGGTCGGCGGCGAGCCCGGCCAGTGCGCCCTGGGTGATGCCGACCCCTTTGGGCCGGCCCGTCGAACCGGACGTGAACATCACGCAGGCGAGGGCGTCCGGTGACGTCCCGGCCCCGGCGGGCGCGTCACCGGCGGCCGCGTCGGAGTCGGCCCGCACGTCCAGCAGGCGCAGACCGCGGTCGCGGGCGTACGTCACGATGGTGTCGCCCCCGGTGTGCCGGTCGGTGACCAGCAGCCGCGCGTCCGCGTCGGACAGGACGGCCTCCTGCCGGGGCGACGCGTCGTCCCGGTGCAGGGGTACGTACGCCGCGCCCGCCCGCACCACGGCGAGAGCGGCGACGACCAGATCCACCGAGCGTTCCAGAAGCAGGGCGACAGTGCGCTCCGGCCCCGCACCGGCGGCGGCCAGCGCACCCGCCAACGCGGCGACACGCCCGTCCAGTTCGCGGTAGGTCAGCCGTTCACCCGTGCCGGCGCACCGCACCGCGAAGGCGTCCGGGGTACGGCGTACCCGGTCCGCGAACCGGGCGGCGGCGGTGTCGGCGGGCGCGGCCGAGGTGGGCGCGCCCGTGCCCAGGGCGACGAGACGGCGGCGCTCCCTCGCAGTGGTGGTCGCGACTCGCGCCAGGGGCGTGTCACGTTCGGCGCGCGCCACCTGCCTCAGCACGTGCGGGAAGCGGTCGGCGACGCCTCGCAGGAGGTCCTCGCCGTGGTTGGCGGGGTTGGCGTCGAAGTCGAGGCGCAGTTCGCCGTCACCGCGGTCGTGCGCGAAGAACGAGAGGTCCTCGGAAGGCGGCGCCTGGAGGTTGCGGACGGTCGCGGTGACCGGACCGAAGCGCAGCGGCCGGTCGAACCGCTGGATGTTGAGGACCGGCCCGAAGAACCTGCGCCCGTCGTCGGGACAGTCCACCGCCCGCCGCAGGCGCTCGCCCCGGTAGCGCTGGTGCCGGCGTACCGCCCGCAGTTCTTCGGCCACTTCGTCGAGCAGCCGGCCGACGGACGCGGCCGGGTCGACGCGGAGCCGCAGCGGCAGGACGTTGGCCGTCATCGCCGGGACGCGGCGGACGAGTTCGGCGGACCGGCCGGCGACCGGCAGGCTCAGGACGAGGTCCCGGTCACCGGTCATCGCCTGTAACTGGATCGCGGTGGCCGCGGTGAACAGCCGGGTCCAGCGGTGCCCGAGCCGCCGCGCGCCGTCCCTCAGCTCGCCGAACTCCGCCGCCGACACACCCCTGCTCGTGCGCAGCGACCGGTCCGACGCCGCCGCCGGACCCGCTCCGAGCGTAGGGAAGTGCCACCGGCCCGCCAGCCGCTCCCGCCACCGGTCGCCGTCCGCGGCGTGCTCGGCGGAACCGCGGTATGCCGTCTCGGCGTCGATCAGCGCCCGGAGCCCGCTCCAGCCGCTTGGCGGCACCGGGCCGCCCTCGTACAGACGGCTGTAGACCTCAGCGGCCCGTTCGGCGAACAGGGCCATGCCCGCCCCGTCGAGAGCGATGTGATGGACCCGGTGGAACAGCAGAGTGCGGTCGTCGCTCACGCGCAGCACCGCGCCTGAGAACAACGGCCCCGCGTCGCAGCCTCCCGACTCGGCCATGGCCGCCCGCATCCACTTCAGCGCCGCGGCATCCGGATCGGGCGTCTCCCGCAGGTCGACCGTCTCGACGACATGCTCGGCATCCGCGACGAGCCACTGCGCGGGGGCCAGCGAACCGTCCGCTCCGATACGGACGTTCACCGCCTCGCAGTCGACGGCCGTCCTGGCGACCGCGGCCGCCAGCAGGTCGACGGCGACCGGGCCGTCCAGCTCAAGGTACTCCGCCCACTGGTACGCGCCCGGCTCGCCGAACCCCGCGCGTTCGGCGAGCCATACCCCCAGCTGCGCGTCGGTGAGCGGCAGTTCAGCACGGTTGTCAGGCATATGAGCGAGTGATCCCATCCGTCCCGTCGGTGGTATGCCGACGACTGCCGTCCGATGTGTCCGTGTCGATCAAGAAACGATGGGCACCATCGAAGCATGGGAGGCAATGGATGAGTAAAGCGATGGCAATGTGAGAGATCTCACGATTAATCAGATAACGACAAAAACGCAGGTAGATGGAGCTCGCGAGACAGCAGGAGGAACAGCAGCCGCACCCGGGGCTGCTTTACCTTCCCCTCCGAGGACTTGACCAAAAAGCACTCCGGTGCCCGATCAATCTCCATCGCCGACAAGGAAGCCGACAGCGCCGGGGACGGGCTGGAGCGTCCGCGGTGGCGATGCCGGCGCGGTCCCCGTTCCCGCTGCCCAAGTGGCCCTCGTCCGCCTTGTCAGGAACACACGGCGCCCGTCCGCTTAGCAGTGGAAGGCTTGGTGCACCTCCTGAGCCACGCCCGCGCCCGGTGGGCTCGATACCGTCGGTTCCGAGCTGAATGGACATCATGACGATGGCCCCCCGGCCGAGGCCGAGCAGGATGAGCACGGGTCGAGCGAGGCCGGACCAGCAAGGCGGCCCGGAGCGTTGAATACTAGACTTTGAAAGTCTAGTCTTGTTCGGGTGGATCACCGTTAACGGCGCCCGATGGAGGAGATGTGAGAGCCGCCGACAGCACGGCGCGCCCTGGCCGCCTGGTCTGGATGGACACGGACCTGTGGAAGGGCCAGGTGAAAAAGCGCGCCGAGGACGACGGCATGGCCCGTGCCCGCTCGCGGGTCCTCGAGGCGCTCCTGACGGCATACGCCGAAGGGGCGCTCGACGCACCCGTTCCGGCCGGCAGCACATTCGGCACGGCGGAACGGGGCGGATGCCGCGCCTACCTCGACGAAAACGTGTGTGAGAGAGCAGAGAACAGGTGGAAGAGGCAGGAGCGGGACCGCCGAGGAGGCGACCCTGGGTTCGGGCTGCTGTGTGAGGTACTGCTGCGGGAGTACGCCGAGGGGCGTGTCGCGCTGCGGATCACCGCAGCTCCCTCCGGGGGCACAGGGAGCGTGGCGGCATGAGCGAAACAGCAGCGGACGGACACGGGCCCCTGATCCCGCAGCCCAAGACCACGGCGGAGGACCTGCGCGCGGCTCTGGTGCAGATCGCCCCGAACCAGGTGGCCGCGTTCGACGCCGAGCGGACGGCTGCGGTGGAGGCGGCCCGCAGCCAGGTCGACGCGGCCCCCATGCGCCGGTTCCTACGGCGGTGGGCGCTCACGGTGGCAATCGAGCGTGTACCTGCTCGTGCCGCGCGCCTGAGCGAGCTGGAGGCCCGCGCAGGGCAGGTGGAGGAGCTGGCCGAGGGGCGTGCCATCGCCGCCGAGGTGGCAGCCATCCATGCGGAGGCAGCGGCTGAAGCCTGCATCGACGGGCGGAGCGCCGGGTGACCGAGGACGCCGGGCAACGGTGGCGCTGGGAGTACGAGCCCGACTACGAGCAGGTCGCGAAGGGGTTACCCGAGCGCGTGGTTGCGGAAGTGGAGCGACTCGCCGGGCAGCTCGTGGACCTGGCCGAGATGGGCATCGATGTCACGGCCATCGGAGACGGCCCGAGACCAGGAGTCACCGGCGGCGTGCGGCGCCTCCCGGTCCTGGAAGACGGGTTCATGCTGATCCTGCCACTCCCCCGCCTGCGACTCGTCGCCGTTACCTACATCTGCCCCCCGTTCGCCGACCTGTAGCCCCGTGCACCCGCAACGCCGTCTTCCACGCCACGGGCCGACCGGCCGCACCGCCGCCTCACCGCCCACGGAGGTGGAGGCCCGCGCGGCCGTCCGCGTCCTCACGCACGACACCGGTCCGCCGAGCGGCCGCTACCGCTCACCGAGGGATGCCTGCCGGGCAAGGAACTCCTCGAACGCCGCCTTCTGCTTCGGATCCATGAAGCCTTCGCGGACATTGCGGGCCTTCTCCTGGAGCCAGTGCGCCTCGTCGGGGTCCAGTAGCTCGGCGACCACCACGCCTCCGCGAGCGACCGCCGTGCGCCCTCCCACGCGACGACGAAAAAGCGTGAACGCGCCGAATTCCACTGGGTGGGCCAACTCCGGCTCCTCCACCACGGCCCGGTCCCCTTCCCCGACCCCACTCGTCGGGCAGGCGGTGGGCGCCCAATGCTCCCAGAGCGCCAGCGTGGCCGCGGGCACCAGCACCGCACGTTCCGCCTCTCCACGCCCCTCCCACATGAACGTGACAGTGACCGGCTCGCCGACCGCCTCGGCCAACCCGAGCACCCTCTCCATCTCGTCGTTGATCGGATAACCCACCACCACATCGATCCGAATGCCCATGGTGCCTGAGGCTACTGGCCGCTTCCGACATGCCGGCCCAAAGCTCCTGCGCCTCATCGACCACGGCGCACCAGGTGGACCGTCCGAAACCGGTGATCTCTCCGGTGGCCCCGTACTTGGGCCTGGCCCCTCGTTCCCATCAGGATGGCCTCGACTGTAAGCCGCACCAGGCGGAGAGTTGGCATCGCACGCCCGAGCAAGTACAGCCCTTCAGCCCGCCACGAGTGAAAGCCCCCGGAGCTCCCAGGCCAATGAGTACTCCCCCGGACCCCGCACCGTCTGCCCCTTCCTGGCCGTACTGCGGACATGGTGCCGAGGACGCCACCGACCCCGTCGGCTGTCCCGGAATCAACGTCCCTGGCCAATCCGCGTGTCTGGCCCACCTGAACAGCACCGACCGCGACGCATACCTCACCGGTCTGACCCCCGGCACAGACGTCGACCACCGCGGCACCCGCTTCACCGCACCACTTCTCAACGCTCTCCTCCAAGCGCTCAAGGATCCCACCACCGGAAAGCCCCACTTCGGTACCGCGAGATTCGAAGGCGCGGAGTTCGCGGAGGAAGCCGGATTCCACCGGGCGCGGTTCTCCGGCACAAGCCACTTCGGCGGGGCGCGGTTTTCCAGCACCGCCAGATTCGGCGGAGCCGACTTCACCCACGACGCCGGGTTCGAAGGCACCCAGTTCACCCAGCACCGCATGGTTCGACGGTGCGCGCTTCTGTGGTGGCGCCCTGTTCAGCCATGCACAGTTCGCCGAGGCCGCCTGGTTCGGCGGGGTGCGGTTCGCGGGTACTGCCAGGTTCGGCGGAACGTGGTTCCAGGACGATGCCAGGTTCGGCGGAGCGCACTTCTTGGGCAGTGTCGGGTTCACGAGCGCGCGCTTCTCCAGCACCGCCTGGTTCGAGGGCGCGCGGTTCGCCGCAGACGCCCGGTTCGAGGGGGCGCTTTTCTCCGGCATCGCCGGGTTCGGCGGGGCGCGGTTCACCGACGACGTCTGGTTCGGTGGAGCGCGGTTCGCGGGCAGCGCCGGGTTCGGTGGGGCGCGGTTCTCGGGCACCGCCCGGTTCGGCGCAGCGGATTTCAGCGATGAGGCCCGGTTCGATGAGGCACGCTTCGCGAGCACAGCCTGGTTCGACGGGGCGCGCTTCGCGGGCGATGCCCGGTTTCACCGGACGCAGTTCGCCGAGGATGCCCGGTTCGGCGGGGCGCGGTTCTCCGGCATCGCCGGATTCGACCTGGCCCGGTTCCGCGGTGGCGCTCTATTTTCCCAGGCGCAGTTCACCGACGTCGCCCGGTTCGACACGGCGCTGTTCTCGGGCACCGCCAGGTTCGAGGGGACACAGTTCGCCGGCGACGCCTGGTTCCACCTCACCCAGTTCTCCGGTGACGCCCTGTTCCCCCAGGCCCGATTCACGGCGATGTCGTGGCTCGGGCCGGTGGTGTGCGCGAAGACGGTCGAGCTGTCAGGTGCGCTGTTCGAGGTACCGGTGACGCTGGAGATCGCAGCGCGTGAAGTGCGTTGCGAGCGGACTCGGTGGGAATCGACGGCCACGTTGCGCCTGCGCTACGCCACGATGGACCTCAGCCACGCCGTGCTCTTCTTCCCCGTGGCAGTCAACGCTCACCCCGTCCCCTTTACACACGGCGGCACGATGGCGGACGAGAGCCTGCTGGCAGGATCCCAGCACGGCGTACGGGTGGCCTCGGTACACGGGGTGGACGCCGCGTACCTGGTCCTGACCGACACCGACCTGAGCGATTGTCTGTTCTCCGGTAGCTTCCACCTCGACCAACTCCGCCTGGAGGGCCGGTGCAACTTCGCGGCCACCCCCACCGGCCTCCACTTCCGCCGCTCCATATGGCCTTACTGGTGGACCCGGCGACGCACCCTGGCCGAAGAGCACCACTGGCGCGCGCAGACGGCCGGCCAATCGCCCTCGCCTACGGGGCAGGCGCCCTCTCCCCGGCACTGGCGCACCGGGCCGCACCACCCCGACCCCGGCCGCACTCCCGACCCGGAGCACCTGGCCGCGCTCTACCGGCAACTGCGCAAGGCTTTCGAGGACAGCAAGGACGAGCCCGGCGCCGCCGACTTCTACTACGGCGAGATGGAGATGCGCCGCCACGACCTCGTCGGCACGCCGCCCGGCGAACGGGGCTTGCTGTGGGGTTACTGGCTGACCTCCGGCTACGGTCTGCGCGCCTCCCGCGCCCTGGTCTGGCTCGCGGTGGCCATGACCGCCACCATCGCGTTGATGATGGGCCTGGGCCTGCCCGACTCCTCCCGAAACAGACGGCGTCCGGCACCATCCCCGCCGCTGGCGGACGAGTGACACTGGCCGTGGACAAAGAGGACCCACGGTTGACCCTGCCCACCGACGACCGCTTCACCATGAAACGCTTCGACAAGTCGCTGCAAGTGGTACTGAACTCCGTCGTATTCCGCTCCAGCGGTCAAGATCTCACCACCTGGGGAACCTACACAGAGATGGTCAGCCGCTTCACCGAACCCGTACTGCTCGCTCTCGCCATCCTCGCCATGCGCAGCCGTATCAAACGGTGAGATGACTTGACCGAGGATGTCGTGGAGCGCGGGTGCGGATGAGATCTGCGCGTGTGGCGCCAGGTAGCCAAACACTCCCCAGACGCCGCACCAAACAGTGCAAGCTATGGCTTGACGGCGAGCACGGGTCGCGGGCGAGGTGGAGGCGATCAGCCGCGCGCCGACCGCCAGGCCGACGGGCGTCAAGACCAACCACCAGTATTGCCACACAACTAGGTAGTCCCACGCGCTCTGGCGAATCATTATCACCACGGCGCAGTAGCTGATGGGAGATGCGGCGTAGCCGAAGCCCAGCAGCGGCGCTGCCAGCGGCGGAGTCCCGGCTGCCTTGGCGGCCCGGACGGCCGGGGTGGCGCTGACGGGGGCAGGGGCGCCCCGACGGCCAGGGTGGTACTGACGGGGGCCGGGGCGGCGGCATGCTCCGGGACGGCGTCGCTGGGTACTGACCGACGGGAGGTGTTGTGGCTGCTGTGGTGGCTCCGTGGCGGTCCACCGCTGCCGGGAGGAAGGTGAAGGCGTCGTGGATGTCGGTGACCGTACGCAGCAGTTGCGGGTTGCCCCGCTTGTTGTACGCCTGGTGAAGTATGGACACCCGTTCCTGGGCCATCTTCCTGAAAGTGTCCAGGGTCAGCGCGCCCTGGTGGGAGGCGACGACGTCCGACACCGCGCGGGAGAAGATGCTGAACGATTCGCCGGGCGTCGTGCCGCACTGGACGCCTTCCACCATGGGTTCGTGGTCGCGTACGTAGAGGGAGAGCTGGGCGGGGGAACAGCCGTAGACGTACGCCACCTTGCGCCATAAAGCGGCGGCCGTCTTCTGCCGCCCCCATTCCGTGACGCCCGCCACGCTCATCGAGGCCGCTGCCTCGATACCCTCCCGGCAGGCATCGATGAGGAAGACAACGTGGCCGGCGAGTGTCTCGTCCAGCTGTCGCCGCCAGTCGATGGGCACGCAGCCGGACTCGAAGGATGGGTGTCCTCGTCAATGTCCTCGGGACGAGGTAGTCCCGGCCCGCGGCGTGGACACCGTGCCCACTGAGGAAGATCACCAGGGTGTCACCCCGGCCTGCACGACGCAGGAATCCGGCGACACGGGCGTCGATGAAGTTGGCCGAGATCTGTTTGCCACCCTCCCGTTGGGCGAGCACCTGCACCTCGTGGAAGCCTCGGTGCCGGAAGGTCGCGCCGAGGCGTGCGAGGTCGGCGGGGATGAAGGGCAGTGAGTGAATTCCCCGCATGTCGTAGTTGCTGGCCCCGATCAGCAGGGCGCGGTGCTGTGGCATGGCCGGCTCGGCACGGCGCCTACGGGCGCTTGAAGGTCAGAGTGAGGCCTCGCGTGCCCTGCACCTGGCCGGTGCCAATGAATTGGACGCCACCGGTCGCAGTGACCTGGAAGGACAGTTGTGCCTCGGCCAGCGGCAGGGTGCCTCCGCAGTTCGCCACATCAGCAAACACCTCTTGTAAGGCGTCAACCGCCTCGGCGAGATTCTGACGCAGCGGGCCAAGCGGGACGGAGCGGAGCACCGCGTCCCCGCTGCGGTTGAACAGCCCCATCGAGTCGTAGTCGGCGTGGTCATCCTCGTCAGTGGCCTCGACCCAGAAGGGAAGGGTGCGCTCGTCGAGCCGCGCGAGCCGGTCCTCCGCACCTTGCATGCGGTGCCCCCAGTATGTGCGTCGGTTCCCGTCAACGCCGGTGGGTCATCAGACGGAACATACTACGCATCAGGAGCTACAGCTGAGCCCTTATTGGCCGCTTGCAGACGTTGGGCGCTCGGTGGGCGAGAGGCCGTCCGGCCGGAGAGACGTTTCCAGTCCGTCGGACCCGCACCAGCCTGTGCTTTACCTCTGCCTGAGCTGTTTGCGGTTGGCTGTCAGGACTTCGTCGGACAGTCCGGGGTCGGCCTCGGCGACAGCGCGGGAGACCACCAGCGCGCCGACCATCTGACAGAACAGCGCCACTGCCTGTTCACGGGCTTCTGCCGCCGTCGGTTCGGCGCCGGATTGGTGCGCGCAATCGAGCACCATCTCGGTGATGGCGCTGAAGTACCCCTCGAGCCCGCGTCGGTACTCGGCCTGAGATGTGGCGCCGTGGCGTCCGGCATCGACTGCCAGGGCGGCTGAGGCGCAGCCGGTTTCCGGGTGATCACGGTGGGCGGCCGTCACGTATATGTCGACCATGTCGTGCAGGGCTGCCCGGGCGGAGCGGGGATGTGCCTCGCGGATGGCGGCGAGCGCGTTGAGCGAGTCGGCGAAGCCCTGACGGTAGACTTCGAGGGCGAGGTCTTCCTTCGAGGAGAAGTGGTTGTAGAACCCTCCGTGCGTCATCCCGGCGGTCTTCATCAGCTCCTCGATGCCGATCCCGTCGATGCCGTGCAGCCTGAAGCCTTCGCCTGCTGCCCGGACGATCTTTTCGCGGTTGAGCTTCTTCTGCTCCTGGGTGATGCGTGGCACCTCGGACACCTCCTCGACAAGACGGCACCGCTGCGTGCGGGCCGAGGTCGACATCTCGCCCCACTTTGATGGTATCTGACATCAAAACAGGTGTCCACGCACATGCTCCGGCTTGACAAGTAATGATGCCGATGAACATCATAAATTTTGATGGTGAACGACATCAAAGAGGCGGGTCGGGCCCACGAACCGCCTGAACGCCTTGAGAGGAAGACGCTGGTGGACTTCGGAATTATCGGAGCGGGCACGATCGGGCAGGGCATCGCCGGGCATCTCGTGACGGCAGGTCATCGCGTCGTCCTGAGCAACAGGCGCGGCCCGGACACACTGAGTGACCCGGTGGCGCGGCTGGGGCCGCTGGCCACCGCCGGAACCGTCGCCGAGGCAGCCGCGGCCGAGATGGTGTTCCTCGCAGTCAGGTGGCCGGACATCCCTGCCGCGCTGGCCGACGTGTCCTCTTGGGACGGCCGGATCCTGGTCGACACCAGCAATCAGATCACCGGCCCGACACCGAGAGACTATGTCGACCTCGGTTCGGAGACGGGCAGTGAATTCGTCGCCCGCCACGCCCCGGGCGCACGCGTGGTCAAGGCGTTCAACACGCTGTACGCCCAGTACATCGTGGTCGACCCGCGGCACGCGGAAGGCCGGCAGCTGCTCTTCTACGCCGGGGACGACGCGGACGCGAAAGCAGATTTCCATGCGGTTGCCGACGAGATCGGCTTCGCGCCGATGGACGCCGGGTCGTTGCGGGAAGGCGGCCGGCTGATGCAGCCCGGCGGCGGCCTGCTCTCGGCCCTGCACGCTCTCAAACAGGACTGAGCGGAGAAGATCATGACCCAGCACGACAGGGGCATCACGTGAAAGCCCTCGCTTACGAAAAGGCCCACTCGCTCGGCGCGTTCGCCATCGAGCTCATCGACACCGCGGAACCACGGCTGCGCGACACGGATCTGCTCATCGGGATCTGCGCCGTGGGAATCAATCCGGGCGAAGCGCTGATCCGGCAGCTGCGCGGGGCTGAACCGGGCGGACGAATCATCTTGGGGTGGGAGTTCGCCGGGGTGGTGGAAGCCGTGGGACCGGAGGCCACGGGCTTCGCAGTCGGCGATCGCGTCATGGGCACCGGAGACATGACACGAGACGGCGCCTGGGCGGAACGGCTCACGGTCGACCATCGTGTGGTGGCGAGGATTCCGGACCAGCTGTCCTTCTCAGACGCCGCGTCCTTGCCCATCGGCGGCCTCACGGCCTGGGAGGCACTGTTCCGCGATCATGACAGCTTGGCGGCGGGAATCGACCGGGTGCTGATCGTCGGCGGCGCCGGCGGCGTGGGGACGCTGGCGACACAGCTGCTGAAGAGCAGGACCTCGGCCCTGGTGGCGAGCACGGCCTCGCGTCCCGAATCACGCGAGTGGTGCACGAGGACGGGAGCGGATCTGGTCGTCGACCACACCGGAAACGTGCCCGGTCAACTGCGTGACGCCGGTGTCGACCGGATCGACCTGGTGTTGTCCACTTCGGGGACCATCGGCAATGTCGGCTGGATCGCCGAGATCCTGCGGCCGTTCGGTCACCTTGCCGTCATCGATCTGAACGGTCCCCTCGATCTTGGACCGCTCGTCGGCAAATCCGTGTCGCTGCACACCGAAACCGTCTTCAGCAAGATCATGGCCGGTGGCGACATCGCCAGCCAGGGCAGGATCCTGGCCGAACTGGCAGCGGATTTCGTCGCGGGTCGGCTGCGTCCCATCGCCACGACGGTGCTCAGCGGCCTGAGTGCGGACACGATGAGAGCAGCCCACGAACTGGCCGAGAGCAGGCGGACGATCGGGAAGACCGTGATCAACATTTGAGCCCGTCCGTCTTCTCCTACCTGACCACCCCTCGGACAGCCCGCTTCATGAAAGCGCGAGGCGAGGTCTGCTCACGGCTCCGAGCAGGGCAAGTGGGGGGGTGCGGCCGGAGAGGTGTGCCGGGGCTCGCGGGCTAGTCCGGCAGCGCTGATCCCGAGCGATCACCCACTCCTGCCAGTCCTGCTCGGCCAGAGGACACGCCACCGCAAGTGACCAGCGGCTTCGCGGAGGCGGCGGAAGATTGGCCGTTTGCTGGTCAGGTCCTGTCGTTTGCTGGCCTTGACCTGGATGAGGTGTCTCTAGGGTCGTGTGGGTCCCCCGGGAGTCCGGCTTTCGGGTCCCGTATTTCGACTGTTCTGGAGACGCCTGATGCGTGCATTGCCTCGTCGTGCCCTGACCGCCGCCGCCCCCGCTGTTGTTCTTACCTTCTCCCTGGTGGCCTGCGGTGGTGGTGCCGACTCCGGTGGCTCGAAGACCGCAGACCAGCAGCAGTCGGCGCAGGGCGCCGACAGTGCCGGGAATTCCGGGGCGGAAGGAGAGGCCGGGGAGGAGGCAGGCGAGGAGAAGGAGCCACCGCTGACCGGTGCGGTGAAGAAGAAGGCGGAGGCGGCGGCACTGGCCAAGTTCCCCGGAACGGTTGTGAAGTCCGAAGAGGATGTCGAGAAGCCGGGTATGTACGCGGTGGAGGTCAAGCAGTCGGACGGCACGACGGTGGAGGTCTACCTCGACAAGAGCTACACGGTCACCGACACCAAGCAGGAAGGCACCGAGGAGAAGGAGAACGGCGGCTGACGCGCCATCGCCGTGGCGCCGCTGCCGCTGCTCGGCCCGGCCCGTCGCTCCCGCGGGCCGACCGGACAGCGGGGGTGCCCCCGATCGCTGTGTCGCATCGTCCGTTTCCCCGCGCCGGCAGGTTGTGATGAACGCTGCGACTGCTGCTGGGCAGCTGTGCGAGCCTTTCGCCATGCGGCTGCTACTGATCGAAGACGACGACCGGCTCGCCGGTCCGATCACCGAAGGGCTCGTGCGCTACGGGTTCACCGTCGACCGGGCGCGCACCGGTGCCGCCGGACTCGCGGGGGCCGCGGGGATCCGGATCTGGTGCTGCTCGACCTCGGGCTGCCCGACATGGACGGTCTGGACGTCTGCCGCCGTCTGCGCACCCGGTCCGCGATCCCTATCATCATGATCACTGCCCGAGGTGAGGAAGCCGACCGGGTCGTCGGATTGGAGCTCGGGGCGGACGACTATGTCGCCAAGCCGTTCGGCGTGCGGGAGCTTGTCGCCCGCATCCGGGCCGTGGCCCGTCGCTCCGCTGGCCACCTGGCCCTGGCGGCGGACGCCCCGGGATCCGCCGAGATGCCTTCGGCGTCCATGACCCGAGCCGGTCCGCAGCGGCTGGGGGTGCTGGAGATCGACCGGCGCACCCGGGAGGTCCACCTCGACGGATGTGAAGTGGCCCTGTCTCCACGGGAGTTCGACCTGCTCGCCTATCTCGCTCAGGATCCCGGCGCGGTGCACTCCCGGCAGCAGATCATGGACACGGTATGGGACCCGCACTTCTTCGGACCCACCAAGACACTGGACGCGCACGTCGCCGCCCTGCGCCGCAAGCTCGGTGATCCTGCCTGGATCACCACCGCGCGCGGTGTCGGCTTCCGCCTCACCGTCCCCGCCGGGCAGCCCGGCGACGGCTCGCCTCCCAAGGCCGTGTCATGACCCGCCGCCTGCTGCTGAGCTACCTGGCGCTGGCACTGCTCGTACTGGTGGGTCTCGAGATCCCGCTCGGCTACTTCTACGCCCGTGGGGAGGAATCCCGCTTCTCCCAGGGAGTGGAACGCGACGCGTCGATGCTTGCCGAAGTCGCCGAGGAGAACATCGAGAAGCACAACCTGGAGGCCCTGCCGAGCTGGCGAGGGAGTACGCCGACGACACCGGCGCTCGCGTCGTGGTCGTCGACCGCGACGGCCGCCTTCTCACCGACTCGGCAGGCACTGCTGCCACCGGGGCGGATCTATCCGGACAGCCGGACATCGCCGCCGCCCTGCGAAACAAGGCCACCACCGCCACCCGCAAGAACGCACGGGGCGGTGACGCCCTGGCGGTGACCATGCCGGGCTCCTCCGGAACCACCATCCGCGGCGCGCTCCAGGTGACATACCCGATGACGATGGTCACCGACCGGGAGCGCCATATCTGGCTCGCTCTGGTCGTCGCCGGAACGTGTGTCCTGGCCGCCGTGGCCCTCGTGGCGTTCGCCTTGGCCCGCTGGATCACCCGCCCTCTGCGCACCCTGGAACGTGCCACCACCCAGCTCGCCGACGGACACCTGGACAACCCGCCCGACGCCGCCACCGGTCCGCCCGAACTACGCCGGCTGGCCGCCTCGTTCAACCACACCGCCACCCGCCTGCAGCACCTGCTCCAAGCCCAGCACGGATTCGCCTCCGAGGCATCCCACCAGCTCAAAACCCCGCTGGCCTCGTTGCGGCTACGGCTGGAGAACTTCGAGCCCTACCTCGACCTACGCGCCCACGCCAGCCTCGAGGAGACCATCGAGGAAGTCGAACGGCTCAGCCGCATGGTCCACGGGCTCCTCGCCCTCGCCCGCCTGGAGAACACCGCTACCACCCCCGAGCCGGTCGACTTGGACGCGGTCCTCGCCGACCGGGCCGCCACGTGGGAATCGCTCGCCTGTGAACAGCACGTCACTGTGGCCGTCACCGGACCGGGGGCCGGCCGGGTATGGGCGATACCCGGGGCGCTGGAGCAGATCATCGACAATCTGATCGCAAACGCGCTGCGCGTCTCCCCGCCCGGCACGACCATCACCCTCTATCGAGCGCCAGGCGCCGAACTCCACGTCATCGACCAGGGCCCCGGCATGCCACCGGCCGACCGGGAGCGCGCCTTCGACCGCTTCTGGCGCGCCTCCGACTCCCACCACGACGGCACCGGCCTCGGCCTGCCCATCGTCCGCCACCTGGTCCACGCCTCCGGTGGCCAGATCACCCTCAACGCCGCCACTGCGAGCGGCGGTCTGGACGCCCGAGTCCGGCTACCCCCCGTGGAGCGGGAACGCCGCTCAGGGGGCGCCACCGGACGCGCCGCTCACCGCGTCGGACGCCGCACGCCGACACCCAGAAGCGGTCCCCGGACGCCGGTATGACCGCTGTCCCCCGCTACCAGCGGGCCGCTGGTCACGGTCGGCCGGGGACCTCCTGGCGCGCGATGAGGACCCATTCGCGCGCGGCCCCGCCTTCTCTCTGTGCGGGGCGCTTCGTTCGGCCAGGTCAGGTTCCGATCTTGTGCGGCTTCGCGGGCCACTTCCAGTCCGACGTCCAGTAGTAGTCGGAGGGGAACCCGAGAATGGTCAGCACCGAACCCTGGCCCCGCGATCGCTGTGGTACGGGCTCCGGGTAGCGTCACCGGGACACCCGCGTCGAAGGAGAGCAGCTACTTGTGGGCCTGGGCATCATCGGGCAGGCATCCGGCCTGTTCACCGTCACCAACATCGACGACATCCTGATCCTGGCGCTGTTCTTCGCCCAGGGCTCCGGCCATCCCGGATGCACTCGCCGCATCGTGCTGGGCCAGTACCTGGGTTTCGCCGCGATCCTCGCCGTGGCGGTGGCCGCCGCGTTCGGCGCCACGTTCCTGCCCGAGTCCGCCATCCCGTACCTCGGCCTGCTGCCGCTCGCCCTGGGTCTCAAGGCCGCCTGGCAGGCATGGAAGGACCACCGCGCCGGGGCGGGGACGAGGACGAGGAACAGGCCAAGGAGGGCGGCCCGAGCCCGCTGGAGGTCGCCGCGGTCACCTTCGCCAACGGCGGCGACAACATCGGCGTCTATGTGCCCGTCTTCGCCACCGCCGGTGTCGGTGTCGGTGGGATGAGTGTTTACGCCGCGGTATTCCTGGTGCTGGTGGCCGTGTGGTGCTTCGCGGGCAGGTTCTTCGCCACCCGACCCGTCATCGCTGAGGCACTTGCCCGCTGGGGCCACGTCCTGCTGCCCCTGGTCCTGATCGCCATCGGCCTGCTCATCCTCGTCGAAGGCGGTGCCTTCGGCCTGTGACTCCGGGCGTCGATATCACCGGCTCGGTTCGAATGCCTCACGGCACCGGGCGCCTCCCGGACCGGTGACCAAGTGCTGTCCTTCGCGTGGACAGAGCCAGTCGGAGCAGCCACACGGGGCGGGTCGTATCGGCCACGGCGCGGCCGCCCGCTTCTCTCCGCACCGAGAGCTTCCGGATGCCGCGTGTCAGGCAGGCCGTCTGCGGCGGTTCCCGTTCGGTTGGCCGTCACCCACCCCGACGAGAAGGTGACCCACTACGGCCATGACCGCGCCGGGCGACCGGAAATCATGGAGCTCGGCGAATTCGATGCGTATGCGGCTGCCCTCGTCGACGGCTCGGTCTGGACGTTCCAGTGGTACTGATGGCGGGCAGTACGCGGGACATGGTGAACGCGGGCACGTCTCAGCTCATGGCGTCCACGACAGGACGATCACACAGGAGACAACGGGAAAATACTTACGGAGACATCACGCCATGGGCTGCACCCTCACACTGACGCCATCCCGTAACACAGGGCCCCGCAGGCACCTCTTAAAACGGCCTAGTTGCGCGCGCGCAACGCCTGCGAGAGCGCGTCAACGGTCACGTCCACTATGGCGAGGAGCTGCGCCGGGCTCGCCCCGGCTCTGCTCATGACGGCGAGGGACTGGTTCACGGCCGCCGCGTGTACGGCGAAGGCCTCGGCGTCCTGGTCGGTCAGTCGGCCGGCCTTCAGAGCGGCGCGCAGGCGCAGGTGCTGGAAGCCGAGCGTCTGCCTGGCGTGCGCCGCGACGGCCGGGCTCAGCACCGGAATCGCCATGACCGACTGGGCAATCAGGCATCCGTCGGGCAGTTCGGGATCGGCGATGCGCTCGAGGGTGACGTCGAAGAACGCGCGGACAGCCGCTAGGGGCTCAGGGGCTGCACACGACAGGGCGGCGTCGTACTTGTCGCCGTAGCGCGCGGCGTAGCGATCCAGGCAGCGAAGGAACAGCGTGTCCTTGTCGCCGAGCGAGGAGTAGATCGAGCTGCGGTTCAGGCCGGTTGCCCGGGACAAGTCGTCGACTGAGGTGTCGGCGTAGCCGGCGCGCCAGAACTGGATCATCGCGGCGTCGAGCGCCGTGTCCATGTCGAACTGCTTCTTGCCTGCCACGTGGCACTTCCTTGCCGGTGTGTCGGTGTTCCGGATGCTGCCCATCATTCTATCTTGAACTGATCGGTTCAAGATATGTTAGCCTTCAGACGTGATCATGACCGGGCGTCCCTCGCACATTGAGACAGCGCGGCAGGCGCACCAGGCAACCCCGGCCGCCGCCGTCGTCTTCATCGCCTACGTATTAGGAGTCGCCGGCACGCTGCTCACGACCGGGGCGTCACGGACGCGCTGTGCGGTCCAGGCCGCCGGGACCCGGATTTCGAGCACCACGCTGGCCGCCCTCGTCGTCTGCATCACCCTCGCGGGCCTGGCCCTCGGGCGAACCGCCGGGCCACCACACCCCAACACCGATGGAGGATCCCATGACCGTCTCCGAAAGCAACCCCGTCCGCGACCTGCCCCTGCACGACCTGGCCGGATTCACCCACCGCTGGGTCGACGCAGACGGCATCCGCCTTCATGGCGTCGAAGGCGGCCAGCCGGCCGGCCCGGCTGTCGTCCTGCTCGCCGGGTTCCCGCAAACCTGGCGGGCCTGGCGAAAGGTCATGCCCAGCCTCGCCGGCCGGTTCCGCGTCATCGCGATCGACCTGCCGGGCCAGGGCCACTCCGAGCGCCCGGAGCGCAGCTACGACACCCACACGGTCGCCGCCCACGTCCACGCCGCCGTAAAGGCACTCGGAGTGCCGGCCTACTGGCTGGCCGCCCACGACATCGGCGCCTGGGTCGCCTTCTCCCTCGCCCTCAACTACGAAAGCCAACTGCGCGGGGTCGCCCTGCTCGACGCGGGAATCCCCGGCATCACCCTCCCGGAAACGATTCCCACCGACCCGGCCCGGGCGTGGAAGACCTGGCATTTCGCGTTCCACCTCGTGCCCGACCTGCCCGAGACCCTGCTCGCCGGCCGCGAACGGGAGTACGTCGGCTGGTTCCTGAAGGTGAAGGCCCTCGCTCCCGGCACATTCGACGACGCCGACCTCGACCACTACGCAGCGGCCCTCGCCGCCGACGGCGGCCTCCGCGCCTCCCTCGCCTACTACCGAGACGCCGCCGAGTCGGCGCGCAAGAACCACCAGGCGCTCAGCCGGCAGCACCTGACCGTGCCCATTCTCGGAATCTCCAGCAGCCACGGCTCCATCCCGGACATGGCGGCCTCCATCAGCCCGTGGGCCGACAACACCAGCGGAGTCACCGTGCCCGGCGCCGGGCACTTCATCCCCGATGAGCAGCCCGAAGCCGTCGCTGCCGCGATAGCCGACTTCATCGCCGGCGGCGACTGACGCCGCTCAGGCCTGCCCGGCCGCGCAGGGGATGACCTGCTGGCGGCGGCTGCGAAACTGGAACGAGGCCGGGGTCCGGCAGCACCTGCACGAGCTGTTGCTCCAGATCACCCCGCACCTCGCCCGGCACGGCACCGGGCACGGCTCCGTCAGTCGGGCCCGCGCGGCCTCACATGCGGGATCTCAGCACGTCGACCTCACAGCCCGGCGCGAAGGGGTCGAAGCCGTGCTCGATCAGCCAGCGAACCGCCAGCAGGCTTCGCAACGACCACCACGCGTGGATCACGTCGAGGTCGATGTCGGTGCCATAGCCGGCGATGACGTCGTCGAGGTGCTCCTCGTGTCCGAGCGTGAAGGTGGCGAGGTCGTACAGGGCGTCACCCTGGCCCGCCTCGGACCAGTCGATGATGCCGGTGACCTCGTCGCCGTCGACGAAGACGTGCGCGATCTGCAGGTCGCCGTGCGTGAACGCCGGAGTCCACGGCCGGAGCGCGGCCTCGGCGATCTGGCGGTTGCGGGTGACCAGGTCGGCGGGCAGGACACCGTTCGTCACGAGCAACTCGCACTCGCCGTCGAGTTCCGCCGCCAGCGCGACGATGTCCCGGCCGGCCCGGCCCGGCAGGGGCGGCAGCGGCGCGTCGTGCAGCTTTCGGATGGCGGCGCCCGCCGCGGCCCACGCCGCCGGCGACCCGGTCGACGGCCCGCCGAGACGCCCAAGCGTCGTCCCCGGGAGTGCGGCGATCGCGAGCACGGACGGCCTGCGCCACAGGACCTCCGGGGTCGGGACCGGCGCGAGGGACATCGCCTCGACCTCGACATCGATGCGCGCCTGATCGGCGTCCACCTTCAGGAACACGTCGCCGACGCGCAGAGTCGCGCGCTCGGAATGGGCGACGACGACTTTGACCTCATCCATGAGCGACCAGTATCCCGGGGATGATCGCCGACGTCGCCGGGTTTTCGCCTGCGAAATTCATCGGGGTGCTGTGACCGCATAGGTCAGCCGGGTCGGTGTGATGGTCGGCTGTCCGCGGCGGTGGATGTCAGGCAGGTCAACAAGGTCGCGCCACGGCCTGTCAGTTGCCCGGTCTAGGGTCGCCCGTATGGCTACGCCCTCCTTTCTGACCGCTGTCCGGGAGTCGTACGACACGGTCGCCGCCGACTACGTCGAACGCGTCCCGCCTCCCGCCGAGTTGGACCCGCTGTCTCGCGCGATGCTGGCGGGGTTCGCCGAACTCGTGCGGACGGCCGGTCCGGGGCCGGTCGCGGACCTGGGGTGCGGCCCCGGCCGCATAACGGCGCACCTGGCCGGGCTGGGGGTGTCCGCCTTCGGCGTCGATCTGTCGCCGGAGATGATCGGGCTGGCTCGGCACGCCTATCCGGACCTGCGGTTCACCGAGGGCTCGATGACCGCGCTGGAGATGAGGGACGACGAGCTCGGTGGCATCCTGGCCTGGTATTCCACCCACCACACGCCCCCGCAGTGGCTGCCGGCGGTGTTCGCCGAGTTCCACCGCACACTCGCGCCCGGCGGCTGTCTGCTCTGGGGAGACTATGTCGGCGATGAACGGCTGCAGCCGACCCAGGGCTATGGCCGTCCGGTGTCCTACGAGTCGTACCTCCTGCCTCTGGACCGCATGGTCGGCCTGCTGGAGCAGGCCGGACTCGTCGTCACCGCGAGGCTGGAGCAGGAGCCCGGCGGACGGGTGAAGAGACCGCACGCCTGCCTCCTGGCCCGCAAGCCCGAAGGCCCTGACAGGGCAGGTTCCTGCGGCGAGGCCGCCCGTGCCGGATCACCGCCGATCATGGGAGGCGGACGGTCAGACCGCGGGGTTGACCGGATCAAGACCGCCTCCATCCCCGCGACAACAGCCTGCGGGCGTTCGGCTTCGACGCCGACCCCAACATCGACCCAGCCACGGTCAACACCCTGGCCACCCGCGAATGGGGCAAGAAAGGGGAACCGGACAGCGTCGCGATCGCTTCGAGGGCTGTGGGATCAGCGGTCCGCCAGCGACTCCGAGATCGCCGCCGCCGTCTTCACCGCGCACTCGCCGTAGGACGCGATCTTGTCGCGCTCGAAACGGCTGGACGGCACCGATACGGCGAGCGCGGCCACCGGACGCCCGGCCGAGTTCATGATGGCGGCGCCGATGGCGCTGACCCCCGGCCGCCACCAGGACTCGTCGTTGGTCGAGAACCCCCGGGCGCGGGTCCGCTCGATCTCCTCCCGGACCCGCTCCAGCGAGGTGGGTGTGGTGTCGGTGTAGCGGTCGAGACCGGAGGCCAGCAGGCCGTTGATCTCGTCGTCGCCGAGCTTCGCGAGCACGGCCAGGCCACACGAGGTGGCGTGTAGCGGGGCTCGGGTGCCGATCTCGACGTACGTCCGCACGGCCTGCCGGCTGTCCTCCCGCATGATGATCGTAAGTGAGGTGCCGTCCCGGATGACGAGGTGGACGGTCTCGTTGGTGGAGTCGCGCAGGGCCTCAAGATGCGGGTGCGCGACATCGCGCAGGCTTTGCTCCCCGGAGCTGCTGAGTCCGATGTCGAGGGGTTTGCTGGTCACTCCCCAGAGCACCCGGTTCGGGTCCACGATCCTCAGCCACCCCGCCTCTCGGAGGGTGACCAGGCACCGGTGGACGCTGCTTTTCGGCATGCTGGTGGCGCGCGCCAATTCGGACACCCCGATCGGCTGGCGCTGCGCGACGACCTCCAGTACCTGCAAGGTGCTCAGGACGCTGCTGATGCCCTTGCTCGTTTCCAGCTGTCCCATCGCCGACTCCCGCTCTCCAACGCAAAGGAACGCCGTCAGGCATGAACGGGCGTTCCGCACCGTGGGACAGGCTAGCAGGGTCTGGGCTCTTCAGTCCCGGCATCAGCCCGCCCCGCGCCGCCCCGCGCCTCCAAGCACCGCCCCGCGGTCATTCCCGCTGGTCCTGTGCGGTATCGGAGGCGGCCGCCGACGTCGACGGTGTCGCGGACAGTTCTGAGACCTGGGAAGTACCCGTTGGGAGCGGGATACGGCGGTGGGGACGCGGGCCTCAGTCGATCGAGAGCACGACCTTGCCGAAGCGGTCGGGTGCGTCGAGCCGGGCCTGGGCCTCGGCCGCGGCGGCCAGCGGGAAGACCGAGTCGACGACGGGGCTGAGCGAGCCGTCGGCCAGCAGCGGCAGGAACTCGGCGATCTCGGCGCGGTTCGAGGTGTGGCAGCCGATGAAGGTGATCTCGCGCCGGTAGAGGCTCCAGAGGTCCAGTTCGGCGGTCTTGCCGGTGTGCGAACCCATGCCGACCAGCCGGCCACCGTGTCGCGCGGACAGGACGGACTTCTGCACCGTTGCGCGCCCAACGGTCTCGTGCACCACGTCGACGCCCAGTCCGCCGGTCAGCTTGCGCACCGATTCGTGGAAGTTCGGCTCCGCCCGGTAGTTGATCACCTCGTCGGCGCCGAGCGCGCGGACCTGCTCCGTCTTGCGCTCGGTGCTGGTCGTGGCGATCACCGTGGCGCCCAGCGCCTTCGCGACCTGCACCGCGGCGCTCGCGACGCCGCTGCCCGCGCCGACGACGAGCACGGTCTCGCCGGGCTGGAGCTGACCGCGGGTCTTCAGCATGTGCCAGGCCGTCATGTAGGCGACGATGCCGGCGGCGAGCTGGTCGTACCCCAGCCCGGCGGGGGCCGGGACGACGTTGCGGGCGGGTAGCGCGATGTACTCCGCGTAGGCTCCGTCGAAGTGCTCCCCGACGATCTGCAGGCGGGGACACTCGCTGTCCCGGCCGCTCCGGCAGTGTTCGCACTTGTCGCAGACCTTCATCGGGTTGATCGCGACCCGGTCGCCTGGGGCGAACCCGGTGACCCCCTCGCCGACGACGGCGATCTCGCCGGCCCCCTCGACCCCGAGGATCATCGGTGGCTGCGGTGCCTCTGGGAACCTGCCCTCTCTGACGATGATGTCGGCCCGGTTCAGCCCGGCGGCGTGTAGCCGCACCAGCACCTCGCCCGGCGCCGGTTCGGGGGCGGGTACGTCGGTGACCTCGAAGACCTCCGGTCCGCCGAACGCGGTGATTCGCGCTGCCCTCATCGTTCTCCTTCTTCTTCTGTCGAGCCGGCCCAACTGAAGGGGCCGGTGTGGGTGAGCCGGTGCCGGAGGCGCTCGTCCTGCGCGGCGTCGGCGGTCGTCCAGGCCAGAGCGAGCCCGCCGTCGTGGATCGCGCGGTCGCCCTCCGGCCCGCGGGCGGCGCGGGCGAACGCGGCGGTGTGGTTGCCCTCCTCGGCCGGGCGGTCGAATGAGAGCACCGGATGGATCGCCGGCATGTGCACCGACACCTCGGACATGTCGGTCGAGCCGAGGGAGCGGTCGGGGTAGTCCGGGAAGGTCCGGCCCAGCGCCTCGGCGTTGTTCCGGAAGAGCTCCGCCAAGTCCGTGTCGTGGCGGAAGCCGTTGAGCCATATCAGCGGCTCCCCGACCGTCAACCGCACCCCGGCGGCGAGCGCGCCGGCCTCGAAGCAGTTCCGCACCCGCGCCCACAGGGCCTCAACCTCGGTGAGTGTGTCGGAGCGGATCATGACCTCGACGACGGCATGCCCGGGGATGACGTTGACCGCGGTCCCGGCTTCCTTGATCACCGTGTGGACACGGTCGGAGTCCCTGAGCTGCTGGCGCAGCAGCCCGATCGCGACCTGGGCGACGGTGACCGCATCGGCCGCGTTGAGCGCGTCGAACGGACGCGAGGCGTGGCCGGTGCGGCCGTGGTACTCCAGCGACCAGTGCCCGAGGGCCCGGATGTGCGGGGTGGCCATGTCCTTGAGCGTCGGGTGCACCATCAAGGCGGCGTGCAGCCCGTCGAAGGCCCCCTTCCGCAGCAGGATCGTCTTGCCGGCCCCGCGCTCCTCGGCGGGTGTGCCGAGGAGCCGCACTGTCAGGCCGAGCTCGTCGGCCACCGGGGCCAGGGCGAGGGCGGCACCGATCGCGCTCGCCGCGATCACGTTGTGCCCGCAGCCGTGTCCGATGCCGGGGAGCGCGTCAAGTTCGGCGCACAGGCCTACTGCGAGGGAGCCGCTGCCCACCGTGGCGGTGAACGCCGTGTCCAGCCCGGCGACGCCCTCCTCGATCGCGAACCCGCCGTGGGCGCGCAGCAGGTCGATGATCTCCGCGGTGGTCTTGTGCTCCTCGAAGGCGAGTTCCGGGTGCTCGCCGATGCGGTGCGACAGCGCGACAACCTCGGGCTCGTGGCGCCCGAACTCGGCGGCGATCCGCTCCTTCACCGTGGTCGGCATGGGTTCTTCCTCCTCAAGGGACGGGGTCATGTGCTCGAGAGCACGTCGGAGACGGGCTCGGCGTCGTCGTCGCGGGGCCGGGTCACGGTCACCGAGCGGTTGCGGGTCTCAGGCAGCGCGACGATCACCACGACGAGCGCGAGCGCGGCCAGAACGGTGATGTAGGCACCCGGTGCGAGCCTGCCGAACCGGGCTGTGAGCAGCGTGCCGACCAGCGGCGCCGTGCCCCGAGCACGGCGTAGGCGATGTTGTAGGTCAGTGCGGTGCTGGTCGCGCGGATCTGCGGCGGAACCAGCTCCACCGCCACGACCGTCGCCGTCATGCCGACCAGCGCGGCCGGGATGACCAGCAGGATCTCCGCGACGACGGTGGTGAACAGTGATCCGCCTGCCGCGATCACGTAGGCCGGAACCGAGCCCAGCACCGCGACGACGATGCCGGCGATCAGTAGCGGCTTGCGGCCGAGCCGGTCGGCGAGCGCGCCCGTCAGGATGGACAGCCCGGCGCACAGCACGAGGGCGATGCCGCTGGCGACGAGCGTCGTCACCGCGGGGAGGCCGCCGGTGGTCGTGAGGTAGGTGGGCAGGTAGCCGAGAAAGTTCTGGGCGACCACGGCGAGCAGCGAGAAGATCATGAGCAGCAGGAGGAAGACCCGCCAGTCGCGGAAGGAGTCCCGGACCGGGGTGGACGTCGTCTCGCCGCGGTCCTCGATGGCTCGGAAGGTCTTCGTCTCCTCCAGACGCAGGCGCATGTAGAGGCCGATCAGCGCCATCACGCCACCAAGCAGGAAGGGCAGCCGCCAGGTCCAGTCCGCGTACGCCGGGGCGGAGGACAGCCGCAGGGCGAGCAGCGTGAACGCCGCGAGGGCGGCGCCGATGAAGGTCGCGCTGCCGACGGCGCTGGTGCAGAGGGCGCGTCGGCCCGGGGGTGCCTGTTCCATCACATAGGAGGCCGCGCTGGTGTACTCGGCGCCCATGGAGAGCCCCTGGGCGAGCCGGCAGAGCAGCAGGAGCAACGGCGCGGCAATGCCCACGACCGCGTAAGTGGGCAGCACGCCGATGGCGGCGGTCGAGACCGCCATGATCAGCACGACGGTGGACAGCGCGGTGCGGCGGCCGAGACGGTCGCCCATGCTGCCGAACACGGCCCCGCCGAGTGGGCGCACCACGAATGCGATGCTGTAGACGGCCAATGTGGACAGGATGGCCAGCGTGGGGTCTCCGGTGGGGAAGAAGTGCTTGGCGATAATCGTCGCCGAGTAGCCGTAGATGACGAAGTCGAAGGACTCGACGATGTGTCCGACCATGGCCGCGCCGAGGATTTTCTTCTGCATGAGAACTCCGATGTGGGCAGGAGTGAGCGCCCCGGGTTTCGCCGCCCCGGGTTTCGGTGCCACGGGTTTCGCCGCCCCGGGTTTCGGTGCAGTGCGGGCGTGCGGTATTACCAGATCTTGTCGAGGACCCGCAGGGCATTTCCGCCGATCACGGCAGCGATCTCCGCGTCGGAGTAGCCGTGCTTGACCAGCCAGCGGGTGATGTTGCGGAAGCACTCGCCGGGATTCTCCAGCCCGGCCACGTGTTCGACCGGCTCGAACCGCGGGCCGGAGGTGATGGCGTCGGCGACACCGAGCTTCTCGCTCATCGCGTGGTGCAGGCCCATGTGGTCGCCGAAGAAGGTGTCCGGACCGAACCCGACGTGCTTGATTCCGACCAGGTCGACGCAGTACCGGAAGTGGTCCATGACCGACTCGATGGTGTGCCGGCGGTGGTCCGGGCTGACCGTCGTGTGCGGGGCCGCCTCGATCCCGATCATGCCGCCGGACTCGGCACAGGCCCGGATGACCTCGTCGGGCTTCATCCGCGGGGTGTCCCAGAGCCCCCGGGCACCGGCGTGGGTGATCAGGACGGGCTTTTCGCTCGCCTCGATCACGTCGAGCGCGGTGAGGTCCCCGGCGTGCGACAGATCGATCGCGATGCCGAGCTGGTTCATCCGCCGCACCGCGCGCCTGCCAAAGGCGGTCAGGCCGCCGTCGCTCTTCTCGCGCAGCCCGCTGCCGAGGGAGTTCGCGTCACTGTAGGCGATGCCCATCTGTCGGATGCCGAGGCCGTAGAGCACGTCGAGCCGGTCGACCTCGTTCTCGATCAGCGCCGCCCCCTCCAGCCCCGCGACGACGGCGAGCCTGTCCTCGGCGTGTGCGCGCCGGATGTCGTCGACCGACTCCGCGCGTGTCACGTAGTCCTGGTGGGCGAAGTCGCACAGGCGCATGCCGAGGTCGGTGATGACGTCGTCCCACTTCCACCCGTTCCGGGACTCGCAGGCGCCCCAGCCGAGGTTGTCGAACAGGGCGTCCAGCCCGGAGCGGCTCAGCCCTTCGTAGCCGTAGGCGAGGCGGGCCTCGCGGGTCCAGGCGAACAGCTCCGCTTCCGCCTTCTCCGGCAGACGCACCGGGTGGTCGTGCAGCGAGACGGCGATGTTCTCGGTCAGGAGGCGTTCCGCACGGGCCTCCTCCTCCATGGTCAGCCCGAGATCGTGCGGGGGCAGCCGGTCCACCTCCGCCGCCAGTGTGAACTCGGCGTAGTCCTGTCCCGGCTCCAGGTACGAGAAGGACCGGTACCCGGCGTAGCGTGATGTTGCCACCTGTACTCCTCCTTGAGGCGACGTCACTCCGTGGCCACATTTCGGAACGGCGTCCCGCAATGTGGAACGATGTTGTCAATGTTTCGTGCCCGTCCGCGCCAAGACCTCGGCCGGATCGTTCAGGCTCGGGCGAAGTTGTAGTCGCCCGAGATCAGCGGATGGGTCGCCAGCGCCCGCACCTCGAACCTGGCGTACGGGAAGATCGGCAACGACTGCAGGACGTCGTGCAGCTCGTCGGCGTCGCGGGCAGACCAGATGCCGACGTTGCCCTTCTCGCCGGGCAGCCGCCAGATTCTCTTCAACGTGCCGGCCTCGATCAGCGCGAGGCCGGCGGCACGTTCCCGATCGATCACGTCAACGCGGGTGTCGACCGGCAGCGCGATGACGCCGGTGGTGTCGATGGTGACCAGGAAGTCCGCCATGGGGAACTCACTTTCTCGATTCGGGGACTGCGGTGTCGGGCGGAAACGCCTCGGCCAGGATCCGCGCGGCCTCTGCCCAGCCGGCGGTGGCGACCTGCCTGCTGCGCTCCGGGCCCACACAGCCGGTGATCTTCGCAACCAGTTCGTCGGGGCGAGGGGTGCCGCGGGATGCCCCGGCGGCAAACGCAAAGCGCGGCGGGTGGTGGAACCGTCCGTGAGGCCGATTTCAATCGTGGTGTCCCCCGCGAGCACACCGGACCCTCCGGCCGCGTGCGTACGGCGGTGCGATCGAGGAGGACGACGATCTCCGGCCGGGCGACGGCCGCGTCAGTGAAGCTCGCTGCCGTGGGGAACCCGTCGACCAGGGTCGCAGCGACGGCGTAGGGCAGCGAGAATTTGCCCTCCGCGCCAGTGCGCGGGCGGTGGTGTACCAGCGGCTGCAGGGTGGACTCCTCGACCAGCATCTCCACCGAAGCGACCTGGTCGAGCGGGACCGGGCCGAACAGTCGCGTGGCCCCGATCGGGCGCTGCAGGGCGTAGCAGCACGGGAACGGCTTGACCGCGAGCCCGTCCGGCACCGCGGGCCCGGAGAGGTCGAGCCCGTGCTCGCCCCGACCAGATCGAACCAGTGGTCGAGGGCGGCGGGATCGGCGCTCGCCCCGGCGGCGGCGAGCCGCGCCGCCCGGACCCCGGCGTCGGTCGCGAAGCCGACCTGCAGCGGTTTGGCCTCAGTGCCGAACGCGCGTTGCAGTCCACCGGCGGCGGGGACGGCCAGTGCCATCGCCCGCAGCACGCCCTCCGCGCCGAGCCCCAGACCCAGCGCGGCCGCGACCGCCGCGGCCGGCGCTCCGGCCGTGCAGGTCGCGTGCCAGCCCCGCTGGTAGTGGCCCCATCCCAGCGCGGTCCCGAGCCGCGCCATCACGCCGGCTGCGGCCAGGAACTCCCGGTCGCCACCACCGACGGTCAGGGTGGCGCTCGCGCAGACCACGCTGATGTGGGAGGTCGAGGGGAGATGGACGTCGTCGAAGTCGAGGGTGTGCCCGATCGCCGTCCAGCGCAGTGCGGCCGGCAGGCCCGCGGTGTGCTCCACGATCGGCTCGTGCTCCGCGGCGAGGGTGACGGCGAGGGTGTCGGTCAGGGCCGTCCGCGCCAGCCGCAGATCCGACTCGGTGGGCGCGAAGGCCACGGCCCAGTCCGCGAGCTCGCGGAACGTGCTGGCCATGCTGCTCCTTTCAGAAGGACCGGGGCATGCCGAGGACGTGCTCCCCGATGTAGGAGAGGATCAGGTTCGACGAGATCGGCGCGATCCGGTACAGCCGGGTTTCCCGGAACTTCCGCTCGATGTCGTACTCCGCCGTCATGCCATAGCCGCCGTGGGTCTGCAGTGCGACGTCGGCGGCCTCCCAGGAGGCGTTCGACGCCAGCAGCTTCGCCATGTTCGCCTCGGCCGCACAGGGCAGCCCGGCGTCGAACAGGTCCGCGGCCTTCCAGCGCATGAGATCGGCTGCCTCGATGTGCACGTGGGCCTGCGCGATCGGGAACTGCACGCCCTGGTTACGGCCGATGGGCCGCTCGAACACCTCGCGCTCGGTCGCGTACCGGGAGGCGCGCCGCACGAACCAGCGCCCGTCGCCGACGCACTCGGAGGCGATGAGGATGCGTTCGGCGTTCATCCCGTCCAGGACGTAGCGAAAGCCCTCGCCCTCCTCGCCGATCAGGGCGTCGGCGGGGATGCGCACGCTGTTGAAGAAGACCTCGTTGGTCTCGTGGTTGACCATGGTCCGGATCGGCCGCAGCTCGACGCCTTCAACCTCGCGCAGGTCGATCAGGAACAGTGACATGCCGTCGGACTTGCGCGCCACGTCCTCGCGGCGGGCGGTGCGGGCGAGCAGCAGCATCAGGTCGGAGTGCTGGACGCGGGAGATGAAGACCTTCTGGCCGTCGACCACGTACCCGTCGTCGGTGCGCGTCGCCGTGGTCCGGATCCGGGTGGTGTCGGTCCCCGCAGTCGGCTCTGTCACACCGAAGGCCTGCAGCCGGACCCTCCCCGCCGCGATGTCGGGAAGGTAGCGCCGCTTCTGCTCCTCGCTGCCATGCCGCAGCACCGAGCCCATCGTGTAGAGCTGAGCGTGGACCGGCCCGGCGTTGCCGCCGTTGGCGTTGATCCCCTCCAGCAGTACCGACGCGTCACCGAGGCCAATGCCCAGACCGCCGTACTCCTCGGGCACCAGGGCGCCGAGGCATCCGGTTCCGGTCAGGGCGTCGACGAACTCCTCCGGGTAGTGGCGCGCTTCGTCGACCTCCCGCCAGTAGGCGTCCGGATAGTCCGCGCAGATGGTGTCGATGAGCTGCCGCAGGTCACGGCGCAGCTCGGTGCGGTCGCTGCGGGCAGTTGTCGCGACGGTTGTCATACCACGTCCTCCGATCGCGGGCCGTGCCCGCGCTTGTAAACCAGCAAGGTCCTGCTGAACTCGATCACCGTCTCGCCGGTCTGCTTGACCCCGGCAGTCCGCACGGTGACGACGCCAAGGGTCGGCCGCGATCGCGACTCCCTGACCTCCGCCACGGTGGAGCGGGAATGGATCGTGTCGCCCTCGAAGACCGGGGCAGGCAGCACGATGTCGGTCCAGCCGAGGTTGGCGAACACGTTCTGGGACACGTCGGTGACGCTCTGCCCCGCAACGAGGGCGAGCGTGAGCGTCGAGTTGACCAGTGGCTTGCCGAACTCGGTGCGCCGGGCGTACTCATGGTCGAAGTGCAGCGGCGCGGTGTTCTGGGTCAGCAGGGTGAACCAGATGTTGTCGGTGGTGGTGATGGTGCGGCCCAAGGGTGCCGGTAGACGTCGCCGGGCACGAAGTCCTCGAAGAACCGACCCTGCCAGCCGTCGTGTGTGGTCATGCCGACTCCTTCCGTCGGGCTGCCAGCTCGGCGAGCACCGACGCGGTGTGCTGGCCCAGCGCCGGGACCGCGCCGTCGCGGGCGACCCGGCCGCCGGGGGCCGCGACCGGTGTCAGCGTGCGGATGGGTCCGGCTGGAGTGCGCGTGTCGAGCCAGCGAGCAGGAACGGCCAGCTCAGGGTGGTGCTCCAGATCGGCGACGTGGTTGAGCCGGGCCCACGCGATCCGCGCCGCCTCCAGCCGCTCGACCAGCACGGCCTCCGGCAGCGCCCGGAACGCCCGCTCGAGCAGCTCATCGAGGGTCGCGCGGTGCGCCACCCGCAGCGCGTTGCTGGACAGCCGAGGGTCGTCGAGCAGCTCCGGGACGTCCAGCACCTCGGTGCAGAGCCGACGCCACTCGTTCTCGTTCTGTACCGCGATCATCACGTGTCGGCCCTCCGCGGTCGGCACCGCGCCGTACGGGGCGATGGTGGGGTGTGCCGTCCCCATCGGCGCCGGGGCCCGCCCGCTGTGCGCGGTGTAGTAAAGCGGGTAGGCCATCCACTCCGTCAGCGCACCGAACAGTGGCACGTGCACCGGGAGCGCCTCGCCAGTCCGGTCGCGGTGCCGAAGCGCGGCCAGCACGCCGCTGTAGGCGAACGAGCCGGCGGCGATGTCGGCTACCGAAATCCCGGTCTTGGCCGGCGAGTCCGGCCATCCCGTCAGCGCCATCAGGCCGACCTCGGCCTGAATCAGCGCGTCATAGGCCTTCTTGCCGGGCTGCGGGCCGTCCGGCGCATATCCCGAGATCGTGCAGACGATCAGCCCTGGATGTCGGGCGCATAGCGTCTCGGAGTCCAGGCCCAGGTCGACGAGGGCGCGCGGCGACAGGTTCGCGACGAAGACGTCCGCGGCTGCCAGGACTTCCTCCAAGGCCGCCCGGTCGGCGTCGTTCTTCAGATCGAGCTGGACGGACTCCTTGCCCCGGTTGAGCCAGACGAAGACGCTGGACTGCCCGCCCACGACATCGTCGTACGCACGCGCGAAATCCCCACCAACTGGATGTTCGACCTTGATGATCCGGGCGCCCAGGTCGGCGAGCCGGCGGGTGGCCAACGGCGCGGCCACGGCCTGCTCCAGGCCGACCACCGTGATGTCCTCAAGCGGGAGCGTGCTCACGCGTCACCTCCCCGGCCTCGGCGAGCACCGCACGTGCCCGGGCAATGACCGGCGCGTCGACGAAGGTCCCGTCCGGCAGACGGAGGCTGCCCGCCCCCGCCGCGGCCGCCTCGACGACACGGCGCGCCCGCAGGACCTCGTCCGCAGTCGGTGCGTAGTCCCGCTCCACCGCGTCGAGCTGACGGGGATGCAGCACGACGCGGCCACCGAATCCGAGCGCCCGGGAGGCCAGGCTGCTCCGTCTGAGTCCCTCGTCGTCGTCAAGATCGGGGTGCGGGCCGTCGGCCGGCGCCGGGAGCCCGGCCGCCCGGGCGGCCACCGCGAGGTGCACCCGGACGTGGTCCAGGCCGCCGCTGCCGGCCACTGGCGACACACCGAGCTCGGCGGCCAGGTCGAGGACGCCGAGAATCAGCGCGGCGACCCGTGGCGCGGCCGCGATACCGGGCGCGGCGAGCAGGCCCGCGCAGGTCTCGACCACCGGCACGACAAGGAGCGAGCCGGGCTTGATCCCCAGGTCACGCTCGATCTCGTGCAACCGCTTCCCGAGCCGGGTCACCTCTTCACGGGACTCGACCTTGGGGACGACGATCCCGGTGACGTGGCCGAGGGACGGAGCGAGCGCGGCGAGGTCGGCGGCCTGCTCAGGACTGCCCGTCCCGTTGACCCGCACGAACAGCCCGGTACGGCGCGTGCTCGACAGCGCGCGGGCGATCGTGGCACGGGCGGCCTCCTTGGCCGTGCCCTCGGCGACGCCGTCCTCCAGATCGAGGACGACGGTGGCCGCCGGCGATGCCAGGGCACGTTCCACCCGCCGTGCGTGGTCGCCAGGCGAGAACAACAGCGTCCGGCCCAAGTTCATGAAGTACGCTCCCGTTCGTTCACGTAGTCGGAACGACTGTTCATAAGGATGGGACAGATCCTGAATCTGGTGAGAGGGTTCTGTCAACCACCGCGGCGCAACGGTGCCGCCCGTCCGAACACAAGCGAAGGAGACGCAATGAAGATCGTTCTCGTAGGCGACACCGTTCTGGCCAGGAAGCCCGAGGGCGATGTCATGGGGCCGGGGCGGCCGCGCGGCTCGGCCCTCCGCTGCTCACCGGATGTGCGTCACGATCGCCAACCTCGAGACCCCACTGACCGACTCCGGCCACCCGGCCGAGAAAGAGACAACGACCCGGGTGTCCACCGACACCGCACAGCACGGCCACCACGGGTGCGGCGGGCCGCCACCTGCTCGTACCATGCCTTAAGGGAGATATGTGCGCTAACCGCACCGAACCTCAACAGGAAGGCGGTTGCGCGATGGCCAAGGTACTTTTCGTGATGACCGGTACGCCGTACTGGACGCTCAAGGACGGCACCAGGTACGCGACCGGCTACTGGGCCGAAGAGTTCGCCGCCCCCTACAAGGCCCTCACCGAAGCGGGCCACGAGATCACCGTCGCCACCCCCGGCGGAGCCGTTCCGACGGTGGACATGATGAGCCTGCGACCCGATATGGCGGGCAGCGCGCAGATCGCACTCGACCTGGAGGCGATCATCCGCTCCGCGGAGGTGATGCGGCGCCCGATCCACCTCGCGGATGCCAGACTGGACGACTACGACGCCGTCTACTTCCCCGGCGGCCACGGACCGATGGAAGACCTGAGCGTCGACGCCGACGCCGGCCGCCTGCTGACGGCGGCCCTGCCCTCCGGCAAACCCCTCGCCATCGTCTGCCACGCCCCGGCGGCGATGCTGGCGACCAGGATCCACGGGAAATCGCCCTTCGCCGGCTACCGGGTCACCGGCTTCACCAACGAGGAAGAGGAGGAAGTCGGCCTTGCCAAGAGGGCCCGCTGGACACTGGAGACCGAACTCATCGAACTCGGCGTCGACTTCACCAAGGGCGAGAAGTGGAAGCCCTACACGGTGGTCGACCGCAACCTGTACACCGGACAGAACCCCGCATCGGCATCCCCCTGGCCGAACGCCTGCTCAAGGTCCTGTGAATCGCGCAATGGCCTCACCCGCCTCACCCGCACGGACAGTTCCTGAACAGCCTCGGACGGAGTCCGAGAGGCCGATCCGCCGATCCCCCGATCCGCCGGTCCGCCGGTCCGGCCAAAGGGAAGGACTTGGCGGCCCACGGCCGCCTGGTGCCGGGCCGCCTGTGGTCCGGAGTGCCCAGGCTGCCACCGCTGTGGAAGGGCGGTGCCGTGGATGCTGACTCCCGGACCAGAGCCGCGATCGAGGAGCATTGGCGGGCCTCGGAACGCGGGAACGCCGAAGCCGAACACGTCATCTACGCCACGGACGCGATTCTGGACTACCCGCAGTCAGGTGAGCGGTTCCGGGGCCGAGCGACGATTTCGGCGCAACGTGGCGAGCACCCGGCCGACCGGCACTTCACCGTCCGGCGGATCACCGGCCATGCCAATCTGTGGGTGAGCGAATGCGTCATCACCTACGACGGTGCGCCTTCGTACTCGGTGAGCATCATGGAATTCGCCGACCAGCACGTGGTGCACGAGACGCAGTACTTCGCCGAACCCTTCGGCGCCCCGGCCTGGCGGGCCGCGCTCGCGGAGCCGATGCCAGGCCGAACCATCACAGAAGCCTGATTCATCTGTCGCCGGAGGAGGCCCCCTCCTCCCGGTCACAACCAGCGGCTGCTACCGCGACAAGCGGGACAGGCCGACCCACTATCGATTGCCCACCGCCGGCCAGCTGGCATCGCCGGACGCGGACCGTGACGCAAGCCGTTACGCAGGATCAACAACTGATCAGCCCCCGCCGTAGCAGCAAGCAGAACCGCCGACGGAAAGAACGCCGCCCACTCAATATGGGAAAGGGTCAGTGCACGGCGCCGGCTGCCTGCACATCACGGAGGGCTCGCCGCGCGACGTCACCGAAGTCGTCGCCGTCAGTCGTGCCGCTCCAGCGCTCGTAGGCGATTTTCAACGCGAGCGCGCCCAGTTCCGCGGCCACGCACGAGGTCAGTTCGGGAACGCCGCGCCGCTTGAGCGCGTCGGTCATCGATGCGGTGAGACCGAGGCCCTTCAGCGCCTCACGTTCCCGCAGTTCCGGGTTGGCGGCGATCACTTCCCGCCTGCGGGCACTCATTTCGCGCCGAGCGGGGTGGAAAGCCTCCCTCCCGACCGCGTCCAGGGCATGAGCCACCGCCTCGAACGGCTTGGCGGTTGCCGGAGCCGCGGCGATCCCCTCGGCGAGCAGTCCGGCCATCGTGTCCCCGCCGAAGAGCACTTCCCGCTTGTCCTGGAAGTGTCGGAAGAAAGTGCTCTTCGTCAGCCCCGCGCGCTCCGCGATCTCGATCACCGTCGTGTTCTCGTAGCCCCGCTCCTCGAACAGTTCGAGGGCGGCGACAGCGAGTCGCTCTGGTGCGTTGGGTTGCCATCGGGCCATGACAACAGTGTACGGCACTTGGTCCCGTCACCCGTGTATAGTGATGGGACCAAGTCCCATCATGAGTTGTTTACTCGACTGGAGGTCCATCCATGAGCCGAGCCGTCATCTACCAGGCGTTCGGAGGCCCCGAGGTGCTGGAACTGCGAGACGTTTCGGAACCGCACGCCGGCCCGGGCGAGGTGCGTGTCCGCGTGGCGGCCGTCGGGCTGAATCCCATGGACTGGCTGCTTGTCTCGCTGCCCGAAGTGGCGGAGCAGTTCGGCGTCACCGTGCCATCCGGCTTCGGATACGACTTCGCCGGTGTCGTGGACGAGGTCGGCGACGGCGCCACGGGCTTTGCCGTGGGCGATCGCGTCCACGGAGGCGCGCTGGGCAGAGCCGCCGCCGATTTCGTGGTGGTCAAGACGTCCGCCGAGGCGTCCGAGTCTGTCTTTCACACGCCGGAGGGCATCAGCGACGAGGTGGCGAGCACGCTTCCGGTGGCCGGCCTGACCGCCGCCGCCGCACTGGCTGCGATCGACCTGCGGTCCGGCGACACCGTCCTGATAGGCGGCGCCGCCGGTGGCGTCGGCGTGTTTGCCGTACAGCTCGCGAAGCACGCCGGAGCCAGAGTGATCGGTACCGCCTCGGAGAGCACCTTCGAGTTCCTGCGGCAGCTGGGTGCCGAGCCCGTGGCATACGGCCCGGGGCTCGCGGACCGGGTACGGACACTGGCTCCCGACGGCGTGACCGCCGCGACCGACCTGTTCGGCACCGAAACGGCCGAGACCGCGCTCGCGCTCGGCGTACCGCCGGAACGGATCTCCACGATCGCCGCGGGGCCCAACCCTCCCGGCGGCGTGCGCGCGACCGGCGGCACCGACGCGGGTCCGGACGCCCTGAAGCGCATCACCGACGCGATCCTCGCGGGCAGGATCACCGTGCCGATCGCCGCGACCTTCCCGATCGAGCGGATCCGTGACGCCGTGACCCTGCAGGCCGGGCGCCACGTCCACGGCAAGGTCGTGATCACGGTGTGATCACATCTCCACTGAGCGGCTGCGCCATTCCCCTGTCCCAGCGCACCGATCCCCCGCGCTGGCCCGCTCCGGCATGGCTCGGTTCGGCGTGTCCGGGCAACCCCGGGACCCGCCGACGTACGGCCAGGAGTGCACCACCCGTCGGTTCGGCATTGCGACCTCCGTGGAATACGCGAATCCACGGTCCTCCGCCTTCGCTCGCAGCTCCTCGATCGCGGCCTGCCCATCGCCGAACGCCTCTTCCGGCTCGCGCATGGCGGAGCCTGCGGCCCGCCACCGCCTGCCGGCAACCCGGCGAGGCAGATCAGGGCGCCGATGACGTCTAAGCCTCGATCCACCGGGCAATAGCCGGTGCAGGGCTTGGACATGAAGACGCGGATGCCCTCTGAGCTGGGGCGATGGGACTTATGCCGTCAAACGGGCCGTCCTGGCCATCCCCGAGGCCGCATGGCAGCAGATCACCTACCCCACCACCGTGCCCGATCCCGACACCGGCGAGCTCATCTTCGATGCCCAGGTCGCCGAGATCCCCGCCTACACCGGATTCACCGGCCGCAAGAAGAGTGAGCAGGTTACCGCCCGGCTGATCGTGCGCCGGGTCCGCGACCTGGCCAAACCCGCCACCGCAGGCGAGCAGGGCGAACTGTTCCCCGTCTGGCGCTACCACCCGTTCTTCACCGACAACCCCGCCCAGACCCTCCAGGCCGAGCGGGAACACCGCCACCTTGCGCGCCCACCTCGTCCGTGTCCCTGCCAGGATCGCCCGCTCCGCCCGGCGCCTGACGCTGCACCTACCGCAGCGACGGCCCTGGCAGCACGCCTGGACACAACTGTTCGGCACCGTCCACGCGCCCCCGAGGCAGCCCGACGCCACTGACCAACCCGCCCCGCCAGCGGTGGCGGGTTTGGCCAGGTCGCGGACCCGGCGCACGATCAGCCGGGCGGTGACCTGCTCACTCTTCTTGCGGCCGGTGAACGCGGTGTAGGCGGGGATCTCGGCGACCTGGGCATCGATGATCCGTCTGCGCGGTGTCCGGGCCCTATGGCCACCTGTTGCCGGTGGACCGTTTTACCCTCACCCTGACCCGCCGGCGGGGGCCGGTCCTCCGGCTTGACTTCGAGCGCGCTCCAAATCCTAGTGTCGAGGCGTTCGTCAGCCCTCGAGGTACCGCCCGGTCCGCCGGGCAGGAGGAGTATCCGCGCATGATCACCCGAACCACGCTCGGCTCGCCCGGTCTCACCGTCAGCGCGATGGGCCTGGGGTGCATGGGGATGAGCGAGAGCTACGGCGCCGCCGACTGGGACGGCGGCCTGGCCACCATCAACCGGGCCCTGGAGCTGGGCATCACGTTCCTGGACACCGCCGACGCCTACGGCACCGGGCACAACGAGGTGCTGGTGGGCCGGGCCATCCACGGCCGCCGGGACCAGGTGCAGCTGGCCACCAAGTTCGGCATCGACCGCAGCGCCGGTGACCGGGCACGCCGCATCCGCGGTGCCCGGGACTACGTGCTGCGCGCCTGCGACGCTTCGCTGCTGCGGCTGGGCGTCGAGGTGATCGATCTGTACTACGCCCACCGCCCGCCCCAGGACGTGGAGATCGAGGAGACCGTCGGGGCGATGGCCGAGCTGGTCGAGGCGGGCAAGGTCCGCCATCTGGGCCTGTCCGAGGTCGACGGCGAGCTGCTGCGCCGGGCGCACGCGGTGTACCCGATCACCGCGGTGCAGAGCGAGTACTCGCTGTGGAGCCGCGACGTCGAGGCGGTCACCCCGGTGATGGCCGAGCTGGGGGTCGGGTTGGTGCCGTACTCGCCGCTGGGGCGGGGGTTCCTGACCGGCGCCCTGGACCGCTCCACGCTGGGCGAGAAGGACTTCCGGCGCACCAACCCCCGCTTCGCCGGCGAGGCGGGCGAGGCCAACGAGAAGATCGCGCAGACCGTGCGCGCGGTGGCCGACCAGCTGGGTGCCACCCCGGCCCAGGTGGCGCTGGCCTGGGTGTACGCCCAGGCCGAGCGGCTCGGGGTGGCGGTGGCGACCATTCCGGGCACCCGCAGCCCGGCCCGGCTGGAGCAGAACGCGGCCGCGCTGGAGCTCACCCTCGACGCCGAGGCGCTGGCCGCGCTGGACCCGCTGAGCGACCAGGTAGTGGGCGAGCGCTACACCCCCGCGCACACCGCTGAGATCCCTCGGTGACCTCGCCGATCACGACCAGCCGGGGTCGGGCCAGCGGTGCCCCGTCCTGCTCGACGGCCAGGATCGCGCCCCGGTTGCCGGAGCCCGGGACGACCTCGCCGTAGGAGACCAGCGCCCGGTACCCGTCCGCGTCCACTGCGAGCACGCCGACGCTCAGCTATGTCGGCCTCGGGACTGGTGGCTCGCGTGTTGAGGTGTCGCGTATTCCTCGTTGAGGTCGGTCCTGGTGTCACCGTGTGTGGTCGCCAGGGGCGTATCGGCTCCAGGTTCCCCCGGCTTCCGTGACCAGGCGAGTGGCTGTCTTGTCGTGGTAACCGAGCGCCTTCGCGATAACGGGCGCCGGAACCGGTGGGCGCTCGGCGCCTTCGACGGCAGGCCGGGGCGGCGGCGTCAGCCCTGGTGGGCGTTGAGTGAGGCGGTGTGCTCCCGCACCTGCCGCGGTGTCAGGTAGGCGTCGGTCTGTTCGAAGTGCCGCAGCGACGGCTGTTCCTCAGCGAGGAACCCGATCCGTACGAAGTCGTCGCCCGCGGCCGCGTTCAGTATCCAGTTCGTCAACACCCGTGCCTTGGCGACATTGGTTCGCATCGCCCCCACGTGGTAGCCCCGGGCCACCGCCTGCGCGGGCATCCCATGCAGTTCGACGCCCACCGGCTTGGCGACCGCGTCCCTGCCGCCCAGGTCGACCACCAGACCGAGGTCCCTGTGCCGGTAGGACCGAAGCGGCTCGCCGCGGAGCGCGGCGATGACGTTGTCCGCCGCTGTCTTGGCCTGCCGGTGGGCGTGCTGCGCGGTGGGCGGGCAGACCGCGCCGCCGCCGCCCTCCAGGTCGGGTACGGCGGCGCCGTCCCCCAGCGCGAAGACGCCGTCGAAGCCAGGCAGCGTCATCTGCGCGGTGACGGCGAGCCGTCCATGTACCGTCTCGGCCCCCAGCGTTCCCACCAGCGGGCTGGCGACCACTCCCGCGGTCCAGATCAAGGTCCGGGAGGGGACGACCCGGCCGTTGGTGAAGGTGACCTGCTCCGGCCTCGCCTCGGCGACGGACACGCCGAGCGAGATCTCTACCCCGCGCCGCTGGAGCACCTCCATGGCGCTGCGGCCGAGCTTGTCGCCCAGCTCGGGCATGAGTTTCGGCGCGATGTCAATCAGGTGCCACCTGATCAGGCTTGGATCGAGCCGTGGGTAGCGCCGCACCGCGTGGGTGGTGAGCCGCTGCAGGCAGGCCGCCGTCTCAGTGCCCGCGTAGCCGCCTCCGACGACAACGAACTGCAGTCGGGAGATCTTCTCCTGCTCGTCGACAGCGGCATCGGCCAGGTCGAGCTGGGCGATGACGTGGTCCCTCAGGTACGCGGCCTCGGCGAGCGTTTTCATACCGCGCCGTGTTCCTTCAGACCGGGGATGTCGAAGGTGCGGGTCACGCTGCCGGGCGCGAGCACGATGTAGTCGTAGCGCTCGTTCGTCAGTTCCCCGGTGATCCGGCGGACGACGCAGACCTTCGCTCGGGCGTCCACTCCGATGGCAAGGCCGGGGATAATCCTGGTGCGGTACCTTCCGCGGCGCAGCGACAGCGCCACCGACTGCGGAGTGAGTATGCCCGCCGCGACCTGCGGCAGCAGCGGCAGATACAGCTGGTAGGAGACCGGCGTGACGAGCGCGATGTCCGCGGCGCCGGGAGCCAGCCGGCGCTCCAGGCGGCCCACGCAGGCGACGCCCGCGAAGCCCGCGCCCACGACGAGAATCCTGAGGCGCGCCACAGTGTCCCTCCCTTCCAGGGAGCTGCGTTTGCGGGATGCCGACTCATCGCGGCCAGCTTTACAAGTCTCCGGCATTCGGTTTTCCTAGCACCCATCCTCGTGGGTCACGACAAGATGCGCGCGCCGGCGTGAGGGGACTCGGGCCCCAGCGACAGCTCCGGGAAGGAAACCGGCGGCATACTGTGCGACGCCGACTACGGCGAGACAACCTTCGAGCCCGCGCAGAAACTGTGCGCTGGTGATGGTCACCAACGGTGGTCAGTGCCGGCTGCCGAGCTGCTCGGCCTCTAAGCGCGTCGGATCACCAGTACGGCCACGTCGTCGAGGTGATCCACCGCGACCGCGGCGTCGAGGATCCGGTCTGCCGTCGCCTCGACGTCGAGGCGGTCGTGGAGGGCCTGGCCGGCCAGCGTTCCCGCTCGTTCCAGCCCGGCTTCCAGGGTCAGCCCCGGCCCTTCGACGACGCCGTCGGTGACCAGGACCAGCGCCGTGTTCTTTTCCAGCGTGAAGGTCTTCTCGGGGTAGTCGGTCTCGGGCACGACTCCCAGTACCGGCCCGCCGGAGAGTGTGCGGATGTCGTGGCTGCCGTCGTCGCGCGCCAAGAGCAGCGGCACGTGGCCCGCGCTGGTGCCGATGACCTGTCCGTCGCGCGGATCGATGCGCAGCATGGTGCAGCTGGCGAAGCGTGGTGCGTCCATTGTGACGAGCAGCTCGTTGGTGCGTGTCAGCACGGCTCCCGGACCCGGTTCGTGGGTGGTGATCGCGCGCATGGACGAGCGCACCTGTCCCATGAAAGCTGCGGCGTCCACGTCATGCCCTTGGACGTCGCCGATCTCCAGTGCGACCGCACCATCGGGCAGGAGGAACGCGTCGTACCAGTCTCCGCCGATATCGAGCCCGTACCGGCTGGGCTGTAGCGGGCGGCGATCTTCAGGCCCGGGAGGTGCTCGGGCAGTGTGGGGAGCATGCTCTGCTGGAGCGCTGTTGACAGTTCGATGTGGGCTTGTTGCAACCTGATGCGCCTGAGTGCCTGGCCTGCCAGCTCGGCCAGAGTGGTCATGAAGGCGAGCTGCTCCGGGGACGGGAGGCACTCGCTGTCGTACGTCACCGCCCAGGCGCCCAGCGGCCGGTCGCCCACCGGGCTGAGGGGGGTGATCGACATGGCGAGGTCGGGGCCGGGCCGCCGGAAGGGCAGGCTGTCTTCGTGCGGCCAACGACGGGCGAGCTCCTCCCGGTTGGGGATGAACTCCGGCCGGCCGGTGCGGATCGCGCTGGGCAGTGGGCGGTCCTCATCCAGCGACAGGCCGTGCAGGGCGTCGGCCTGCCAGGTGGGGATCTGGGCATCCGAGGAAACCCGCAGGCGCCCGTCGTCGACGAGCGCGAAGAGGGCGCCGGTACCGCCGAAGGCCGCGGCCAGCCGGGTCAGGACGACCTGCTGCAGTTCCTGCTCGGTGGCGGCGGTGAACAGGGCGGAGGAGAATGCGGCGATCTCCTCGGTGCGCTGCCGCTCAGCGCTCACGGCGGCCAGCATTTCCTCCCGGCGCGCCTCCACCTGGGTGTCGTCGCGGATCACCCCGAAGACCCTTTCGGGACCGGCATACCCCAACGTGACCCTGCGAGTCTGGCTGGCCAGTACGCGCCAGCCACCGTGCTCGGTAAGGAACCGCGACCTGATCCAGGGGACTGGGCGGCGTCCGAGCGCATCAGCCGCCGCAGGCCCTTGCGGTCATCAGGGTGGACTTGCCGGACCACCATGGACAGGGATACGGACGCTTGTGGGAAAAGCGCGGCCAGAGCAGGTGCGCCGCCCATCCACTCCACCTGGTGCTCATGGGGTGAACACATGCACAGGCCGAGGCCGGCGGACCTGGCCGCAAGCTGGAACGGGATCAGCAAACCGCCCAGGTCGTGCTTGGCGTCCAACGAATGCACCCACACAAGCTGCGCACCGCCTGCGGGATCCCTCACCGGCCGCGCCTCGACAAGGCAGACCACAGATGCCGTGCCTGTTCCGGGGAACTCCAGCACACGCATCGCAAGCCTCTTCGCCGTGGCCCCGTGTGTCAGCAGGCTTTCGGCCGCGAGGCGCTGATTGTCGGGCAAGAGCTCGCTGAAGGCGCGACCTACGCACTGCTCCCACGGCCTGCCCAGCGCCGTGGCCATCGCGGCGTTGAGGCGGCGGATGACGCCATCCAGGGTCACGAGAGCCGACGGGGTGGCCCTCTCAAGGAGTTCGTCCGATGCGTCCATCTGCCGCTCCCCGGGAATTGTCGAGCAAAATCGGGAGCCGTTTGGCAAAAGCGCCGACTTATTGTTGATGGCACGGTACACGTGGTGGTGGACTACGTGCGCTGTCCGGTCTGCAGAGATTCGGCAGCCGTGAGCAGGGAAGCCCCCAGCAACACGATGTCTTTCACCAGGAACTGGCCGGCGAGAGAGAGCTTTGGTTCTCCGCGCCGCTCCTGCCATGCCTCGGGCGTTGTGGCCAGGAAACTGAGAGTCGTGGCGAATATCCCCGCAGCCCCCAGGCTTCCTAGTGCCGAGGCTCTCGGCGCGAACGGTCTCGCCGCGATCAGTGATCCCACAACCATCTCTGTTACACCGATGACCCTGGCCAGTTTTTGTTCGCCGAATTCGGTGAGGAGTCGCGAGAATACAGGGCTCGCGGTGATCAAGGGCCGAATGTTCTCGACCTCATAACTTTCGAACTTCAGCCGCCCAATCGACAGGAGATTGAGTGCCAGTCCATAGCGGATCGTTGAGAATCCTGCGCTCTGAAGACCCTTACCGATCGTGGCACGCATTCTCATACGGGTGTCCTTTCACATCTGCACCACAGAACTCCCTACATCTGCTCAGCGTACGCCAGGTCCCACCTACTGGCACGCCGGCCCCGGAGCCTTTTCCGTATTTTCCATTAAGAGGACGTCTTATCTGGTGAAGTGCCGGTACTCAGTCGAGGCCCTCGCACGATTTACTTCAAAAACCGCCGTGGAAGACGAAGTCGAACGAGTTAAAGGGCTGGGGCTTCTACGTCGGCATGGTGTCCGAGGAAGCTGGGCCGGTGACGCGGAGCACGAGCTTGGTTCCGCTGGTGAGGCCCCTTGATGACCGGTCGAAGGCGTCGGGGCCCTCATCAAGGGGAAGTACCTCTGTGGGCAGGTCGAGTACGCCGTCGCGGAGCTGGCCGGCGAGGACAGCGAGAGTCTCTGCGTCCGGACGGACGTAGAGATCGGTCGAAGTGAGTTCAGCGCTCGCGGGCGGGGCGTCCGAGGTGATGGAGCACAGCCGACCGCCGGGGCGGACGAGTTCCCCGGCGGTGGCGGCCGTTCCGGCGGCTGCGGCGAGCGCCGCGTCGAAGGTGCGACCGACCTCGCGCGGCCAGGCGGGGCGGCGGTAGTCGATGACGTCTGTCGCGCCCAGGCCGCGCAGCCGGTCAAAGGAACGGGGGGACGCCGTCGCCGTCACATGGACTCCGGCCGCGACCGCGAGTTGCAGGACGAGGGCTCCGGTCACTCCCGCTCCGTTCGTCACCAGCAGGTGCATGCCGCTGGACAGGTCCAACCAGTCCAGAGCCTGACAGGCGGTCAGGCCGTTGATGGGGAGGGCCGCCGCCCGCGCCGGGTCCAGGCCTTCGGGCAGAGGTGCCGCGTCCGCGGCTCGCAGCAGCGCCTGCTCGGCCCAAAAGCCGCTGTGCCCGGGCAGCGGAGCACTGTGCGCCAGCACCAGGTCACCCACGGCAGGGGCCGTGACATCCGGACCCACGGCGACGACACGACCTGCGCCCTCCACCCCGAGGGCCGCCGGAAGGCGCAGGCCCACGTCCCATTTGCTGGAGGCAAGCAGCTGGTCCCAGGCGCCGACCCCGGCGGCCAGCACGTCGAGCAAGATCTCGCCTGGCCCGGGTGACTGGGGCCTGGGCAGCCGTAGCGACTGGACCGGACCGGACACTTCGGCGACCCCGCAGGCCCGCATCCGTGCGTCAGCTGGCTCCGACTGCGGCACGACGCCTCCCGGGAGAATGAGCTCCACCCGAGTATGCGCTGCCGAGCTGACGCATCGTCTGTCGCCACGCGCACCAGCGCTGGCGCGTCTCACTCCAAACGGTGTGCCGAACGCTCCGGCACCGGAGGTACTCGCGGCAGGGGCTGTTGCCGTAGGCCTTGTCCGCGGTGCGGCTGCCGGGCTTCTTGCACGGCCGACCCGGCCCCCCGATCCAGGGGACGCGGATCTTCTCGAGCACCGACCGGTACTGGGTGCGGTGGTGCCCGGCGCCTGGCCCGGAAGGCGCCGCCGCCCCAGCCGGCCGAGGAAACCGGCACCGGCCAGCCGAATCCCAATCCGGTGGTGGTCGCGTCAGGCGCTGCCGCTGCCGAGGTGCCGGGCCGCGAGCTCGATGACCTGGGCGGCCAGGTCCGTCAGGGCGGAATCGCGCAGTGCGGCGACGCGCGCGAGCCGGGTCACGTCGTTCGCCCAGTCGCCGGTGGCCCGGTCATCCTCGCCGATCCGTGCGAACCCCCGGTCCAGCAGACCGCGGGCCTCAGCCTCCCGCTTGCGGGCCACCGCTTTGACCGCGCCGATGGCGTTGGCCAGGGCGCTGGCGGGCCGTGACCACTCGTCTTCACGGGCGCGTGCTGCCGGGTTCCCCTCGTCGTAGTGCGGGTCGCCCGCGACCGATGCGGTGCGGACATCCAGATCTAGCCGCCAGAACAGCGGCACCCCTGCGAAGCGGACGAACAGCAGGCGCCGACGGTCGGAGTGGTGGAAGTCCGGGTCGCTGCGCACGCTGCCGACCGGCTGGACCTCTCCCAGCGCCGCCACCCCACGAGCAAGGCAGTCCGGGAACCGCGCGTCCGGTACCACCCACGCGATATCGATGTCGCTGAAGGAGTCCGCCGTGCCTGATGCCAGCGAGCCGGTCGGCTCCGCACTCGAGCCCGGGCAACACCTCTTCAGCGCGGTGCACACCTCTGCGGCCAAGGCGGCACGATCGGTTCCTCTCGCCATGACGCACACCGTAGTTCCTGGGCCAGGCGCGGGCCTTATACCTTCCTCATGCACGCGGCCTCCGTCGAGGACGGTGATGCGGTTGGCGAAGGTTCACGGTGAGGGTATGGGCAGCCCCGGGGTGCTCTTGATCGTCTTCATGGTGAACTGCGAGTTGGTTCGTGCCACTCCGGGCAGACCGGTGAGTTCGGCCATGTAGAAGCGCTCGTAGGTCTGGAGGTCGGGTACGGCGACCCATAGCAGGTAGTCGGGCTGGCCGAACAGCCGCAGGCAGTGCACCACCTCGTCGAGCTCGGTGACCGCGGCTTCGAATGCCTCGATGGTGCCCTTGTCCTGCGCCGCCATCTCGACATGCAGCAGCACGTGGAACCCGCGGCCTATGGCGGTTGGATCGGCCGCCGCATGGTAGCCGGTGATCACGCCGCTGCTTTCGAGTTGCCGCACCCGGCGCAGGCACGGGGAAGGGGACAGGCCCACGAGGTCGGCCAGCTCGGTGTTGGCGAGACGCCCGTTCTCCATCAAGTGCGCGAGGATTGCTCGATCCGTCTTATCCATGGCATCCCATGCTAATGTCCGCCGCAATTCAGGGCATCTTTGGCATCCCGTGCGGCAGGGTCGTGGCTAGCATGCCCCTATCAACGCGCCCACCACGTACCCGGAGACTCAGATATGCCCAACAAACCGATACTCGGGCTGGACGAAGACGACAGAGAGACTGCAGGCCGACTCCTGGCCACGTTCTTCGACGACTACGAACAGTCCATTGCCCAGCGGCCCCTCGTGCCCGATGTGGACCGCGAAGTTCTCGCCGGCCTGCTGACGACGCCGTTCCCCGACAAGGGAATCGGAGTGGAGGGACTCTTCCGCGAGATCAACCAGAAGATCCTCCCGAACTCGACCACAGTGGCCCATCCCCGGTTCCTCGCCTACGTACTCGGCCCGCCCAACGGCATCGCCCCGTACGCCGAGGCGATCGCCGCCACCATCAACCAGAACTGCAACTTCTGGCAGCTCTCACCGGCCGCGAGCGTGGTCGAGCGCGCCGTCATCACCTGGCTGTGCGGGCTGTTCGGTTACGGTGATCAGGCGGGCGGGATCCTCACCGGAGGCGGTTCGATCGCCACCCTCAACGCTCTCACCACCGCCCTGCATGCCCGCCGCCCCCGCTTCCGCGAGCAGGGCCTGCAGACGGCCGGTCCCCAGCTGGTGGTGTACACCTCCGCCGAAGCACACCGGTGTGTCGACAAGGCCGCCGCCATATTGGGTATCGGCCTGAACAACGTCCGCCATGTCCCCACCGACGACCGGTACCGCATGCGCGTCGATGTCCTGGAGGAGACCATCCGCGCTGATCGGGCGGCCGGGCTGGAGCCGTTCTGCGTCGTCGCAACCCCGGGAACGGTCACCAGCGGCTCCATCGATCCGATCGCCGACATAGCGGATGTGTGCACGCGCCAGGATCTGTGGCTGCACCTCGATGGCGCATACGGCGCGCTGTTCGTGCTGTCCGAACGCAAACGTGAGGTCTTCGAGGCATGCGCCCGAGCGGACTCCATCGCCCTCGACCCGCACAAGCTGCTGTTCGCTCCCCTGGAGGCGGGCTGTCTGCTGGTACGCGACCGCACCCAGCTGGCGCAGGCCTATGCCTTCCCTTCCTCGTACCTCACCGTGGAAGAAGATCCCCTGATGGTCGACTACATGGACTACGGACCCCAACTGTCCCGCAGTTTCAAGGCTTTCAAGGTTTGGAGCGCTCTGCAGGCCTTCGGTGTCGATGCCTTCCGGGCCGCGATAGACCACACGCTCGACCTCGCCCAGTACATGGCCGACCTCATCGAGGCAGCTCCGGATCTGGAGCTCATGGCGCCCGTATCGCTGACAGCCGTCTGCTTCCGGATCAAGGACGCCACCGAGGCCGACCACACCGCCGTACTCGCCACGCTGATCGAGGAAGGCACCGCGCTCCTCGGCCCGGCACGCCTCGACGGCCGCCACGGCATACGGATCTGTGTCACCAACCACCGCACCACCCGCGACGACATCGAACTGATCCTCAACCGCCTGTCCGACATCGCCCGCCAGGGCCGTGGGCCGGTCGGCGACGCCATGGAGGTGGCCCTGTGACAAGCGATTCGGCCCCGGAAACCGACCCGGCACGTGCGATGTTCGCCACCGACCGGGCCTCTCAGGGCATGGGCATGGAACTCCTGGAGGCGGGGGACGGCTCGGCCCTTGTCCGGATGACCGTGACCGCGGCCATGCTCAACGGCCACGGCATCGCCCACGGCGGTTACATCTTCGCGCTCGCCGACACGGCATTCGCCTGCGCCTGCAACAGTCATGGCCCCGTCACCGTCGCGGCGGGCGCCGACATCGCGTTCACCGCCCCCGTCAAGGAAGGTGACGTCCTGACAGCATCCGCCTGTGAACGCACCCGATTCGGCCGCAGCGGAATCTACGACGTGACCGTCCTACGGGGCGCGGAGGTCATCGCCGAGTTCCGCGGGCGCAGCCGCGTCATCGACAAGACCCCGGAACAGTGACATGGTCCAGGTGCTCTGGCCAGGCGCCCTGCTCGGCGCCCGCGCGGCACTGTCCGTTGGCCCGATCCTCGTCACCATCCTCCAGGCCGCCGCGACCCGAGGCTTCGGGAGCCGGATGGGTGCCCCCAGCGCTCGGCGGAGCCCCGGTCGCAAGAGGAATGCGTGGACGACGCACGCGTCACATACGCACCTGCCCGCCGAAGTCAGTGGCCGCGTAGCCCTCGCGCAGAGGTACCATCCACCACCAACATGAAAAGACACCCAGACGAGGGAGCTTGTGATGGACACCTCTGCCGACAACACCAGTCTCAAAACCCAGTACACGGCACAGATCACCGCCGACCTCGAACGCAACGCAGCCGAACACGAACGCCTCAGCGCCGACATCGCGACGTTGCAACGACAACTGTCGGCGTTGGAGAACAACCGGACGCTCCTGCTCAGCATGCGGCAGACCCTCGACAACGAAGCCACCGGTGACGCACCGGACGACACCGGCGTCAGCGGGTTGGAGAACGGCTCGTCCCCCACCCGGAAGTCCGCGTCGCCGTCAGCACGCAAACCGAAGAAGAAGGCCGACACGACCAGCGGAAAGACCAGCGGAAAGAGGAAAGGGGCAGAGTCCGGCAGGAGCCGGACCAAGCGGGCACGGGAGGCGGGTGTGCCCACGCTCGGGACCTCATCCGCGATGACCTCGCCCAGCACGGTGAACCGCGCTCCGCAGCCGAAATCACCGCCGCCCTCACCCGAGCCCTCCCGGACCGCGAGATCAAGGCCACAGTCGTGCGCGGCACCCTCGAGTCGCTCGTCGCCAAGGGCCAAGCGCACCGCACCAAGCAGCAGAGGTCCGTCTTCTACTCGGCTGCCACCCCGGACGCGGCCGCTGGCACGGCCGAGCCCAGCGAAGCAACCCCCTCCTGAGAAACCACGATACGATCCAGCGTGGCCGCACGCCGACCTCCCTGGGGAGCGACTGGCCACAGCCAGCGGCCGGGAATCCGGGGCATACCCATGTCGGCGTTCCCGTGGTCATGTTCCTCAGCCTCGACCACAGTGTGCACTTACCGCGTACGCAAGCCAACTGGCGGACAGTTCACCCAGGTTGGCAGTCGGCTTCATCGCCGCGGGTCTGTGTAGGCTGGTGCGCGTGGATGTGACGGGGTGTCTTGGGTGCGACCTTCTGGCCGGGCGCCGGGAGTTGCCCGGGGGTGTCCTGCACGAAACCACTGCTTGGGTGGTGAACCACGTCGTCGGTCCGATGAATCTCGGCACCTTGATCGTCGGTCCGCGGGAGCACGTCGTGGCCATCGCGGATCTCGACGACGCGGCAGCGGCGGAACTCGGCCCCTTGCTGCGCGATACCGCTCGCGTCGTAGAGACGTTGTGCCAGCCTGAGCAGACCTACGTCTGCGTGTGGTCGCATGGCCTCGACGCTCGCAAGCACCTGCACATCGCGGTTCAGCCGGTGACCGCGGAGGTGCGGGCCCGCTATGGCGGGCTGCGCTCCGAGCAGCTCCAGGCCCGGATGCTGGCGGACGGCGACGAGCCGGACGTCGCGGATGTCGAGCAGTTCTGCGAGCGGGCTCGCGAACTGTTCCTGGCGATCGCCGGCAGCAGCGTCGAAGACCGCAGCTGATCACCGGTGCCGGGGGTGGCGGCACAGCGTAGTCGGTCTCCGATGGCCGTCAGGCGGAGACGTCGCCGTGCGATTCCATGCGCTCGATCATCTGCTCGCTCCACGCCCGAATGGCATCGGCCTGCCGCGGAGTGAGCGTGTCGAAGAAGTGGCGGCGGATGTTGCCGGCGTGGCCGGTGATGGCGCTCTGCACGGCACTACGCCCCTCGGTGGTCAGCTTGATCCCGGTACGGCGGCCGTAGGCGCCGCTTTCGGTCCGTGCCACGAAACCGCGCTTCTCCATGCGGGTCAGCTGGTGCGAGACGCGGCTCTTCTCCCAGCCGAGCGACTCGGAGAGCTCGCCGACGCGCAGCTCGGGCCCGGCCGCGCGCCACAAGGTCATCAGCACGCTGAACTCGGCCTTGGAGATGCCGAAGTCGCGCTGGAGGGCACGGTCGAGCTCCTGGGTGAGCAGCCGCTGCGCGCGCGTCCAAGCGCCCCAGAGCTCCCACTCCTCGGGATCCAGGTCGCGGGTCTCCGTCATGGCGGAAATCCTACCCGCCGGAGACACACAGTTGACGCATCAACTCCACATTCCTAGAGTTGATGCGTCAACTGCGCGAGAGGAGCTCACCCGATGAGGACATTGATACGCGGCGGCATGGTGGTCAGCATGGACCCGGCCGTCGGCGATCTCCCGCAGGGCGACCTGCTCATCGAGGACGGTCGGATCGCGGCGGTCGCCGCCGACGTGGACACAGCCGAGGCGGAGGTCGTCGACGCCCGCGGCAAGATCGTGATGCCCGGTTTCGTCGACACCCACCGGCACACCTGGCAGACCGCCTTCCGTGGCATCGGGGCCAACTGGACCTTCCGCGAGTACGGCACAGCCATGCACGGCACGCTCCGGCCGCACTACCGGCCGGAGGACGTGTACCTGGGCAACCTGCTGGGCCGGATCGAGGCACTGAGCTCGGGCGTCACGACCATGCTCGACTGGTTCCACTGCTCCGACCGTCCGGAGAACGCCGACGCCGCGATCCAGGCGCTGCGTGACGCGCCCGGCCACTCGGTGTTCTGCTACGGCGCGGGCGTGGCCGACGAGTCGATCGCCACCGAGGTCAAGCGCGTGCGATCCCAACTGCCGGACGAGGGCATGGCGTTGGGGCTGCGCGGTCCGCAGCGGACCTCGATGGACACTACCGCCGCCGATGTCGCACTGGCACGGGAACTCGGACTGCGGGTGAGCGTCCACGTACACGCCGCCACGGGCTGGCCCAGCGGTGAGCGCCCCATCGCGGACATGCGCGACCGCGGACTGCTGGATGACCGCACGACCTTCGTGCACGGCAACGGCATCTCCGACGACCAGGTGGCGATGATGGCCGACGCGGGCTGCTCGGTGTCGATCAGCCCGGACGTCGAGCTGAAGATGGGCTTCGGCTGGCCCGAGACCGGCCGCATGCTGGCCGCCGGTATCCGCCCGTCACTGTCCATCGACGACTGCCCGTCCGCCGGCGGCGACATGTTCGCCACCATGCGCACGGCGTTCTCCGTCCAGCGCGGTCTGAACGGCGGCCTCACGGCGCGGGACTTCGTCGAATTCGCCACGGTGGACGGCGCCCGCACCTGTGGACTCGACGCCCGGACGGGCAGCCTCAGTGTCGGCAAGGACGCCGACTTCATCCTCCTCGACGCCGAGGACCTCACGGTCTTCCCGGTCACGGATCCCGTCGGCACGGTCGTCTCCGCCGGTCACCCCGGGCTGGTGGACAGCGTCTTCATCGCCGGAAAGCCGGTCAAGCGAAACGGCCGACTGCTCGACGTCGACCTGCCGGCGTTGCGCACCCGGCTGCTGGAGTCCCGCGCCCGGGTCGCCGAAGCCGCGGGCGTGGCGCTCGACGGGTCCTGGGCACCGACGGCGAGCGCGCCGAGGCGTTGAGTCGCGCAGCCGCGATGCGGGGCGGGGCAGGCACTCGTAAGGTCACCGAGCCGTCTCCAACCTCCATGGGAACACATCAGGTTGACATGATCTTCCTGAGTGTCTTGGAGACTTCACGCTTGGTCCCGGCTGCTTTCTGTTCAGTCCCCCGAGTATCCGAAGATTCCCACGTGGCTGGGTTCGTCGTCGGTGTAGAGGATGACGTACAAACCGGTCCACCTCATCTGGCACTCGTCGGTCAGCACCTGGTCGAGGTTCGGCTGGATCGACCAGTCCCTGTCGCGGGCGAGCAGTTCCTGGAACTGGGCAGGCGTCGGCCGGTCGGTGCCGAAGTGGTGCCGTATGCGCTCGTGCCGGAGTGGTCGTAGCGTCCCGGAGTCGTCGGGATCGTACGGGTCGGGTGGGTCGGCCGTGTGGACCACCTCGCCGATGTCGAGGATCGTGTGGGTGCCCTCGTCCCAGAACTCATCGGTGCCCTTGGCCGCGTCGAGCCCGTCCAACGACGACGGTCGCGGCAACAACTCATCGCCCGTGACGCCGTATTCGGCCCGGGTTTCCCAGGGCCAGATGTAGTCGCCGCTCGCCAGGACTTGCTTCTGCACCGCGACCAACGTCGCCTCGACACTGCCCTGGTACCGAGTCAGGTAGTCCCAGCCGCTCGCGCCCATCGCCAGCCTTCCGTGGTGGGTGTGTGAACGCCCGCCACCGTAGTGGTGCGGTCTGACAACAGGTCTTGAGGCCGCCACCTCTCGGGTGGCCCCGCGCCCCGTTCCTCTGGACCGATGCGGTAAGCCCGCCAACCCTAGGCCTGGTAGGCGGCGGAGACCTGGCCTGCCAGGACGGCGAACGGCATGTCGAGGGCGGCGTAGAGGGCGCCGGATTGAGGGGCGGCGTTGTCGGCCAGAGCCTCCACCATGAGAGTGGCGTAGTCGCTGACGATGACGCGCGCCTGCTGCATGCGCAGCAGCCCGGCCTCCCGCTTGGCCTGGCTGAAGGTGCCCGAAGCATCCACAGCGACGTACGCGTCGTATCCGGCGGCCGTCGCAGCGATCGCGGGCAGCGCCGCGCACACCTCGAGCGAGGCGCGGTCGGCCCCCACATGCTGTCGGCCGCGGTGGGGCGGTGACGACCAGCGGGATGTCCAGTACGGTCGCCGCGCGGGCCAGCGCGACCACATTGTGGTTGAGCTCAGCAAGCGGAATATCCCGGACCCCGGACAGCAGAGCCACCGTGCCCCCTGCTGCCTGGCAGCAGGGGGGCACCCGCGCGTCGGGCCGGCACGCGGACTCAGGACAGTGTGCGGGCAGCGCATACGAGAACGGCCCCGGGATCGGTTCAGACCCGCAGCCCGGCTACGCGGCGACGCTCCCGCGCGCGAACACCCTTGCCGTCTCGGTCACCCGGCGTCCCAAGTGTCCGGCCGTGGCCACGTCGGCCTTGTGCACGGCTTCCGGACCCTCGTCGCTGTTGGTCTGGGCGGCCGCGCCCGTGAAGACGCCGAGGCGGTTGAGGTCGTGCTCGGATCCCGTGCTGCTGTTCCAGCCGGGGTGCAGGCCGAGGTTGACCCAGTGCATGCCGTGCTGACCGGCGAGGATCTGGAAGAACTGCAGGGTGTGCAGCTTGTCACCGCTCTTCGAGGCGGAGTTGGTGAAGCCGGCCGCCAGCTTGTCCTTCCAGGCGAGCTGGAACCAGCGCTTGGAGGACGCCTCGGCGAACACGTGGAAGGCGCCGGACGCGGTGCCCATATAGGTGGGCGAACCGAAGACGATCGCGTCGGAGCGGTCCAGCGTCTCCCACTGTTCGTCGGTGATCTCATCCACCTTGATCAGGTGTACCTCGGCGCCCGCCTCGGCGGCGCCCGCGCGGACGGCCTCGGCGATCACAGCGGTGTGGCCGTAGCCGGAGTGGTACGCGATGGACACTACGGGGGTGGTCACGATGAATTACTCCTCTGGGGGCATTCGCAAGCCCGAACGGGCAGCTCGAAGGCAGTGACCACAGGAAAGCACTAACTTCTAGTTAGTGCAAACTGACGGCTAGCGCTGTAGTTCGAACAGCAGCATCTGCGGGAGGACGAGTCATCGATCGCGGCATGAGCCCCTGCGTCCATACGCCGGGGGACGCCTCAACCGCGGGCCTTGATCTCTTCGATGAGCTGGGGGACGACCTCGAAGAGGTCGCCGACGACGCCGTAGTCGACCAGGTCGAAGATCGGGGCCTCGGCGTCCTTGTTGATCGCCACGATCGTCTTCGAGGTCTGCATACCGGCGCGGTGCTGGATCGCCCCGGAGATGCCGCTCGCGATGTACAGCTGTGGGGACACGGACTTGCCGGTCTGGCCGACCTGATTGGTGTGTGGGTACCAGCCCGCGTCCACCGCGGCACGCGAGGCGCCGACGGCCGCGCCCAAGGAGTCGGCCAGGGTCTCGATGAGTGCGAAGTTCTGCGCACCGCCCACACCACGGCCGCCGGAGACCACGATCGCGGCCTCGGTCAGGTCGGGACGCCCCGTCGACTCACGCGGCGTACGCGAGACCACCTTCGTGCCGGTCGCCCGCTCCGAGAAGGACACCTCGAGCGCCTCGACCGCGCCCGCGGCCGGGGCCGCCTCCGGTGCGGCCGAGTTCGGCTTCACCGTGATGACCGGGATGCCCTTGCTGACACGGGACTTGGTGATGAAGGAGGCGGCGAACACCGACTGGGTGGCCACCGGACCCTCGTCGCCGGCCTCCAGGTCGACGGCGTCGGTGATGATGCCCGAGCCGATGCGCAGCGCCAGACGCGCGGCGATCTCCTTGCCCTCCGCGGAGGACGGGACCAGGACGGCGGCTGGGGACACCCGCTCGTAGGCGGCCTGCAGGGCGTCCACCTTCGCACTACCAGGTACTCGGCGTACTCGGCGGCGTCGTGCGTGAGGACCCTCACCGTGCCGTGCTCGGCGAGCGTGGTGGCGGTGTCAGCGGCGCCGGCTCCCAACGCGACGGCGACCGGCTCGCCGATGCGACGGGCCAGGGCCAAAAGCTCCAGCGTGGGCTTGCGGACGGCACCGTCCACGTGGTCGACGTAGACGAGAACTTCAGCCATGGGAACGGATCTCCTCGCGGATTGCGCAGTCTGGGGGACGGGCGGTGAGGCTCAGGAGCCTCAGATGAATTTCCGGCTCACGAGGAACTCGGCGAGCTGCTTGCCGCCCTCGCCCTCGTCCCTGACGATCGTGCCCGCGGCGCGCGCCGGACGCTCCGCCACGGCCTCGACCGTGGTGGAGGCACCCTCCAGACCGGCCTCCTCGGTGTCGATCTCCAGGTCGGCCAGGTCCCAGGACTCCACTGGCTTCTTCTTCGCCGCCATGATGCCCTTGAACGAGGGGTAACGCGCCTCACCCGACTGGTCGGTCACCGACACGACGGCCGGGAGCCGCGCCTGGAGCTGCTCGGAGGCGGCATCGCCGTCCCGGCGGCCCTTGACCATGCCGTCCCCGACCGACACCTCGGACAACAGGGTCGCCTGCGGCACGCCCAGACGCTCGGCCAGCAGCGCCGGAACGACCCCATGGTGCCGTCGGTGGAGGCCATCCCGGAGATCACCAGGTCGTAGCCGGCCTTCTCGATTGCCCTGGCCAGCACCAGCGAGGTGCCGATGGCGTCGGTGCCGTGCAGGTCCTCGTCCTCCACGTGGATCGCCTTGTCGGAGCCCATCGACAGCGCCTTGCGCAGCGCGTCCTTGGCGTCCTCCGGGCCGACGGTCAGCACGGTGACCTCGGCGTCGCCGGCCTCCTCGGCGATCTGGAGGGCCTGCTCGATCGCGTACTCGTCGAGCTCGGAAAGCAGACCGTCCACGCCGTCCCGGTCGACGGTCAGGTCATCGGCGAAGCGCCGGTCGCCAGTGGCGTCGGGGACATACTTCACAGTGACAACGATTCTCAAGCTCACCAAGTGCCCCTTCGCAGTGCTTGATGTGTGCCGACGAGTGAGCCCGTGTCAGTGCCAGGTCAGCCGACGATCACCCCAACACTCAGTTACCTCAGTCAGCTAATTCCGGACTCAGTTCCTTATTGTGCACACTGAGTCCCGCCCACCGGTCGTGTCGTCGGTCACACGACTGGCTGCCCCGTCGGTCACCAGGGCGGACAACAGGGCCGGTACGTCGGCCAGCCCTCGCAACATGTCGTTGAGGTGGGTGCAGGTGCTCGTGCCACCGAAGTTCTCCCGGACGTGGCGGCGCAGTCCGGAGAGCGGCTGGCCGGCGAGGCCGCCCGCGCTCGCCGCGGCTGCCGGGCACTCGACCCAGGGCAGGACGCGAGGTGCCGCCTCGCAGGAGACGACCGTGGCGGCGGACGTGTCGATGACCGCGCTCAGCAGGTACTCGTGGATGACGGTCTCGGTGCCGTCCGGCAGCACGTATGAGTCCCGGAAGAGTCCGTCGACGGTCGCGCCGCGCCCTGTGCGCACGTCCGTGCGGCGGGCCCGGCGCATGGCTCCTGGCGGCAGTTCGGCGGTGTCGTGCCAGGCGAGTGGGTCGTTCGCGACGGTGAGCGGGAGGGCTTCAGGGCCCGTGACGACGGGCGGTTTCCTGCCGCGCCGCAGCTCGACCATGATGGTCCCGCCCGTAGCGAAGCCGGCGCATTGGTTCTCCCGGAACGCCGAACGGCCTCCCGACCCGACCGGGTCGGTGCGGTCCGCGTTCACCGCCTGCCCGGAGACGAGCGTGACCACGGGGAAGTCGTCCAGGAGCAGATGGAGCAAGTCGTGCTCGGCGGTCAGCGACGGGTCGCACTCGTTCAGCCGGGCCCGGAACCCCGAGGAGGTACGGGTGCCGATCAGGGCGGCGAGCCCTGGGCGAAAGGGTTCGGTCGTCAGTTCCTCGAGCGCCCATGCACCGGCGAAGTCGACCACGGCATGACAGGCAGCCTCCGCCACCACGCTCACCGTCCCGTCGGCGGCGGTGCGGAGATCGCGGCCTCGGCCGGCCAGAACGAGCGGACCGTCCGAACCGGCGGGCCTGAGCATGTCGATGGTGGTGGTACGACGAATCGATCCTGGTGAGCGGGCAGGGCTGCCCCGTGTCGGCTCGTGTATGCCGTGCCGGGGGTGCAGCTCACGCGGCGGACTGGTCATGATTCTCCTCGGTCAGCGGCTCACGGCGCAGTGCGGTCGGCCAGGTGGAGGCAGGCTCCCACGCATACAGGAGGAGGGCGCGTCGACGCCGACAGCCGCTGCCCGATCTCGCAGTCCATGCGAGCTTCCGCCCGCCGACGCCACACTTGCGACATGCGCCGAAAACATTATTTTCAATCTTTGGATCGAATCGCGCGCCTGTCAACCATCGGCGCTCGTTCCAGCGGCAGCGCCGCTCCCAGGGCGCGACGACCGATGCGAAAACATCGTTTTCGCTAGAATGCGTCTGACCGCGGCCTGAACAGTGCGTCAAGAGCTGTGCACGTCGCCGCGTCCCCGTCCCGTGACCGCCGTATGAGAGGCAATCACTCGTGAGCACCAAACCAAACACCACCGGATCCGCCGACACCGCCCCGAGGAACTCGCCAAGGCGCCTGCCAAGGACCCCCGGGACCTCCCCGACGTCTCCGGCCTGATCGTCGGCGTTCTCGGCGGGACCGGACCGCAGGGCAAGGGCCTGGCCTACCGGCTGGCCAAGGCGGGCCAGAAGGTGATCATCGGCTCGCGGGCGGCCGGGCGCGCCCGGGCCGCCGCCGGGGAACTCGGGCACGGCGTCGAGGGCGCCGACAACGCCGAGTGTGCGCAGCGCAGTGACATCGTGATCGTCGCCGTGCCGTGGGACGGTCATGGCAAGGCGCTCGAGGCGCTGCGCGAGGAGCTGACCGGCAAGCTCGTCGTCGACTGCGTCAACCCGCTCGGCTTCGACAAGAAGGGTGCCTACGCCCTTGAGCCGGCGGAGGGCAGCGCCGCCCAGCAGGCCGCCGCGCTGCTGCCGGAATCCCGGGTCACCGCCGCCTTCCACCACCTCTCGGCGGTCCTGCTCCAGGACCCGGACATCGACGAGATCGACACCGACGTGATGGTGCTCGGCGAGGAGCGGGCCGACGTGGAGATCGTGCAGGCGCTCGCCGGCCGCATCCCAGGCATGCGCGGTATCTACGCGGGCCGGCTTCGGGGCGCCCACCAGGTCGAGTCACTGGTCGCCAACCTGATCTCGGTCAACCGGCGCTACAAGGCACACGCCGGGCTCCGGGTCACCGACGTATAGACCGTCAGGGCCGCTCCTGTCGGCCTGCCGCCGCAACCGTTGTCGTCGCTCCGAGCGCTCTCAGCACGAAGTCGCGCACACGGGCGGCGGCCTCGGTCGCGCTCATGGACGCGGTCGGCGCCATCTGCTCGTCGAACGCCTGCGCGATGACGGCCCGGATGAACCTGGCGTCGGACTCGGGCTCGGCCCACGGGAGCGAGCCGTCCCGGCGCCCTCGGTGCAGGATCTGTGCCAGAGCGGCCTCCTGCCCCGCCGCCACCCGGGCCGCTCCGCGGCGTAGCCCGCGGTGCGCTGGGCTCCCTCGGAGGAGAGAATCCGCACGTGCTGGCGCCGGCGCGCCTCTGACGTCAGGCGCAGCATCGCCTCGACCCAGCCCTGCAGCGCCTCTACGGGGGTGGCCGCACTCGCCGCGGCGCTCTGAAGCTCGGTCAGCAGCCGCTCGCTGTCCCGCCGGAACATGGCGAGGAGCAGATCGTCCTTGGAGTCGAAATGCCGATAGAACGCTCGTGTTCCCAACCCGGCGGTGCGCAGGATCTCGCCCACCGAAGCGCCTGCGCCTCCCGCCTCGGCCAGGCAGCGGTAGGCCGCCTTGATGATCCGCTCACGCTCAGCAGACTCCGTCGGCACGGGCGCGGTCTCCTCTCCGGCTGCCCCACACGAAAACGCGGGATGACCAGGGTAACCGTGACCAGCCTCCGCGGCGGCGGGCGGGCGCCGGGCCGGCCACCTCCGCGCCAGGGCGCCGACGGGGGCTCTTCAAGATGGGCGTGAGTGCTCGCCGAGCGCACGGATACCCCTGAGATACCCCTGATACGTACGGTGTCCCGCGACGGCGTGGCGGGACACCGTGGCCTACACAGCCGGGAGCATGCCGGTCGCGGCCCGCTCCCGCAGCCGATCCGGCAGCGCGACCAGCGCTTCGGCGGCTTTGGCGCGGCGCAGATAGCGGTGGGCGGGGTGCTCCCAGGTGAAGCCCATGCCCCGTGCACCTGGAGGCAGCCCTGCACGACGAAGACCGCTGTCTCCAGCGCCTCGGCGGCAGCCAGGCACACCGCGGTGTCGGTGTCCGGGCCGAGCTCGTCGAGTGCCCCGGCCGCGGCGGCGACCAGGGCTCGTGCCGACTCGACGGCGACGAGCATGTTCGCGCAGCGGTGCGAGACGGCCTGGAAGGAACCGATGGCACGGCCGAACTGCTGCCTGGTCCCGGCGTACTCCACAGCGAGGTCCATCGCTTCCGCGGCGACCCCACGGCATCCGCGGCCAGCAGGACCAGTGCGGCACGTTCGGCGGAGCGAAGTACGTCGTCGAAGGCATCGGGGGCGGCCACCAACCGGGCCGGACAGGCCGTCAGTTCGACGGCACCCAGTGGACGGGTCGGGTCCAGGGCATCCACAGGCGTCGTCACGCAGCGGTCCCGCGGTTCCACGGCGAAGAGAGCGGGGCCCACGCCGGTCTCCGCCGCGACCAGGAACACGGCAGCGCACGGCGCGTCGGCGACCACCGGAACGGTTCCGTCCAGGGTCCATCCCGCGGAACCCTCCACGGCGAGCACCCCTCCGGCCGGGGTCCAGCCGTCAGTGGTGCGTCCGACGGCGAGCGTGGCCGTCACGCCCTCGCTCCCGATGTGGGCCAGCAACCGCGCGGCCTCGTCGGTCCCGACGCCACCAGCGCGGCCTGGGCGGCGACCACCGACACCATGGGCACCGGCGCGAGTCGGCGCCCCAGCTCCTCCTGCGCGGCGACCGCGAGTGAGAAGCCGGCGCCTTCTCCCCCGTTCTCTTCCGGGACCGTCAGTCCGGGCACACCCATGGCCACGAGCTCCCGCCACAAGTCCCGGTGCCAGCTCTCGGGCCCGTCGGCCAGGGCGGCCACCGTCTCGATGTCGCAGCGCCGGCGCAGCAGTCCGCCCAGCGTCTCGCGCAGTTCCTTCTCGGTCTCCGCGTCGGCGGTCATCAGCGCACCTCATACTTCCGGTTCCTGGCAGCCTCGCGGTCGATCTGGGCCTTGCCGATCGGGTTGCCGATCTGGGTGTAGGCGAGGCCCGCTGCCAGCGCCTGGCTTCGTCCGGTGTCCAGGATTCCCAGATCGCCTTCACGCTCCCCTGGACCGCGACGGGCGGCTTCGCCGCGATCAGCGCGGCCAGTTCGTGCGCCCGCTGCCTCAGCCGAGTCCGCTCGACGACCTCGCTGACGAAGCCGATCTCGTACGCCCGGCGGGCCGACATCCGCTCGTCGTTGCCGAGCAGCACCATCCGCAGCACTTCCCGATCGGGATGCGGCGGGCGAGCCCGATCGGCTCCAGGGCCGCGACCATGCCGTATGTGGTGTGCGGGTCGAAGAACATGGCGTCCTCGTCGGCGATGATGATGTCGGCTTCGTTCAGCCAGTAGAGGGCCCCGCCGGCCACCATGCCGTGGACCGCGCAGACGAGGGGCTTCCAGCAGCGGTTCAGCTTGGGCGACAGGCTGGTGCCCGGATCAAGGTCGCTGAAGGGGTTGCTGTGCCGGTCGATGCCCTCCACCACGTCGACGCCGGTACAGAAGGCCCGCTCGCCCTCCGCCTGGAGGACCACAACGTGAACGGCGTCCTCCTCGGCCGCGTACCGCCACAGGGCGGAGAAGTCGTCCAGGGTCTGCTGGTTGAACGCGTTCAGCCTCTCGGGACGGTTGAGCGTCACCGTCAGGACGTGGTCCTCGCCCAGTTCGGCGAGGATCGTGCGGAAGTCCGGCAGCCCGCTCGTGCCCGGTGGTGGGGTCGTCATGCTTGCTTCCTCCCGAGGGCAATCCCAGGACCCTCTCGGCGATGGCGTTGCGCTGGATCTCCGCGGTGCCGGCCCCGATGGTCGAGGAGCGGCTCATCAGATATCCGTAGGTCCACCGTCCGCCTTCCGGTGCGGTCGGCTCACGCTGGCCCAGCACGGCGTCGGGTCCGAGCACCCGCAGCGCGACCTCGTGCAGGCGCTGGTCGAACTCGGCGCGGACCAGCCGGTTGACCGAGGCCGCGGGGCCGGGGTCCCGCCCCTGGAGCACGGCGTCGAGGGCTCGTCGGCTGTTGGAGGCGAGAACCCGCACCGATGCCTCGATCCTGGCCAGATCCTGCCGCACGAGAGGGTCGTTCGCGGCGCCCGAGGTCTTGGCGAGCCGGTGCAGTTCGTCGACGACTCGCCGGAAGCGGAATTCGTCGGAGAGAAACGCGGTGGCGCGCTCGTGGCCCAGACTGGTGCGGGCGATGGCCCAGCCTCCGTTCTCCTCCCCCACCAGGTTCTCCACGGGCACGCGCACGTCGTCGAAGTACACCTCGGAGAAGTGTGTGCCGCCACTGATGTCCTTCAGGGGACGTACGGTGATGCCCTGGCTCTTCATGGGGATGAGCAGGTAGGAGATCCCGGCTCCGCCGGGTCCGGCGGGGCCCGTGCGGATCAGGGCGAACATCCAGTCGGCCAGGTGGGCCATGGTGGTCCAGAGCTTCTGTCCGTTGACGATGTACTCGTCGCCGGCGCGTTCGGCGCGTGTGGTCAGCGAGGTGAGGTCGCTGCCTGCGTCCGGCTCGGAGAAGCCCTGGCACCAGAACTCGTCGGCGCGCAGCAGTGGCCGCAGAAACCGCTTCTTCTGCTCAGGGGTGCCGTGTTTGATGAGCGTGGGTGCCACGATGAACGACAGCCCGCAGGGGTGCTTGGGAGCCCTGGCGGCCGTCATCCGCTGGTGGTAGGCGATCTGGTCGGCCAGGTCCAGCCCCATGCCACCGTCCTCGGTCGGCCAGCCGGGCGCGGCGAGGCCGGTCTCCTGCAGCTCGGCGTGGAAGGCACGGGCCCAGGCCAGGCGCTCGGTCTTGTCGCGGGGTGGCCTGCCCGCGTGGGCGTCCAGGAACTCCGCGAGTCGCACGCTCCAGTGCGCTCGGCGCGCGGGGGGCGTGCCGGTGTCCTGAGCCGTGGCGCTGGGCATCGGGCCTCCTTGGGGTCGATGGGTCACGGCGGGGGTCATGCGGTGGGACGAGGCCGATGTCCTCGGCAACCCTTTCGAGGTGCCAGGAGGTACTGCCGAGGAGCAGCGCCGAGGACCTGGCCCGGCGCAGGTAGAGATGGGCGTCGTGTTCCCAGGTGAAGCCGATGCCGCCGTGGATCTGGATGGTTTCGGCGGCGGCGTGGACGTACGCCTCGGAGCAGTAGGCCCCCGCGACCGACGCGGCCAGCCCCTGTTCCCCGTGGTCGGATCCGACCACAGGCGCGCCGCGTCCCGCGCAGCCGCTTTCGCCGACTCCACTTCGTGGAGCAGTTCGGCGCACTTATGCTTGATCGCCTGAAAGGCGCCGATCGGTCGCCCGAACTGCTCCCGTGTCTTCGCGTACTCCACGGACAGCTCCAGGCACCGCTCCGCACCACCCGCCTGTTCGGCGGCGAGCGCGACAGTCCCCAGGTCGAGCGCTCTGCCGAGAGCGGCTGCGGCCGCGCCCTCGGCACCGATCAGCCGGGCGGGTGTCCCGTCGAAGTCGACTCGGGCCAGCTTGCGGGTGGGGTCGAGCGCGGGCAGCGGCTCGCGCTCCGCCCCTTCCGGCTCGGCGGCGAAGAGCGAGAGGCCCTTGTCCGTGCGTGCGACGGTCAGCAGTAGCCCCGCCGTACATCCGTCGCTGACCCGCTCCTTGGTGCCGTGGACCAGGTATCGGTCTCCGTCGGCCCGCGCTGTCGTCCGTATGGCGTCGAAGTCGCGGATATCCGCGTTGTCCTCGGCCACCGCGAGGGTCCCCAGGGTCGAGCCGTCCGCGATGCCCGGGAGAAGCTCGGCGCACGCCGCCTCGTCACCGCTCTCCAGGAGCACGGCCGGCGCGAGCACCGCCGAGGAGAGGTACGGGGAGCACAGCAGCGTGCGGCCCATCTCAGCCATGACGACCGCGAGTTCGGCGGCGCCCGCACCGGCCCCTCCGAAGCGTTCGGGGACGATCAGGCCGACCAGACCCAGCTCGTCCGCGAGGCGGCGCCAGACGTCGGGATCGTATCCCTCGGCGGTCGCCATCAGCCGTCGTACCTCGCTGCTCGGCGAGGCGTTGTTCAGGAAGGCACGGACGGCCTTGCGGAGTTCCTCGTGCCCGTCGTTCCGGTCGCTCACGGCGCTCATCCCTTCGGCAGGCCGAGGACGCGTTCGGCCAGGATGTTCTTCATGATCTCGGTGGTGCCCGCGGCGATGGTCGAAGACCGTCCCGCAGATAGCGGTAGACGTCGGGGCCGTCCCCGCCCGCGATGGCGGAGGGGCCCGCCGCGTCCAGCAGGGTCTCGCTGAGACGCTGCGTGGTCAGGCTCCAGCCGAGTTTGATGACGGACTGGGCGGGGCCGGGTTGTGCTCCCGCGCTGAGGGCGTCCAGCACATCCCGGCCGAGCAGGCCGAGTGCGCGGGCCTCGACGTAACGCCGGGCCAGCTCCTGACGCAGCACGGGGTCGGCCACTCCGTCCGGGAAGCCGGACACCGCTCCCTTCACCTCCCGCTGCAGGGAGTTGGCGAGTTCGACGACGCCCGCCCGCTCGTGGCCGAGTGTGGTCATGGTGACACGCCAGCCCTCGTTGAGCGGGCCGAGCAGGGCGCCCGCCGGGACGTGCACGTCGGTGAAGAACAGCTCGGCGAACTCGTAGTCGCCCGTGATCTGGCGCAGGGGACGACGTTCGATGCCGGGTGTGTCCAGCGGTACGAGCAGGACCGAGATGCCCTGGTGCGGCCGGGCCTCGGGGTCCGTGCGCGCCAGGAGTACGCAGTGGGTGGCCCGCATGCCGTCCGATGTCCACACCTTCTGCCCATTGATGCGGAAGCCCTCCCCGTCGGGCTCCGCCGTGTGCGCAAGGACGCGAGATCGCTGCCCGCGTCGGGCTCGCTGAAGCCCTGGCACCAGATCTCCTCCGTGGACAGGATCCGGGGAAGTGAGGCGCGCTGTCCGGGGGTGCCGAAGCGGGAGATGGTGGGGCCGACGTTCTTGATGCCGAAGACTCCGGCGATGGCCGGGGCGTCGACGCGGGCGAGTTCTGCGTCGCACTCCAGGCGGTCCAGGATGCCGAGGCCGCGGCCGCCGTCCTCGACGGGCCAGTGCGGGGCGGCCCAGCCGCCCTCGTGCAGAGCGCGCTGCCAGGCGAGGCGGGCCTCGAAGGAGCGGTTGTCCGGCCAGGCGCGGTGCAGGCCGGGGGCGATCTCGTCGAGGTGGGCCCGGAGTTCTTCGGCTGCCGTACTCATCGTCGTCGCCTTCGTCACTTGGGGCCGAAGCGCAGAGCGCCGTCGATACGGATCACTTCGCCGTTGAGGTAGTCGTTCTCGGCGATGTGCTGGACCAGGGCCCCGTACTCCTCCGGCCGCCCCATACGCTTCGGGAACGGCACCTTGGAGCCCCAGGTCTCCTGCGCCTGCTCCTCGGGGATGCGGAAGGCGGGCGTGAAGAAGGTGCCCGGCGCGATGGTCATGACGCGGATGCCGACCGCCGCCAGGTCGCGAGCGGCGGCGAGGCCGAGGCCGACGACCCCGCTCTTGGCCGCGGCGTAGTCGGACTGGCCGATCTGGCCCTCGAAGGCGGCGATGCTGGCTGTGTTGACCACCACGCCACGGGTGCCGGACCCGTTCGGCGTGTTCTTCGCCATCGCCGCAGCCGACAGACGCAGCACGTTGAACGTGCCGGTGAGGTACACGTCCAGGGTGCGTTTGAACAGGTCGAGGGCGTACGGGTCGCCCTCCCGGTCCAGTACGCGGGCGTGAGCGACCGGACCGCCGTGCGTGCTGACGGCAATCCTCAACTCGCCCAGACTCCGTGCGACGTCGAGCGCCGCCAGAACGCTGTCCTCGTCGGTCACATCGGTCCGGGCGAAGACCGCGTGAGCACCGAGTTCCTTGGCGAGCGCCTCGCCGCGTTCATCGGCGAGGTCGCCGATGACGACCTTGGCCCCGGCAGCCGCGAGACGCCGTACCGTAGCCTCGCCGAGTCCGCCCGCACCGCCCGTGACCAGGGCGACTCCACCAGCCAGCTCCACTGCTGCTCCTCGTCTCAGAGTCGGATTGTCTACTCGCCCCGCCACACCGGCGGGCGCTTCTCCGCGAACGCGATCGCGCCTCGCGCGCGTCGGCGGACTGCAACACGGGGGTCATGATCACGGCCTGTCTGTCGAACGCCTCGTCGGCGGACCAGTCGGCCGAGCGGACGATGATCTCCTTGGTGGCGGCGACCGCCAGCGGTCCGTTGGCGGCGATGCGCGCCGCGAGCTCCCGGGCTCCTTCCAGGGCCCTGCCGGGCTCGGTCACCCTGTTCACCAGGCCGTAGCGGTGAGCCTGTGCGGCTTGGAGGAAGTCACCGGTGAGGGCGAGTTCCATGGCGACGGCATAGGGGATCCGCCTCGGCAGCCGCAGCAGCCCGCCTGCTCCGGCCACCAGACCGCGCTTGACCTCGGGAATGCCGAACCTGGCGTCCTCGGCGGCCACGACCAGGTCGCAGGCGAGGACGATCTCGCAGCCACCGGCCAGGGCGTATCCCTCGACCGCGGCGATCACGGGTTTGCGCGGGGGCCTCCTGGTGATACCGGCGAAGCCTCGGCCTTCCAGGGCCACCGTCTCACCGGCCACGAACGCCTTCAGGTCCATGCCGGAACAGAAGCTGCCGCCCGCACCGGTGATGACGGCGGCCGTCAGGTCCCTGCGGGACTCGAACTCGTCCAGGGCCGCGGCGACGCCTTCACTGACAGCGCGGTTGACGGCGTTGCGGGCCTCGGGCCGGTTGATGGTGATGAGCGTGACGCCGTCGGCGTGCTCCACCAGTACCTCGTCGGGCATTGCTCGGGGTCTCCTTCAGAAGTCAGCGGGGCGCCATGCGGATGGCACCGTCGAGGCGGAGGGTTTCGCCGTTGACGTACGCGTTCTCGATCAGGAACTGCGCCGTATGGCCGTATTCCTCGGGTGAGCCGAAGCGCTTGGGGTTCGGCACGGTCTCCGCCAAGGAGGTCTGGACGTCCTCGCGCAGGGCGTCGAACAGCGGGGTCTTCATCAGGCCGGGGGCGATGGTGTTCACACGGATGCCGCGGCCGGCGAGGTCACGCGCGGCGACGATCGTCATCGCCACCACTCCGCCCTTGGAGGCACTGTAGGCGATCTGGCCGATCTGGCCCTCGTAGGCCGCCACGGACGCGGTCAGGATGATCACGCCCGTTCACCGTCCACAGGCTCGGTGGCCGCCATGGCCGCGCCGCCCAGGCGCAGGGCGTTGTAGGACCCCACGAGGTTGACTTCGATCACTTTCCCGAACCCGGCGAGTTCCCGGGCCGCCCGTCCCGGTCGACGACCGGAGGGTGTGGTTGATACCGGCACAGTGCACCAGGATGCGCGGCGGACCGGCCTCACCCGCCGCGGCGAGGGCGGCACGGAACTGGTCCTCGTCGGTCACGTCGGTGGGGACGAACCGCACCCGGTCTCCCAGTGCGTCGGCGATCTTCTGTCCCGGAGAGGAGGGCAGGTCGGCGATGACCACGTGGGCGCCGGCCTCGGCGAGACGATTGACCGTTCCCAGACCGAGGCCGGACGCACCACCGGTGACCACGGCGGACATTCCCGCAACACGCATGGAGACCTCCTGAAAGCAGGGGAGCTATTGCCTGGTTATCTTACCCCCCCGACAGCTTACTTAGTAAACTATGTTGATTGTTCGGTCATGCCCTTTCCGAGGCCTCCTCCGGCTGGGTCACCCTGGACAGACACAGTCGGCCTTCGGTGTCGAGCGCGCCGTGGTCGCCGGTCGCGAACCATCCGTCGGCGGTCAGCGGATCCCCGAACTGCTCCAGGTAACCGCGGAACAGCTCCGGCCCCCTGCTGAGGATGCATCCTTCCTGGCCCGGCGGCACGTCCCGGCCGGTGGAGTCCACAATCCGCACCTCGCTGCCCGGGAGCAGGCGCCCGCCCGCCGCACCGCGCAGACGCGAAGGGTCGCGTGGGGACCCACGGCGATGGTGGGATGCTCCACCCGGCCGTAGCCGCCATAGGCCGCGACACCGGCCCGCTCGGCCTGTTCCACGACCGCGGGCGTGATCGCTCCGAGGACGTGGCATTCGGTCATCCCGGCCGAGCCGTCCCCGCCGCGTGCGGCCGCGTCCAGCAGCCCGGCGAGATGGAAGCGGCTCAGCGCGGCTGACGTGACGCGATACGGTGCACCAGTTCCACCGCGCCATGCGCGTCCCAGCGCTCGAGGAACACTGTCGGCAGCCCGGTCACCAGCGCGCGCAGCAGGGCCGTTGTGCCCTCGAGGTCACCCGAGCCGGCGGGGCGAGGTGCACATGGCGGCGGGTATCACCCGCCGGTGGCATCGTGGCCAGCTCGGCGGACAGCGAGGCGTGGGTGTGCAGGACGGCTCGCGGCGGTGTCGCCCGGGTCGGCGGTGTGTGCAGGAGCAGCGCCACGTCGTCCGGGTGGGCGGTCGTCCCGGGAGGCAGCGGCCGGAAGCGTTCCAGCGTCTCCCACTCGAGACCGTCTGCGGGCACGCCCGCCATCGGCCAGGTTCCGGTGACCGCGACGACGTGCCGTAGCTGCGGCAGGCCGTCTGCCGCGCTGCGCGCCGGAGCACATCGTGGGAACGCCAGGCGAGGTAATCAGTGCCACGGCTCGCGATCGACGCAGCGCGCGAGCCACCCCCCGGGCATCCCAGGCGAGATCGAGCGGCATCAGAACGGCGCCTCGCAGGAGAACCGCCGCATGGGCGACGGCCTCCTCGACCCGGTGCGGCAGGTGCACGGCGACCACGTCACCCCGGCCGATGCCCAGCGCCGCAAATCCGCGGCGACACTGCCCGCGCGCCGGTGGAGCTCCGCGACCGTCACCTCGGCGACCGAGGCGGCACCGTGGAAGACGAGCCGGGCGTGCCCGTGTTCCTCGGCGGCGACGCGGAGGCCGACGGGCGACGGACCTGCCGGGCGCGCCCCAAGGGTATCCGCCGGTATCGATTGCCGTGACATGACATTCACTCCGCTCCTGGCGCATGGACTCGCTGACGCCGGGCCGCGCGGCGGCCCGCATGACCGACCTCGTCGGCGCCGTGCGCGCCGGTCGCCGCGCCGACCGTCACCGTGGCTCTCGAGGCAGCCCCAGCGCCGCTCGGCCACCACCGTGCGCAGCACCTCGTTGGCCCCGCCGGCGATGGTGTACGCCCGTGCGTACAGGAAGGCGTCCTGCCACCAGCCGCCGGACACGCGCCGGGATCGCCCTCGGTCAGCAGCGCGTCGGCACCCTGGAGCCCATGCCGAACTCGGCCAGCGCCAGGTTGGTCTCACTGAAGAAGATCTTGCCGAGGGGGCCGCCGCGGGATCCTCCCGGCCCGCCAGCATCTGTGACTGCTGAAGCTTGTTCATGAGGTTGTTCACGTGCACCCGGGTGGCGAGCCGCCCGACGTCCTGCCGCACGGAGGCGTCGTCGAGCGCGGAGCCCCCCGCGACGGAGGCGTTCGCCGCGACACCGAGGACGTCGTCCAGGTACAGGAAGAGTTCGGCAGCGTGCCGGCCACCCCGGTGCGCTCGTGGCGAGGCTGGACATGGCGACGCGCCATCCGTCATCGACCTTGCCGATGACACGGCCGGCGGGGATCCGCACGCCGTCGAGGAAGACCTCGTTGAAGTCCGTGGTGCCGGTGATCTCGCGCAGCGGGCGGATGTCGACACCCGGCGAGCGCATATCGAGGGCGAAGGCCGTGATTCCCTCGTGCTTGGGGGCTTCCGGGTCGGTACGGGCCAGCAGGTAGCCGACGTCCGCGTGCTGGCCGTTGGTCGTCCACACCTTCTGGCCGTCGATGACGAACTCGTCGCCCTCCCGTCGGGCCCTGGTGCTCAGCGCCGCCAGGTCACTGCCCGCGCCGGCTCGCTGAACAGCTGGCACCAGATGTCCACGGCCCCTCTGATGCGGGGCAGGAAGTGGCCCTTCTGTTCCTCGGTGCCGTACTTGATCACGGCCGCCGCGGCGAGCGCGGCGGCACCGATCGGCTCCCAGGTACGCGCCCGCGTGAGCTCCTCGGCCACGATGAAGGCCTCCAGAGGATGAGCGTCCGGACGGCCTCCGTACCCCTCCGGCCAGTCGATCCCCAGAAAACCCTCGGCATACAACTGGGCCGTCCAGGCCCGAATCGCCGGAACGAGTGAGGGCTCCGGAGCGCGTACCCCTGTATGCGCCTTGATTCCAGGCGCATGATCGGTGATGAAGGCACGCACACGGTTCCTGAACGCATCGAGTTCGGGGGAGGTGTCGAGTCGCATGGGTGGCCTCCATCGGGTGCGCCGAGGCCCTCACAGACCTCATCTACTTGGTTAACTTAGTGATAGCATAACCTTCCCCATCTGGTGGAGCCACGTGTCGGGCCGCGCCCCGGCGGAGAGAGGGAGCACGGTGGATTTCGAACCCAGCGAAGAGCAGGGGATGCTCCGAGACGTCATTCGGGCCACCCTCAGGGACCACGCCGGACCCGACCGTGCACGGGGCCTGCTCAACGCCGACGAGGACGTGGACCCCAGGCTGTGGCGGCTGGCAGCGGACCTGGGCTGGATGGGCCTCGCGCTTCCCGAGGAGTACGAAGGCACGGGCCAGGGACTGACGGAGCTGGCCCTTACGGCCGAGGAACTGGGACGGGCCGTGGCCCGCGGCCCGTTCCTCACCAGCGCCCTCGTCGGACTCGCCGTGAGCCGCGGCGGCTCCGCCGAACTGCGGGCCGAGACCCTGCCCGCCATCGCGGCCGGAGCCGCCCGCGCGACCTGGGCATTCGCGGAACCAGGGGGCCAATGGAGCACGCGGCACCTGCTCACCAGGGCGACACCCCGGCAGGACGGTTTCCTGCTGCACGGCACCAAGTCCACCGTGCAGGACGCCGGCGGCGCCCGCTGGCTGATGGTCACAGCGCTGCTCGACGGCGAGCCGGCCAACTTCCTCGTCGACCGCCAGGCCAATGGTGTCATCGTGCGCCGCCAGCGCTCCATGGACCTGACCCGCAACCTGTACGAGGTATCCCTGGACCAGGTGCGCGTCCCGGTCGGCCATCGGCTGGACGGCGGGCCCTCGGACGTGAGCGCGCTCCGCGACGCGGGAGCCGTCCTGACCGCCGCGGACGCGCTGGGCGCGGCCGAGTGGCTGCTGAACGCCACGCTGGACTACGCCAAGGTCCGGGTCCAGTTCGGACGGCCCATCGGCAGCTTCCAGGCGATCAAGCACAAGGCCGCCGACATGCGCATGGCCGTTCAGGGCATGCGGGCCGCCGTGTACTACGCCGCCATGGCCGCCGACGCCGGTGCACCCGACGCCGGCAGTGCCGCGAGCATCGCGAAGGCCTTCGCCTCCGAGAAGGCGAGCGAACTCGCCGGCGAGGCCCTCCAGATCCACGGCGGGATCGGCTTCACCTGGGAACACGATCTGCACCTGTACCTGCGGCGCGTCAAGGCCGACGAGGTCCTGTACGGCAACGCCGCCCCGCACTACGAACGCGTGTGCCGGCTGCTACTGGCGGCCCGGCACCCGGTCGCCTGAGGCATCGATGCCCGCAGAGGACCGCCTCGGCCCCCGTGAGCTGGCGGACGAAGGCATCACGCGACTGGAGCTGGCCCCGGGCGGGGACCCGGTCGCACCGGTCGCCTTCGTCGACCTGGACCGCTGGGGCCCGCACGATCCGGTGCCCGTACCGGCCGACGAGCCGCACCGCGTACTGATCGGAGTGGCCGAGGCTCCCCCGCCGGACCGCCTCTCGCCCCTGCTGCACGCGCTGGCGTTCACCCTCGTACCGGCGGGACAGGGCGCCGGCGGGCCCGAACGGGTCGGCGTGGCGGACCCTGGGCAACCGCCGCGAGCGTCGCCGAGTACGCGGAGGCCGCGCCCCGAGCCGCGGTGACGCTGGCCGGCCTGCTCAGACTCACCGAACGGCTGCCGGTCGCCGAGGGCCTGACCGCTGAGTCGCTGGCCTACTCGACACTGCTGGCCGGTCCCGAGTTCGCCGCCTGGCGCGCACGCTCGCCCCGACGCCCGGTGCCGAGCCATCCCGAACCGGTCCTGCTCTCCCGCGAAGGCTCCCTCCTGCGTGTCACCCTCAACCGGCCGCAACGCCACAATGCCTTCAGCCGGGATGTGCGGGACGGCCTCGTCGAGGCCCTCGACCTCGCTCGTCTCGATCCGACGATCACCGAAGTGGAGCTGAGCGGCAAAGGCCCGTCGTTCTGCAGTGGTGGCGACCTCGACGAGTTCGGTACGACCCCCGACGCGGCGACCGCCCATCTGATCCGCGTCCGGCAGAGCGCCGGCCATGCCGTGCATCGGGCCGCCGGCCGTATCCGGGCCCGGGTGCACGGCGCCTGCATCGGCGCCGGCATCGAGGTCCCGGCGTTCGCGGGCCGGGTCGAGGCCACCCCCGAGGCCTGCTTCCAGCTCCCCGAGCTGCGCATGGGGCTGGTTCCCGGGGCGGGGGGCACGGTGAGCGTGACGCGGCGCGTCGGGCGGTGGCGGACGGCGTACTTGGTCCTCAGCGGCGCACCGATCGATGTGCGCACCGCGTTGGAGTGGGGCCTGGTCGACGCCTGCGAAGCCCGCTGAATCACCCGGTCGGCAGGGCGCGGCCGTCCCGGTCCGGGGCGGCCGCGCCCTGCCGGTTCAAAGCCCCGCCACGCCGGAGCGCAGCCGGGTGACGACGCTGCGCCGCACCAGCTTGCCGTGGGCGTCCTCGGAAGCTCGTCCAGATCTCGATGCGGTCCGGGGTCTTGCTCCCCCGCAGCGCATCGCGGACGAACTGACACAGTTCCCCGGGCTCGGCGGTTGCGCCCGGCCGCGCCACGACCACGGCCTCGATACGCTGTCCCCACTCCTCGTCGGGTACGCCCACCACGGCGACGTCCAGGACGGCGGGGTGCCGCATCAGCACGTCCTCGATCTCCGCTGGGGCGATGTTCTCCGCGCCGCGGATGATGGTGTCGTCGGCACGGCCCGCGATGAACAGATAGCCGTCCTCGTCCAGGTACCCGTGGTCACGGGTGTCGAAGAACCCCGGGCATCGACGGCCCTGCCCTGCCCCACGTACTCGGCGGAGACCTGCTCGCCCGTACACAGACCCGTCCCTTCTGTCCCGGCGGGAGCAGCCTGTCCTCGTAGTCCCGGATCTCCAGCTCGACCATGGGCACCGGGCGGCCGACCGAGGCCAGGCGTGCGCGGACAGCCGGGGCATCACTCGCGAACGCGGTCCTGTGGTCCTCGGGGCCGAGGACGGCGATGGTCGAACTGGTCTCGGTCAGGCCGTACGCGTTGACGAAGCCGACATGCGGCCAGGTCCCGAGCGCCCGCTCGATCACCACCGAGGGCATCGGCGCCCCGCCGTAGGCGAGTCCGCGCAGCGCCGGCAGCGTCTTGTCGGCGCGGCTGTCCACGATCCGCGCAAGCATCGTGGGCACCACCATGGCATTGGTGATGCCTTCGTCCCGCATCAGCCGCAGCCACTCCTCGGGGGTGAAGCGCTCCAGCACGACCGTCCTGCGTCCGGCGTAGAGGTTCGTGAGGACGTTGGCCACGGCCGCGATGTGGTACGGCGGAACGCTCATCAGCGCCGCCTCGTCCGGCTCGGCGGAGGCGAACTCGACCGTGCCCAGGACGTAGGACACCAGATTGGTGTGGCGGAGCAGCACGCCCTTGGGAACCGAGGTGGTGCCGCTGGTGTAGATGATGACGGCCGGGCTCTCCGGGTCGGTGAACGTCTCTTCGAGGTCCGCCACCGCGCTTTCCCGGGTGGCGCGCAGCCACTCCTGGCAGGTGCGGGCCCGCAGGCCCGCCCGCTTCAGCGTCTCCAGTTGCTCCTCGCCCGCGATCCCGAAGGCCTTGGGATGGTTGGCGAGGACCGTGGAGAGCTGCTCCTCGCCGAGGCGGTAGTTCACGGGAACGAGTGGTACACCGGCCCGGGCCGCCGCGCACAGGGCGACGGGGAAGGCGGGACCGTTCACATCGAGGAAGACGACCGCGTCGGCACCCGCCTCACGGATGTCGGCGGCGGCCACGAGAGAGGCCGCGCGGAGCTCCGTGGCGGTCAGGCCGCCTCCCGGCGGCCGGTGACCACACGGTCCCCGAAGCCCTCGGCCGCCATGTCGAGCAGCATCGTCACATTCACTGCAGGCTCACCTCTCGCCGGGTCAGTCGGAAGCCGGAAGCGCCTTGGCGGCCTTGACCGGCAGCGGGCGCCCGTCCACGGCGAGCGTGCCCTGCCCGGCCTTGGTGCACAGCAGCTCCAGGCCGAGTTCGTCGTCCGCGTAGCGCTTGCCCAGCAGTGTGCCGTCGGCCTGAGCCGGGTCGGGCCCCCTACGGTGTCGGGCCTCTCGCGTGCGTCGCACATCGGCGCGCCTCCGCAGGTGATGCTCACGTCGGTGCCGGGGGCACGGACGACGATGACGGCCGTCTCGTCAACGGTGCTGGCGAGCGTCTGCCCGATTCGTGGCTTCACTGTGACTCCCAAGGTGTGCGTTTCATTCTCGGCGGAGGTGTTTCCGGCCGCATCGGCCGCGGCTCCTGCGGAAGCCGGCGCAGTCTGCGCTTCCCGGCCTTGCCCGCCGGGATGAGGGAAATGGGCTGGAAGGGCCGGCGGAACCCCTGCGCCACCGGCCAGGGGGCGGCCGTCACCGACGTGGACCCCCGCGGGGTCCCGGGTGTCTTCCGGGCAGGGGCCGCCCCGGCGGTCATGCCGCTCCGCCGGCGGCCAGCGAGGCCCGTACGAGGTCGAGCAGCTCGACGCGGCTGACCTTGGACGACGGTGTCCGCGGCAGCGCGTCGACGACCAGGATATGGGCAGGGATCTCGTACGGGGCGAGCACCTCACGGCAGGACATGGTCAGCTCCTGCGCGGTGGGCGGTGTGCAGCCGGGCCTCGGCTCGACGGCGGCCACCGGCACGTGGCCCAGGCGGGCGTCCGGCAGAGCGGCGACAGCCGCTTCGTGCACGGCGGGGTGACGCTCGAGGGCCCGGCGCACCTGGTCGGGCTGGACCTTGAAACCGCCGCGAATGATCGCGTCGTCCGCCCGGCCGTGGATCCACACGAATCCGTCCACGTCGAGCCGGGCGAGGTCACTGGTGCGCACCCAGGCGCCGCTCCCGTCGGGCGACTGCGCGGTACGGATCTCCAGGCGTCCCACGTCGCCGAGCGCGGCCTCGGTCCCGTCGTCCGCGACCACGCGCATCTCGACACCCGGGAGAGGGCGTCCGGCGCTGCCCGCCTTGGTGTCCCACCACCTCTTGTGCAGCGGAAGGGTCCAGGCGGCGACGGCGCCGGCGAACTCCGTGGCCCCGTACGTCATCAGGACGCGGGCGCCGTACGCGCGGAAGAAGGCGTCCGCGAGTTCGGGCGGGCAGTAGGTGGTGCCACAGGTGACGACGCGCAGGCTGGAGAGCCTCTCCGGCGGCACCGCGGCGTCGAGGACGGTACGTAGCGCGGCCGGGACGAGTCCGGCGGCGGGCGGCCGATGCCGTTCGACCGCGCGCACCCAGGACTCCAGTGCGAAGCGGCGCAGGAGGACGAGGCGGCGACCTGCGTAGAGGCCGGAGAGTGCGCTCCACAGACCACCGATGTGCACGAGCGGGGTGGTCACGAGGCTCACCCCGGAGCGCAGCAGCGCTCCCTTCTTCGGGCTCTGTCCACTGGATTCCAGGGCCGTGTCGAACTGCCGGTCGAGGAGGCGGACCCTCTTGGGCGGGCCGGTCGTACCGGAGGTGAGCATCTCGATGGAGACGCCCACGGCGGTCTCGGCGTCCGGACGCGGGCTGCCTCCGGCCGGCTCCAGGCTGCCGTCGGGCTCGAGCCGGAGTCCCAGCCCGGTCCCGGTGACGGCGCCCAGCACGCTCTCGTCGTCCAGCGTGCCGGGGGACGCGACGACCACGGACAGTCCGCTGCGCGCGATGTCCGCGGCCAGCCGCTCGGGGGGCTGGAGGGGGTTCAGGGTGACGACGCATCGGCCGGTGGCGAGCACGGAGCAGACGACGGCGAGGTGCTCGGGCCGGTTCTCCAGAACGACCCCGACCCTGGTTCCTTCTCCCAGGCCCGCTTCCGTCAGCGACGCGTCGAGACCCCGGGCGGTCGAACGCAGAGCGCCCCAATGCCACCACGATTCCTCGAACTCCACGGCCCGGGAGTCCGTGGGAGCCTTGCTCAGCAGTTCGGCCAGGCGACTGCGAGCGCCCATAGGCCACCTCCACTTCCAGAGAAAGCATACTGAGATAACTATGTATGGAACAGCCCCATGGGCATGGCACGGTGAGATCACCCTCCGTTCACGCACGGAGGACCGTCGCCGGCACCGTCAGACCGCGGCCAGCAGCTCGACAATCGTGGCGTTGGCCATGCCGCCCCCCTCGCACATGGTCTGCAGGCCGTAACGGATGCCGTTGTCCCGCATGTGGTGGACCAGGGTGGTCATCAGACGGGCCCCGAGGCGCCCAGCGGGTGACCGATGGCGATGGCACCGCCATTGGGGTTGAGGCGCCCGGGGTCGGCTCCGGTCTCCGTGAGCCACGCCATCGGTACGGGCGCGAAGGCCTCGTTGACCTCGAAGACGCCGATGTCGTCGATGGTCAGACCGGAGCGGGCGAGCGCCTTGGCCGTGGCGGGAATCGGGGCGCCCAGCATGAGCACCGGGTCGTCACCGGCGAGCACGGCCGTGTGCACGCGGGCGATGGGGGTGAGGCCCAGCCGGGCGGCCTGCTCCGAGGTCATCATGAGCAGCGCCGCCGCACCGTCGCTGATCTGCGAGGAGTTGCCGGCGTGGATGGTGCCGTGCTCCTTGAAGGCGGGCCGCAGCCCGGCCAGCTTCTCGGCGGTCGTCCCCCGCCTGAGGCCCTCGTCCGCGGCGAAGACCGTGCCGTCGGCGAGGGCGACCGGTGCGAGCTGGCCCTCGAAACGTCCCCCGTCGGTCGCCTCCGCGAGCTTGGCGTGGGAGGACGAGGCGAACTCGTCCATCTCCGTGCGGCCGAAGCCCCACTTGTCGACCATCATTTCGGCGCCGACACCCTGGCTGAAGGCCGCACCGTAACGCTCCTGCACCAGCGGGCCGCCAGCACTGCCCAGCCCAGGGTCCTTCACCGAGGACCCGATGGGCACGGCGCTCATCATCTCGACGCCGCCCGCGACCGCCACGTCGTACTGCCCGGAGATCAGGCCCGCGGCGGCGAAGTGCACGGACTGCTGGGACGAGCCGCACTGGCGGTCGACGGTGGCGGCCGGAACCGACTCCGGCCAGCCGGCCGCGAGCACGCCCATGCGCGCCACATTGTTGGCCTGCTGACCCACCTGCTGCACGCAGCCCCAGATGACGTCGTCGACCAGCGCCGGGTCGAACCCGGTGCGCTCGACCAGCGCCCGGAGCACATGAGCCGACAGGTCGGCGGCGTGACGGTCCGCGAGGGTTCCGTGCCGCTTGCCGACCGGAGTGCGGACCGCATCGACGATGACGGCATCGCGTGTGGACATATGGCAGCCTCCTTCACCACAACAACTGTAGGTTAGTTTACTAGGTCACCTATGATGTCTCCAGGGCTGGTCTGCTTCACACCGCAGTCGCGGCCCGGCGGCCAGATGTCCGGATGACGTGTGAAAGGACCGGTGACATGCGGATCGGAATGCCGATGGCCTACAGCGGGGGTTCGCCGAGACAGTCGGCGAACTGGTCGACTACGAGAAAGCGGGGCTCGACATCGTCTTCGTCCCGGAGGCGTACAGCTTCGACTCGGTGAGCCAGCTCGGCTACCTGGCCGCGCGGACGAGCAGCCTCGGCATCGCCTCGGGCATCCTCAACATCTACTCCGCACACCGTCGCTGCTCGCCATGACGGCGGCCGGCCTCGACTACGTCTCGGGCGGCCGATTCACACTGGGGATCGGCGCCTCCGGCCCGCAGGTCGTCGAGGGCTTCCACGGCCTGCCGTACGACGCCCCTCTCGCCCGTACCCGGGAGGTGACGGAGATCTGCCGCAAGGTGTGGAGCCGCGAGCCGGTCGTGCACGACGGACCGCGCTACCAGCTGCCCCTGAGCCGGGTGCACGGTGGGTCGGGCCTGGGCAAGGCGCTCAAGCTGATCAACCACCCGGTGCGCGCACGCGTTCCCATGGTCCTGGCGGCGCTCGGTCCGAAGAACGTCGCCCTGGCCGCCGAACTGTTCGAGGGCTGGGAACCGATCTTCTACTTCCCCGAGGCGCGCGAGCCGCGTTCGGCGAGTCCCTGGACTCGGGCGCGGCCCGCCGCGCCCCCGAACTGGCTCCGCTCGACACCATCGTCGACACGCATGTCGCGATCACCGAGAACGCCGAGGAGCGCACGGCCGCCGAACAGCAGGTGCGCGAGCATCTGGCCCTGTACGTCGGCGGCATGGAGGCAAGGGCAGGAACTTCTACAACGACCTGACCCGCCGGTACGGCTTCGAGGAAGCGGCCGCGACGATCCAGGACCTTTTCCTCGACGGCCGCAGGGAGGACGCGGCCGCGGCGGTCCCCGAGGAACTGGTACGCGGCGTCTCCCTGATCGGTCCGCCCGGCTGGGTCAAGGAGCGCGTCACGGCCTTCGCCGAGAGCGGTGCCACCACCCTCAACGCCAAGCCGCTGGCCGCGACACACCAGCGGCGCGTCCGGGATGTCAGCACCCTGAGGGAGCTGAGCGCGTGACGGGCCCGGCGCAGGGCCCGCTCGCCGGAGTGCGCGTACTCGAAATCGCCGGCCTCGGCCCGGCTCCCATGGCCTCGCTGCTGCTCTCCGAACTCGGCGCCGACGTCGTCCGCGTGGACCGTCCCGAACCGTCCCCCATCTCCGACTTCCTGGAGCGGGGCCGCCGGTCGATCATCATCGACCTCAAGCACCCGGCGGCGCGGACACGGTGCTGCGTCTCGCGGAGCGCGCGGACATCCTCATCGAGGGTTCCGGCCGGGCGTCGCCGAACGTCTGGGCATCGGCCCGGCCGCCGCCCACGCCCGCAACCCCGCCTGGTCTACGGCCGTATGACCGGCTGGGGGCAGCACGGCCCGCGGGCGGACACGGCGGGCCACGACATCAACTACATCTCCCTCACCGGTGCCCTGGCCGCGATCGGCCGGGCCGGCGGCCCGCCCAGGTGCCGCTCAATCTTCTCGGCGACTTCGGCGGCGGCGCGCTCTACCTGGTGGTGGGAGTGCTCGCCGCGCTGCACCACGCCCGCGCCACCGGCGAGGGCCAGATCGTGGACGCGGCCATCGTCGACGGTGTCACACATCTCGCGGCGATGATCTGGGCCGAGCGCCGCCACGGCGGGTGGGCCGACGAGCGCGGCCGCAACCTGCTCGACACCGGCACCCCTACTACGACGTGTACGCCACCTCCGACGGCGGCTGGATGAGCGTGGGCGCGCTGGAGCCCCGGTTCTACGCACGATTCGTCGAGTTGCTCGGCGTGCCCGAATGGGCCGGCTCACAACACGACCGTACGGCGTGGCCGCGGATGCGCGAGGCGTTCGCCACCCGCTTCGCCTCGCATCCGCGCGCCGAGTGGGAGAAGGTCTTCGACGGGGCGGACGCGTGCGTGACGCCGGTGCTCAACTGGTCGGAGGCCCTGCGCGATCCCATATGACGGCTCGGAACGTCCATGTCACCGTCGAGGGAGAAGCCGTCCCCGCCCCGGCGCCCCCGCTTCTCCGCCACGGCGACCCGTGCCGCCGGACCGCGGACAGCGCCCGGCACGCACAGCCTCGAGGTGCTGGAGGACTGGGACGTGCCGGGAGGCGGGAACTGCTCGGGCGGATCGGTCATGCGGCGGCCCGACGGGTGACAGAGCGGCCCGACGGCTCCTCAGCCCGGGAAGACGCCCGGCCCCCGACGCTGGAGACGCGCGGTGGCCGTCCAGTGCGGCGGCGGGCCCGGCACCTCCTGCGCGCGCCCGAGGCGGCGCAGGTGGGCCAGGATCACCAGCGCCCGGAGACCGTCGCACGCAGCGGAAAGCCCGCAGCCCTCCAGGGTGCCGGAGCGCCGCAGACGCCCGGCCAGCTGCCATGCGGTGACGGGCCCCTCACGCAGCACCGAAACCGCCAGAGCGTGCGCGCCGCGTGGTGGTCGCGCACTTCGCCGACGCGGGCCGCGATGTCGGGATAGCGGTACTCGTGGGCGGGCAGAACGAGATCCGGCTCCATCCGCACCAGCGGCTCCAGGGTTTCCAGATAGTCCCCCCAAGGGGTCGTCGGTCTCGTCCCTCGGCTGGTGCATCCCACGGTGGTCGCGGCAGCAGGTGATCCCCGGTCAGCAGCAAGCGGTGACGCGGCTCCCAGAAACAGAGGTGGCCCGGGGTGTGCCGGGTGTCCACAGCGTGGTGAGATCCCAGCCGGGAACGTCGGGCCGCTCGCGGTCGGCCAGGTAACGGTCCGGGGGCGGGCGTCCTGCCCGGAGCGCGTTCCGAGGTCGTCGAGAGCCTTCCTCGTCTCCGCCTCCGGCGCCCCGGCCCGGCGCAGCAGCGCTGCCAGCGGCAGGGCCGGATCGGCGCGGAACCGCGCGAGACCGGCGGCGTCCAGCGCGTGCAAGGACCCAGGCACCGGACGCCTCCCGGATGCGCGGGGCGAGGCCGTAGTGATCGAGGTGGGAATGGGTCACCAGAACGCCGCGGACGTCCTCGACCGCGTGCCGAGCGCCCGCAGCCCTGCGGTCAGCGCGCTCCAGCCCTCCTCGGTGTCCCAGCCCGCGTCGACCAGATAGGGGCCCGCTTCTGTCTCCAGTACGTAGACCAGGACATGCCCAAGAGGCCCCGGAAGCGGGATCGGAAGGCTCCACAGCCCCGGCCGCACACGAGTGAGGCGAGGTCGGCCGCCCTTCGGCGGCCGCCCTGTTCCGGAAACCCGGTCACCGTCCATGGACATGCCCCCTCTTTCAACATAGGCAACCTAGTAAACCATCGAAGCACTCCCAGTGAGCCAACAAGGAGCACTCATGCCCCACCCTTCCCGTCGCCCCACGGCGATCACCGCGCTGCCCGCGACACCGCGGCCTCCTCCTGCGTACGCCCCTCGGGCCCATGCTGATGGCCCACGGTCGGCACAAGGTGGCCGACCCGGGATGCCTCGACGGCACGACGGACGGGCCGCACACGCCAGTAGACTGGCGGTCCGGCGTGGCCCTTCCGCCGCCTGCCGGACCGCGAGCCGTCTTCGGCCGTGGGCGGCCCGGCGAGATGCAGACAGCGTCGCAGTGGGGACTGACATCAATGCCCGCATCCACATCCGACCGCGCCTCGGCCATCCAGCAGGCGAGGAGTCCCCTTCCCCCGTTTCCCCCGGAGACTCCCTCCACCAGGCCTCGTGGCTCGCCGCCGCGTTCGGCGCTCCGGCGGCGGCTCTACTCGACGACCGCGGGCAAGGCCCCCGGCAGGAGGGCTCCGTGACTGGGCCGGCTCGGGAGCGATGGCCCTGACCGGACTGCCCGACGGGGCACCGCTCGCGGCCCCGGAACCCCGGCCGCCATACTGCGCGTCGCGCTCGACGCGGTCGCCGCATTGAGCCGGGCACGGACGGGAAAGGCTGTCCGGCTGCCCGGGACCGAGCTGCTGGGCGAGCGCGCGGCCATCGCGGGGCTGTCCCGGCGCGGCCCGTGGTCGGCGGGCGGTGCCTTCAGGATCCTGTCCGCCGTGGACGGCTGGGTAGGCGTCTCACTGTCCGGGAGACCGATCGCGACCTCGTTGCCGCCCTCGTCGAGCACCCCGTGGAAACCGACGTCTGGGAGGTGCTCGAACGCTGGTCTGCGGACCGGAGGGCGGTCGATGTGGCCGAACGTGCCCAACTGCTGGGCATCCCGGCGGCCACGGTACCGGTGACGCCCGGCAGCATGCCGGACGACAGGCCGCGCACCGCTGCGGGACCGCCGGATCCGGCCCCAGGCCGGTGCTGATCGCGGCGGCGGCCCCGTAAGCACCGGCGCGGCGCCCGCTCGTGGTCGACCTCACTCCCTGTGGGCAGGCCCGCTGTGCGCGCGCTGCTCGGCCTGACCGGCGCGGAGATCGTCAAGGTCGAGAGCCCGCACCGCCTCGACGGCGCCGGTTCGGCCCGTCGGCTTTCTACGACCGCCTGCACGCCGGGCATGCGTCCGTTTCCCTCGATCTCACCTCACCGGCCGGCGTCGCCACCCTGCGGCGGCTCGTCGAATCGGCGGACGTCGTTCTCGAGGCCTCGCGCCCCAGGGCGTTGCGGCACCTCGGCATCGACGCCGAGGAGGCCGTGGCCTCGGGCACGGTGTGGACCAGCATCACGGCGTACGGGCGGACGGGACCATGGGCGAACCGTGTGGGCTTCGGGGACGACGTCGCCGCCGGAGCGGGTCTGGTCGTCCGGACCGAGCACGGGCCGCTGCCCTGCGGGGACCCCTGGCGGACCATTGACCGGTGTCACGCGGCGGTCTCCACGGCGGCGGCCCTCGCCGGGGAACAAGGCTGCCTGATCGACGTCTCCATGCGGGATGTCGCCGCCTTCGCCGCTCGGGGGCCCGCCGAACCGCACGCCGTACGGCGGGCCCGGACGGCGGCTGGTGGGTGGGGGCGGAGCACGAGGTCTTCCCGGTCCGCGCGCCCGCGCACCACGGCCGGGGCAGCGGGCCCGGAATCCGGAGCCGACACCGCACGCGTGCTCACCCGGTGGTGCCGTCCGTGAACCTGCTCATCGCGCGATGCCGCACCGGCGGGCACCTCACCGACGTCCGGATACGTGACGGACGGGTCGCCGAGGTGGCGGAGCGGCTGCGCCCGGCGCGGGACGAGGATCTCGTGGACGCGCGCGGGGGCGCGTTGCTGCCAGGGTCCACGACCATCATGCGCACCTGCTCGCCATGGGCGCCGCGGAGCGGTCCGTCGTCTGCGGTCCACCGGCCGTGCACGACGCCGCCGGACTGCGTGCCGTCCTGCGCGGGGCGGCAGACGCGGTTCCGCCGGGCGGCTGGGTGCGCGGCACCGGTACAGCGAGTCGGTGGCCGGCCTGCTGGACCGTACCGCCCTGGACGGCATGGTCGCCGACCGCCCGGTGCGCCTCCAGCACCGGGGCGGGGCACTGTGGATCCTCAACAGCGCGGGGCTGGCGGCCGTCGCTCCGGCGCTGGACGACTCCTTGGACGTCGAACGGGACGCGGCCGGACAGCCGACCGGCCGCCTCTGGCGCTACGACGTCCGGCTGCGGGCGGCGATCGGTGCCGAGCCGCCCGATCTGGCGTCCGTGGGCGAGCGGTTGGCCTCGTACGGGATCACCGGCGTCACGGATGCCACGCCGGACCTGGACGCGGCAGGTCTGGGCCTGATCGCCACCGCGGTGCATGGGGCCGCCTGTGTCAGGCGGTGCAGCTGCTGGGCGCCGCGACCGGGGCACCACTCGCTCCCGGCCTGTCCAGTGGGCCGTACAAGATTTTGCTGCGCGACCACGACCTTCCCGGTCTCGAGGAGTTGGCGGGCCTGATCGACCGGCCGCACCGGGCCGCGCGTCCCGTGGCGGTCCACTGCGTGACGAGGGAATCCCTGCTGCTCACCTTGGCCGCGCTGGAGATCGTGGGAACCCGCGAGGGCGATCGCGTGGAGCACGCGGCCGTGGTGCCGCCCGAAATATGCGAGCAATTGGCCGCCAAGAGGCTGACGGTCGTGACCCAGCCCTCCTTCATCGCCACACGGGGCGACACCTATCTGGCGTCGGTGGATCCCCGGGATGCCGAACACCTCTATCCCTACGCCACCTTGCTGGCGCACGGCGTGCCGACCGCGCCGTCGAGCGACGCCCCTTTCGGCGATCCGGACCCTTGGCGCACCATGGCCGCCGCGGCGTCCCGCCGGACCCCATCGGGGAGAGTGCTCGGCTCTCACGAACGTGTCGCCCCCGGGGTGGTTCTGGCCGGGTTCCTGTCCCCGCCGCACTCCCCCGGCGGCCCTCCTCGGCGCGTGGCACCGGGCTGCCCGGCCGACCTGTGCCTGCTCGGCGAACCCGTCGAAGCGGCCTTGGCCAGGCCGTCCGCCGACCAGGTGGTGCTGGTTCTGCGAGCGGGGAAGCCCGTCTTCCGACGCTGACCGCACAGCAGGGGCGACCGGGGCCGTCGCGAGTTACGGCCGTCTGCGTCCTCTGGTCCGCCGTGTCCGCCCGAGCGTTCGCGTGAAGCCGGTGCCGGTGCCGGTCACCAGGGCGACCCGGCCGTCATCCTGCGTCCCACCCCGTCAGAGGTGCCGCGTCGGGGTACAGGGTCCAGCCGCCGCCCGAGCGCACCCAGCCTCCTGCCGCGGCGGTACCACCGTCCACGTGGAGAGTGACACCGGTGACATAGCCCGCGCGATCGGAACAGAGGTACACCGCCGCGTCGGCGCACTCCTCGGCGGCGCCCTCGCGGCCCAACGGGACGTAGCGCCTGACGGCTGCCTCGCGGTCCGGTGGGCGAGGCGGCAGGGCACCCGGGTCCACCGGGCCTGTCAGGATCCCCCGGTTGCCGGCCGTTGCGGTGTGGTCGGGCGCCAGGGCGTTCACCCGGATCCGGTGCTCGGCCAGTTCGACCGCCATGGTCCGGGTGAAGCTGATCATCCCGGCCTTGCAGGCGGCGTACACCGCGTACATGGGAGCGGCACGCTCACCCTCGATGCTGGTGATATTGAGTATCGAACCGCCTCCGGAGGAAGCGATCATCGGCGCGGCGGCCGAGGTGGCCGCCAGCATGCCGACCAGGTTGATGTCGATGTGACGGCGCCAGCTGCGTTCGCTCTGGTCCAGGAAACGCCTGGCCCGCACACCACCGGCGTTGTTGACCAGGATGTCCAGTCGACCGAACGTCTGGTGCGCGGCCGCGACGGCTTCGGTCAGCGCGGCGGTGTCCATCACATCCGCCACCAGGGAGATCGCCGTACCCCGGCCTTCTCGGCCAGCGCCCTCGTTGCCTCGGCTCGCTGGAAGTCGATGTCGACCAGCCCGACCCGCACACCGGCCCCGGCCAGCGCGACCGCGATGGCCTGACCGATGCCCGCACCCGCCCCGGTCACCACCGCGGCCTTGCCGTCGAGGCCCAACTCGAAGGTCATCGCCCGCTCCTCTCCGACCGCCACTTTGCGATCACCTCACGTCCGTAGTGCTCCAAGGCCCCGAGGGCTTCGTCCAGGCTGCTTCCAGGCACACGCACGACGAACCAGCCGGCTCCGGCGTCGGCGAGCTCCTCGAGGTGATCGCGCCGGGGCAGGTAAGCGTCCGCTCCGGAGCGGACGTCACTGTGCGGCGTCTGCACCTGCACCTCGAGGGACGACGGGTCGCGTCCGGCCTCGGCGGCGAAGTGGCGCAACTCCGCGACAGCCGCCGCGAGGTCGGCCGGTGTCGACAGGGCCGTGGTCCGGGTGGTGGCCGCCATGCCGGCGCTGTTGAGCAGAGGAGACCAGCCCTGGGCCGCACGGGCGGCCCGCCGCCGTGCGTTCCGTCCGTTGCCGCCGATCCACACGGTGGATGAGGCACCTGCACAGGGCCGGGGGTGCTCACCGTGCCATGCGCGGTGTACCGAAGCCCTTCGCCGGTGTAGGACTCGTCGGCCCACAGGTCCCGCAGCACCTCGAGTGCCTGGTCGAACAGTTCACCGCGCCGCTCGAAGTCCACGCCGAGCGCGTTGAACTCCGACCGCAGATAGCCCCCGCCGGCACAGATCGTCAGCCGACCGCCGGAAAGCCGGTCCACGGTGGCGATCCGCTTGGCCGCCATCAGCGGGCTGTGATACGGCAGCACCATCAGATAGGTCATCAGGCGCAGCCGATCCGTGACCGCGGCGCAATAGGCGAGGGCGTCGAGCGGATCGAGGGTCGCGTGTCCCCCCGAGGTGAGCCACTTCCCCGACGGCGCGGGGTGCTCCGTGAACGCGATCGCGTCAAAGCCCGCCTCCTCCGCCGCGCGGGCGAACGCGCGCAGCCCCTCGGGCCCGTACAGCTCCGGCGCGCAGCCAGGCTTTCCGATCGGATGTTCGACAGTGAACCTCACGGCGCTCCCTTACTCGATCAATCCATCGTAGCTAACGAAGTTATTTATGTCAGCACGCAGCTGGACCTCAAGTCGATCGAAAATGTCATTTTCGCAAGCCCCACCCTTCGACCCGGCCGCCGAAAGGCTTGCGTACTACCCGACCTCGCCCTGGGGTGCCACTTCAAAGACACTCCGCAGGCCGTTGACAGGTGGCGAGTCGACATGCACCGTTGAAAACAGCATTTTCACAGGATCGAACTGATCACCACACACTCAAGGAGAGAGCCATGGAGAAGATCTGGGCGAACTCGGGTGACTCGCACTTCATGGAGCCGGAGGACCTGTGGCGCACCAACGTCCCCACACACCTGGCCGACCTGATGCCGCGGAGCGTCAAGGACCCCGACGGCATGTGGGAGACCGTCCACATCGACGGCATGTCCTTCCGCCGCGCCACTCCGCCGTCGGCGACTCAGGAGTTCCGCGAGGCGGCGAACCGGGCACCCGGTGCCCGTGACGTCACTTTGCGGATGAAGGACCTCGACAACGAGGGCATCTGGGGTGAGCTGGTCTTCCCGTCGCTGGGTCTGTGGAGTTCGTCGTTCCGCACCCCCGAAGCGCTGCGGGAGGCTCTGCGGGTGAGCAACGACTGGTCCTGGGAGACCATCGACCAGCGATCCGAGCGGCTGGTGGCCACCGCCCAGGTGTCCACGCTGGACATCGGGGACGCCGTCCGGGAGCTGGAGCGGACCGCGGAAATGGGATTCCGGGCAGTGTTCCTGCCGGTCAGGCCGCATCCGCTGCAGAAGGACTACAACGACGCCGCGTGGGAGCCCCTCTGGGCCGCCGCGGAGGCGGCGAACATGGTGCTGGCCTTCCACATCGGTACCGACCCGGTCGACCTCTCCACGGGCGCGATGGCCGGCGTCGTGTACCGGGGCCCCGGCGGGGCGGTACTGAACTACACCGAGACGACGTTCGGCGGTCAGCGCGCGGTGGTCAAGATGGTCGCCTCCGGGGCCCTCGACCGTCACCCCGACCTGAAGGTGCTGGTCGCGGAAGGTGGCGCCACCTGGGTACCGTTCATCGCCGACCGCATCGAGGAGGGTTACCGCCAGCACGCGGCCATGGTCCGCCCCAAGCTCAAGCGATCCCCGCGGGAGATCATCTACTCCCAGGTGTACGCCTCCTTCCAGCACGACCAGACCGCCGTCGCCGCCGCGACGTCCATGGGCTACGACAACGTCATGTGGGGCAGCGACTACCCGCACATGGAGGGCACCTTCGGACACACCCAGGAGACGCTGCACGGCCTGTTCGACGGCGTCGACCTGAAGGTCAGGGAACGGATCACCACCGGTGTCTTCGCCGAGCTGTTCCCCCACGTGCCCCCGCTGCCCGCGGCCGTCGCGGGAGCGTGAGCCATGTCCGACAACGTGATGTACGACTCGCCCACCGAGTTCCTGCACGATGTGGCCAGCGCCGGCGCCTGTGTCGCCCAGTCCGTCATCCCCCGCGACAAGGGCGGCTACGTGTGCGCCTGCTCCTGCGAGCGATGGGAGGTCATCGCCACGGACAGGGACGAGGGCCTGCGTCTGGCCCGGGCGCACACAGGGTCGCCCACGGGCTGAGCGACGTCCCCGGGGTGGTCAGCCGCGACCTGACCACCCCGGGAGCCGGGGAGACGATGGCCATGGCGGTCAGTCGAGGATGTCGATGACCCTTGTCGCCTCACTGCCCGCGAGGACCAGTTCGTCGGCCACCGCGAGGTGCTTGCGCCAGAACGCCTCCGCCGCGTCACCGTCACCCGAGCGCACCAGCTTCACCAGCTTCTCGTACGCCCGCACGGCCCGTTTGTTGTGCTGACGGCTCAGGCTGGGCGTGTTCTCACGGCGAGCGCGGACCACGATCTGCGACTGGCGCAGGATGATCTCGTAGACCATCCCCACCATGACGGCCAGGGTCTTGTTGCCGGAGAGCTGCACGAGACGCAGATGGAACTGGGCGGCACCCAGTGCGAATCGGTCCACGTCGTCCAGGTTGGCCCGCTCCTCCTCCAGCACCTGCTCCAGGGCCGCGTACTTCTCCTCGTCGCCGTCGAGCGCGAGCAGCCGCGCGGCCGGCGGCTCGATGGCACTGCGCGCCACGTAGACGTCGGCCAGCGTGGCACCCTCCAGTTGAAGCAGGAGGGCCGCCGGCCGGGCGACGGCCTCGGGACCAGGCACTGTCACCCTGGCACCGGTGCGCGAGCCTCGCCTGAGTTCCACGAGCCCTTCGGACTCGAGGACCCTGACGGCTTCCCGCAGAGTCGGACGGGAGACATTGAAGTGCGCCAGCAGTTCCGGCTCATGCGGCAGGAAGTCACCGCTCTTGAGCTCACCGTCGACGATCATGCGGCGCAGACGCCGAGCGACGAGCTCACCGGTCTTCGGCGCGCGCACGCCGTTGACCGCCGCCACCGCCCCCCCGTTGTTCCAGTTCACACCATCAGGACGCCGTTCGTCCGACCCCGCCATAGGTTTCCGCCTTCACTGTTTCACTGCGATCCGAGTCCGCCGTAGACACGGAGAGACCTGGGTTACGTCACTTACGAGGATAGCTATCTCGCCCGGCCCCGCGTCGGCCCGTCCAGGGTCGCCCGCGGCCGGGAACGGCGCAGAGCGGCTCGTCACGCGCTCCCTTGCTGACAGGCCACGGACGGAACTATTCTGACCCAACATGGTGAACTAAGAATCCTAGGTTGATTGCATCCGACGGAGACCGCGAAAGAGAGACGCCCATGGCTCCGCAAACCCCCGACACCGCGATCGTCGGGGTCGGCGCAACCCCGTACTACCCCCGCGGTGAATCACACCCGCAGACCATCACCGAGCTGGCGGGCAAGGCGATCCTGGCGGCCTGCGAGGACGCCGGGCTGTCGGTCAAGGACATCGACGGCTTCGCCTATTACTCCATGGCGGGCGGTGGCTATGGCCGGTCCATGGAGACCGCCTCCCTCATGGAGACCCTCGGCATCCCCGAAGTGACCTTCACCGCCTCGCTGACCGCCGGCGGGGGCGGCTCGGCCGGCTCCATCGGCCTGGCCCGCGCCGCCATCGTCGCGGGCGACGCGACCTGCGTGGTCAGCGTCATGGCATTGCAGCAGCTCCCCGAGTACCGGCTGGGCGGTGTCTTCGGCAAGGCCGAGCCCACGCCCGAGAAGTCGTTCATCCAGCCCGCGGGCCTGACCGGCCCAGGACACCTGATGTCGGTACTGGCCCGCCGTCATATGCACTCCTACGGCACCCGCCGCGAGGCCTTCGCCGAGGTCGCCATCTCCACCCGGGAGAACGCGATCACGCGCCCCACCGCGCTACGGCGCACGCCGCTCACTCTCGACGACTACTTCAACGCACGGATGATCGCCGAGCCGCTGTGCCTGTACGACTTCTGCATGGAGACGGACGGTGCGGTCGCCGTCCTCACCACCAGTCTCGAACGCGCCCGTGGCCTCCGCCAGAAGCCCGTGCCGGTCGTCGCGGCCGCGCACGGTGGCCAGCGGGAGTGGGGCCGGGGCTTCAGCTGGATGGGCATGCCGGAGGAGACGTTCGCCTCCTCCGGCCACGCGGCGGTGGCCCAGCGCCTCTACGCCAAGGCCGGCGTCGGTCCGGACGACATCGACGTGGCCCTGTTGTACGACCACTTCTCACCCATGGTCGTGATGCAGCTGGAGGACTACGGCTTCTGCGGCAAGGGAGAGGGCGGTGCCTTCGTGGAGAGCGGGGCCATCCGCTACAAGGGGGGCTCGATCCCCGTCAACACGCACGGCGGACATCTCTCGGAGGGCTACGTGATCGGCATGACCCACGTACGGGAAGCGGTGGAGCAGCTGCGCGGCACCGCCGTCAACCAAGTGCCGGGAGCGGAGCTGGCCCTGGTCAGCGGCGGCCCGGCGACCATCCCGGTCAGCGGTCTGATCCTGGGGCGTGACGCATGAGCGCCGCCCTGTCCCGGGCGCTGCCCGCCGAGCGGGTGCGGATCGCCACCGATCACGTCACCGAGCCGTTCTGGCAAGCGGCCCGGGAACGGCGGCTGACCGCACCGCGCTGTGCCGACTGCGGCCACTTCCGGCTGCCGCCGACCCCGTTCTGCCCCGAGTGCCAGTCACAGAACGTCGAATGGGTCCGGCTGTCCGGCCGAGGAAGCGTCTTCAGCTTCTCCGTCGTCCGCAACATCCCCGGGGTGGACGGTGCCGTGGTGGTGGCGGCCGTCGTCGATCTGCCGGACGCGCCGGGTGCCCGCCTCGTCAGCAATGTGATCGATGCCGATCCGGACGAGATCCGGATCGGCATGGAACTCGTCGTGGATTTCTCCCCCATCTCGGACGGCTGGCTGCTTCCGGTCTTCCGTCCTCATCACCCCCGTCCCTGAAGTCAGCCCCGTCCCTGAAGGCACTCAGTCTTCCCCCGAGCCACATGAGTGCCAGTGGATACCCGTACGCCCCGGGAGCTCTCGTCGGATTCCCGGGGCGTACAAGTGTCTGGCCGGTGGCTCGTCCGCATCGCGACAACCCGCAGACGCTGGGACGAACGCATCCATGCCCAACCGCGACGACGTACCGCCGGGGGCATGTCCGGGCCTGAGACCATCAGATGTCTCAAGCGGTGCGATCACGCTGGTCCGTACCGCCGAGGTAGGCGGCCCGGAGCAGGCCCGGGTCGCGGCGCAGTTCGTCCGCGGGCCCGCTGTGCACCAGACGGCCGCGTGCCAGCGCGTACACCCGGTCCACCACCTCCAGGGCGGCGGGCACATGCTGCTCGACCAGCAGCACGCCGAGTCCGCGCTCCACAGCCAGGGTACGGAGCGTCCGCAGCAGCTCTCCGGCGATTCTCGGGGCGAGGCCGAGCGACATCTCGTCCACGAAGAGCAGTCGAGGGCGCCCCAACAGAGCACGCACAAGAGCGAGTTGCTGCTGTTCACCCCCGGACAACAAGCCGGCGCGACGGGACAGCAGCGGACGCAGCTGAGGCAGCACGGTCAGTGCCTCCTCGATCAGGGCCCGGCCGCCGCGCCGCTGTTCCAGGCAGAGCACGAGGTTCTCCCTGACGGTCAGCTGCCGGAACAGCCCCCGGTCCTCCGGGACCAGGCGCAGACCGCGCCGGGCCAGAGCACGGGCCCCGGTGCGCGCGGTGACCGGGGCGCCGAGCAACTCGATCTGCCCGGCGTGGGCCGGCAGACAGCCGGACAGGGTCAGCAGTGTGGTGGTCTTGCCCGCGCCATTCGGCCCGAAGAGGGCCACCACCTCCCCCGGTGCGACGTGCAGGTCGACATCGCGGACGACGATGCCCGCGCCGTGGCCGGCGTGCAGGCCCCGCACTCGCAGGACGGCGGGCGCGGGCTCGGCGGCGGCACCTGCCGTGTCGGTTGCGCTGTCCGCGCCGGTCATGACGGGCTCCCTTCGCCCAGGTAGGCCGCGAGGACGGCGGGGTCCTTCCTGACCTCCGCCGGGGTCCCCGAGGCGAGCAGCTTTCCGCCGTCCAGGACATGGACGTGGTCGCAGTTGCCGAGGACCAGGCTCATGTCGTGCTCCACCAGGAGCACGCTGGTGCCCCGGTCGCACACGCCTCTGAGGCGTCGGCCCAGTTCTTCGCTCTCGTGGGTGTCGAGGCCCGCCGCGGGTTCGTCGAGGAGCAGCACGTCGGGGCGGGCCATCAGGGCGCGGGCCAGGGCCACCAGCGCGCGCTGCCCCTGGCTGACGGCACCGGGCAGGAGGTCCGCGACACCGTCGAGCCCGAGCGACCCCAGGAGGTCGTGCAGGACCGGGATGTCGGCGGAGGGCATCCGCCTGAGCTGGTGCCACCAGCGCTGGTCGGTTTCTCCGGGCATTCCGGTGGCCACGTTCTCCGCCACGGTCAGATCGTCGAACAGATCGAGCGACTGGAAGGTGCGCACCAGCCCGGCGCGGGCGCGCCGGTAGGGCGCCAGGTTGTCGAGCCGGCGATCGCCGAGGTACACCTCGCCGCGTGCGGCGACATAACCGGTGCACGCGTCCAGCAGGGTGGTCTTGCCGGCGCCGTTGGGGCCGATGAGACCGGTGAGGGTTCCCTCCGCGACCTCCAGGCTCACGCCTTCGAGGGCGCGCACGCCGCCGAAGGTGACGTGCAGATCACGGAGTGCGAGTGACGACACGCTCGGTCTCCTCTCCCAGTACGGCGGCCTTCTCGCCGGACGGTTCCGGCACGGCCGGGCGGCGCCGCCTGCCGGCGAGCCACCGCATCTGCCGGTCGAGCTCCCCCGCCACACCACCGGGGTGGTCACCAGGGCGACGAGCAGTCCGATCGCGCTGACGATCGCGTTGTACTTGCCGAGTTCCAGCCGGCGGTCGAGCGCGTAGTACACCAGCCCGCCGGGACCATGAGACCGGCGATCACGGCACCGGAGACCCGGCTGATGCCCGCGAGGTACACCACCGCGACGTAGGTGAGCGACACGAACACGTCGAAGTTCTGGAAGGCCAGACTCTTCTGCTGGTACCCGAGGAGTACACCGGCTGTTCCCGCGAGCCCGGCGGCGATGCCGAAGCCCGTCAGCTTGACCCCGGCGATGTTGATGCCCGCCGCCGCGGCCGCTCGCTCGTTGGCGCGGATCGTCAGCATCTGGCCGCCGAGGCGGGTCCGGCGCAACCAGACCACGCCGACCGCGCAGGCCGTGACGGTGAACAGGGCGAACAGGGCGAACCCGACGTCTCCGCCGCCACCGAGCCCGACGCCGAACAGGCGCAGTTCCGGTACCCGGCTGCCGCCGAACCCGCCCGTCCAGTCGGGTTCTTGAAGACGAACTCCGACACGGCCACGGCAAGGCCCAGAGTGACGACACCGAGGGTCACTCCCCGTATGCGCAGCGCGGGCACGGCGACGCCCACGCCCAGGAGCACGGCGAGCGCCACCGCGATGAGCGGTGGGAGCGGGAACGGGAGATGGGTGTGCGTGGTGAGATTGCTGAGCACGAATCCGGCGGCACCGGCGAAGGTCATCTGGGCCAGCGAGATCTGTCCGAGCATGCCGGTGACGACGACGATGCCCAAGCAGACCAGGACGGCGACGACGGACGTGGTCAGTGCCGTGCGGTACGGCCCGTCCAGAGTGAGGATCAGCGCCACGCCGGCCAGGAGCGTCGCGGCGACGGTGATCGGTTTCGTGCCGCCGCGCGGCACCGCCGGCAGCCGCGGGTCCTCTTCCGTACCCCGGGAGGGCAGCCGCCCGCCGCCGACGGCGAGCGTCACAACGATCACCAGGAAGGGCAGTACGTCGCGCAGTCCGGTCTGCGGCAGCCAGGAGTAGTCACCCTGAAGCTTCAGTACGACGCTCTGGATCATGCCCAGGGCGATGCCGGCGGCGACCGTCACGCCGAAGGAGCGCAGTCGTCCGACGATCGCCACGGCGAGCGCCGGCACGACGAACAGACTGTTGGTCACCGGGTCGAGCCCCGTGATGGGGCTGGCGAGGATGCCCAGCAGCCCGGCCAGCGCCGATGACCCCAACCAGGCCAGTGCGGAGAGCCGGCCGGGAGAGTGCCCGAGGAGCATGGCCGCCCGTTCGTCCTCGGCGACCGCCCGCATCGCCAGTCCGGTGCGGGTGAACCGCGTCACGGCCCACAGCAGGACAGCGGCGGCGATGACGGCGCCCGCGAGCAGAAACCTGTCCCAGGGCACCGTCAGACCGCCGATGTGCACGGGGTCGTTCGCCAGGATCGGCGGCACACTGGCGCTCGTGCTCGGAAATCGCAGGACCGCCAGGGACTGCAGGACCATGGCGATGCCGACGGCGGCCACGAGTTTCAGCAGGCCCGACGCCGCCCGCAGCGGACGGAAGACCAGTGCGTAGGCGACCAGGCCCAGGAGCATCGCGACTGCGAGGCAGAGCAGTACGGCGGCCCAGATCGGCAGGACGGGCATGGAGAACGTGCCGATCGGGAGGACGAGCAGGTTCTCGTTGTGCAGGAAGGCGTAGGTGTAGCCGATGTACATCCCCATCGCGCCCAGGGAGATGTTGATGACACCCGCGGCCTGGTAGGTGAGCACCACTCCCGTGCCCAGCGCGGCGTAGATGGTTCCCGCGCCCAGGCCCAGGAGGGCGAATTGCAGGAGCTCGATCATGTCGTTCCTTCGGTCCGCCGGTGAGCCACCGGGAGCATGGAGGTGATCACTCGGGGTACCAGCGCCCGGCGGCGTCCTTCAGCTGACCGTTCTCGGTCTTCACTATGCGGACCTTGTCGCTGCAGACGGACGGCAGGCCCTTGACCTGTTTGCCGTCACAGGTGACCTCGGGGCCGACGAACGTCGGCCGGCCCTTCAGCCCGCGGAGCGCGCGCATCACGGCTGACGGATCGTCCGGCTTGTCGATCTTGGCCAGCACCCGGGACAGGGTCACGGCCGTACCGAAGGCGGATTCCGGGTAGACCCCGACATCGACAGAGGGGGCGTACCGCGCCATGGCGGCCCGGAACGCCGCGGTGTCGGGGGTGTCCGCGTTCGCGGGCTGCACGGACACGGGGAAGTACGTCCCTTCGGCCGCGCTTCCCCCGGCCTTGAGGACACTCGGCGCGGCACAGTTGCCGCTGAAGAAGTAGTTCGCCGTGCTGGCCAACGACTGCTTGGCCTTCAGGACGTTGACGCATCCGGCTTCCGGCATGATCCCGAACACCGTGTCGGTCCCGCCCTTGAGGGCCTGGCTGAGCGGACCGGCCATATCGGTCTCGTTCGCACTGAAGGGCGCCATGGTCACGCGGCTCACACCGTGTGCCTTGAGCACGTTCCGGACGAACCTCTCGGCGGTCAGTCGCGCCTGGGGGTTCTCGTTGAACAGGACGGCGGCCTTCTTGGTCTTCAGCTCCTTCGCCGCGTAGGTGGCCGCGGCGCCCTGTGACGCCGCCGATCCCGCGACGAACGAGAACGACGTGGGGGACGTGAGTTCGGCGGAGCTGGTCGGCGTCGGGCTCAGGTAGGGCACACCGGCCTTGGCAAGGACGGGAAGGGAGCCGTCCGAGCCGAGATCGAGGCCGCCGATCACCGTTGCGGGCTTCGCCTCCAGCAGTTGCGCCGCGCAGTTCGCCGACGCCGCGGACGTCCCGTTTGACGCGCAGTACTCGAGGCGGATTGGCCGCCCGCCGGCCCCGCCCAGGTTGTTGTTGATGTACTTCACCGCCGCGCGGGTTGCCTGACCGACGTTGGCGAAGTTGCCCGCCGCGTTGGTGTCATTGTTGATCATGCCGATGACGATCGGCTTGCCCTGCGCCTTCTTCACGGGCAGTTCGGCCTTCTCCGCCTCCCCGGTCGTAGCGGCGTCACTGCCGGCACAGGCCGAGACGAGCGTGAGAGCCAGGACCGTACAGGCGCTGGCGGCCACTCGGAACGAGCTGCGGGCGATTCTCTTGCCTGACATAGCACCTCATCAACTTAGTTCACTTTGTTGATGAGGAGAGTATGGAGGGAGAGCGGAGGTGCGACAAGGGCTTGAACAGCGTTTTTCGCAGATAACGATGAGATGAAGCATTGATGACCCAGTCATCCAGATGTGCCTTTGGCTCATCCTTCGCTTCGTGACCGCGGGAGCCGCCCACGCCACGGCACCCCGAACCCGGGACGGGACGGGGCGCCGTGGGCGAGAGAGATCCTCAAGCCTTCGTTCTGAAGCGCGCGGTCGCGTCGCGGAACTCCTGGCCGGTGAGCAGTCCCCCCTGCACGGCACCCAACACGGCAAGTTCGTGATCGAACTCCGAACTCAGGGCCCGGCGCAGGGATGCCTTGCTGCTGCTGAGTGCGGCGAGGGACAACTTCGCCAGTTCACCGGTGACTTCGGTGACCCGTTCTTCCAGCCGTTCGGGCGCGAGGACCTCGTTGACGAGGCCCCATGCGCACGCCTCGTCCGGCGGGACCACCCGCCCGGTGAGGACCATCTCGCTCGCCCGCGTACTGCCGACAGCCCGGGCCAGCAGGTGAGCGCCCCCCATGCCCGGAACGAGTCCGGCATTGATCCACGAGCTGGCGAAGTTCGCCGTTCGGCTCGCGTAGCGCAGATCGCAGGCCAGGGCCAGATCCAGGCCGGCGCCCAGAGCGGGCCCGTTGACGACGGCGAGTACGGGAACCGGGACATCGCGCAGCAGCCGCACAAGGCGCTGGAATTGTCCGTACACGGCGTCGGTGACCGCGCGCGCACCCCTCTCGGCCACAGCCGACAAGTCGGTGAGGTCGCCTCCCGCGCAGAAGACGGGCGGCGCTCCGGTGACGACCAAGGCCCGCACCCCGGGGTCCGCCCCCGCCCGCGCGACCGCGTCCGCCAGGTCGCGGACGAGCTCGACGGTCAGCGCGTTCCGCCGGGCGGGCCGGTTGAGTACCAGCCACTCGGCGGCGCCCCGCCGCTCTCGCACCAGGTGGTCCGCACTGCCCGCCCCCGCCCCCCTCATGAGCGCATCCCCGTGAGGTCGCGGCCGATGATGGTGCGCATGATCTCGGAAGTACCCCCGTAGATAGTCTGCACGCGTGCGTCGAGAAAGGCCCGGGAGACCGGGTACTCGCTCATATAGCCGTAACCTCCGAAGAGTTGCAGGCAGCGGTCGACCACACGTTGCTGGAGCTCGGTGCTGGCGAGCTTCGCCTTGGCGGCGTCCACCGCGGTGAGTTCGCCTGCGTTGAGGTCACGCAGGCAGTTGTCGACGTAGGCCTGGACGACGTCGAGTTCGGTGGTCATGTCGGCGAGTCGGAACTGGGTGTTCTGGAAGGCGGCCAACGGCTTGCCGAACGCCAGGCGCTCCTTGGTGTACTCCAGCGTCCAGTCCAGCACGACCCGTGCCGGGTAGAGCGCCTGCAGAGCGATGGAGAGCCGCTCGCCGGGAAGGTTCGCCATCAGGTGCGCGAAGCCGCCTCCCTCTTCGCCCAGCAGGTTGCCGGCAGGCACTCGGACGTCTTCGAAGGCCAGCTCGGCGGTGTCCTGGGCAACCAGACCTATCTTGTCCAGTTTCCGGCCGCGCTCGAAGCCGGACATCCCACGCTCGACCATGAGCAGGCTGAGGCCGTGCGAACTCGCGCTCGGGTCGGTCCGAGCGACGACGATCACCAGGTCGGCGGCGATGCCGTTGGTGATGAAGGTCTTGGTGCCGTTGAGGATCCACTCCTGTCCGTCACGCACGGCAGTGGTGCGGATGCCCTGCAGATCGCTGCCTGCGCCTGGCTCCGTCATGGCGATCGCGCCGATGAGCTCACCGCTGGCCACCCCGGCAGCCAACGGGCCTTCTGCTCCAAGGTGGCCAGGCTCAGCAGATACGGCAGGAAGATGTCGTCCTGCAGTCCGAACCCGAGGTTCACCGAGGCGGCGCCCACGCGGGCCAGTTCCTCGATGACCACACTGCGGTAACGGACATCGGCCACACCGCCGCCGCCGTACTCCTCCGGCACGGCAAGTCCGAGAATCCCCTGGCGGCCGGCGGTCAGCCAGGCGCTTCCCTCGACCATCCGGTCGGCGTCCCAGCGTTCTCGGTGAGGCAGCACCTCGCGCTCCACGTACTCCCGCACAGTCGCCCGGAAATCCTCGTGGTCCCGCTCGTAGAGCTTCCGTCGCATGTTCCTCCGCCTCTCCAACACGGCATCGCACCCAAGACACAAGCATCACTTAGTGAACTAAGATAATCCAGTGTTGCCAGGCTGTCGTGTGACCGGACGCGAACCGTCCCCGAGGACAAGAGCAGGACCGCGGTGCATTGACGCACGCGATCCGGCATCCGCCCCATAATTCACCGACCGTACTTAATGACTCATACTGGGCATGGGGTCCATCAGGCGAAGGAGAGCCACCACGATGACGGGCCAGTGCGATGGAGCCGAACCGTTCTCGCTGGACGGCATCGCGATGGCCGTGATCAACCGCGAGGGCATCGTGCTGCGCTGGACGCGCGCGGCCGAGGAGTTGCTGGGCCGTACGGCCACGGAGGTCTGCGGCCGCCCGGTGGCGCACCTCCTCGCCAACGCCTCGGAGCGACACCGCCTGGCCGAGGGCGGCGGGGCCGGGATCCCGGAGGCAGGCCGGGCCACACTGCGGCACCACTCCGGTGACACCGTCGAGGTCGCCTTTCGTGTGCGGCAGCTCGAGCCCCGCTCCGAGTTCGCCGTTCTGGCAGCGCCCATCCGCTGCGTAACCGACTGGGAACAGAGTGTGTCTCTGTTGCGCGCGCTACTCGGCCAGGATCGCGTCGGAATCGGCATCCACGATCCTGAGCTGCGGGTCGTGCGAACCAACATCACATCCGAGATGTCCGACGGGCCGGGCCTGCCCATCGGCGGCCGGCTGGCGGACGTCATGTCCGCGGAGGACGCCGAGGCCGCCGAGGCGGCGCTGCGCCAGGTGCTGTCCACGGGCGTGCCGCTGGTCGGACGCGAGCACCGGACGCGGCGCTCGACAAAGGCGCCCGAGCGGCAGGGGCGTTGTCGCTGTCCGCCTTCAGGCTGGACGACGAGCGGGGGCACCCGGCGGGTGTCGCCGTCTTCCTCCATGACGCCGCCGATCGGCTGCGGGCCCTTCGCGACCTGGAGCTGCGCCATCGGGCCTCGGCCCACATCGGCACCTCACTCGACGTCACCCGTACCGCTCAGGACATGGCGGACATCCTGGTCCCGGCTCTCGGCGACCTGGCCTGGGTGGAGCTGGCCGATGCGGTGTTCGAGGGGGACGAGCCACCCAAGGTCCTCGGTGGAGGAGATCCGCACATGCGACGGGCCGCCGTGGCCCCCGCCGGCACCTGCCCCTTGCTCCCACCGGGAGCCGCGGTCCCACGGCTCCGGGACGCCCTCAGCCTGCGCAGCGTGCAGCGCGGCAAGGCCATCATCACCGACCGGGCGGAAACCGAGTCGGCCACCGGCCGGAAACTGGCGCGGCTGTTCGTCCCCGAGCACGGTCATTCAGCCATGTGGGTCCCGCTTTTCGCGCGCGGTCTCCTGCTCGGCACGGTCGGTATCTGGCGCACCGAGCAGCCAGAGCCTTTCCGCCAGGAGGACGCGGAGCTGCTGACGGAGATAGCGACCCGCGCGGCGCTGAGCGTGGACAACGCCCGCCGCTACACGCGCGAACACCGTGCGGCCGTGGCCCTGCAGCAGAGACTGCTCCCGCACGCCACCACCGACACCGCAGCCGCCCATACGGTCGGCCTCTACAAGCCCGCCGGCGGCGGCTCCGAGATCAGCGGCGACTGGTTCGACGTCATACCGCTGCCCTCGCTGCGCGCCGCCTTTCTCGTCGGTGACGTCATCGGCCACGGGCTGCACGCCACGGCCACCATGGGCCGGCTGAGCACCGCCGTCCAGACGCTGGCCGATCTGGAACTCCCCCCCGACGAGCTTCTTACCCGTCTGGACGACCTCGTCACCCGGCTGGCTTCGGAGGCCACCCCCGCACACGAGGACACGATCGGCGCCACGTGTCTGTACGCCCTTTACGACCCGATCACCTGTCTTTGCACCCTGGCCAGTTCAGGCCACCCGCCTCCCGTCCTGATCCACCCCGATGGCACCGCCCACCCCGTGGCGCTCTCCCCCGGTCCGCCGCTGGGCGTGGGCGGCCTGCCGTTCGAGACCACCACCCTCGAGCTGGCTCCTGGCAGTGTCCTGGCCCTGTACACCGACGGTCTCCTCGACCGCTCCGACCACGACGCCGGCCTCCAGCGGCTGACCGATCGCCTCGCGGCGCTCTGTCGTCCAGGCGTGGCCCTGGACGACCTCGGCCGCGCGGCGATGGCCGATGCCATCGACTCTCCGCCCCGTGACGACATCGCCCTGCTCCTCGTCCGCACCCGGGCCCTTGCGCCCGATGCCACCTCCGCCTGGGAATTCCCCGCCGACCCCGCTGTCGTCGCCGACGCCCGCGAGGCGACCAGCCACCAGCTGACCGTCTGGGGACTCGACGAGGCGGCTTTCACCACCGAACTCATCGTCAGCGAACTCGTCACCAATGCCATCCGCTACGCCGGCGGCCCCATGGAACTGCGCCTCATCCGCGACAAGGTGCTCATCTGCGAGGTCTCAGACCCCAGCAACACCCACCCACGGCTGCGCCGCGCCCACATCACCGACGAGGGCGGCCGCGGTCTGTTCCTCGTCGCTCAGCTCACCCGGCGTTGGGGTATCCGCTACGGCCGGTCCGGTAAGACCATCTGGGCCGAGCTCCCCCTGCATCCTATGCCCGCTGAACGGGAACTCCGCGGCTTCTGAGCCGGGCCCGGGTCCCGGCCCCGGTCACGACCGCGCTTGTCCACGGGCACTCTTGAGCTCGAGGTGGCGCTGCATCAGGCGGGCGGCGTCCGCGGTGAGTTCAGCGGGCGCGTCGGGGAGCTCGACCTCACCATGCTCCCGGCTGGGGAGGGCGACCGTGGCGGTGGCAAGGCATGTCTCCTCACCGCGCTGGTTGACGCCGGTCAGGGTCAGATCGACCACTGCTCGTCCGTTCTCCATGCGCTTCGCCGTCACCTCACCGGTGAGGGTGTGTGTGTCGCCGAGGTAGTTGAACTTCCGCATCTGGCTGCTCTGGCGTACCAGCCACGCATCGTCGCCCGCCCAGTCGGTGACGAGGTGGGAGAGCCAGCAGTCGCGCATGACGCCGTAGTCGTACGCCATCGGCGCGCCGACCTGCCTGGCCCACGCGGGGTCCCAGTGCACCCGCTGTGACACATCCGGGATTCCCTGCTCATTGGGGGTGTAGAAAGCGGGGATCCGCTGCCTGTTCTGCCAGCCGAGGCGGTTCGAGGCCGGGGCGAACGGGCTGAATCCGTAGCCGCCCGAGTGGAAGACGATGATGTCGGTCGTGGTGAGTGGCCCCTTGGCCATCGGCCCCAGCCCGTCTCCGACCCGCACGTCCTCGAACCACCTGGTGTCGGCACCGCGCCGGCGCTCGGAGGCGTAGATCGCGTCGATGCGCGCCAGGTCCTCCTCCGTATAGGCCGTGGGCTCGTGGTCGTACTTGCCACGGCTCCTGGCGGCCTTGCGCTCGGCGTGGATCAGGATGACCCGGGCCACCGAGACGACCTCGGCGTTCTGGTTCATCCGCACATGACGCCGAGTGAGGATGAGGGTTTTGCCGGCGAACTCCGACCGCTTCTCCTCCACCGACTCCAACCCCTGAAAGGTATAGAGCGAGTCGCCCGGCCGGACCGGCCGGTAGAGCTCCCAGGCGGTGCCGGAAACGAAGTTGTGGACGCCGCGGAATGCCGGCTGCTTGGTGTGGATCGGCCGCTGGTCTCCCAGCAGGGGCTTGTTCAGCGCGACGCCCACCAGCGGTGGGGCCACCTGCCCCGCCCACCGGGTGCCTTCGCCGTAGGACTCGTCGGTGTAGAGGGGGTTGTCGTCACCATAGCTGCGTGCGAAGTTTCGGATCGAATCGAAGGACGCGGTGGTGTGGAGCTCGGGGACCTTGCTCGGGAACAGCAGCCCACGGATCGACTTGGCCTGTTCGACATCGGATGGATCGATCACTCCGGCAGTGCGCTCGGTTTGCTCCGTCGTCTCACTCATACAACCTCCATCGACCACCCAACCGAGTTCATCGTAATGATTTAACTATATAACTAGATGCATGGACCGGGCAAGGCCAGGCCCCGCCGCGGCACCGTCACTCCGGCGACCCCAGATTCAGTGCGGCCCTGCAGTACGCCGCCTGACGCCGCTTGCTGACCAGGAACGACGGGGGCGCCAGATAGGCGGTGCCCCGCGGCAGCCCGCCCCTGCGCGCGTCGAGCATCGCCTGGGCCTGTGCCGTGGTGCCGCACACGGCTATCGCACCGAGCATCTCATCCGTGACAGCCTCAGCCATCGCCTCGGTGTCACCCCCGCGGAAGGCGGCGCGCAGGGCTTCCACCGCAGACTCCCACCCGTGAAATTCCACGAAGGGGTCGTAGGTCTTCACGGTCAGGTAGAACGCGATCATCCGCCTGGCGTCGCGGATCGCCCGGCCCGGGTCCGTGTCGTCGACCGCCGTGATCAGCCAGCCGACTTCGCGCACATCGGACGGAGTCCGTCCGCTGCGCTCGACACCCGCCGAGAACCGCGGCCGCACGACGTCGCGCCACCACCGCTCGGTGAACAGGCCGTGCCCGATGATGCCGTCGGCCACCTCGCCGGCCGTCTGGGCCATACCGGCGTTGAATCCCGCGAGCAGCAGCGGGATGTCGAGCCTGCCCAGGACGGGAGCCCGGATGTCGGCCTCGACACGGTAGTACTCGCCCTCGAAGGAGACGACCTCGCCGTTCTCCGCGTCCAGGTAGGCGCGCACCGCGGGGATCAGTTCGCGGATCCGGGCCATCGGCTTGTCCGCGGGGACGCCGAACCAGTCGCGATTGATCTTGAAAGCCCCGGTACCGAACCCGAGGAACATTCCCCCGGGCGCGGTCGCGTGGATCTGGCGGGCCGCTGTCGCATGGGCGTATGGAGTCCGCGCGAACGCGTAAGCGATGGCCGTACCCACTTCGGCCGTGGTGACGCCCCTGGCCATCTCGCCCAAGGAGAGATAGGCGTCGTGATCGACGAAGTCACCCGTGCAGAAAGAGGTGAAACCCGCCCGCTCGGCCTCCTTGGCCACCTCGGCGCCGTTCCACGGCATCCCCAGCTTCATGACGGCGTCACCGGACCCCTGGACAGGCCGAGCAGACTCTCGGCGACGATGGTGCGCTCACGGCATGGGCTCCTCACACGCAAGCCTTTCGAGATGTTCCGGATTGGTTCCGAAGGCGAAGCACAGGGACATCTGCCGTCTTGGGAACAGATGAGCGTCCACCTCGGAGGTGACCCCCGTGCCGCCGTGGTTACCGTATCAGTTAACTATGTGAACCAATACGTCTGATTTTTGGCCGAGCCGGTCCGCCCCTCTTGCGCCCGTACGGCGAAGGGGCCGCCGGAGTCATTCGCGGAAGTCGGCCCCCTCGGAGACCTCGCGCCACAGCTCCAGCTCGGCGATCCGTCGCTCCAGGGCGTCGGCGATCATCGCCGCGGCGAAGCCGCCGAGCACGAGATGAGCCGGGGGCTCGTCGGAATCGAGTGCCGCGACGATCGCGAGCGCGCCGCGCTCAGGGTCTCCGGGCGGCCGCCCGTCGGGCCGGCGTTCCTCCTCACGCCGCTTGTCCACGGCCGGGTAGACGCCGAGTTGTTTCTGCGCATAGCGGCGGGAGCGGCCGAAGAAGCCCGTCCTGAAGGCCCCCGGCTCGACCACGAGGACGTGGATACCGAACGGCCGGAGCTCTCCACGCAGCGCGTCGGACCAGCCTTCGAGTGCGTGCTTGCTGGCGGCGTAGTAACCGGATCCCGGCGCTCCCTGCACCCCGCTGACCGAAGAGACGTTGACGATCATCCCCGCCCCCCGTGCACGCCAGCCGGGCAGGACGAGCCCGGTCAGCGCCGCCGGCCCGAAGAAGTTGGCCTCCATCTGAGCCCGGCGCTCCTCCTCGCCGGTCTCCTCGATCGCGCCGAGGAGGCCGTATCCAGCGTTGTTGACCAGGACGTCGATCGGCCCGAGCGCCTTCTCGGCGGCCGCGAGCGCGGGCGCGAAGGTCTCCGGGTCGGCAAGGTCGAGGTCGAGCGCCACGCCCTGGTCCCCGAGATCCAGATCGATGCGGCTCGCATCGCGCGCGGTGACCGCGACCCGGCCCCCCGCACGGATCACCCGCGCCGCCAGGGCGCGCCCGATCCCGCTCGAACCACCGGTGATGAACCAAGTCTTCGCCGCCCCTGATGTCATTCCCCAAGTCTAACCTAGTTACCTTACTCGGGGAATGGTTCGCCCGCCGGGCGGCCACGTTGCGGGGGCAGCATCCCGCGGGGCCCCGCCGCCGCATCAGCGGCGTAATGTCAGGGCTGCCCGGGAAGCAGGGCGAGGAACAGCCCATGGGACTCGGCGCACAGGGTGTCACCGTCCCTGATCTCCGCACGGATGAACCGTTTGCGCCCCTCTTCGCTCTCGAACCACGCCCGCACGCTCAACGGCACCCCGACCGGAGTGACCGACCGGAAGTCCGTGTGCAGGAAGGCCGTACGCGACTGGGACCGGCCCGCGGTGTTGGAGAGTCTGCCCATCACCTCGTCGAAGAGCAGCGGGATCGCACCGCCGTGGACGGCGCCGTTGCCGCCGAGGAAGTAACGCCCGAAAGTCACGGTCCCCTTCACACTCCGCTCGTCGGACTCCTCGGCGGCGAATTTCGGAGCCATCACCTGGCCGCGGCCGTGCAGGTCGCGGCGGCGGCCGAAGACCTGTTGCCGCTCGCCCACACGGTGCCTCTCCAGCCTCTTGGACCAGGCGGCGAAAGCATCGGCAAGGGCCCGCACGGTCTCCTCGTCCGGACTGGCCGCGGCGAACCCGTCGAGGAGATCGCGCAGCGATTCGACCACCGCGCCGTACCCGGGCCCGCCACCCGTCACCGGGATGTCCGGTCCAGCCACGTGCCACTGCCAGAGGGAGGCCGGTACGAGGCATCCTGCCGCTCTCGGGCGACACCGCCTCCGGCAGGCGGGGGCGCCGGCCTGACGCAGGCGGGCCCGGCACCGGCCTTCGCTCCGGGGTGGCGCCTCGACGTCCCGGCTCACCGCACGAGCAGAGGCAGCAGGGGTGGCCGTTCTCCGGGGGGCTCGCCCGGCCGTCGCGGTGCCCGCCCGAATCGGCGGTCCCGGTCGGGAACTCCAGCGGCTTCCCGTGCACGCCGTCGTTGTCTTCGTCGTGGTCATCCATGCGGAGAACACCCCTTGGTCCGTCTGGCGCCGGTATACGGCCGTGCCCCATGGGTCTGCGGTTGCCGAGCGGCCGCGCGGGCCGCAACGGCGTGATCTGCCCGCCGCGCCCGTGACCGAGGAGGCTTCCTCACAGACTCCCGCAGCGACCCCGAAGGCTTCCACCCTCAAGCCCTGAGGGGACGGTCGGAGGGCTTCAATGACGACGGCGCCGCCCTGGCCGCCGCCGGGTGAGTGTGACACCTCCGGGCGGGAGCCGGGCCGTGTGCGGCGGCTCAGTCGGCCTTGGGAGGCCGGTAGGAGGTCAACAGCAGGGCCAGCCCGGCGGCCACTCCGGCAACCGCCGCGAAAGCGGCCCAGAGCGCACCGGCGAGATCGAGGCCGAGCAGTCGATCGAGCGACCAGGCACCGGGCCCAGCGGAGGCCAGGGCCACCGCAACGACGCCGACGAGGACGGTGTACTCACAACCGCCCTTGAATACGAAGTATCCCTTGCCCCTGTGATCGGTGAGGGCCGCTACCAGCATGAGACCGACGTACGCGGTCGCCGCGAGGCCACTGAGGAGACCGACGGTGACCAGCACGCCGGCCAGGATCTCGGTGCCCGCCGCGAGGCGCGCGTGAAGCCACGCGGGACGCAGGCCGAGACCCGTGAACCAGGCTGTCGTCCCCGCCAGCCCACCGGAACCTGCCAGCTTGTTCCACCCGTGCACGAGCAACATGGGCCCAAGTGCCATTCTCACCAGCGCCATTGCGAGGTCGGTCGCCATCATGCCCCCTCACTTATAAGGTGCAATCATCTTACTCTATAAACTCAACCTGGCAAGGTCGGGAGCGAGGGAGGCGGGCCCGCAGCCGCGCCGGCGTCGCAGGGGCACCACCCCACGACCGCCCGCACCTCGACCGCTTCGCATGGTTGCCACCGTCGACTACCGTCTTGTATAAATCAGTAATATCTTTGACGTCACAGTAGTCCTGCCCTCTGCGGCATTCCCCGCCTCCGACGGCAACGCCGGCCATGTGCCCGGCGGGCCGGAGGAGATCGTGACAACCACCCTTCAGCCGGCAGGCCCGGCATCGCGCCGTACCGCCTCGGCGTCGGCCCGGGTCGACGGCGGACACTGGCGGCAGAGCACTGCGGGTACCGGCCGCGCCGACGCCCGATGACCACCCGTGGACGACGGGTCAGAGATCACCACAGATCACGGACGATCACACGAGGGAGAGCCGGAGATGCACGAGATGGCGCCCAACGAAGGCGCGGCGGCGGAGCCCCTGGCCGGGCTGACGGTTCTCGACCTCTCGACCGCCCTTCCCGGCGCGCTGGCATCACAGTTCCTCGCCGACGCCGGCGCGGACGTCCTGATGGTCGAGCCGCCCGGCGGACACCCGCTGCGTTCCGTCACGGGATGGCCGGGACTGGCCCGTGGCAAGAGCAGCCGCGTGCTCGACCTCCATGACGACGCCGACAACGCGCGCGTCTGGGAGCTGGTCCGCAGGGCCGACGTACTGGTGACCACTTTCCGGCCCCGCACGGCCGCCCGGCTCGGCTTCACCCCCGACAAGCTGGGCGAGGTGAATCCACAACTGGTCAGCGCGGGCATCACCGGCTGGGGCGCCGGGCCCGATGCCGACCTTCAGGGCTACGAGGCCCTGGTCATGGCCAGGTGGGGGGTCATGCACAGCAATGCCCCGGCCGCTCCGCGCCCGGGACCGGCCTTCGTGTCAACGCCGTACGCCTCCTGGGGTGCCGCGCAGACGGCGCTGCACGGGATCCTCTGCGCACTCTACGAACGCGAGTCCAGTGGCCGCGGCCAGCACGTGCACGCCGACCTCGTTCGCGGGCTGTCCACTATGGACACGTACTCCTACTTCATGCAGCTGGTCGCCTTGCGCTGGCCCGACGCGTTCTCCGCCGTCGGCAAACCGTGGGACGACGACGGCACCCCCCGGGGCCGGCTCATCTACAACCTGCTCTCCACACCCACCAGCGACGGCCACTGGCTCCAGTTCGCTCAGGCCGAGCCCCGGCTGTTCGCCGCCTTCGCCGAGGAACTCGGCCTGAGCGAGATGCTCGCCGAGCCCAAGTGGGCCGATTTCCCCGACCTGGCCGACCCCGCGCTCCGCCTGGAGCTGTGGGAAATCATGATCGATAAGGCGAGGAGCCGCACGCTCGACGAGTGGAACAGGGTCTTCGCGGCCAACCCCAGTATCCAGGCGGAGCGGTTCCGTACGCCCACCGAGGCCTTCGGCCATCCGCAACTGGTCCACGACGGCCGTATCGCAGTGGTCGACGACCCCGATCTGGGTCCGGTGCGCCAGCCGTCGACGATGGTGCACAGCGACGGCGCGCCGATCACAGAACTCCGTCCGGCGCCGCGCCTCGGCGAGGGCGGCAGTGCCCTGCTGACCGGCGCCGGCACTCCCCGCGCCACCACGCCCGACGGCCCGGCCCCCTCCGGGCTGCCTCTTGAGGGAGTCACCGTGCTCGAACTGGGCTCGATGTTCGCCGGGCCGTACGGTGCGACGCTTCTCACCGACCTCGGGGCCCGGGTGATCAAGGTCGAACCGCTGGCCGGTGACACCATGCGGCGCCTCGCCGCCTTCCCGGAAGCCGGTGGCGCCAAAGTCCTCCAGGGCAAGGAGAGCGTCGCGCTCGATCTGAACAGCGCGGAGGGCCTGAAGATCGTCCACCGGATCGCCGAGCGCGCCGATATCGTGGTGCAGACCTACCGGGCGGGCGCCGCCGAGCGGGCCCGGGTCGACGCGAAGGCCCTCCGGGCCGTGAACCCCGGCCTCATCTACCTCAACGCCCGGGCTACGGCACGGACGGGCCGTTCGGTCGCAGTCCCGCCTACGCACCGTCCATGGGTGCCGCCTCCGGGCTCGCGCTGTCCAACGTCCCCGACGCCGCCGGCGCTACCGACGACCTGGCCGAGATCAAGTCCAGCATCATCCGCCTGTACACCGCGGCCGCGAACCAGACCGGTCAGGCGGACGGCGTGGCGGCCTCCGGCGCGGCGAGCGCGATGCTGCTCGGCCTTCTCGCCCGGCGCCGCGGCAGGCCGATGGGCGCCCTGACGACGACGATGCTCGCGACGGCGACCCACTGCCTCATCGACCGCAACGTCGATTACGAGGGGCGGCCGGATCCGATCCAACCGGACCGCCTGCTCCACGGGTACTCGGCGCTGTACCGCCTCTACGAGGCCGCCGAGGGACACTGGCTGTGCCTCGCCGCTCCGCAGGAGCGGGAGTGGGGACGGCTGGCCACCGCGCTGGCTCCTTATACCGACCTCGCCGGCGACGAGCGGTTCGCCACCGTCTCCTCGCGTGCCGAGCACGACGGCGAGCTGGCCGGCGTGCTGGCCGCCATATTCCTGACCCGTCCCAACGACGCGTGGGAGAAGGATCTCCGTGCCGCCGACATCGGGTGTGTCGCCGTCACCGAAGTCCTTCCCGAGAAGCTCTACCAGAACGACGCCTCCTTCGAGGCGGGCTACTGCGTCAACGCGATGAGCCCGGTCTTCGACGAGCACCGCCGGCTGGACGCGGCGACCCATTTCTCGCGCTCGCGGGTACGAGCCCGCGGCGGGTGCCTGACCGGCGAGCACACCGACGCGGTCCTCGCGGAGCTCGGCTACGACGAGGCGACGGTCGCCGATCTCCATGCCCGGGGTGTGATCGGCTGACACGCTCAGCGGGCCCGCGATCGGTGATCAGTACGAGCGGCACGATGCGCCTTCGGTGAACTCATCGCGCTCTGCCACCGGAGTCGGGTCAGTGGCCAGCCCTTGCCAAGTTGGCTAACTAAGTTAGACTTATCTGTCATGACAGCAGCCGAGACGCCCCCCGCCGGGAACCTTCGTGGCCTGCCCGGCCGCGGCGGTTCCCTGGCAGAGCTCCTGGGACTTGAGCAGGTCGAGCGCCACAGCTTCCGGGGCCTGTCCCGACGAGGCGGCATGCATCGCAAGTTCGGCGGCGAAATCGCCGGCCAGGCCGCGATGGCCGCCGGCCTCACCGTCGCCCGGGAGCGCGCTCTCCACTCGGCGCACACCCACTTCCTGCGCGAGGGGGACTCCGACGCACCCGTCACCTACCAGGTCCGACCGGTCCGCGACGGGACGTCCTTCTCCACCCGTCATGTCGACGGCCTCCAAGACGGCCGCTTGATCTGCCAGCTCACAGCCTCGTTCCAGCGCGCGGGAGCCGGGTTCGACCACCAGATTCCGCGCAGCAGCACACCGCCCCCCGAGCAGTTGCCCACGGTCGAGGAGCTGCTCCGCGACGACCCGGAAAACCTCGCCTGGGCCCAGGCCGTAATGGCGCGCGGTTCAGTGGAGTTCCGGTTCCCGATCCCCCCTAACCGGGTGGTCGCGAGCCGTGGCGCAGCCACCCCACCGCGCCAGCAGATCTGGATACGGGCGAGGGCACCGCTGCCCGATGACCCGCTGACGCACCGCGCCGCGCTGCTCTACCTGTCCGACTACCTGCTGCTCTCCGTCGCGGCCACCCACCACGGAGTGATACCCCAGGATCCCGGCATCCAGTTCGCGACGATCGACCACAGCGTGTGGTTCCACCACTTCCGCCGCGCGGACGAATGGCTACTGCACGAGCAGGAGAGCCCTTGGGCGGGGCAGGGCCTGGCGCTGTCCCGCGGGTTCCTCTTCGACCGCGACGGCGCCCTCGTCGCGAGCACCCAGCAACAAGGGCTGCTCCGCAGGCGCGGCTCCGGGGCCCGGGCCCCCGGCTGATCAGAGGCCGACCGGCCGCGTTCAGATCCGGGCAGAGTCGGGGACTGCCGTTCCGAGCCCCTGCGACCGCACGAAGTCGGCGGCCCGCAGCAGCCGGCCGGTCCATTCCAGAGCGGTGCCGCAGCTCACCAGGTGGCCGATCGCGACGGCCGGTACCTCCATGGACACCAACCGGGCCCTGTGCTCGGGCGACAGTCTGTCGAGCCGGCGTTCAAGGCGCTCGGTGCTGACCGAACCCGGATCGACGTTGACGATGGCGATCCCGAGGGCCATCAGCTCGCCGGCCAGGGCGTTCGCCAGCCGGTTCAGAGCCGCCTTGCTGGCCGCGTACCCCACGCTGTACAGCAACGGGCCCTCCACCGCCGGCTTCAGGTCACCCGCGCCGGAGGAGAGGTTGACGATCACTCCCCGGGTCCTGGAGAGATGGGGGACGGCCGCCTGGATCAGCGCGAGAGGGCCGTGCAGGTTCGTGTCGAACTGCGCGTGCCAGTCCTCGAACTCGAGCTCGGTGACCGGGACGTTGCCCCCATGCGTCAACGCCGCGTTGTTCACCACGGCATCGAGCCGGCCGAACGTCTCCACGGCGGTGGAGACCAGTGCGCTCGCCTCGTCCCGCCGGGACATGTCGGCACGCACCACGACGACGCGCGCGCCCGCGGCCTCGATCTCCGCCCGGGTCTCGGCCAGGCTGCCGGGCAGCCGTCCGTCCCGCTCCAGCGCCCGCGCCGACGCGACGATGCCGTAGCCGCGGTGCGCGAGTTCCAATGCGGTCCGCTTGCCGATGCCACGACTGGCCCCTGTCACGATCGCGACCCTCGTCTGCATGGAAATGACTCTCCGTTCGGTCTTCGTGCGTCACCGGCGTAGTGACCCCGCCGGCGATGCGGCCGCTCCGGGTCAGTCGAAGAGGTCGACGACGGCCTTCGGGTCCGCCTCCGTCCCGAGCAGGATCTTGCTGGAGACATCCATGTGCTTACGCCAGTGACGCTGAGCGCCTTCGGCGTCCTTGGCCTTCAGGAAGGCGACGAGTTTGGAGTAGGAACGGACGGACCGCCGGAAGGACTCCACCGCGTCGGACCGGTCACTACTGCGGGAGACGGCGGACGCCAGATGCGTCTCCATGACATCGCGCAGCACACCCCACTGGATCGCCAAGGCACGGTTCCCCGCGCGCTCGATCAGCAGCTCGTGGAACCGCCAGGCGAGCCGGCTCCCCGCGTCCAGGGATATGCCCGGGTCGGCCTTCGCGGATTCGACCAGCTTGCGCAGCTCCTCGACGCATGCCCCCAGGTCCTCGATGTCGCGCTCCTTGCGGCGCGTCGCGAGGAGGTGCACGGCAGCCGGCTCGATGATGACCCGCGTGTCGTAGACCTCACCGATCGTCGTCCCGCTCATCTGAAGCAGCAGACCGACGTACCTCGCCGCCACCGACAGGTCCGGCGCCAGTACCCGGGCGCCACCGCGCGCCCCGCGGCGGATGCTGATGAGCGACTCCGCCTCCATGATCCTGAAGGCCTCGCGCAGCGTGGGGCGGGACACCCCGAACTGCGCCATGAGGTCGGCCTCCGAAGGCAGCGTGTCGCCCTCCTGCAGTTCGCCCAGCACAATGCGCCGGCGGATGCTCTTCGCAATGATCTCGGCAGCCTTGGGCGCACGGACGAACTCGTCGACCGGGACCCAGCCCTCTCGACCATTGGTTGCTGTCATGCTTCTCCCGCCTCGATCATGACCCGTAGTAGCTAATTCACTCTACTAAATCAGTTCAATGATAAGCCCGCGGGACTCCGTGGCCCGGCCCACTACGCCGTGCCACTCAGGTTCCTGTGCGGCTCTATGACCGCCTTCACCTCGTCGAAGGCCTTCATCCTGTCGAATGCGACGGTCGCGTCGTCCAGCGAATACCGCGTGTTGCTGACCAGGAGGTCCCAGTCGAAACGATCGCGATGCCGTTCCAGGAACCGCATGGCCCGGTAGTAGGAGCCGATCTCAGCGCTCGTGGATCCGAAGAGTGTGAGGTTTCGTACGACGATGAGGGTGGGGTCGATCGCTTCGGAGGTCTGCGTGGTCGACCCCACGATCAGAAGTCTGCCGTCCGGCGCGGCGAACTCTATGCCTTCACCCACCACGCCGGGGCCACCGGAGAAGTCACAGACGACATCCGCCCCACGGCCGTCCGTAGCCGCCAGCACCGCCGATACGCGCTCGGCCGGGTCGGGACAGTCCTCGATGGAAATCGTCTCATCGGCTCCGAACGCGGATGCGACCTCGAGCCTGCCCGCCGGCGCACCGATGACGATGAGCTTGCGCGGGTTCAACGTGGAGAGCATCGCGGTGGCGAACAGCCCGAGCGCCCCGGAGCCTTGGACCACGACATCATGCCGGTAGTCCATCTGGCCGAGCCTCTCGATCGCATGCAGCACGGTCCGGAACGCGCAGCTCGCCGCCGACGCCCACGCGCTCTCCACGGCATCGGGGACGCGGAGACGACCCGAGCCGGGCCACACATACGAGTACTCCGCGATCGTCCCGTTGAGGTGCGGGGGATCGTCCGTGCTCGTCAACATGCCCAGCCGACGGTTCGTGCACAGCGTCCGGCGTCGGAGCACATTGCATGCGTGGCACTGACCGCATGACTCGTGCTCCCAGACGACCCGGTCCCCGATCGAAAGGGCGTGGCCCACTGAGTCGGCTGCCACCGCCTCGCCAAGAGCTACGACGGTTCCCACCGCCTCGTGGCCCGGCATGAGTGGAAGCCTCAGGCCGTGCCGCTCATATGCGCCTTCCCACAGGTGCACATCCGACCCGCACAGCGTGGCAGTCTCGACCTTCACGAGAATTCCGCCCGCCGGCGGCGCGGTGACGGGGAAATCCCTGAGCTTCATGGGCTCCCCGTACTCCTCGATGACCAGGCCCCGACCGTACTCCGGCAGGTTCATCCCGTCCCCTCTCCGGGGCGCGTCGGCCCGCTGTCCCGCATCGGTCTTCTTCGCATTCCCTAACGGCATTCCTGCGCGCGTGACACGATGGCCTCGGCGTAGGCACGGCGATCACCGATGGTTCGTAGCCGGAGGTCCGATCGGCGCGCGGGGACGAACATCGCACCTGTCGCACCGACTTCGGCCATCCCCTCCCACTCGCCTTTGGTGGGCACGTCCATCAGGGGGACGATGCACTCGAACGGCCTGTCGAGAGTGTCCGCTTCCGCGCGAGCCGCACGCATCGCCGCGCACCGTTCGATCGCCGTCGGAGCGTCGTAAGGACCGGCGCCGAACCAGCCGTCATACCTGGCTGCCCGCCTGAGCGCGCGGGGGCTCTCACCTCCCAGGTACATCGGCACGTCGGTGTCGTACGGGGGAGCCATCCGAACCCCGCTGAACTTGAAGAAGTCCCCGTCATAGTCGACGGCATCTCCCGTGAGCAGAAGCCGGATCACCTCCAGCATCTCGTTCATCCGGGCGCCCCGGGTCTTGAAGTCGGCACCGACCAACTCGTACTCGTCGCGCATCCATCCGACGCCGAACCCCATCACCAGCCTGCCCCGGCTGAAGTGTGCTGCAGTCGAGACCGCCTTGGCCACGCTGAACGGGTCCTGCAGCGGCAGCACGAAGATCGACGAAGCGATGACGATGTTGTTCGTGACGTTCGCGATCGCCGTCGCGGTCACCCAGGGATCGGGGGTAGCGGGATCCGAGGCGCCTGAAGAGTCCCACCATTTGTCCTCATCGTCCCGGCGGTACGGGTGCTCAGCGCCAGCCGCCTCGAGATCCACCAGATGGTGGGCGAGAGCCACTCCGTCGAAGCCCAGGTCATCAAGGACACGGGCGAACTCGAGCAGCTGATTCATGGGCGTGTTCGTCACATGGCACCAGAGCTTCATCTGATCCCTCTTTCGGACTAATGGCGGTGATCAGGTTCTGTACTTCGCCCGGCTGTCGGCCAGTCGCGATGTTCAGCCGCGCAGGGCACGGATCAGCGGCTGGTAAATCCGGTTGTCGGCCGGTTTGGCGCTCGGCCAGTTGTCGGTGCGCACGATCAGGTTGCACCCGTCGTTGATCCACTTGTCACGCCACCGCTGGACGATCCGGTCCACCGAGCCGAGCAGCCAATATTCGTCGATGTATTCGTCGGGCACGGCGTCCTGGGCCTCCTTGACCCGACCTGCCCGGTAGAGCTCCAGGACGCGGTCGGCCACATCGCCGTAGCCGCGGGAGGTCAGCAGTTCGTGGCCGCCGCCCTTGCCCGGGTGAGCGCCGGTCCACTTGGCGACGTACTCCTTGAACTGGCCGATGTCGCGCTCGATGTCGTCGGTGACGAGCACGTCGACATGTGCCCAGATCGGGAAGTCCTCGACCCGCATCGGTATTCGCCGCTTGGCGAACCCCTTCTCCAGGATCGGGCGGTACACCTTCATCATCCCGGGCGCCCAGCCCCCGTTGGGCATCAGTCCGTCGGCGATCTCGGCGGCGTTGGCCATCATCAGCTCGGTGCCACCACCAAACATGATCTTGATGTCCGGGTCCGTCTCCAGCAGGGGCCTCATGGGTTCGTACTTCGGTGGCTCGCCCGGCTGGTGGAACGGGATGGCGAGAGTCCTGCCCTCGTGGGCCACGACCTCCCCGCGGAATGCCTTCTTCATGACCGCGACGTAGTCGCGCATCCGCCAGTACGCCGGTGTCCACGGCAGGCCATGCCACGCCTCCGTCTTCGCGGGGTTGGAGTTGCCCAGCCCGGCGATGATCTCCCGATCGGGGCCGGCCATGTGGCGGAGCGTCTGGAAGGACATCGCCGCCATGGGGGCGGTACGGGCGGTGTTCTGGATGATGCGCGTGCCCACCCCTATCCGCTTCGTGGCCGCCACGACATACCCCAGGGGCGTCAGGCCGTCGTTGCCGATGTTCTCGGCCGTGAACACCATGTCGTAGCCGAGCTCGTCCACCAGCTCCAGGCGTTCCCGGTTCACGTCGAATTTCGTCCGCTGCCAGTCGATCTCGATGCCGATCTTCATACGAACTGCCCTTCTCATGGGTCGGCGAAGGTCTGGGGAACCCTTCCGCGGCGTCGTGCGGACCCTCTCCACCGCGCGTCCCGCACCGGAGGCGCTGCCGCCGCCGTCAGGAGAGGAAGTGATCGGCGTACTGTTCCATGCCGGCCACGACGGCCTCGACGCTCTCACCACTGGGCTGCAGCACGAACGAGTCGATGCCGGCCGCCTCGAGCTCACCGAGGTGGTCACGGTGCTCCTCGACCGAACCGGGATCGCGCATGTACTTGCACTGCGGCGACTGGACCTGGATGAAGAGCTCGGTCCCCTCTCCCTGCTCCTCCACGGCCCGTTCCCTGACCTCCCTCACCTGGGCGGCGAGCTGAGCCACGGTGGCGAGAGACGGGGTTCGCGTGGTCCTGGAGACCTCCGGCGTGGACATCAGCGGGCTCCACCCCTGGTGTCGTGCTGCCCGGCGACGGGACAACGCGCTGTTTCCGCCGATCACGATGGGCGGGCCGCCCATCTGCCGCGGCTGCGGCACCGATGCCACTCCGCGCGCCTCGAAGTGCTTGCCCTTGAAGGCGTAGGGCAATTGCGTCCAGGCCCCTTTCATCATCTCAAGGGCCTCGTCGAAGATCTCGTTGCGGTCCTCCATCGCAAGCCCCAGGGCGAGGAACTCGGACCGGAGATAACCCGTGCCGACGACCACGGCCAACCGTCCGTCGGAGAGCAGGTCGAGCGTGGTCAGCGCCTTGGCCGCGATCAGCGGGTGATGGTAGGGGACCACGAGCAGATAGGTCATGAGCCGGATCCGCTCGGTGTGCGCGGCGCAGAACGACAGCGCGGCCACCAGGTCGAGGGACTCGTGCCCGCCCGTCCGCAGCCACTTGTACGACGGTGCGGGATGCTCGGTGAAGGCGATCGCGTCGAACCCCAACGCGTCCGCGGCCCGTGACAGCCGGGCCATCCCCTCGGCAGAGGCCAGGGCTTTGTCGTATCCGGGTGCGGCGACGGGATACTCGATGGTGAACTTCACGCTGCTCCTTCACATGTCGATCCGGAGTGGCAGGACGGTCGCGGCGGCGGGCCGCCACGCCCGGAAATCGCGTCCGCGTGTGCTGCAGCCCTCGCGTCCACGGCGGCGACGGTGATTCCGCGCTCCACTATGCCCGGAATGACCGATGGATCCTCTGACTCTCGATGGCTATATTCATTGAACTTATCTAACCTGTCAATGCCGTGCGGACCCCCGGAGGGCCTCGACCGCAGGACACACCCCTTGCTCAGCCCACGCCCAGCCTCCTCCCCGGATCCGAATCAGTTAACTAATGCAGAATGGTTGTATGTATGGAGGCTGGGCGCTACCGTCCTGTCGCAGGTCACACGGGCTTGGAACGCGGACGCTCGGTCTCCCGGCCTCTGCGAAGGTCACGACACCGACACCGGGCCCCACCGGCACCCTTCGGAGTACTCACCCACATGCGCAACCTGATCTGGACACCATCGAGCGAGGGTGAATTGTGATGATCATCGGCATCGACATCGGTGGCACGTTTACGGATGGTGTCCTCCAGGACAACGGCGCCGTGTACCGTGCCAAGACATTGACGACACCCGCCGACCTGGGCGACGGCGTGGTCGCCGTTTGCCGGTTGCTGGCCGAGAAGGCCGATGTTTCGATTCATGATTTCCTCGGCCGGGTCGAACGTCTCACGCTGGGAACCACCGCCGTCACGAACATCCTGACGAGCCAGGTGGGTCGCCGCGTCGGCATGCTGACGACCGCCGGATTCGAGGATGAGCTCGGCATCTCCAAAGGCCGTCGGCTGAACCGTGACGGGTGGGTCGTCCGCCCGCCGGAGCTGGTCGCACGCAGGGATATTCGGGGGATCGCCGAGCGAATCGACCGCGACGGCAATGTGCTCCGCGAGCTTGATGTGGACGAGGTACTGAGCACGGCGACGGAGCTGGTGCGCGAGCGCGGCGTCGAGGTCCTTACCGTGTCCTACTTGTGGTCTCACATCAACCCGGTCCACGAGGAGCTGACGGAGCGAGCCCTCCATCAGGCGTTCCCCGACGTTCCCGTCATGTGCGGGTCGATGCTCAACCCCATCCAGCGTGGTTACGAACGCACCACCTTCGCCGCCCTCAACGCATACACCAGTGGAGCGTTCTCCGGCCTCGATCACCTCGAAGGGCGGTTGCGCGACCTGGGACTGCGCGGACGGCTGCTCGTCATCAATTGCGCGGGTGGTGCCATGACGCTCGGCTCCGCGCGCGCCACGCCCCTTTGGCTCGTCCACTCGGGCCCGGCGGCGGGGGTAGCCGCCGGCGCGGTGGTCGCCACCGAACACCGGGCCCCGGCCGCGATCGCATGTGACATGGGCGGGACATCCTTCGATGTCGCCCTCATCAGCGACGGAGCCGTCACACGCACCGTTCGGGGCGAGGTCTTCGGAACGCTGACGTCGCTTGCGCACGTCGATGTCCAGTCGATCGGAGCCGGCGGCGGCTCTGTGGCTTGGATCGACAGCCTTGGGGTGCTGCGACTGGGACCGAAGTCGGCGGGCGCGAGCCCCGGGCCTGCCTGCTACGGCCGCGGAGGCAGCGACGCGACGATCACCGACGCGCTGCTGGTACTGGGATACATCGACCCGCAGGCGTTCCTCGGTGGGTCCATGAAGCTCGATGAACGTGCGGCCAGGGAAGCCTGCTCGCGCATCGGCGAGTCTCTGGGGTTGACCACCGAGGAGGTCGCCTGGGGCATTCGATCCATTGCCCTCAACAACATGGCCGAAGCTACGCGGGCGACCGTCGCGAACCGGGGCCAGGATCCGAGGACCCACGCGATCATCTCCTACGGCGGATGCGGAAGTCTTTTCACCGCCGAGATCGCCAAGGCCATCGGCATCAAGCGCGTGATCGTCCCCGAGGTCGCGTCGGTGTTCTCGGCATACGGAGCAGCATCCTCCGCCGTCCGTCGGGAACGAACCATCGCCGTCGGAAAGAGCATTCCATTCGATGTTCCCTGGCTCGCCAAAAAAGCTTCCAGAGCCATATCCGAAGTGAAGAAGGAACTTACGGCTGACGGTGTCCAGGAGGAGGACCGGTCGATCGCCGTTGAGGCCGACCTCCGCTTCCGGCGACAGGTCTCCGACCTGACGATCGCTTTCCCCGATCCGGACGTCACCCCGGAGAGCGTCGACCACGTCGTCGAGGAGTTCACCCGGGAGTATGTCCGCCGGTACGGCCGCGGCGCACTCCTCCTCGACGCCACGATCGACATGGTTTCGCTGCGCGTGGTCGGGACGGGCCGACAGCCGGTGGCTCTGCCGAACGTGGCGGAGGGAACCGGCGAGCCTGCAGTCAGCGACCCTTCGTCGAGCAGGCCAATGCAGCTTGAACGGCTCGGGCCCCGCACCGACGTCCCCGTTTTCGTGGTCGAAGACCTCGAACCGGGAGCGCGTATCGAAGGGCCCGCATGCCTGGACGGCGCGGACACCACTATTTGGGTTCCTGCGGGCGCCACGGCACGAATGGGCTCTCAGCGTACCTTGCTTCTCGATGTCGAGGCCGGAAACGACTGATCATCAGTTGAAACGAGGAACCATGGCGCAACCCACGGACTTTGACTTCGACCCGATCGAACTGGAGATTCTCCGATCTCGTTTGCAGGCGGTTGCCAACGACGCCGCGGACGCGGTGTACCGCACCGCGATCAGTCCGATCACGACTGAGGGCAAGGATTTCTCAGCAACGCTGCTGTCGGCGGACGGCTCACTCATCGTCGGCGGCGGGTTCATCTCACTGCACTGGCTCGCCGCGACGAGGTCGGTGCGGGCCATCCTGACGAAGTACGGCGATTCGGTGGTGGATGGTGACGTCTTCCTCGTCAATGACCCGTACCAGGGCGGCGGTCTCCACCCCTCTGACGTCTTCATTTGCCGCCCGATCTACGCAGAGCGCGAACTGTGCAGCTGGATCTGCATGTCAGCCCACATGATCGACATGGGCGGCGCCGTGTTCGGATCGTTCGCTCCGAATGCCACCTCGTGTTACGAGGAGGCATTTCGCGTTCCTCCGGTGCGGCTTTTCGCCGCCGGCGAGGAGTGCGAAGACGTATGGGGTCTGGTACTCACCAACGTGCGTATGCCGGACGTGGTCGAAATGGACATGCGCAGCCTGACCGCGGCAGCGCACGTGGCGTACGAGAAGTCCGTCACCCTGATCGAGAGTGTGGGGCTCGACTCGTGGAGAAGCGGCGTTCAGGCACTTCGGCGGCTCTCCGAGGCCGAGCTCGTTCGTAAGATCAAGTCGCTTCCGGAGGGTGTGTACGTCTCGAAGAGCTGGGTCGAATGGCGTGGTGAACTACTGCCGGTCCCCTGCACTCTGACGATCTCAGCGGGAGAACTGCACTTCGACTTCGACGGCAGCCACCCTCAGGTGCCCTTCTTCATCAATTCGCAGCCCTACATCATCCTCAGCGCCTTCCTCAGTTACTTCTGCCCCCAGTTCATGCCGGATCTCCCCTACAACGAGGGCGTCGTGCCCCCCATCACGGTCACATGCCCCGAGTCGAGCATCACGCACGCAGCTGCTCCCGCACCGTTGGGTTGCGGACACATGCATGTCGCGTTCAGTGCGGGCACCATGATGATGCAATGCGTTCAGCTCGCGGCATGGAGCGCCAAGGAGCCGCGACTCGGCGCGGAGGTCAACGCTCCGGGGGCGTATGGCGCCATCGGCCTGAGCACATGGGCCGCTCCCGCACCGGACGGGGGCTTCGACGGCTGGGCGTTCATGGAAGGCGCGCTCGTCGGCGCGTCGGCCGGCTGGGGCCATGACGGCGTCGACTGCAGCCCGTACCACGTGCCCACGGTGGGGCTCGACGGTTCGGGTATTCCCGCTTTGATCTCGGACGTCGAGATACTCGAGGACCTGCATCCCATCCAGGTCGTGTCCCGGTCGCTGCGACGGGGAACGGGTGGTGCGGGCCGCTGGCGTTCGGGGCGGGGCATCGAATTCCGCGTCAGGCCCCGCGGTGTGCCGTCGGCCACAGGCCAGATGCTGGGCATGCATGGCCACATCCCCATGTCGGGCATCGTCGGCGGGTCCATCGGCGACCTGACCGAACTCCTGCACACGGGCAAGGACGGGACCGTTCGCCGGCTCGGCATGGACCAAGCGGACGTGTCGATCGCCGACGGTGAGGAATTCACTCTCCGGTGTGCGTCCGGCGGCGGAGTCGGCGACCCGCTGGAGCGGGATCCGGCCGATGTGGTGCGGGATGTGAACGACTTCGTGTACGAAGCCGAGGAGGCGTTCACGACATACGCCGTGGTCGTGACCCAGGCGGGCGAAGTCGACCAGGAGGCGACCGCCGGCGAGCGTGATCGCAGGCGAGCTCAGCGCCTCGCACACGCGACGGGCGGGCCGGCCGATATCGAGAAGGTGGACCCGGCCGAGCTGACGGCGGAGGCGACGGTGCCCCTGTACCCCGGGGTGGTGGGGTATGAGGGGAAAGCAGTCGTCCTGGAGAGCGGGACCGTTCTCACCTCCGCTCCGGGAATGTGGTTCGAGGGCTGCGCGATCCTCGAGGGGACGTTGGCGGGATCCGGCCCGGAGGTAACGGTGCGTTCGTACCTGGACCCGGCCACGGGCCGGGCGTTGTTCACCGAAGCCGTACCGCGAGGAAGCGGCTGCAGCATCTCGAGCCGCCCCGGGCATTGGGCCGGGACCACCGTCTCCTGAAGCCTTCCGCACCGGCCGGTGCCGGTGCCTGCGCCGCACGGACGCAAGGCCCGCGATACCGCCCTCTGCCCGGCGGCAGTCCGCGTCCGTACTCGATTCGCGGCCGATCGAGCTCCGCCGAACCGAAAGACCACTCCTCCCCCGCGCGAATTGGGAGCCCCATGACCACGACAGAGTCGACATCCGGCGACACGCGGCCGCAGGGCCCGAGTCGTGAGCTGCGGCGTCGTGCCGGCGTCGCAGGGTTTACCGGGTCCATGATCGAGTACTACGACTTCCTCGTCTACGCGTTCCTCACCGTCACGATGGCGCCGCGGTTCTTCCCGACGCACAATCCCGCCACGTCCACGTTGGCGGTGCTGGCGGTGTACGGAACGGGATTCGTCGCGCGGCCGCTCGGAGGGGTCTTCTTCGGCTGGCTGGGCGATCGCCGCGGCCGCCGGGACGCGCTCTTGCTCACGGTGCTCATCATGGGCCTCGCGACGGCTCTGATGGGCCTCGTTCCGGCGTACGCGACGGCCGGCCTGCTCGCTCCCGCGCTGCTCGTCGTCGCGCGCATCGTGCAGGGTTTCGCCGCTGGTGGGGAGCTGATCGGGGCTGCGACCTATCTCTGGGAAGTGTCGGAAGGCCGCAAGCGTGGCCACCTGATCTCCATCGGCACGCTGGGCTCAGGGGTGGGGGCCGTGCTCGCGCCCATCACCGTGGGAACCACCGCGCTCGTCGTCGGTACCGAAGCGATGTCGGCCTGGGGCTGGCGGATCCCCTTCCTGCTGGCGATTCCGCTCCTGCTCCTCTCGCTGCGGCTGCGGCTGCGGCTCGAGGACTCCGCCGAGTTCCGGCAGCTGGCGGCGAAGTCCCGGCTCGAAAGGTTCCCGCTGCGGCGCGTCGTCCAGGAGCACAAGGTGCCGCTGCTCCATGTGTTCGCGCTCAATACGGCGGCGAGTGTGCCTGCGGTCCTCGTGGTGGTCTACATGAACGTCTACCTCACCCAGGTGCTGCAGATGGCGCAGCAGAACGTGTTCTGGCTGTCCGCGGTCGTCCTGCTCCTGGCACTCCCGGCCTTCTCGCTCGGCGGCTGGGCCGTGGATACGTTCGGCAGCAGACGAAGTGTGGGCATCATGTTCATCGCCTGCTCGCTGATCATCTATCCGGCGATTCTGCTCATGGGCCTGGTCCACAACATGGCCGTCATCGGACTCCTCTACCTCGCGGCCGCCGCCTGCAACTACGCACTCCAGGCAGCGGTGTACCCCACATTCGTCAGTCTGTTCCCGCCCGCGGTGCGGTATTCGGGGTCGGCGCTCGGCTGGAACCTGGGGGCCGTTCTCGGGGCCGGGATATCGCCCGTCGTGGCGGGACTCCTCGTCACCGCCACCGGCATGGACTCGGCCCCGGCCTTCCTCATGTTCGTAGCCACGGCCATCGGGCTGATCACCCTCGCGACCATGAAGAGGCCGAGCACGGAGGAGCCGGCAAAACGTCCGTCGCCGGCACCGGCGTCATGACCCATCTCATCGTCCACGGTTGCTGCAACGACGCGAGCTGCGTACCGGTGTGCCCGGTCGACTGCATCCACCCCACCCCGGACGAGCCGGGATTCGCCAGGGCCGAACAGCTCTACGTCGACCCACGGGCGTGCATCGACTGCGGGGCGTGCCTGGACGCGTGCCCGGCGGACGCGGTTCGGACGGACCTTGAGATCACCGCCGCCGAGTTGCCCTATGTGGAGATCAACGAACGCCATTTCTCCGGCAACCCCCCTCTTCGGGTCCCGCCCCGGCCGGCCCCCCGGTTCGTGGACACACCGTTGCGGGTCGCCATCGTCGGGGCGGGACCCGCCGGCTGCTACGCGGCAGCCGCTCTGCTGGAGCACAGCACGGCCCGTATTTCGATGATCGACCGCCTGCCGACACCACACGGTCTCCTGCGCGCCGGGGTGGCGCCGGACCACCAGGCCACCAAGAAGGTCGCCACCTACTTCGACTCGGTCCTGTCACATCCCTCCGTTTCGTGCTACTTCAACGTGACCGTCGGCGAGCACGTCGGCCTCGACGAGCTCCGGGCACATCACGACGCGGTCATCTGGGCGGCGGGAGCACCCGGCGACCGGGAACTGGGCATCCCCGGCGAGGACTTGCCCGGCTGTCACTCCGCCCGCGAGTTCGTCGGCTGGTACAACGCACACCCCGACTTCGTGTCGACGGCCTTCGACTTCACCGGACCACGAGCCCTCGTGATCGGCAACGGCAACGTGGGGCTCGACGTGGCCCGCATGGTGGTACGCGACACCGGGGAGCTCGCCCACACCGATATGGCGGCTCACGCGCTGGCCGCGTTGCGGGCGAGCGGCATCAAGGAGGTGATCGTCGCCGGCCGACGCGGACCGGAACACGCCGCGTACACGCTTCCGGAACTTCTCGCGCTCACACAGCTCGACGGAGTGCGCGTGCGCACCGAGCACCACGAGGTGAGCGACGCCTGCGATGCCGCACCCGACGATCTCGCGCTTCGGCTCGTCAAAGACATGTCATCGAATGACAGGGCGTCGGCTCCCCGGACGGTCCATCTGCGTTATCTGCTCTCGCCGTTGACAATAAACGGCTCCGCCCGCGTCGAGTCGGTCACGTTCATGCGGAACGAACTCGACCGGGACGTCTCCGGTGTCAGGCTCCGCCCCACGGGGCAGACCGAGACCATCGCCACGAACCTCGTCCTCAAGGCCGTGGGATATCGGGGCCGCGCCGTGCCCGGCCTCCCCTTCGACGAGGCTTCGGGAACCATCCCCCATGTCAGGGGACAGATCATTCACGACGGGGACCCGGGGTTCTTCTGCGCGGGCTGGATCAAACGAGGTCCCACGGGCGTGATCGGAAGCAACAAGCGATGTTCCCTCGAGACGGTCTCGACGTTGCTCGATGTCGTCTCGCCCGAGTCGCGGGATACCGGGCCCGAATCCTTCACGGAGCTCGTCGCCGCACGCCGGCTCGACTACGTCGACTTCGCGGGATGGTCGCGGATCCGCCGGGCCGAGGAAGACCGGGGGCTCCGCTGTGGAACTCCCCGGAAGAAATTCACCGCCGTGGACGACATGATCGCCATCGCCAGGACACCGTGACCGAAGGGGGCGAAAGCCTTGGGAACGTCTCGCAGGCCCGTGCGCGATCGGCGCCATTCCACCTGCCGGCTGTGCGCGAACCGCTGCCCCGTTCTGGTCGATGTGGAGGAGGGCCGCGCCGTCCAGGTCAGCGGGGACCCCGATGCGCCCCTCTACCGCGGCTACAGTTGCCGCCGAGGCCGCTTCCTCCCCCAGTTGCTCAACGATCCTTCGCGGCTGCTGCGGCCCATGAAACGGCTCCCGGACGGGAGCTTCGTGCCGATCTCGTCAGAGCAGGCCCTCGATGAGGTGACGGTGGCCGTGGAGCGGTTGGTCGCCGAACACGGGCCGCGCAGCATCGCCCTCTACTGCGGCACCCAGTCGGTCCAAAGCCCACCCGCCTACGGGATGGGACGCTCCCTGCTGGAGGAGCTGGGTTCGCCGATGCTCTTCAGCGCGAACACGATCGACCAGCCCGGCAAGCACGTCGCCGCCGGCCTGCACGGGTACTGGATGGCGCCGGCCCAGGCCTTCGACCGGCCCGAGGTCATCCTCTGGATCGGCATCAACCCGCTCATCTCCTACAAGGGTGTCCCGGCCGGGGTGCCTCGCGACCTGCTGCGCGAGGTCGAGGAGCGCGGCGGGCACACGATCACCGTCGACCCGAGGAGGACCGAGACGGCCCGGTTGTCCTCATTGCACTTGCAGCCGGCGCCCGGCGAGGACGTCGCCGTCGTCGCGGGCCTGCTCCACGTGATCTTGGCGGAGGAGCTCCACGACCGCGGTTTCGTGGCCGAGAACGTCGACGGCCTCGCGGCCCTCACCGCTGCCGTACGGCCATTCACCCCCGACTACGTGGCGCGCCGGGCGGGGATCGCGGCGGAGGACATCGTCACGGCCGCGCGCTGGTTCGGCACGGCGCGGCGCGGTTACGCCGTGGCCGGCACCGGCGGGAACATGTCCGCGGCCCGCGGAACCCTGCTCGAGTACCTGATCCTGGCTCTGGACACGATCTGCGGACACTATCTGCGCGAGGGCGAGGTGGTCGCGGCAACAGGTCCACTGGCTCCGCGACCGATGTTCCGCGCACAGGCGTCACCTCCCGTTACGGCGTACGGCTTCGGCGAGACACTGCGGGCGACGGGACGCAGGGACTCGCTCGCCGGTCTGCCGACCGCGGACCTCGCCGACGAGATCCTTTTCGAAGGCGAGGGGCGGGTGAGAGCACTGTTCAATCTCGGCGGGAACCCGGTCGTCGCCTTCCCCGGCCAGGAGCGGACCGTGCGGTCGATGGACGCGCTGGACCTGCTGGTCAGCTTCGATGTGAGGATGTCGCAGACCGCCAGGCGGTCACATTACGTCTTCGCCTCGACGATGTGTCTGGAGATACCCGGAATACAGACCGCGAGTTCGGCAACGGTGGGCTATGCCAACGGCTACACCGGGCACTCGGCGTCCTGGGCACAGTACACACCGGCCGTGGTCGAGCGGCCTCCTGGCTCGGACCTGCTGGAAGAGTGGGAGGTTTTCTTCGAGATCGCGAAGCGGCTCGGTCTCCAGATCTCATGGGCGCCACGCTCCCCCTTCCGGATCGGCCCGCCTGCGCAGGGCGAGCAGCCACTGCCCAAGCTGGACATGAGCCGCCGGCCCACCCATGACGAGATCATCGAGTTGTGGACGCAGCGGGCGCGCGTCCCCCTGGAGACCGTCAAGGGCCATCCCCACGGTGGGGTCTTCGACCCCGAGGAACCGGTCGCCGTGCTGCCCAAGGAAGAGGGCTGGCAGGGCCGGCTCCGCGTCGGGAGCGCGGAGATGATGCAGGCGCTCGCGGACTACCAGGGCGGGGAAGCCGGGCAGGCGCGGGACGGGCTCCGCCTGCTGAACCGCCGTATGATCCAGGTCAACTCCTCCTACAACCTCGACCGGATCAACCGGGGAATCACCAACAACCCTCTGTTCATGAACCCCGAGGACATGGCGAACCTCGGACTCGAAGACGACGACGAGGTCGACGTGGTTTCCGAGGCCGGCAAGGTCCGTGCGCTGGTGAAAGGGGACGCGTCCGTCATGACGGGTACCGCCTCGATGGCGCATTGCTTCGGCGAGGCCCCGGACACCGACCTCGACGTGCGGGTGTCCGGGACCCCGGTGAGCCGGCTCAACGCCGTCGATTTCCCGCGCGACCCTTACACGGGACAGCCTCAGATGGCGAACATCCGGATCACGGTCCATCCGGTGGAACCGCCACGGCGCACCGCTGCGGGGCGCGCCCGCGGGAACTGACAGCGGTTCTGGGAGCCACTGGTTTCAAAGAGCGATCAGTCCCGCCTTCGTCTGCTTGAACCCGCAGGAGTCGAAGTAGAAGGACTCCAGCTCGTCGTCGAAGTCAACGTGCAGCCATTCGCAATCAGCGGCGCGGGCGCCTTCCGCCGCCGCCGCGACGAGCGCTGTGCCGATTCCGCTCCCCCGGTCCCCGCGGGCCACGACGGTGTCGAGGATGAAGGCATGGACGCCGCCGTCCCAGGCGACATTGACGAATCCGACGAGGCGGTCTTCTTCGCGTGCGCAGACCCAGCCCAGACTGTGCCGACGCAGTTGGGCGAGCCAGTCGGCTTTCAGAGGGGGATGGTCGAAACCCTCGGCGTGCAAGGCGTCAATGGCCACATTGTCGACATCACCTCGCCACTCATACGTGATCGTCATGCCGCGATCCTAGCCACCCGCGCAGGCACAGGGGTTCCGGGTGGTTCAGGCGCAGAGCCCGCCGTCGATCGGCAGGACGGCTCCGCTGATGTGGCTCGCGCGGTCGCTCAGGAGGAATGCCGCGCTCGCTCCGACCTCCCGGCCCGTGCCGACCTTGCGCAAGGGGGTGGCCGCGATCCGGGCCTCCACGCCGCCGGGGATCGCGCGCCGTGTCTCGGCGAGCATCGGGGTCTCGGTCGGGCCGGGGGCCAGCGCGTTCACCCGGATTCCGAGGGGTCCGAAGTCATGGGCGGCGGTGCGGGTCAGGCCGATGACCGCGTGTTTGGTGGCCTGGTACGCGCCCATGCCGGAGCTGCCGCGGAGACCGCCGATGCTGCTCACGTTGACGATCGAGCCGAAGCCCCGCGGTTCCATGACGCGCACTTCTTCGCGGACGCACAGCCAGGTGCCCTTCACGTTCACGGCCATGATCCGGTCGAAGTCCGCTTCCGGGACGGCGTCGAGGCGCCCGCCCTGGGTCATCGCCGCGTTGTTGAAGGCCCCGTCGAGGCGGCCGAAGCGTGCGACGGTGGCGTCGACGAACCGGGTCACGCTCGCCACGTCGGAGACGTCTCCGGTCGTGTAGGCCACGTCGTGTCCGGCGGAGGCGAGTTCCTCCGTGAGCACGGCGAGCGGTTCCTCGGTGCGTGCGACGAGCATGAGCGCGGCGCCGTCCTCCGCGAGGACGCGCGCGGCGTCGGCTCCGATTCCCGCGCTCGCCCCGACGAGGAGGATGACTTTGCCGGCGAGTGGCGGAGTGCTCATGAGACCGTGCTCCTGTCGATGTCCGTGCCGCCGCGCAGCGCGAGCGTCGCCCGGGCCTCGGCAGGTGTGGCGATCTGTCGGTCCGCGTCCTCGACGAGGGAGCGGATCTTCCTGACCTGCTGGGCGTTGCTCTCCGCGAGCCGCCCCTTGCCGATCCACAGGCTGTCCTCGAGCCCCACGCGCACATGGCCGCCGAGCAGGGCGCTGTGGGTGGCGAACCGCATCTGGTCGCGGCCGGCCGCGAAGGCGGAGAAGGAGTAGTCGTCGCCGAAGAGCTTGTCCGCGATGCGCACCATGTGGTCCAGGTTCTCGTGATCGGCACCGATGCCGCCGAGCACGCCGAACACGCCCTGGATCAGCAGGGGTGGTTTGGCCAGGCCCCTTTCGGCGAAGTGGGCGAGCGAGTAGAGGTGTCCGATGTCGTAGCACTCGTACTCGAACCGGGTGCCGGATTCGCCGAGCGTGCGCAAGGCGTGTTCGATGGCCTCGAAGGTGTTGATGAACGGGCGGGAGTAGGACGTGAGCACGTGGGGCCTCTCCCAGTCGTGCTTCCAGTCGGTCACCCGGTCTGCCATCCCCGAGTACACGAAGTTCATCGAGCCCATGTTCATCGACGCGAGCTCGGGCCGGAGCCGGACGGCCGCGGCCAGGCGCTGCTCCATCGTCATCGCCGGCGAACCACCGGTGGTGATGTTGATGACGGCGTCGGTCCGCGCGGAGCCCGTGACCGCGGTGGTGATGATGACCTTCTCGGCCGCCCGCATCAGTTGTCCTCCCCGGTGGTGGTCATGTGTCCTCTCCCGTCGTCCGGTTGGTGTGCGGGGGCGAGCGCCCGGTAGGCGTCGAGCTTGGCGTCGTCGAGCGGGCCGACCAGGCTGATGGCGACCTGGGTGGCGCCCGCGTCGTACTGCCGCCGTACCGCCTGGCGCACCTGCTCCGGCGTGCCGCTGACGACGAGGGCGTCGACGAGCCGGTCGGACCCGGGCGGGGCGAGGTCGGCCTCGGTGAACCCGAGCCGGGTCAGCTTCGCGATCTGGTGCGGCAGCGTCAGGTAGTAGCCGAGACGCCCGCGTGCCACCTCGCGGGCGGCGGCACGGTCGCGGCCCACCACCGCCCACTGGACGACCGACAGGAACAGGTCGTCCCCGATCGTCTCGCGCGCCCAGCGGGTGTGCTCCGGTGTGACGAGGAAGGTGATGAGGCCGTCGGCGCGTTCGGCGGCGAGGCGGGTGATCCCGGGCGAGTACGCGCCGAGCACCCTCGGCACCGCCGCCCGGCCACCGCCGCGCCGGGCGATGGTCGCGTCGACCTCGTCGAGGTAGTGGCGGAGGAACGGCAACGGGCCGACACCCCGCTCGCGGACCGCGCCGCTGACCCCGAGCCCCAGCACATAGCGCCCCGGATGGCCGGCGGCGAGGTCCCGCGCCGCCGAGGCCGCGGACTTCGGCACCCGTTCGAGCGCCCGGGCCACGCCGTTGCCCACGACCATCCGCCGTGTGGAACCGAGCGCGAGCGCGGCGGTGGTGAACGCTTCGCGCCCGGCGACCTCGGGGATCCAGACCATCGGGTGACCGGCCTCTTCCAGTACGCGGAGGAAGCGCACCGCTCCCTCGTGGTCGAGGTCGTCCAGTTCGGCGATCGACAGCGCCGAGCGCGGCAAGGAGAGCGTCATCGGTGACCGTCCGCTTCGCGGAACGCCGTGACCAGCCCGCGCGCGGTCTCCGCCAGCATCGATGTGTCATTGCTGAGCAGGACGAAGTCGCAGCCGTCGCGCACCGCCCGCGCGGCGCGCTCGGGCGCGCCGCCGAACGCGAGCCCGCAGCGCTTGCCCGCGGTGTGCGCGGCTTCCTGCGCGGAGGCGATCAGTTCGAGCACCTCCGGCGAGGCCGGGGTGGAACCCATCGACATCGAAAGGTCCGCGGCGCCCACGAACACCGCGTCGACGGAGTCGAGGGCCAGTATCCGCGGCGCGGCCTTGATGGCCTCGGCGCTCTCGAGCTGTGGGATGCACAGCACGTCGTCGTTCCCGGTGGCCAGGTAGTCGGCGCCGGGGCGCAGCCCCCACGCTCCGGCACGGCTGGTGCCGCCGGCGCCGCGCACACCGTGGGGCGGAAACCGGCACGCCCGCCCGACGGCGGCGGCCTCCTCGACGGTGTCGACGTGCGGCACGAGGATGCCCATGGCCCCCGCGTCGAGGATCTTCTGGATCGTCGAGGCCGTCTTGTCCGGCACCCGCACCAGGGGCACCATGCCCAGCGCGGCGGCCGAGTTGATCAGCCGGTACGCGGTCTGGAGGTCCAGCGGCGCGTGCTCCAGGTCGATCACGACGAAGTCGAACCCGGCGTACGCCATGATCTCGGCCGGCTCGCCCGAGGCGATCTTCAGCCAGGTGCCGAGCGGGGTGGTGGCGCGGTCCGGTGCGAACAGCCCGGCGCCTGTGCGTCGTGGCGCGCTCATGGCATCGGGTAGTCGTCGGCGTTGAGCACCCAGCCGGGTTTCTCCGAGAAGTCGGCGCGTGGTGGGCTGAAGATGTCGATCAGCTGGTTCACATCGGGATCGCCGGCTTCGGAGGTGTGCACGGTGGGCGGCGGAATGATCGCGAGGGACGGGCTGCCGAGCCGCACATGCTCGTCGTCGCGCCACTGGGAGCTGTCGCTCAGCCAGGGGGTGCGGATGTGGTGCACATACTGGCCCCGCACGGCCAGCGACAGCTGCTCGAAGTCGTCGTGGGTGTGCGGTGAGAGCTTGCGCGGGTCGCGCGGACCGTCCAGTTCGGGCAGGAAGTTGACCATGAACGACCGGGTGCGGAAGATGCGGCCGAACCGTGCCGGGTCGTCCGGCACCTCGGCCAGCGGGTAGAACCGCACGGCGGGTCCGCCGACGGGCTCCGGCCACCGCTCCAGCGGTGCGACGCGCGGGTGGTCCTCCGCGTAGGCCCCGGCGTTGGCGGCCCGGTCCCGCCACACCGGTTCACCTGCCTCGACCAGGCGGATCAGCGGGCCGTCGCCGTGCGCACTGATCCGCGAACCACCGGGTGGGACCACGACGAGCCCGGGCGCGTCGATGCGGGTGCCGCCGCCGTCGCCGGTGACCACCGTGAAGGCGGGAGAGGCGCCGGTGACCACCACGGCGAGTTCACCGTCGAGCGTCCCGTTGTCGAGGTCGTCACCGGCCCGCGCCTCGGTGTGCACCAGCACCACGTTCTGAGCGCGGACGACCGCGGTACGGGCGTCCGGTGTCGCGGCGCCGGGCGGGGCGAGGCGGTGCAGATCGAAGTACTGCGCGGCGGCTATCGCGGCACCGCTGTCCGGCCGTGGCGCGGTCGCCGTCGCGAGGGAGGAGCGGGGGTCGTCCTTTTCGTACACCGTGGTGTCCTTTCGCTCAGCTGTCGAGGTTGAGCAGATAGGCCGGGTTGTCGCGGGTCATGCGCCGCAGGTCCTTCTCCGGCAGGCCGAGGTCGAGCAGTGCCCCGGCGACCCGCAACCACGCGTCCACCGGTTTCGGGTTGATCGCCTGCCCGAAGTCCGAGGCCAGTACGGTGTGCTCGGGGCCGAGCGCCTCGATCCAGGTCAGCAGCCGCTTCGGATCCCTTTTCTGTGTCCCCTCGGGGTCGTACATGCCGACCTCGTGCTCGATGAACGCGCCGAGTGCGATGAGCTCGCGGCACAGGTCGGGGTCGGCGCCGATCACATAGTCGGGGTGGCTGACGACCATCCGCGTCATGCCGCGGTCCTTCGCGGCCCGGAACAGCGTGCGGATGTACTCGGGGTACATATGGCCGCCGTTGACGACGGCCTCCTGCTCCTTGATCTCGTCGAGTATCTCGGCCGCCTCGGGCTTGAGTTCACCACTCTCGTCGACGATGTCGATGCGTTCCAGGGTCAGGGGCACGGTGGTGGTCGGGAACGCCCCGTCCTCGGGTGGCAGTCGATGTGCCGGCCCGAGGAGATGGTCGGGAACCAGACGACCTTGCCGCCCATGCGCAGACACATGCGCACCGCGTGCACATTGAGACCGCCGACGGTGCTGTTGAGCGCGATGCCGCCGTAGGCGGACGCGGCGACCCCGGCCAGGCGTCCCTTCATCGCCAGGATGTCCATTTGGGTGTTGTGGTGGTGGGACTTCGCGACCATGGCGCGCATCCCGATCCGGGCACCGTCGTGCGCGGCTTCGACGTGGTCGAAGCGGCGGGGAAACGGGCTGGGGCCGGAGTGGACATGCATGTCGACCAGTCCGTCCAGGACGGCGGCGACGGCAGGACGTTCCCTCATAGGAGACCACCTCGGTTCGCATTGTGAATTCACGTTTCACTGTAGACCGCGAGTCAACCCCTTGCAGCAGTCTTGTGCGACGCAAGTCACAACTTTAGGGTGGTCGACAGTTCGCTTCGTGAACACGCAGTTCGCAACGCGCCGCATGTGGCACCTCAGAGCTGCGGGCAGCCAGCAACCGATCCGGAGGACGCGATGTCCCCACTGCCCCCCGCAGAGCAGCAGTCGGCGGCCTTGGACGACGACGCTCGCCCGAACACCCCGCACGGCCCGGACACCCCGCACGGCCCGGACACCGCCAAGGCGCGCGCCGCGGTGCGCGGCGGGGCGTTCGCCTACTTCGTCGACCAGTTCGACATCTATCTGCCGATCGTGGTGCTCGCGCCCGCTACGGACTACTTCCAGTCGGCGCGGCTGAGCGCGAGCACCACGGCCCTGCTCGCATCGCTGGTGTTCGCGTCGACGCTCATCGGCCGCCCGCTCGGCGCGATCATCTTCGGCCACTTCGCCGACACGGTCGGGCGCAAGCGCACCACGCTCGTCGCGGTCGGCGGCTTCGGCGTCATCACGCTGATCACCGCGTGTCTGCCGGGCCACGAGACGATCGGGACATGGTCGGTCGGCCTGCTGATCGCGCTGAGATTCATCGACGGGATCTTCCTCGGCGGTGAGTACACCACCGCGGTGCCCCTGGCGATGGAGTGGAGCCCACGGCACAAGCGCGGCCTCAACGCCTCGCTCATCACCTCGACCTCCCCCGCCGCGTACGCGATGATCGCCGCGCTCACCCTGCTGTTGCTGCAAGCGCTGCCGTCCACCGGACTGCACAGCGCTTACGTGCAGTGGGGCTGGCGGATACCCTTCGTGGCCGGCGCGCTGCTGGCGGCCCTGTTGTTCCGTTACTACCTCACGCAGGTGCACGAGCCGCCGCCCGAGTACACCGGGAAGCGCCACAAACTGCCGTTGGTACGGCTGCTGGTGCGCTACCCGAAATCGCTGGCCCAGGTGTTCGTGCTGATGACCGGCACCTGGCTGGCCACCAACATGGAGGCCGCCGTGACCCCCGGGCAGCTCAAGGAACACCTTCTGCTGTCGAGCAAGCAGGTCACGCTGACCATGCTCGTCATCAACGCCGCCGCCGCGCTGTCCTACCCCCTCTTCGGACTGCTCTCCCAGCGCATCGGCAGGCGGCGGTTCTACATCGGCTACGGTCTGTCGGTCATGGTGATCGGCGCCGGTTCATACGCGCTGCTGATGGTTTCCGGCGGTGGCCTGGGCGCGGCCCTCGGCTGGGCGTCATGATCGGCGTCTTCACCGTCGGCACGTTCGGCCCGATCGCCGCGTATCTGACCGAGCGGTTCCCGGCGAGCATCCGCTCCACGGGCTATGGCGTCGGGTACAGCCTCGCGCTCATCGCGCCGGCGTTCTACCAGTTCTATCTGCGGCAATTCGACGGCGCCATGCCCTCGCACCTCGCCCCGGCAGTCCTGATCGCGCTCGCCGGCGCACTGATCGCGTTCGGTGGCTTCCTCGGCCCGGAGACCAGGGACGTCGACATGGCCGACGACAGCACGATCCCGAAACTGGCCTGACCCGGCCACCCGGCCCGGCCCCGTGCCGCCCGCGGCGGCCCTACACCGCCCGCCGGCCGAGGTCGTCGGGCCGGTAGTGGCCGCCGAGTTCGTGGGTGAGCGCACGCGCGGTGTCGACGACGACACTCAGCTCGGGGGCGTCGTCGGACATCGACAGGGTGTTGTCCGGGCCGACGATCGCGATCGTGGCACAGATGCCGTCCTCGTCGAACACGGGCGCCCCCACCGCGACGACACCGGGAGTGCTCATCGCGGAGCAGTGGCCCACGGTGCGCACCCGCTCGACGCCGGCGCGCAGTTCCTCCCGCGCCTGGCCCGACAGATTCGCCATCAGCCGTTCCATGGACAGCTGGTCGGCGTGGTACGCGAGGAAGACCTTGCTCTGCGCCGAATCCAGCGGCAGATGACTGCCCACCCGTACGGACACCACGACCACGGCGGAGATGTTCTCCTCGACCCGGGAGACCACCGGCCCGGTGAGGCCCCAGAGGCTGAGCACCACGGTCGTCTGGGTGGCGCGTGCGAGCGCCCTCATATGGCGCGGGGCGAGGTTGATGACACTGCGGTGGCCGATGGCGAAGGCGCCGAGTTGCAGCAGCAGACCACCGGGCACATAGCTGCCCTCGGCATTGCGCTCGAGCAGCCCCGCCGCGACGAGGGAGGTGCAGTACCGGTATGCGGTGGTGCGGTTCAGGCCGAGCCGCTCGGCGACCTCGACGGCGGTCACTTCCGGAGTGGCGGGCTCGAACAGCGACAGGATCTGGCTGACCCTGCTCACCGCCTGGATATCGGCTTGGTCGCCCCGGTCCGCGCGCGCGGCCGCGGCATCGGAGGGCCTCGTCGACTTGCTCATGGGAGCCTCCGCCGGATGGTGGTCGAGGGGCTGATACGCATGTTCACGAAGTGAACCTGATGGTCAGACTACCCGAGTCGGCTGATCCGCCACGGCCCGCCCGACCGGGCGTCGGCACGGCGCGACGGTGACCGCCGAGTGCTCCGTGGGGTGGTGCGTCCCGTGGGAATGGTTCCGTCCTGACTCTTGACGGTGGGTGAAGCTCACGCCAGAGTTCGTTAATGCGCATTAGTAATGCGCATTAACGGATCGGTGAGCGAGGGGACGCCAGGGGTGGATCAGCCGAAGAAGCGGGCGAAACCGGGACGGAATCCCGGTCCCGCGAGCCGTACGTCACGGCCGCGGCAGGCCGAGGTGGCCGGGCTCGCCGGGGTGTCGCAGGCGACGGTGTCACTGGTCCTGTCGGCGCGCGGCGACGGCAGAGCCGCCGCGATCTCCGAGGAGACCCGGCAGCGCGTCCTCGACGCGGCCCGCAGTCTCGGCTACGTACCGGACCCGGCGGCCCGGCGGCTGGCGGCGGCCAGCAACAACCTGCTGGGCGTCTTCAGCTTCACCGCCACTTTCCCGACCGATGTACAGCACTCGTACTACCCGTTCCTGGTGGGCGTGGAGCAGGAGGCGGCCGCCCGGGGCTACGACCTGGTGCTGTTCACCGGGTCGAGCACCGGTGGCGCGGGCGCCGCGGGACCGGACGCGCTGAGCCGGGTCCGGCTGGCCGACGGGTGCCTCTTCCTCGGCCGGCACGTACCGCGCGCCGAACTGAAGCGGCTCGTCGCCGACGGGTTTCCGGTGGTGCATCTGGGCCGCCGCGAGGAGTTGGAGGGGCTGGCCTGGGTCGGCGCCGACTATGTCAGCGCCAGCCGTGAAGTCGTCACCCACCTGGCCGAGTTGGGGCACCGGCGGATCGTGCTCGTTCGGGAGGACGACGACGCGCCCCCGTCCACCGACCGCCAGCGGGGCTTCCTTGACGGCCTGGCGGCGGCGGGCATCGCGGGCGGCCCCGGCGCGGTGCTGCGCTGCGCCGGTCCGGCGCGTGAGCTGACCGCGCGGCGGGTGCGGGCCCTGGTCGCGGACGGGGTGACCGCGTTCGTGGCCGAGGAGACCGACACGGGGGCGGCGTGGCGGGCGCTGAACACCGCCGTCCGGGAGGCCGGGCTCGGCTGCCCGGGCGACGTCTCGCTGGGGCTGCTCGGGAGCCCGCCCGCCGACCTCGCCGCCCGGCCCGTGCCGATGGGGTTCGACATACCCCGGCACCGGCTCGGCGCCGCGGCCGTCCGGCTGCTCGCCGCGCTGGTGGCCGGTGAGGAGGCGCGGGAGCCGTTGGTGGCCTGCGAGTTCCGTGCGGGCGAGACGGCGGGCCCGCCCGTCCCGCCACCGTAGCGACCGGACCCGCAGCGACCGGCCCCGGTGCGGCACCGGGCCATGGAACGAAGTTCAGTCACGACCACGAGGAGCACGGTGATACCCCAGCCAGACATCCTGATCGTCGGTGGCGGCCTCGGCGGCGTCGCCGCCGCACTCGCCGCCTGCCGCGCGGGCCGGCGCGTGGTGATGACCGAGGAGACCGACTGGATCGGTGGGCAGTTGACGGCGCAGGCCGTGCCGCCGGACGAGCACCCGTGGGTGGAGCGGTTCGGCACGACGGCGACGTACCGGGCCCTGCGCGAAGGCATCCGGGCCTACTACCGCCAGTGGTATCCGCTGCGGGGCGAGGCACTCGGGCTCACCGAACTCAACCCGGGCGCCGGGCGCGTCAGCAAACTGTGCCATGAACCGCGCGTCGCGCTCGCCGTCCTGGAGGCGATGCTCGCGCCCCACCGGGCCTCCGGGCTGCTGACCGTCCTGACCGAGCACCGGGCCGTCTCCGCCGAGCACGACAACGATGCCATCACGGCCGTCACGGTACGGGACCTGCGCGGCGGCGCCCTGCGCACCGTCGCCGCCCCCTACGTCATCGACGCCACCGAGACCGGAGAGCTGCTCGAACTGGCCGGTGTGGAGCACGGGAGCGGGGCCGAGTCGCACGCCGAGTTCGGGGAGCCGCACGCCCCCGCCCAGGCCCAGCCCGGCAACCAGCAGGGCATCACGGTGTGCTTCGCGCTCTCCCACCACGAGGGCGAGGACCACACCATCGACCGGCCCGGGACTTATGACTTCTGGCGCGCCTACCGCCCCGAATTCTGGCCGGGGCCACTGCTCGGGTTCGAGGCTCCCGACCCGCGGACGCTGGAGTCCGTCCCGCGCACGTTCGTGCCCAATCCCGAGCTGGATCCGCTGGATGTCAGCGCGGACCAGAGCGCGGACGCCGGGGACAAGGAGCTGTGGGGTTTCCGCCGGATCCTGGCCCGCAAGCTGCACCGGCCCGGGGCCTTCGACTCGGACATCACGCTGGTCAACTGGCCCCTGAACGACTACTGGCTGAAGCCCTTCATCGGGCAGGAGGCCGAAGCGCTGCGTGAGGCACGGCAGTTGTCGCTGTCCGTCCTGTACTGGCTGCAGACCGAGGCGCCGCGCGCGGACGGCGGCACCGGGTTCCCCGGGCTGCGCATCCGCCCCGATGTGACGGGCACGGCGGATGGACTCGCCAAGGCGGCCTACGTACGCGAGTCGCGGCGCGTCAAGGCGGTGACGACCGTCGTCGAGCAGGACGTCGCCATCGACGTCGTGGGCCCGTACGGCACCAAGCACTACCGGGACTCGGTCGGCGTCGGGGGCTATCGCATCGATCTGCACCCCTCGACCGGCGGCGACACCTACATCGACATCGGCTCGGTGCCGTTCGAGATCCCGCTGGGCGCGATGGTGCCGCGCCGGGTGCGGAACCTGCTGCCCGCCGGCAAGAACATCGGCACGACGCACATCACCAACGGCTGCTACCGCCTGCACCCCGTGGAGTGGAACGTCGGCGAGGTGGCGGGCGCGCTCGCCGCGCACTGCCTGGCCGAGGACGTGGAGCCGCACCAGGTGCAGGCGGACGACAAGCGGTTCGAGGAGTTCGCGCGACTGCTGGACCGGGCGGGCGTGCAGAGGAGCTGGCCCGACGTCCGCGGCTACTGACAGGTCCCGTTTCGGCCGGTCTCCCCCTTCGACCGGCCCCCCTTCGGCAACTTACGCACGTCAACGCACAAGGAGGTGCCTGACATGTCCCCTGACCGTCGCGTCCGCGTCGGTATCGACGTGGGCGGCACGTTCACGGACGCCGTGGCCGTCGACGCCGCGACGCTCGAACTGGTGGGCCAGGTGAAAGTGCCCACCAGCCACCACCACGAGGACGGCGTCGCACACGGCATCGTCCAGGCGCTCGGCCGTCTCCTCGAACAGGCCGGGCGCACCCCGGCCGACGTCACGTTCCTGGCGCACGGCACGACCCAGGCCACGAACGCACTCCTGGAGGGCGACGTGGCGAAGGTCGGGCTCATCGGGATCGGCACCGGGGCGGGTGCCGTGTTCACCCGGCGCCTCGCCGCCTTCGGGAAGCTGGAGGTCGCCCCGGGCAAACGCCTTCCGCTGGTGTACGCGCATGTGGCGGACCCGTTCGACAGCGACGCGGTGCGGGCGGCCGTGACCCGCGTACAGGAGGAGGGCGCCCAAGTCATCGTCGCCACTGAGCCGTTCGGGGTGGACCGGCCCGAAGGGGAGCAGGCCGTGCTCGACGTGGCGCGGTCCACGGGGCTGCCGGTCGCGGCGGCACACGAGATCACATCGCTGTACGGGCTGCACAAGCGGACCCGTACCGCCGTGGTGAACGCGGCGATCCTGCCGCGCATGCTGGCCACGGCCGATCTCGTCGACTCCTCCATCACCAAGGCCGGGGTCACGGCGCCGCTGATGGTGATGCGGTGCGACGGCGGTGTCATGTCGCTGGCCGAGATGCGGCGCCGCCCGCTGCTGACGGTCCTTTCGGGGCCGGCGGCGGGTGTGGCGGGGGCGCTGATGCGGGAGCGGATCAGCGAGGGGGTGTTCCTGGAGACGGGTGGCACGTCGACGGACATCAGTGTGGTGCGCCGCGGCAAGGTGGCGGTGCGGCACGCGACGATCCTCGGCAGGGCGTCGTATCTCAACGCCCTGGATGTGCGCACCGTCGGTGTCGGCGGCGGGTCCATGGTGCGGGTCTCCGGGGGGAAGGTCACGGGCGTCGGTCCGCGCAGCGCGCACATCGCCGGGCTCCCCTACGCCTGTTTCGCCTCGCTCGACGAGCTGCGGGACGCGAAGGTCACGACGGTGCGGCCGATGGACGGCGACGCCGACGACCATGTGGTCCTGGACGCGGCGGGCGGCCGGTTCGCCGTGACGATGACGTGCGCGGCGAACGCGCTCGGCCGGGTCCCCGAGGGCGACTTCGCGCGCTGCGACCCGGAGGTGGCGCGGGCGGCACTCGCCCCGCTCGCCGCCCTGCTCGGCATGGATGTGGCGGGCGCGGCGCGGGCCGTGCTGGACGCGGGGACCGCGTCGGTGCGGGCGGTCGTGGACACGATGATCCGCGACTACCGGCTCGGCCGGGACACCGCCGTCCTGGTGGGCGGGGGCGGCGGAGCGGCGGCGGTGACCCCGCAGCTGGCCCGGGCCACCGGTCTGGAAGGGCGCGTCGCCCGTCACCACGAGGTCATCAGCCCGATCGGGGTGGCGCTCGCGCTGGTCCGCGAACAGGTCGAGCGGATCATCCCGGCGCCACCCAGGAGCACATCCTCGCCGTGCGTGCCGAGGCCGAGCGGGCGGTCGTCGCGCAGGGCGCCGCGGCCGACGGGGTGGAGGTCGAGGTGACGGTCGACCCGCAGACCAGCACCGTACGGGCCGTCGCCACCGGCGCGACCGAGCTGCGCACACGGGACCGCGCACACCGCGCCGATGACGCCGAGCGGCTGCGGGCGGCCGCCGCCAGCCTCAGGGCGCAGGAGGCCCGGGTGAGGATCCTGGCCGGCACGGACGCGTACACGGTGTACGGCACGGAGGTGCGGCGCCGGCTGCGGGCGGGGCGGCAGCCGGTGCGGGTCGTGGACGCGGACGGGGTGGTGCGGCTCGGGGTGTCCGACGCCCGGGTGCGGACGACGACCGTGGGCGCGTCCGGCGAGGTGCTCGCCTCGCTGGTGCGGGAGTCCACCTCGTACGGCGACGGCGGGGTGCGGGCGCCCGCGGTGCGCCTGCTGGTGGGCGGCCGGATCGCGGATCTGTCCGGGGTGCTCGAACCCGAAGCGCTGCTCGCGCTGGCCCGCAGCGAGTTGCGTACCCGCGCGGCCGACGAGCCGGTGGTCGCGGTCGTGGAGTCCCGCGCATGAGCGGCGACCACGGCCTCGACCTGGGCCGCGACCACGATCTGGACCTCGCCGTGCGGCTGCTCGCGGGGACGCCCACGCACGAGGGGCGCGATCCGCTGGTCCTGCGCCGATGGGCCGGGGCGGCCGAGGAGTTCGGACGCCGGATGAGTCCCGGTCCGGTGCCGGTCCGGGTGGTCGAGCGGGACGGCGGGCTCGCCGCCGGGCTGCTGGCCCGGTACCGCTCGCGGCCGCCGGTGGTCGAGGTGTACGTCGACACGGTCGACCGCGCCGAACGGCTCGTCGCCGAGCTCGGCTGGCGGAACTGGTTTCCCGCGGGGTCGGTGCTGGCCGCGGCCCTCGCCCATGAGCGGGCGCACGCCTGGCTCCATCACGCGCATGTCCGGGCCGAGTTCAAGCGGGCGCTCGGCCACACCGCGCTGCGGCTCGGGCGGCGTCGTCTGTACGCACACGTCGCGGGCGCCGATGAACTCGCCGCGCATGCCTACGCCCGCGCTGCCTGCGGCCTCGGCCGCAGCCCCCTGCTGCTCACCGAGGCGCTGGCCGCCACAATGTCCAAAAAACCAGAGGTGTCCGAAAGCGAGACGGATCGATGGGTGTCGTGATTCTGCTCCTCATGGCGGCGGGCGTCGCCGCCATGCTCACCCGCAGGCTGCCCACCGCGTTCGCGCTGGTGCTGCTCGCCGTGGCGATCGCGTTCGCCGCGGGCGCGCCGCTGACCGGTAAGAACAGCGTGCTCGACACGGTGCTCCAGGAGGGCGCGCCCGCGCTGGCGGCCACGATGGTCGCGATCCTGCTCGGTTCGTGGCTCGGCAAGCTCCTGGAGGAGACCGGTATCGCGGCCACCCTGGTCCGCAAGATCGTGGAGTTCGGCGGCGACCGGCCGGTGTTCGTGGCGCTCGGTGTCCTCGCGGTGTCGGCCCTCGTGGGCACGGTGACGGGGTCCGCGCCCGCGGCGATGCTCGCCGGGCTCATCGGGATCCCGGCCATGATCGCGGTGGGCATCCCGAAGGTGACGGCCGCCGGTACGATCCTCATGGGCATCGCGGTGGGTGTCCCGTTCGAGCTGCCGGTGTGGCAGTTCTTCTCCACGGCGCTGGAACTGCCCGTGGACACCGTGCGTGGCTTCATGGTGAAGCTGTTCCCGTTCGCGCTGGTGGCGGCCGTCGCGTATGTCCTGGTGGAGTCGCGGCGGCGCGGCGTGGAGCACACCTGGTCGCTCAAGTCTCTTGAGGGCAGGCCGACTTCACGCAGCCGACGGCGGCTGCTCGGCGACGCCCCGTGGTACGCGCTGCTGACACCGGTGGTGCCGCTGGTCCTGGCCCTCGGCTTCGAACTGGCCATCATTCCCTCGCTGCTGGCGGGGTGCTGTACGCGCTGGTGACGACGACACCGCCGCGCGAGATGAACCGACGGCTGCTGCGCACCCTGTACGGCGGTTTCGAGGTGGCGGCGCCCCCGATCACGCTGTTCGTGGCGATCGGCATCCTGCTCGCCGCGGTGAAACTGCCCGGCGCGGTCGACGCCCTCGAACCGCTCGTCAAGGCCGTCAGCCCGCAGAACGCGGTGCTGTTCGTCCTGGTCTTCACGGTGCTGGTGCCGCTGTGCCTGTACCGCGGCCCGCTCAATGTCTTCGGCCTCGGCGCCGGCATCGCGGGGGTCCTCATCGCCACCGGTATCTACCCGGCCACCGCCGTCCTCGGCATGGCCACCTCGTACAACCAGGTCTTCGGCGTCGCCGACCCGACCAGCACCCAGACCGTGTGGGCCGCCCAGTACGCGGGTGTCTCACCGCAGCAGGTGATGGTGCGGACGCTGCCGTATGTGTGGGCCGTGGCGCTCGGGGGCCTGTGTGTCACCGCCGCGACCCAACTGTGATGTCCCTCCGGCCAACAACCCTTTCAACAGCAACCTCAGCAACCTTCTCAACAGCACCCGACCTCAGGAGCCGATCATGCAAGAGCCGCAGTCCGGCCCGGATCGTCGTATGTTCCTGCGCGCGACCGCCGTCACCGGCGCCGCGCTCACCCTCGGCGGCCTGTCGACGCAAGGAGCGTCGGCCGCGCCCGGAGGCTTCCCCGACTACACTTACGTACGGACGCTGCTGACGCCGTCACAGCTGAAGTACAACCCGACGGGCGAGATCATCTTCCCGACCGTGCGCGGCGTCTACGACAAGCTGGCGTCGCCGCTCGGCCGTTACTACCTCTACTACGCGCCGCACGACGCGCCCGGCGGGATCTGCCTCGCCTACGGGAACTCGCTGGAGGGCCCGTTCACGGAGTATCCGGCGAACCCGATCGTGTCCAACAAGTGGTCCCCGCACTACTCGGTCAGCCATGTCTCCTCACCACATGTGCTGTGGAAGGAGGACGTCAAGGAGTTCTGGCTGTACTTCCACGGCGAGAACACCACGACCCGGCTCGCCCGCTCCAAGGACGGCGTCCACTTCACGTACGACAAGGTCGTCCTGTCCGCCTCGATGATGCCGTCGGGCACCACCGAGACCTCGTACGCCAGGGTCTTCCGCCACAACCTGCCGTCACGCGGAGCCCACTATGTGATGCTGTTCATGTACAGAAACACCACCGACCACCGTGACATCTGCTGGGGCTGGTCCGCCGACGGCCGGAACTGGAAGTTCGACCAGACTCCGCTGGTGCGCCACTCGGACGTCGGCGCGGTGAACGTCGGCGGCCCCCACCTGCTCACGCGGAACGGTTCCGCCTATGTGGTCTACAACAAGGACAAGGAGAGCGGCGGCGACCTCATGATCACCGAGGTGGGGGCGGACTTCTCGCTCCGTCGCCATCTGGGCGTCTTCTACAACTCCCGCTCCGCGCCACCGGAGAACGGCAGGTCGGCGGCGCCGTCGTTCGGCACCGACCGCGGAGTGCCGTACATGATCTACGAGGCGGGGGAACGGCTCAAGGGCTCGATCGCGGTGGCACGAGGGTAGTCGGGGCCCACGTCACGTCTGTGCGCTGTCCCGCCGGGTTCGCCGGACAGCGCACAGCCCGACGGCGATCGAACCGGATGCCGGCCACCCGGCCCTCGCCCCCTCGGCAGCGCGGCCGACAGGGCGAGGGCCACGGCGGCGACCGCGGCCGACGCGAGGAAGGCCATGGTGTAACCGGCCTCCGTGGGGGTCGCGGCAGCGGAACCGGTGATGATCACGGCCGCGAGTTGTGCGCCCACCGCGCCACCGAGCGTGCGCAGCAGCGTATTGACGCCCGTCGCCGCGCCTGTCCGGTCCGGACGCACCGCGTTCACGACCAGCCCGCCCAACGAGGCGAACGCGAACCCGTAGGCCACCCCGAGCGCCGTCCCGGCCAGGGCGAGTTGCCACAGCGCGCCGTGTGCCACGCCGAGCGCCACGAGCGTCGCCGCGGCCAGGGCCGCGCCTGCCCGGAACGCGGCCGTGCTGCCGACGCGGGCCGCGAGCCGCGTGGACAGCGGCGCCGCCGCCACCATCGCCACGGCCATCGGCGCGAGCAGCAATCCCGTTCCGGTGGCCGACGTCCCGAACCCGAATCCCGCGCGCACCGGGGTCTGCGCGTACTGCAGGATGAGGGTGACCGCGGCGCCTCCGAACGGAGCGAGTTCATCACCCGGGCACCGATCACGGTCGAAGCCGGCGCGTGGCTCGGCGCGGCGGTGACGGTCCTTCCCGGTGTCACGATCGGACGCGGCGCCGTGGTCGGCGCCGGAGCCGTCGTCACGAAGGACGTTCCCCCCCCAACACCCTGGTGACCGGGTCGGCCGCGTTCGCACGCAAACGATGGAACGACTGAGCCCAAGGACCAGCGGCCTTGGCTGACGACCGCGTCGAGCGCCGCGCTCCCCCTATCCGCGCCCGGCCGTGGTGCCGCGCACGACGAGGCGCGGGGTGAGGACGACCTCGCGGGGCTCGGTGCGGTCCTGGTCGAGGCGTTCCACGGCGGCGGTCACCGCGTGTTGGGCCTGTTCCCGGGCGCTCTGGCTGACGGTGGTCAGGTTGAAGCAGCTCAGCCGGGAGAGGGTGTCGTCGTCGTAGCCGGCCACGGACACCTCGCCCGGGACGGCGACTCCGGCGCGCGCGAGGGCGGCCAGGACGCCGATGGCGCACTGGTCGTTGTACGCGACCACCGCGGTGGGCAGCCGGCCGCCGTCGAGGAGGTGACGGGCGGCGCGTTCGCCGGCCGCTTCGGTGTGGTCCCCGGCGAGCACACGGATGTGGTCGCCAAGGCCGTGGCGGCGCATGGCGGTGCGGTAGCCGCGGCGCCGGTCGGTGGCGATGACACCCTTCCCGCCGTCCACGTAGACGATCTCGCGATGACCGAGTCCGACCAGGTGATCGATGGTCTGACTCACGCCGTCGTCGTCAGCGGTGCGTACGACGTCCAGGGCGGCGTCCGCGATCCGGCGGCCGACGGTGATGACGGGGGCCTTGTTGTCGAGTACGGCGAGCGCGTCCGCGGGTGCGGTGGGGCCGAGCAGGATCAGCGCCTCGCTGCGGAAGGCCAGCAGGGTGTCCACCGCGGTCCGTTCGTCGCGGGTGCGGGTGAGGGTGCTCAGGACCAGGTCGTAGCCGACCTCCTCGGCCGCGGTGTGCAGGTGCTCGACCAGTTCGGCGTGGAACGGGCTGTGGATGTCGACCATGACGCCGAGCAGGCGGCTGCGTCTGCTGGCCAGTGTGCTGGCGGTGCGGTCCACCTGATAGCCGAGGTCGGCGGCCGCCTTCAGGACGCGCTGCCGGGTCCGTTCGCTCGGGCCGGGTACGCCCCGCAGCACCAGGGAGACCGATGCCGTGGACAGGCCCACCCGCGCGGCCACGTCCTCCAGTCTGGGGCGCTTGGGCGTCCCGTTCTGGTGACGCCCGGAATCACCGTCCTCCACCTGTACCTCCCCGGCGCGAATCTCCTTGTGCGACACCCTTGACACCCTCATGCGGCACGGCCGATAGTACCAGGACTTAAAGCGCTTTAAATTGTCCTGTCGTTCCAACAAAGGCTGCGCCGACCGGAGCCGTCGTGGCGTCCGCGCCCACCGGCAGCCGGTGATCCACTCCCCTCCCCGACGCACAGCGAGGTGCACGCAGCATGAGCCGCATATCTCTCCCCGTCCCCCGAGATCCGCCGGATCCCCGCGCGTCGTGGCCGTCGTCGCCACGGCCGCCCTGACCCTCGCGGGGTGCTCAAGCAGCTCGGGCGGGAAGAAGGCCCAGGAGGAGGCGGCCGACGTCCCCGCGGGCAAGGCCGGCACCCCCGGATGACGATCGCGCTGGTCACCCACGCGCCCGCCGGCGACACCTTCTGGGACACCGTCCACAAGGGCGCCCAGGCGGCCGCCGCCAAGGACAACGTCAAGCTCATCTACTCCGGCGACGAGAACGCGGGCGACCAGGCCAACCTGGTGCAGAACGCGATCAACCAGAAGGTCGACGGCATCGCCGTCACCCTCGCCAAGCCCGACGCCCTGAAGTCGGTGGTCGCCAAGGCCGAGAAGGCGGGCATCCCGGTCGTCGGCCTCAACGCCGGTCTGGGCGTCTGGAAGGAACAGGGCCTGCTGTCGTTCTTCGGACAGGACGAGTCCGTCTCCGGCCAGGCGCTCGGCACCAAGCTCAACGGCACCGGCGCCAAGCACGCCCTCTGCGTCATACAGGCGCAGGGCGACGTCAACCTCGAAGAGCGCTGCGCCGGTGTGAAGAAGACCTTCCGCGGCAGGACCGAGATCCTCTATGTCAACGGCACCGACATGCCGTCCGTGAAGTCCACGATCAACGCCAAGCTCAAGCAGGACGGCTCCATCGACGAGGTGATCACGCTCGGCGCCCCCGTCGCGCTCACCGCCGTACAGGCCGTGTCCGAGGGCGGTGGCAAGGCGAAGGTCGCCACCTTCGACCTCAACAAGGAACTGGTCTCCGCCATCGAGAAGGGCGACATCCAGTTCGCCGTCGACCAGCAGCCGTATCTGCAGGGCTATCTGGCGATCGACTCACTGTGGCTCCACAGGACCAACGGCAACTTCAGCGGCGGCGGTGAGCAGCCGGTGCTGACCGGACCGGCCTTCGTCGACAGGTCCAACGTCGACACGGTCGCGAAGTTCGCCGCGAAGGGCACCCGGTGACGCGCATGACCCACTCCACCCAGGTTCCCCCGATCCGAAGGGATTCCCCATGAAGATCGCCCTCGACCCGTTTATGATCCGCGATGTTCCGCTCCTCGAACTGCCTTCGGCGGTGGCTGAGTTGGGATACGAGTGGATCGAACTCTCCCCCCGGGAGGACTTCATCCCCTTCTTCCGCCACCCCCGTGTCGACGACGCCACCGTAAGGAAGTTCCGCAAGGCGCTGGACACGGCCGGAGTGGGCGTCTCCTCCCTGCTGCCCCTGTTCCGCTGGTCCGGCCCGGACGAGGACGCACGGCAGGCCGCGGTCCGGTACTGGAAGCGCTCGATCCAGATCTGTGCGGACCTCGGAGTGGACAGCATGATATCGGAGTTCAACGGCCGCCCCGAGGACCCGGACCGCAGCGAGGCGCAGTTCTGGCGCTCGATGGAGGAGCTGCTCCCGGTGTTCGAGCGCGAGGGCATCAAGCTCGCACTGGAACCCCACCCGGACGACTTCATCGAGAACGGCTACGACGCGATCAACCTGATCCGGGGCATCAACCACTCCCACGTCGGCTTCCTCTACTGCGCCCCGCACACCTTCCACATCGGGGACGACGCGCCCGGCATCATCGAGTACGCGGGCGACCTCCTCACCCATGTCCACCTCGCGGACGCCTTCGACCACACCGCGTCCTCGGGCAACCGCTACATCCTCAACCCGCCCGGCACCCCGGCCCGGATCCATCAGCACCTCGACATCGGCCAGGGCGAGGTGGACTTCGACGAACTCTTCCGCGAACTGCGCGCACACGGCTTCGGCGGCACCCTGACCGCCTGCGTCTTCGCCTGGGAGGAACGGGCCAGGGAGTCCTCCGCCTTCATGCGGAAGAAGATCGACGAATATCTGAACGCCCATTCCTGACCCGCCGCACCCCGGAGGGCGTCTGTCCGACGAGTCCCATTTCCGCCGGCAGTACGCCGACTGATCACTTCTTCCTTTCGAAAGGCATCCGCCATGACCACGTCCGCCCAGCCCCTCTCCGTCGCGGTGATCGGAGCCGGGATGGCCGGCCGCGCCCATGCCGCCGGCTACCGCAACGTCAACACCGTCTTCGACGCGAGCCTGCCGCCGGTCCGGCTGGCCGCGATAGCCGACGCCAATACCGCGCTCGGCGAGGACGCCGCCCGCCGCTACGGCTATGAGAAGGCGCTGCCGAGCTGGGAGGCCGTCGCCGAGGACCCGACCATCGACGCCGTCAGCATCGTCGTGGGAAACGATCTGCACCGCCCGATCGCCGAGGCGCTGGTCGCGGCGGGCAAGCATGTGCTGTGCGAGAAGCCGCTGGCGGGAACGGGCGAGGACGCCCGCGCGATGGCCGAGTTGGAGCGCGGCGCCGATGTGGTGACCGCCGTCGGGTACACCTTCCGCCGCTCCCCCGCCATCGCCGCGATCCGCGATCATGTCCTGCGCGATGAACTGGGCGATCTGACCCTGTTCAGCGGCCGGTACTGGTGCGACTACGCGACCGATCCGAAGGGGCCGCTGAGCTGGCGGTTCAAGGGAGGTCCCGGCTCCGGCGCGCTCGGGGACGTCGGTGCGCACGTGATCGACACCGCCGAGTACATCGCGGGCCCCATTACCGCGGTCTCCGGTGCCTCGCTGTCGACGCAGATCCCCAAGCGGCCCCTGCCGCTGGGCGCGGTCGTCGGCCACAACGCCGCGCCCGTCTCGGACGAGCTCGGCGCGGTCGAGAACGAGGACACCGCGTCCTTCACCGTCCGCTTCGAGTCCGGTCTGGTCGGCACCTTCTCCGTCTCGCGCACCGCCTTCGGCCTGCCCAACGGGCTCTCGTTCGACGTCCTGGGGGTGGGCGGCCGGGCCGCGTTCGACCAGCACCGCCCGGCCGAGTACCTCCTCGACGACGCACAGCCCGACACCCGCCCGAGCGGCGCCCGCCAGATCATCGCCGGCCCGAACCTGCCCTACTTCAAGGGCGGTTACCCGATGGAGGCACCGGGCGTGGGCGGCGGCAACGCCGAGATGTTCACGTACCAGGCCCGGGCCTTCCTCGACCAGGTCGCGGGCGTGGCCGAACCGCTGCCGCCCTGCGCCACGTTCGCCGACGCCCTGCGGACGATGGAGATCATCCAGGCCGTCGTCGAGTCCTCGCGTCAGGGCGGCACCGCCGTCGACGTTCCGCCCGCCGTCTGAAACACCCGTAAGGAGTTGCAACCATGGCCCTCAAGCTCGGCGCCTACACCGCCTGCCTGCACGACCGCACCCTCTCCGAGGCCCTGGACATCCTCAAGGAGAACGGTCTGACCTCGGTCGAGGTCAACACCGGCGGTTTCATCCCCTCCCCGCACTGCCCGGTCGACCTGCTGCTGTCCTCGGCCACCGCACGCGAGGAGTACCTGGCGGCCTTCGCCGACCGGGGGATGGAACTGACCGGCCTCAACTGCAACGGCAATCCGCTCAACCCCCTCCCCGGTGTCGGCCCGAAACACGCCGACGACCTGCGCCGCACCATCCGCCTCGCGGGTCTGCTCGGCGTCGAGCACGTGGTCACCATGTCCGGCACCCCGGGCTCCGACCCCGACGCCAAGTACCCCTCCTGGGTCGTCAACCCCTGGGACGGCGTCTACATGGACGTCCTGGACTACCAGTGGGGCGTGGCCGTCGAGTTCTGGAAGGAGATCGACGCGCTCGCCCGGGAGAACGACGTCCGGGTGGCCATCGAGATGCACCCGCACAACGTCGTCTTCTCCCCGGTCACCCTCAAGCGGCTCATCGACGAGACCGGCGCCACCAACGTCGGCGCCGAGATGGACCCCTCCCATCTGATGTGGCAGGGCATGGACATCGTCGCCGCCGTCAAATGGCTCGGCCCACTGGTCTTCCACGCCGCCGCGAAGGACGCCACGCTCTGCCCCGGCGCCGACATCCGCGGCGTCCTGGACACCTCGTTCACCCGTGTCCCCGCCGACGCCCCCGGCAAGGTCCCCACCGGCTACGGCTCCTGGTGCAACGCCTGGCCCGAGAACCCGGCGTGGAAGTTCGTCGCCGTCGGCCTCGGCAACGACGTACCCTTCTGGACGGAGTTCCTGCGCGCCCTCGCCGAGGTGAACCCCGACATGGCCGTCAACATCGAACACGAGGACGCCGCCTATTCCCAGACCGAGGGTCTGGCCCTGGCCGCCAAGAACCTCCGTAGCGCCGCCGACCCCCTCTGACCCGCCCGCACCCGTGGTCCCCGCTGCCGCCGGCCGGCGGCAGCGGGACCGACGCCGCTGGGACCGAGCCACCGTACGGCCGAGGCCGTACGGACCGTATGTGTCCGCGGCCGGGCGATCGTGTGGTGAGCCGCACGGTCAGACGCTGTACCCACCGTCCACCCCCAGCGCCTGCCCGGTGATGAACCCGGCGCGCTCCGACGCGAGGAACGCGACCGCCTCGGCGATGTCCTGCGCCTGCCCGAACCGGCGCATCGGGATGTTGCGCCGGGCGACGGCCAAGGCCTCCTCGTCCAGCTCGCCGGAGCTGATCAGCCGACTGGCCATGCCGTCCGTGAGCATGCCGGGGGCGACGCAGTTGACACGGACGCCGTACCGTCCCTCCTCGGCGGCGAGTGCCCGGGCCACCGCCTCGACCGCCCCCTTGGCCCCTGACGACAGCCCGTCTCGGACCGGGAATCTCCGGGTGGCGACCGTCGTCACGGCGACGATGCTGCCCCGGCTCTCCCGCAGCGGGGACAGCGCGGGGTGGACGAGGTTGAAGAACGCCACCGCGTCGGCCTCCAGTTGCGTGCGGTACCGGCCGGGCGTCACCTTGCTCAGATGCGTCATCGGTACGTGCGGTCCGGCCGCGTAGACGAGGGTGTGCAGGCCGCCGAAGTCCGCCGCGGCGACACGGACGGCCCGGGCTGTGGCCTCCTCGTCGGTCAGGTCGAGCGCGGTCGCAGCGGCCCGACGCCCGAATGCCTTCGTCTCCTCGGCAAGTGCGTACGCCGCGTACAGCCGGGCGATCGGGTACTCCAGTACGCAGCCGTATCCGCCGAACAGCTGGAGTCAGCGCACCCGTTATGAGTCGCAGAGGTGAAAGGCGATCTCCTGTGGCTGCGGCCCGAACCCCAGCCGTACCTGGGCTCCGACACACGCCCTGGCCAGCGGCACGGCGCTGACCCTGGCACGGAGGCGGAACCCTTCGTCCATGTCGATGATAGCCATGGCGCGGGGCTTGCCCGTGCTGCGGCCGACAACGGTGACGTGATGGATGACACCGATGCCGTCACTGCGTTCCTCGGCCATGTCGGTGGAGCCGCAGACGGGGCACAGCAGGCGGCGGAAGACCGAGGTATGGCACCAGCGGCAGCGCTGGAAGTACAGCACCCCGTCCCGGATCCCCCCTGCTGGGATGGGGCTCCGTTGGTCCGCGTCCGTCTGCGGTACGGCAGTCGAGACGCTGTCCCCTGCGAAGGGGCTGTTGTCCGCGGTTTCGATCGCTGTATGGGACATGGCGAATTCTCCTGGCCGCTGCCGGGTGCGGCGGAACGGCTCTGTGAAGGGGGCGAGGGCGGCCCTGGTCACGGATGTGGCAGATCAGGGCATTCGGCGGTGCACGTCGCGAGGGCTGGCCGATGCGTTCGTCAGTCCTTGATCTCGCAGACCGCGGCGCCGGAGGTGAGGGAGGCGCCGATCTCGGCGGACAGGCCCTTGACGGTGCCGGACTTGTGCGCGTTCAGCGGCTGCTCCATCTTCATCGCCTCCAGGACGACGACCAGGTCTCCCTCCTTGACTTCCTGGCCCTCCTCGACGGCGACCTTGACGATCGTGCCCTGCATCGGGGAGGCGAGGGTGTCGCCCGAGGCGACCGGGCCGGACTTCCTGGCCGTGCGCCGCTTGGGGCGGGCGCCCGTGTGGCCGGTGCGGGCCGGTGACATGCCCAGCGAGGACGGCAGGGAGACCTCCAGGCGCTTGCCGCCGACCTCGACGACCATCGTCTCGCGGCCCGGGTCCTCGTCCGTCTCCGCGTCCGCGGGGGCGGCGAAGGGTTTGATCTCATTGACGAACTCGGTCTCGATCCAGCGGGTGTGGGCCGTGAACGGCTCGGTGGAGCCGGTCAGTTCGGGGCGAACGCCGGGTCCCTGACCACCGCGCGGTGGAACGGGATAGCGGTCGCCATGCCCTCGACCTGGAACTCGGCCAGGGCGCGGGCCGCGCGCTGGAGGGCCTGCGCGCGGGTGGCACCGGTGACGATCAGCTTGGCCAGCAGCGAGTCCCACGCCGGGCCGATCACGCTGCCCGATTCCACACCGGCATCCATGCGCACGCCCGGACCGGACGGCGGGATGAATGTGGTGACCGTGCCCGGGGCGGGCAGGAAGCCGCGGCCCGGGTCCTCGCCGTTGATGCGGAACTCGAAGGAATGGCCGCGCAGTTCGGGATCGCCGTAGCCGAGTTCCTCGCCGTCGGCGATGCGGAACATCTCCCGCACCAGGTCGATCCCGGCGACCTCCTCGGTGACCGGGTGCTCCACCTGCAGACGGGTGTTGACCTCCAGGAAGGAGATCGTGCCGTCGAGGCCGACCAGGAACTCCACCGTGCCGGCGCCGACGTAGCCGGCCTCCTTGAGGATGGCCTTGGAGGCGGAGTACAGCTGCGCGACCTGCTCCTCGGACAGGAACGGCGCCGGGGCCTCCTCGACCAGCTTCTGGTGGCGGCGCTGCAGCGAGCAGTCACGGGTGGAGACGACGACCACGTTGCCGTGGGTGTCGGCCAGGCACTGGGTCTCCACGTGGCGGGGCTTGTCCAGGTAGCGCTCGACGAAGCACTCGCCGCGGCCGAACGCGGCCACCGCCTCGCGGACCGCCGACTCGTAGAGCTCGGGGACCTCTTCGAGGGTGCGGGCGACCTTCAGGCCGCGGCCGCCGCCGCCGAAGGCCGCCTTGATGGCGATGGGCAGGCCGTGCTCCTCGGCGAAGGCCACGACCTCCTCCGCCCCGGAGACGGGATCGGGGTCCCGGCCACCAGCGGGGCACCGGCGCGCTGGGCGATGTGCCGGGCGGCGACCTTGTCACCGAGGTCGCGGATGGCCCGGGGCGGTGGGCCGATCCAGATCAGACCGGCGTCCAGGACCGCCTGGGCGAACTCGGCGTTCTCCGACAGGAATCCGTAGCCGGGGTGGACGGCGTCCGCGCCGGACTCGTGTGCCGCGGTCAGGATCTTGTCGATCACCAGGTAGCTGGTCGCCGGGGTGTCGCCGCCCAGGGCGAACGCCTCGTCCGCGGCGCGGACGTGCGACGCGTCCCGGTCCGGGTCCGCGTAGACGGCCACGCTCGCGATCCCGGCATCCCGGCAGGCGCGGGCCACGCGGACAGCGATTTCGCCGCGGTTGGCGATCAGCACCTTCGTCAGCATGCCGACTCCAGCTCGTTCCCAGCCGGGGTCAGCCGGTGCACCACGCACACGTGCCGTGCCGGCGCCGGCCTGCTCCGCTCGTTCCAACAGGTGGTTCATGCTGCTTTCTCCAAGAGTCGGGGTCTGCTCGTTCAACGGGGGCAAGGAGGAGCGGTCCGGACTAGAGGGGGATGTTGCCGTGCTTCCTGGGCGGCAGCGACTCGCGTTTGGTGCTCAGCTGACGCAGGCCGCGCACGATGTGCCGACGGGTCTCGGACGGCATGATCACCGCGTCGACGTAGCCGCGCTCGGCCGCGACATAGGGGTTGAGGAGGGCGTCCTCGTACTCCTGGATGAGCCGCGCCCGGGTCGCCTCCACGTCGCCGCCGGTCTCGGCCTCGGCCTCGACAAGGGTGCGGCGGTGCAGGATGTTGACCGCGCCCTGGGCGCCCATCACGGCGATCTGGGCCGTCGGCCAGGCCAGGTTGAGGTCGGCGCCCAGGTGCTTGGAGCCCATGACGTCGTACGCGCCACCGAACGCCTTGCGGGTGATCACCGTGATCAGCGGGACCGTCGCCTCCGCGTAGGCGTAGATCAGTTTGGCGCCGCGGCGGATGATGCCGTCGTGCTCCTGGTCGACGCCCGGCAGGAAGCCCGGCACATCGACAAAGGTGATGACCGGGATGTTGAAGGCGTCGCAGGTGCGTACGAAGCGCGCGCCCTTCTCGCTCGCCTTGATGTCCAGACAGCCCGCGGACCGCATCGGCTGGTTGGCCACGATGCCCACCGGGTGGCCCTCGACCCGCCCGAAGCCCGTCACGATGTTCGGCGCGAACAGCGGCTGCGTCTCGAAGAACTCGGCGTCGTCGAGCATGTGCTCGATCACCGTGTGCATGCCGTACGGCTGGTTGGCGCTGTCGGGCACGAGGGTGTCCAGCTCGAGGTCCTCGTCCGTGACGGCGAGGTCCGCCTCCTCGGGGAAGACCGGCGCCCGGGAGAGGTTGTTGGACGGCAGGTACGACAGCAGCTGCTTGACGTATTCGACGGCGTCCTTCTCGTCACCGGCCATGTGATGGGCCACGCCGGAGGTGGAGTTGTGGGTGTGGGCGCCGCCCAGCTCCTCGAAGCCGACGTCCTCACCTGTGACGGTCTTGATGACGTCCGGGCCGGTGATGAACATGTGCGAGGTCTGGTCGACCATGACCGTGAAGTCGGTGATCGCCGGGGAGTACACGGCGCCCCCCGCGCACGGGCCCACGACCAGGCTGATCTGCGGGATGACACCGCTCGCGTGGGTGTTGCGGCGGAAGATCTCACCGTAGGCGCCGAGGGAGGCCACGCCCTCCTGGATGCGGGCGCCGCCGGAGTCGTTGATGCCGATGACCGGGCAGCCGGTCTTCAGCGCGAAGTCCATCACCTTGACGATCTTCTGGCCGTACACCTCGCCCAGCGCGCCGCCGAAGACGGTGAAGTCCTGGGAGAACACGGCCACCGGGCGGCCGTCCACCGTGCCGTACCCGGTGACGACGCCGTCGCCGTAGGGGCGGTTGTCGTCCAGGCCGAAGTTGGTGGAGCGGTGCCGGGCGAACTCGTCGAGCTCCACGAAGGAGCCCTCGTCGAGCAGCAGCTCGATCCGCTCACGGGCCGTCAGCTTGCCCTTGGCGTGCTGCTTTTCGATGGCGCGTGCGGAGCCGGCGTGCGTCGCTTCCCCGATACGGCGCTGGAGACCCGCGAGCTTGCCCGCGGTGGTGCGGATGTCGGTGCCGGACACGTCCTCGGCACTCTGTTCCTCGGCACTCTGTGTAACGGAATCCACACCGGACCCTTCCGTGGTACTTAATGTCACGAGAACGGTACTCAGTACCGCGCGGTGGGGCAAGTGGTCTCCGAGTACTGAGACAGGGAAGGATGAGCGGTCATGAGCAAGCCAGCCGCGCGGATCCGGCTCGCGGACGCCGCGTTCGTTCTCTTCGACGAACGCGGATACGAGCGGACCACCGTCGATGACATCGCTGAACGGGCCGGAGTGGGCCGTACGACGTTCTTCCGGCACTACCGGTCCAAGGAAGCGGTCATCTTCCCCGACCACGACCGGCTGCTGGAGCTGATCAGGGACCGCCTGGCGACCTCCAGTGAGAGCACCGCCCTGGTCGCCGTGTCCGACGCCGTACGCCTGGTGCTGCTGCACTACATCGACGAGGGCGACCTCGCGCACCGCAGGTACGCGCTCACCAGTAAGGTCGCCGCCCTGCGGGACCGGGAGATCGCCAGCGTGGCGCGCTACCAGCGACTGTTCCGTGAATTCATCGCGGACTGGATGGGAGACCCCACCGAGGCGGCCTCGCTTCGGGCCGAGCTCATGGCGGCGGCAGTGGTGGCGGCGCACAACCACGTATTGCGCCGATGGCTCCGGGGAGAGTCCGCGGACCCCGTCGCAGAGGTCGACGAGGCGATGCGCGAAGTCCTCGCTCTCTTCCCGGCGCCTCAGTCCCCCGGGGAAAGGGGCGATGACGGCACCACCCTGGTCGCGTTCCGGACCAGCCAGGACCTCGATGCCCTGCTCCCCTCGCTACGACGCCTCATCGAGGACGGCCCGTGAGCGCGCGTCGGCATGACCTTCAGGCGAAGAGCACCGCGCGCGCCGCACGGGGGCGTCCCGCGCGGCTGAGCCGCGAACTGATCGTCTCCACCGCCCTGCGGTGCGACCTCACCACGCTCACCATGCGGGAACTCGCCACTCGTCTCGGCGTCTCGCACTCCGCGCTCTACCGCTGTGTCCGCGACCGCGAAGGGCTCTTCGACCTGATCAGCGAGGTCATGGTCGAGCGCATCCTGCCGCCGGACGACCCCACGGAGCACACCTGGCGCTCATGGCTGGCCCGCCTGGCATGGGCCATGCACGACGAGTTCCTGGCCGTACCCGGATACGCCGCCCGCGTCGCGCATCCGCACCGGCACAACCCGGCCTCGTTCGGGCGGCTGCGCGAGCGGGTGGAGGCCGCGTTCATCGCGGCGGGCGCCTCTCCGGAGGCGGCACAGCAGAGCTGGTACGTCTTCGCACTCGGCATCGTCCAGTGGCTCGGCGGGACCGACCAGGGCGTCTCCATGGACGGCGCGCCACCCCGCTTCGACCTGTTCCTCGACACGCTGCTGCGCGGACTGCCCGCCCGCCTTCCCGTCGAACACCCGCGTCCCGACGCCCAGCGCTCTCGGCCGTAGGTCACAACGCCGCGACGTCGAGCACCAGCTTGCCCGTGGTCGTACCCGATTCGATGCGGCGGTGGGCCTCGGCGGCCTGTTCCAGCGGCAGGGTTTCGACCCGCGTCCGCAGGTCTCCCGTCGCCGCGGCCGCCACCGCGCGGCGCAGCGCCCGGCGTGTCTCCTCGGGGAAGGCGGCGGCGAAGGCGGCCAGGTTGAAGCCGGAGACGGTCCTGTTGGTGAACCACAGTTCGTTGGCCGGGATGCCGATGTCCTCGGCGCCGGAGGCGTTGCCCATCACCACCAGGCGCCCCATCGGGGCCAGCCGGTCCAGCCCCGCACGGCGGGCCGGGCCGCCGACCATGTCGACCACGACGTCGAACTCGCCCGCGTCGGCGATGCGGTCCCGCGTGATCACCTCGTGGTAGCCGAAGCGCTTGGCGGTCTCGATCTTGGCCGCGCTGCCGACGGTGCCGACCACGTGGCCCGCGCCCAGCAGGCGGGCGGCCTGGCCGAGTTGGCTTCCCACGCCGCCGGCCGCCGCATGGACCAGAACGCGTTCTCCGGGCTCGATCCGGGCCACCCGGTCGAGCACCAGGAACGCGGTGGTGCTGTTGGACGGCAGCGCCGCGGCGACGTCCATCCCGATACCGAGGCCGTCCAGCGGCACGACCAGGTCCGCCGAGGTGACCACCACCTCCGCGTAACCACCGCTGTCGACGATCGAGAGCGCGGCCACCGGCTGCCCGACGGTCAGATCCTCGACGTCCTCACCGACCGCCCGGATCCGCCCCGACACCTCGATACCGGGCACAAAGGGAAGCGGCACGTCGACCACGCCACGCCGGTAGAGGACCTCGGCGAAGTTGGCACCCGCGTACGCCACGTCGATGGCGACCTGGCCCGGTCCGGGCTCGGGGACGGGAGCGGTGGCGACGCGGAGCACCTCGGCGTCGCCGAACTCGGGGATGGTCACTGCCTTCATCTGCCTGCTGCCGTTGCTCATGTCCACGATCCTGCGGGCACGGCGGCGACGCGGGCAGTGCCCACTCATCCTGGGTGTGGCACCACCAGGCTGTGCTGCCGCAGCAGCGTCTCCAGCCGCTGCTGGGTGTCGGTGCCGGGGCGTGGGTTGTGCAGGATCAGATGGTGCCCGGGGTGCTCGGGCAGCGGCAGCAAGGTGGCATCGAAGATCATCGTCCCGGCGTCGGGGTGATCGACCGCCTTCACCGCGCTGGTGTGCTCGGCAACATCGTGGCGCGCCCACAGCTCGGCGAATTCGGGGCTGACCACGGCCAGATCGGCGGCGATGCGGCCGAACTCCGGATCGTCCGGGTAACGTGCCGCGTCGGCGCGGAAGGCAGCGGCCACATCGGCCGCGGTCTCGGCCCAGTTCCGGTGCAGCACCCGGTAGCGGGCGTTGGTGAAGAAGGAGACCAGGCAGTTGTGGTCGCTCTCGCCGTAGCCGAACACCACGCGTGCCGCGTCGTTGACCGCGGTGAAGTTCCAGTGCCGGTCGCGCACATAGCCGGGCCGCGGTGACCAGGCGTCCAGCAACCGCCGCACCTCGGGTGACGGTGCCGCCGAGGGCGCGGAAGGGGCCTGCGGCGGGTTGAGTCCGGCCAGGCGGTACAGGTGGGCACGCTCGGCGGAGCCCAGCAGCAGCGCCCGGGCGATCGCGTCGAGGACCTGCTCGGACACCTTGATGTCGCGGCCCTGCTCCAGCCACGTGTACCAGGACACTCCGACGCCTGCCAGCACCGCGACCTCCTCGCGCCGCAGACCGGGTGTGCGCCGCCGGCCACCGTCGGGCATGCCGACATCGGCCGGGGAGACCCGGGCCCGGCGGCTGCGCAGGAACTCCCGCAACTCGGTGCGCCGGTCGTCGCGGGACAGGGGCGCGTGGGAGGTAGCCATGTCAGTTGATCATCCGTTGATGGTGCGAAGGAAGTGGTCCGCGTCCTCGGGTTCGCCCAGCCGTCCTACTTCCAGCCAGGAGCCGTCGGCGAAGCGGAGCCGGAAGGTGGCGAATCCGCGCGGCTGGCCCGCCTCGCCTTCGACGCGGGCCTGATCGAGGGGAACTCCGCGACGATGCGGAAGTCGTCGGCCTTGGTGGGCGACAGCCGGCGGCGAGGGACGTGGCGATACAGACGCGCTCGCGGGCCAGCATGACCAGGCGTTTGGGGTTGGGTGAGTGCCCGTACCAGCGCAGGAGCAACTGGCCCGCCGTCAGGCTCCAGTCGCCGTCGAAGACGTGGTTCGCCGGATCCTGTCCGCGATCGCGATCGCGATCGCGGCCGGAGGCGGAAGCGGAGGGGCGGGCGTTCGACCGGTCACGTCGGCCGGTGCCCAGCTTGTCGATCAGCATCATCGGGACGACGACGAAGAAGAACACCACGGCGCCGACGTACAGCAGCCAGTGGTGCCCCGGCTTCAGCCGTCCCCTGCCCGCGGCGCGGTGTACCCCTTTGGGCGGCGTGGGAATGGACTTGTGGATCTCGCACCAGACCAGGGCCACGGGCTCCTCGCCCAATATCTTCCGGGCCCGCCGATGGACCGCGCGCTTCGCCATGCCGAAGATCCTAATCGTGGTGGACAACACCCTGTTCTCCGGCCGGGTCGTCGGCCCCGGGGCACGGGATACCGACGCCGAAGGGGTCCGCGCGTTCAACGCGCTGGTCCGCGACGATCCTCGTGTGGAGATGTCGCCGATCCCCATGGCGGACGGCATCGCCCCGATCCGCAAGCGACGGGTCACAGCCTGAGTTCCTCGGCGACCTCCAGGAGCTGATGGCGGAACCAGCGGTGGGCGGCGTCCTGGTTGTTGCGGGGATGCCAGTACATGGCCTCGGTCAGCGTGGTCATGGGCACCGGTAACGGCATCGTTCTGAGCCCCGACCCCGCGGCCTCGTCCGCGAGGAGTCCCTGGAACACGGTGACCAGGCGGGTCCCGGGCACGAGATGGGGGGCCATGGCGAAGCCCCCGACGTCGGCGGCGACCCGGAGCCCGGCGCCCAGGCGGTCGAAGTGGGACTCCACGATCGATGTCATCGGCCCGTTGATCCCGAGGAACGGCAGCCGCCGCAGCTCATCGACGGTGATGGTGTCACCCACTCCGGGGTGGTTCTCGTCGACGGCCACCACGAACTCGTCGGTGAACAGCGTCTCGCTGAAGAAGCCGGACAGATTCTGGGCAAGGCTGGTCGGCCAGATCAGCAGATCGCACTGTCCCCGGCGGAGCTGGTCGATGAAGTCGGCTTGCGCGGGGAAGACGTTGATGCGGATGTTCAGCGATTCCGCCTCCACCTTGCGCAGAATGGGCCTGATCAGCACCGTCTGGGCGTAGTCGCTGGCGATCACGGTGAAGGTGCGAGGAGGGCCGGTGGCGGGATCGAAGGTCTTGCTCGCGCCCATGACGGCCTGAACCGCCGTCAGGGCCTCCTGCGTCGGCCGCACCAGCGACTCGGCCAACGGGGTCAGCGTCATCCCCCGCCCCTGCCTGACGAGCAGCGGATCTCCGAAATGGCTCCTCAGCCGGGCGAGCGAGGCGCTCATCGCCGGTTGTCCCACGAAGACCCGCTCCGCGGCCCTTGTCACACTGCGTTCGGCCAGCAGAGCGTCCAGGGCGATGAGAATGTTGAGATCGATATTGCCAAGGTCATCCGACATACGCGCGCCGCTTTCCCGGGGATCGGTCATGCCCGCCGGCATGGCGCCCGGCAGGGGGAGGCCCGCGCACGCGGACACCCGCGGGAACGGCCCCTTCCACATCTTCCGGTTCACCGCGGGCATAGCGGCGGCGAACCAGCAAACGCCAGGCGTTTACCCAGGATTCGCCGGTGGCGGAACTGCCCCAAGGCGGTTCCGCCACCGGCGTGCATTGGCTGGGCGCGGGCGACGCCCCCGCCTCACCGCACCGCGTGCCCGTCCTCGGTCAGCCACTCGGCCACCAGGGCACTCGTCCGTGAAGCGTGCTCCTCCAGCAGGGTGAAGTGATCACCAGCCGTGGTGCGGACATCCGCACGCGCGACGACCGGTGCGGAACCGGCACCGGCCAGCAGCGGAACGTCGGCCCGTACGGACAGCACCGGCACCGGCAGCGGCGCCGCGGACCATTCCGCGAACAGATCGCAGTTCCACGCCATCGCCGACAACCCGGTACCGGTCAGGCCCCGCACGACGTCGCGGCGGTCCGTCATACCGCGCATCAGCGCGGCGACGAACTCGTCCATCCGGTCCGGCGAGGGCAGATACGTGTCCAGCAGCACGACCGATCGGACCGGTGCGCCGCGTTCGCTCAGCAAAGCGGCCATCGCCAGGGCGAGCAGCCCGCCCGAGGAATATCCCACCAGGACGAACGGGTCGTCCCCGATCCTGGCGAGGACCCGCTCGGTCTGCACCCGGGCCAGGACCTCCCCCGACTCCGCCAGTGGCTCGCCGTCGAGGAACCCCGGGGTGGCCAGGACGTCGACGGTACGGCTGCCCCGGAACCCGGCCGCGAACCGGGCGTAGGTGTAGGCCCCCGCAAGCGGCACCAAGGGGGTCAGACAGACCAGCCGGGGGGCTCCGGCACCCGACGCCAGCGGGGCGAACGCGGGGGTGCCCGGTTCGGTGCGGAAGGTCGGGCGGTTACGGGCGACCGTACGCAGCAGGTCGAAGGCCCGCTTCCCGTCGCCCGCCTCGAACGCCGCCGCGCACAGGTCGGCGACCAGGTCGGACGGCGGTGGTGCGGGCGCCGTCGCCGCGGCGGGTTCGACGTTCAGCTGGGTCAGGAGGTGCCGGGCGAGCCGGGCCGGAGTCGGGTGGTCGAAGGCGATCGAGGTGGGCAGCCTGAGCGAGGTGGCCGAGGCGAGGCGGTTGCGCAGCTCGACGGCGGTCAGCGAGTCCAGGCCCAGCTCCGCGAACAGCCCTGCCGGGCCGACCTCCCCGGTGCCCGCGTAGCCGAGCACGTCGGCGGCCGTGGCGCGCACCATCTCCAGCAGCCCCTCCTCGGTGCGTACCGGCCTGGCGGCGGTGGTGCCCGCCGCCTTGCGCGGTCCGCGCACCAGCCCGGCCATCAGCCGGGGCGGGTCGGGCAGGTCGCGGAACACCGCCAGGTCCAGCCGAGCGGCGACGACCTGGGCTTCCCCGCCGGTGGCCACCTGGTCGAAGATCGCGTGGCCCTGCTCCTCGGCCAGCGGCATCAGGCCCGACCGCGCGAAGCGCGCGTGGTCAAGACCCGCGGTCATCGCGCTGGGGAGGTCCCACAGCCCCCAGTCGATCGACACCGCGGGCAGGCCCCGCGCCCCGCGGTGCCGGGCGAGGGCGTCGAGTACGGCGTTGGCGGCGGCGTAGTTCCCCTGGCCGGCCGCGCCGAACACCCCCGCGGCCGAGGAGAACAGCACGAACGCGCTGAGGTCCAGGTCCTGGGTCAGCTCGTGCAGCAGGCGCGCGCCCCGGACCTTGGGCCGCAGTACCGTCTCCAGCCGGCCGGGGTCGAGTTCGCCGATGGTCGCGTCGTCGAGCACCCCCGCGGCGTGCACCACGGCCGTGAGCGGGTGCGCCGCCGGGACGGCGTCGAGGACCCGGCCCAGTGCCGCGCGGTCGGCGATGTCGCAGGCGGCCACGGTGACCGAGGCACCGGCCCCGGTCAGTTCGTCCCGCAGTTCGCGAGCCCCGGGCGCGTCGATTCCCGTACGGCTCACCAGGACCAGGCTGCGCACGCCGCGTGCCCGTACCAGATGCCGGGCCAGCGACGCGCCGAGTCCGCCGGTGCCACCGGTGAGCAGCACGGTGCCGTCCGGGTCGAGGTCCCGGCCGACGGTGAGCACGACCTTGCCCACGTGCCGGGCCTGGCTCAGATGGCGGAACGCGCTCGGGGCCCGGCGTATGTCCCATGTGGTGACCGGCAGGGCCACCAGCTTCCCGGTGCCGAACAGGGTGAGCAGTTCGGCCAGCATCTCGCCGATCCGCTCCTCCCCCGCGTCCGACAGGTCGAAGGGCAGATACTCCACGCCGGCGGGTCCGCTCTCGCGGATGTCGGTCCTGCCCATCTCCGCGAACCGGCCGCCCGGGCGCAGCAGCCGCAGTGAGGCGTCCACGAACTCACCCGCGAGCGAGTTCAGCACGGCGTCCACCCCCTTGCCGCCGGTGACCTCGGTGAAGGCCCGCTCGAAGTCGAGCGTCCGGGAGGAGGCGATGTGGTCCCGGGCGACCCCGAGTCCGGCGACGGCATCCTGTTTGGGCTCGCTCGCGGTGGCGAACACCTCGGCGCCCCACACCCTGGCGAGCTGGATCGCCGCCATCCCGACACCGCCCGCGCCCGAGTGCACCAGGATCCGCTGCCCCGGCTGGAGGCCGAGCAGGTCGCGCAGTGCGTAGTAGGCGGTGAGGAACACGGCGGGCACGCTCGCGGCGCGGGCGAAGCTCCAGCCGTCGGGTATCCGCGCCAGCAGGCGCCGGTCGGTGACGGCCGTCGAGCCGAACGCGGCGTCGGCGAGGCCGAACACCCGGTCGCCGGGGCGCAGGGAGCGCACGCCGGGACCGACGTCGAGCACGACTCCCGCGGCCTCCGCTCCGAGCCGGGTCAGGTCGCCGGGCACCATGCCAAGGGTGATCAGTACGTCCTTGAAGTTCACCCCGACGGCACGGACGGCGATGCGGACCTGCCCGTCGGTCAGCGGCTCGGCCGTACGGGGGTCAGCGCGAGATCGTCCAGGCTGCCGGTCGGCGAGGCGGTGAGGTTCCACGCCTCGCCGGCGGGCGGCTGCAGCGCGGCCGGCCGCCGGGTCAGCCGTGGCGCGTACCGGTCGGCGCCCCGCAGGGCGACCTGCGGTTCGCCGGTCGCCAGGGCGTCGCGGAGGTCGGCCGTGGTCACGGGCCGGTCGCTGTCGAGCAGTACGAACCGTCCGGGGTGCTCGGACTGCGCGGTGCGCAGCAGCCCCCATACCGCGGCCCGGTCGGGCACCGGCTCGTCCGAGGGGCGCACGGCCACCGCGTGGTGCGTCAGCACCACGAGCGGTTCGGGACGGTCGGTGGCGATCGTGGTCTGCACGGCGGCCAGGATCCGGTGCAGTGAGGACGCGTCGACGGCCGTCAGCACGATCGACGTTCCCGGGGGCACGGCGGACGGCTCGGGGAACGCGGGTACGCCGAGACCGTGGTCGGCCTCGGGGCCGTCGAGCACCGCCCACTCCCGGTCGGCGGCGGGTGCCGGCGCCGGAAGCGGGACCCAGTCCACGGTGAACAGCGAGTCCGCGGGCAGGGCGCCCGTGTCCGGCCGGGCGAACGGCCGGGTGAGCAGCCGGCCGGCGCGGAACACGAGCGTTCCCTCGTGGTCGACGGCGGTGATCGACATCGCGTCGGGCCCGGCCGGGGCGATGCGGACGAACAGCTCCCGGGCGCCGCGTGCGTGCAGTTCGGCATCGGACCACAGGAACGGCAGCCCCGGCTCGTCCCCGCCGGCCAGCGTCATCGCCTGGCAGGCGGCGTCCAGCAGCGCGGGATGCAGCTGGAACCCGTCGGTGGGGACCGCGTCGGCCAGGGCCACCTCGGCGAACAGCTCGTCGCCCGACCGCCAGGCCGCACGCATGCCGCGGAACGACTCGCCGTACCGGTATCCGGCGTCGTCGAGTTCACCGTAGAAGGCGTCCAGCGCGACCGGTTCGGCGTCGGGCGGCAACACCGGTGTGCCCGGAGGAACCGGCTGCGCCACCGCCGAGAGCCGGCCGGTGGCGTGCCGCGTCCAGTCGTGCTCGTTCCGGCTGTGCACGGAGAACGGCCGGTCCCCCGACGCGTCGGGGCCGTGCACGATCAGCTGGATCCGGATGTCGCCGCCGGTCAGTACCAGCGGCGCTTCCAGGACGAGTTCGGCGACGCCGTGGCAGCCGGTCTCGTCGGCGGCCCGGACCGCCATCTCCAGGAACGCGGTGCCCGGCAGCAGCACCGAGTCCCGCACCACATGGTCGGCCAGCCATGGGTGGGTCCGGGTGGAGAGGTACTGGTGAACACCACGTCCGGGGAGCCCGCGAGCTCTTCGGCGGGGCCCAGCAGCGGGTGTGTCTGGCCGGGGCGTCGCGGTGGCCGGGCCGTCGGCCAGAACCGCTTGCGCTGGAAGGCGTACGTCGGCAGCGCGACGGCCCTGCCGCCGGGCAGCGCGGGGCGCCAGTCCACGGTCACCCCGTGGGTGTGCGCGTCGGCGAGCGAGCGCAGGAAGCGGTCCATGTCGCCGTCGTCGCGGCGCAGTGAGGCGACGGTGTGCACGGGCTGGTCCAGTGCTTCCGCCGTCTGGTGCAGGGCCGCCGCCAGCAGCGGGCGCGGGCTCATCTCGATGAACACCGTGTGTCCGTCCTCGATCAGCCGGCGGCCGGCCGTCTCGAACAACACCGGGTTGCGCAGATTGCGGTACCAGTAGTGCGCGTCGAGGGCCGTGGTGTCCAGCCTTCCCCCGGTCACCGTGGAGTAGAAGGGGATGCCGACGCCCTTCGGGCTCAGTCCGGCCAGCTCCCCGAGCAGCGCGTCCTCGGCCGTCTCGACGGCGGAGGTGTGCGAGGCGTAGTCCATCGGCACCCGTTTGGCCGCGGGCACGGCCTCCAGTACGCGCTCGAGCGCGCTGTTGGTCCCGGCGACCACCGTGGCCGACGGCCCGTTGAACGCGGCGATCTCGACGCCGTCGAAGCGGACGTGTTCGGCGGCGACCGGAACGGACAGCACCCCATGATCACCGGACAGACGGTCGGCGATCACTCTGCCGCGGCGCACGACCGCGACCGCCGCCTGTTCGACCGTCAGCGCTCCCGCCACGCACGCGGCGGCGTACTCACCGAGGGAATGCCCGACCACGGCGGCCGGGGTCACGCCGTAGGACTCCCACAGCCGGGCCAGCGACACCATGACCGCGAACAGGGCGGGCTGGACGACATCGGCCCGCCGCAGCATGTCCTCCTCGCCGAGCACCGCCGACAGGTCCCAGTCGGCCTCGGTGGCGATCGCCCGCGCGCACTCGGCCATCGAGTCCGCGAACACGGGCGAGGACTCGATCAGCGCGCGTCCCATCCCCGCCCAGCTGGAGCCCTGGCCGGGGAAGACGAAGACGGGCGCTGGTCCTGGCCGGCGGCCACGGCGGAGACCACCGAGGGTGCGGAGGTGCCGCTCGCCAGCGCGGTGAGTGCGGCGGCCAGCTCGGCGCGGTCCCGGCCGAGGGCCACGGCCCGATGGGACTGCCGCGTTCGCGTGGTGACCAGGGACCAGCCGATGTCGACCGGATCGGTCCCGCCGTCCAGCAGCACGGACAGCCGCCTCGCCTGCTCCGCGAGGGCTTCCGGCCCCCGGCCGGACACGGCCAGCGGGATCGGCGCCGTCTCCCCGGTCGCCCGCGGTTCGGCGGGCGGTGGGGTGTCCGCCTCCAGCACGACGTGCGCGTTGGTGCCCGAGATGCCGAACGCGGAGACCCCGGCCCGGCGCGGTGCGCCGGTGTCGGGCCACGGAGTCCGGGCACGGGCCAGTTCGGCGCTGCCCGCCGTCCAGTCCACATGGGACGACGCCGTACCGGCGTGCAGGGTCGCGGGCACCGTGCCGTGGTGCAGGGCCAGCGCCGTCTTGATCACGCCCGCGACACCGGCGGCGGCCTGGGTGTGGCCGATGTTGGACTTCAGCGTCCCGATGAGCAGCGGCCGCGCCCGGTCCTGCCCGTAGGCCGCCAGCAGGGCGTGTGCCTCGATCGGGTCGCCGAGTGGTGTCCCGGTGCCGTGCGCCTCGACCACGTCGACGGCCCCGGCGGACAGGCGCGCGTTCGCCAGGGCCTGGCGGATGACCTCCCGCTGGGCGCGGCCGTTGGGCGCCGACAGACCGTTGGACAGGCCGTCCTGATTGATCGCCGAACCACGCACCACGGCCCAGACGCGGCGTCCCGCGGCACGGGCGTCGGACAGCCGCTGCAGTACGAGCATGCCCGCGCCCTCGGCGAATCCGGTGCCGTCGGCGGAGTCGGAGAACGCCTTGCACAGGCCGTCGGGGGCCAGCCCGCCCTGGCGGGAGAACTCGGCCAGGCCCGTGGGGGTGGTCATGACCGTCACCCCTCCCACGAGCGCCGTGGCGCACTCGCCGTTCCGCAGGGACTGCGCCGCCAGGTGCAGGGCGACGAGCCCGGAGGAGCACGCCGTGTCGACGGTGACGGCGGGTCCCTCGAGTCCGAGCGCGTACGCGACCCGGCCGGAGAGCACCGAGCCCGCGCTGCCCGTGCCCGCGTGACCGGCGGCGTCGTCGGCTCCGGCCCCGGTCAGGAGCGCGTAGTAGTCCTGACCGGTGCTGCCGAGGAACACACCGGTACGGCTGCCGGCCAGGCTGCCGGGCGCGATGCCGCCGTGCTCGAGCGCCTCCCACGAGGTCTCCAGGGCCAGCCGCTGCTGCGGGTCCATGGCCATGGCCTCCCTGGGGGAGATCCCGAAGAACTCCGCGTCGAAGGCCGCGATGTCGTCCAGGTAGGAGGCCGTGGTCACACAGTCCGCGGGCAGGGCGGCGAGGTCCCACCCCCGCTCGGGCGGCGGCGGTCCCACCGTGGTGCGTTCCTCGGCCAGCAGGTCCCACAGTTCGTCGGGCGAGGTGACGCCGCCGGGGAGGCGGCAGGCCATTCCGACGATGACGACGGGGTCGGTGGTGAGGTCCGGGCCTGCCTCCGGACGCGCCGGGGTCCCGTCCGGAGTGGAGCCACCGAGCTCCGCGCGCAGGTGGTCGGCGAGCGCGGCGGGCGTCGGGTGGTCGTAGACCACGGTGGTCACCAGGGACAGCCCCGTCACGGCGTTGAGCCGGTTGCGGAACTCGACGGCGGTCACCGAGTCGAATCCGAGTTCGTTGAACGGCCGGTGCGGCTCGACCCGCGTCCCGGAGGCGTAGCCGAGGACCGCCGCGGTCTGGGCGCGTACGACCGCGAGCGGGTCGGTCGCCTCCGCCGGAGCGGTCCGCGTGGTGAGCAGCGACCTGACCTCGGGGATACGCGAGAGCGCCGGATTCGGCCGGGACGCGGTGACCGCCGTGTGATAGCGGTCCCACTCGATGTCGGCCAGCACGATCGCGGCGTCACCGTGTTCCACGGCCGTCCGCATCGCCGCTGTCGCGTCCTGCGGGGACATCCCCGGCACTCCGTGCCGTCGCGCGGCCTCTCCGAGGGGCCCGTCGCCCATCCCGTCCCCGGCCCACACCCCCCAGCCGACCGACGTGGCCGGCAGCCCCTCGGCCCGCCGCTGTTCGGCCAGCGCGTCCAGGTAGGCGTTGGCCGGTGCGTAGGTGCCCTGGCCCGCGGCGCCGACCGTGCCGGCGAGCGAGGAGAACAGCACGAACGCGTCGAGGTGCAGATCGCGGGTGAGTTCGTGCAGGTTGGCCGCGCCCCGTGCCTTGACCGCCAGGACCCGGTCGAACTGCTCCATGGTCAGGGTGTCGATCGCGGCGTCGTCCAGTACGGCGGCGGTGTGCACCACGGTGCGCAGCGGTGCCGCCGGGTCGATGGAGTCGATCACCCGGGCGAGGGCGGCCCGGTCGGACAGGTCGCAGGGGACGATGCTGAGCCGCGTCCCCGAGCCGGCGAGGTCCGCGGCCAGTTCGCTCGCGCCGGGAGCGTCCGTCCCGCGCCGGTTCACCACGATCACGTGCTCCGCGCCCTCGGCCGCCAGCCAGCGCACGACATGCCTGCCGAGTCCGCCGGTGCCACCGGTCACCAGGGCGGTGCCGCGGACCTGCCAGTCCCCTCCGCGCTCCGCAGGTGCGGGGGCGCGTACGATCCGCCGTCCGAACGCCCCGGTGCGGTCGATGCGGACCTGGTCCTCGTGGGTGTCGCCCAACAGGACGGCGGCGACCCGCCGTTGACCGGTGTCGTCCAGCGGCTGCGGCAGGTCGATGAGACCGCCCCAGGCACGGGCCGCTCGAACCCGGCCACTCTGCCGAATCCCCAGGTCATCGCCTGCGCCGGGGATCGTGTCGCGTCCCTGGTGACGCACCACAGCGGTGCTTCGACGCCCGCCGTGCCCAACTGCCGCACCAGCCGCACGGTCCGGGCGAAGCCCCGGGGACGGCGGGGTGGTCCGGCTCGGGGTCCTCGTCGTGGGCCAGCAGCGCGAGGACACCGGCCGGCTCGGGGAGGGCTGCGAGGTCGAGCTCGCCCGGCGCCCGGACGACCACCTCGGCGCCGTACCGCCGCAGCGCGTCGAGGACGCTCTCGGCCCGGGCGTCGGCCCGGTCCGTGACGACCAGCCAGGTGCCGGACAGTACCGGATCGGCGGACAGCCGCAGCGGCGTCCAGTCGGTCCGGTACCGCAACCGGTCGAGGGGGCTCGCCGCCGGTGCGGGGTCCCGGTCGTCCGCTCCGCGGGGTCACCCAGTAGCGCTCGCGCTGGAACGGGTACGTCGGCAGGTCCACGGCGCGGGCCTCGGGCAGTGCCGAGGTCCAGTCCACCGGCAGGCCGTGCAGGTCGGCGGCGGCCAGCGAGGTCAGCATCCGACGCAGCCCGCCGTCGTCGCGGCGCAGGGTGTCCAGCACCGGGCCCGCGGCGGTGATGTGCGCGAGCACCGGGTGCGGGCTGACCTCGACCATGAGCCCGTGTCCGTCCCCGACCAGGACGTCCGCCGTGTCGGCGAAGTTCACCGTCCGCCGCAGGTTGCGGCACCAGTACCCGGCGTCCAGCTCCTCCGTGTCCAGGCGGGAGGCGGTCACCGTGGAGTAGAACGGCACCTTCCCCGGGCGGGGCCGGATCGGTGCCAGCGCCGCCAGCAGATCGGCCTCGATGCCGTCGACATGTGGCGAGTGGGCGGCGAAGTCCACCCCGGCGAGCCGCCAGCGCATGATCCCGGCGGCGGACAGGCCGCGCTCGATGCGGTCCAGCGCCGCCGGGTCGCCGGAGACGGTCACGTTCTGCGGCCCGTTGACGGCAGCGATGGACACGGCGTCGTTCCGTCGTCCGCCAGCAGTTCGCGTACGCGGTCCGGCGAGGCCATCACCGTCATCATCGCGCCGCGTCCGGACAGCCGCTCGTGGATGAGGCGGCTGCGCAGCGCCACGACACGGGCGCCGTCCTCCAGGGACAGGGCACCGCCGACGCAGGCGGCGGCGATCTCGCCCTGGGAATGGCCGATCACGGCGGCGGGCTCGACACCGAACGAGCGCCACAGCGCGGCGAGCGAGACCATGACCGCCCACAGCGCCGGCTGTACGACCTCGGCCCGGGCCAGCGCCCGCTCGTCGGACAGCGCCTCCCGCAGCGGCCAGTCGACGTATGCGGACAGCGCCTTCTCACACTCCCGCATGGACTCGGCGAACACCGGTGACTCGTCCCACAGCCGCACGCCCATCGCGGTCCACTGGGAGCCGTGGCCGGGGAAGACGAACGCGACCCGCTCCCGGCGGGGCGGCCGGGCGGTGCCGAGCGCCTGTTCTCCCAGGGCGACGGCGTGCAGCGCCTCGAGCGCCTCGGCACGGCTCCGCACCGGCAGCACGGCCCGGTGCGGAAACCGGGCGCGCGCGGTCGCCAGCGTGAACGCGACATCGGCGAGCGGCTCATCGCGCTCCAGCAGACGCGCGCGCAGCCGGGCCGCCTGGGCCCGCAGGGCGCTGTCGGTCCTGCCGGAGAGGATGAGCGGCACCGGGCCGGAGAGCTCGGTGCGGGGCCGCTCCTCGGGCGCGGGCACGCTCTCGACGATGACGTGCGCGTTGGTCCCGCTGATCCCGAACGAGGAGACACCGGCCCGGCGCGGGCGGTCGGCGGCGGGCCACGGCCGGGCCTCGCGCAGCAGGCGCACCGGGCCGGTGGACCAGTCGACGTGCCGGGACGGCCGGTCGGCGTGCAGGGTCTTCGGCAGCCGTCCCGCGCGCAGCGCCTGCACCATCTTGATCAGACCGACCAGGCCGGCGGCCGACTGCGTGTGTCCGACGTTGGACTTCACCGAGCCCAGCCACAAGGGGTGTTCGCGGTTCCGGCCGTAGGTGGCCAGCAGTGCGTCCGCCTCGATCGGGTCGCCCAGGGTGGTGCCGGTGCCGTGCGCCTCGACGGCGTCGACCTCGTCGGCGCGGACCCCCGCGTCGGCGAGTGCCTGCCGGATCACCTCTTCCTGCGCGGCGCCGTTGGGCGCGGACAGTCCGTTGGAGGCGCCGTCCTGGTTGATCGCGGAGCCGCGTACCACGGCGAGTACCGGATGTCCGAGCCGCCGGGCGTCGGACAGCCGCTCGACGAGCACCGCGGCGACGCCCTCGCCGAAGTTGGTGCCGTCGGCGGCGTCGGCGAACGCCTTGCAGCGTCCGTCGGCGGCCAGGCCGCCCTGTTTGGCGATTTCGACGAAGCCGTGGGGCGCGGACATCACCGAGACGCCGGCGACCAGCGCCTGCGAGCAGTCGCCCTTGCGCAGCGCCTGGGTGGCCAGGTGCAGGGCGACCAGACCCGACGAACAGGCGGTGTCGACCGTGACGGCGGGCCCGCGCAGGCCGAAGGTGTAGGCGATCCGTCCGGAGGTGACGCTCGGCGCGGTGCCGGTGGCGACATAGCCCTCCGCGGCGTCCGGGTTGTCCAGGAGGCGGATCAGGTAGTCGCCCGGTCCCGCGCCGACGAATACGCCCGTGCCGCTGTCCCGCAGCGCGTCGGGCGCGAACCCGGCGCGTTCGAACACCTCCCAGGCGGCCTCCAGGAGCAGCCGCTGCTGTGGGTCCATCGCGGCGGCCTCGCGGGGTGATATGCCGAACAGGTTCGCGTCGAATCCGCCCACGTCGTCGACGAAGTAGGCGTCCGTGACGAAGGGGCTGAGGGACTCCAGGTCCCAGTTGCGGTCCCGGGGCAGGGGCGTGAGCACGTCCGTGCCGGAGTCCACCAGCTGCCACAGCTTCTCCGGCGAGTCGGCGCCGCCGGGCAGCCGGCAGGCCATCGCCACGACGGCGATCGGCTCCGTGGCCGCTTCGGTCAGGGCCGGTTGTGCTCCCGCAGTCGCTCGGCCTCCTTGACCGATGAGCGCAGCGCGTCGACGAGGCGGTCGGGTGAGACGGTCATGTCGGTCATCCTTCGGATGTGTGGGGTTCGGCCGTGCCGAGCGCGAGGGACATCAGCTCCTCCACGCCGAGGCCGTCGATGTCCACGCCGGTCAGCGCCCCGTCGCGCGTGCGCTCCTCCCCGGCCCGCTCCGAAGCCGCGTCGGTCTCAGCCGCGTCGGTCTCGCGCGCGTCGGTCCCGGCCGCGTCGGCCTCGGGAAACAGCTCGGCGGCCAGCTTCCGGGCCAGCGCCTGGGGGCTGGGGTGGCTGAACACCGTCGTGGCGGGCAGCCGGAGCCCCGTCGCCGAGTTGAGGCGGTTGCGCAGTTCGACCGCGCTGAGCGAGTCGAAACCGATCTCGCCGAACGCCCTCAGCGGGTCCACCCGGTCGGCGTCGTGCCCGAGGACGGCGGCCGTGTGCGCGCACACCAGGTCGGTCAGCGCCGGTACCCGTTCGGCGGCGGGGACGTCGGCCAGCAGTTCGGCGGTCGAGGTCTCGGCGACGGGCGTCGCTGCGACCACCCGGCGGACCCGGCGGCGCACCAGGTCGCGCCACAGCGGCGGCGGTTCCGCCTCGCCGGACGGGTCGACGTCGATGGGCAGCAGCAGTGCCTCATCACGGGAGAGCGCCTGGTCGAACAGGTCCAGCGCGGCCGCCGCGGACAGCGCGCGGACACCGGAGCGGGCGATTCTCGCCCGGCGGTCTCGCTCAGGGTCGCGGTCAGATCGCTGGTGTCCGCCCAGAGCCCCCAAGCCAGCGACCGCGCGGGCAGGCCTCGGCGGCCCTGCGTTCGGCCAGTGCGTCGAGGAACGCGTTGGCGGCGGCGTAGTTCGCCTGACCGGCGTTGCCGGTGACGCCCGCCGCCGAGGAGAACATCACAAAGCCCGCGAGGTCGTGGCGCCGGGTCAGCTCGTCGAGTACGGCGGCGCCGTCGACCTTGGGGCGGAACACCGCGTCGACGTCCGTCCGGTCCAGCGAGCCGACCAGACCGTCGCTGAGGGTGCCGGCGGCGTGCACGACGGCGGTGAGGGGGCGCTGTGGCGGTATCGCGGCCAGGACGCCGCGCACCGCCTCCCGGTCGGCGACGTCGCAGGCCGCGAAGGTCACCGAGGACGCGCCGAGGGCAATGAGCTCCGCCTCCAGCGCGGCGGCCGTCTCCGCCTCCCTCCCCGGCGGCTGAGCAGCAGCAGATGCCGGACCCCGCGCTCGGCGACGAGGTGCCGGGCGAGAACGCCGCCCAGTGTGCCGCTCGCGCCGGTGAGCAGCACCGTCCCCGCCGGATCCCACGGCCGGGGCACGGTGAGGACGACCTTGCCGACGTGGCGCGCCTGGCTGACGTACCGCAGCGCCTCGGCGGCGCGGCGGACGTCCCACGCGCGGACCGGCAGCGGGGCCAGCGCGCCCCGCCCGATCAGGGCCGTCAGCTCGGCCAGCATCGCCTGGATCCGGTCGGCACCGGCGTCGAGGACCAGGTCGAACGCCCGGTAGCGCACCGAGGGGTGGTGCAGGCCGACCTCGTCGGCGTCGCGGATGTCGGTCTTGCCCATCTCCAGGAACCGGCCTCCCTCGGCGGTCAGCCGCAGGGAGGCGTCGGCGAACTCGCCGGTCAGTGAGTTCAGCACGACATCGATCCGGTGCTCTCCGAGCACCTCCCGGAAGGCGCTCTCGAACCGCGTGGTCCGCGAGGACGCCAGGTGGGAGGCGCTGACCCCGGCGGCCCGCACCTCGGACCACTTGGCCGGGCCGGCCGTGGCGAACACCTCGGCCCCCAGGTGCCGTGCGATCCGCACCGCCGCCATTCCGACGCCGCCGGCCGCCGCGTGGATCAGCACCCGGTCACCGGGCCGGACGCCTCCGAGGTCGGTCAGCCCGTAGTAGGCGGTGAGGAAGGCGACCGGCGCCGCCGCTCCCTGGCGTACGTCCAGCCGGTGGGCAGCGGCACCAGCGTGCGGTGGTCGGCCACGGCGACCGGTCCGGCGTAGGCGCCGGTGACCAGCCCCATCACCCGGTCACCGACCGAGAAGCCGGTGACACCCGGCCCGATCTCGGTGACCACACCGGCCGCCTCGCCGCCCGCCGGCCGGTCCCCACCGGGCACCATGTCGAGGGCGACCAGGACTTCCCGGAAGTTGACGCCCATCGCGCGCACGGACAGGCGGACCTGGCCCTCCGTCAGCGGCGCCAGCGCGTCGGGCGCGGGCACGATGTCCAGGTCTTCCAGGGTGTCCGCGGAGGCCAGGTCCACGCTCCACGCCTCGGCGTCCGCCGGGACCGTGAGGGCGGAAAGGGGGGCGTACTCCGCGAGGCGGGGCACGAACAGCCCCTCGCCCCGCACGGCGACGACGGGTTCGTCACCGGGGGTGACGGCGGCGGGCGGCAGCACCGGCGGATCGGCGTCCGGATCGAGGTCGATGACCAGGAAGCGCCCGGATGCTCGCTCTGCGCCGAGCGGATGAACCCGGCGGCGGCTGCCGCGGCCGGATCGGGCCCCCGGCGCTGGCCGGCCGGGAACGCCCCCCTGGTCACGAACGCGAGCGTCGCGGCGGCGAACGTGTCGTCGGACAGCCATGTCCGGATGGCGGCCATGGCACGTCCGGTGAGCTCGTACCCGTCGGCGACCGCGTCACCGGACCGCGCCACGAGAGGCAGCAGAACGACATCGGGCGCGGCGCCGGCGCCCATCGCGGCCGCCAGCGTGTCCAGTCCGGCGTACGGGTGGGCGTCGAGACCTTCGAAGGGGGACGGGCGGGCTCCACGGGCCCCGGCCAGCCCGACAGGACGGCCGTCCTCGGCGGGGGCGAGGTGTCCGCGGGCTCCTTCACCCCGGGCTCCAGGTGTCCGCGGGCTCCTGTGCCCAGGTGTCCATGGGCGCCGGTACCCAGTCGACGCGCAGCAGCTTCGGGTCGACCCGCGGTGGGTGGACATCGGCCTGCCGGCCGGGAGCTTCATGGTGACGACCTCGCCGATGGCCAGCACCTGGACGCCCCGGGAGTCGGTGGCCAGCAATGACACACCGCTGTCGCCTCGGGGCTCCATCCGCATCCGCAGCGCACGGGCGCCGGAGGCGGACACCGAGATGTCCGACCAGGTGAACGGCAGGAACGTCTGGCCCTCCGCCATGCTGCCGTGCGCCATCACCTGGAGCGCCGCGTCCAGCAGGACCGGATGGAGCACGAAGCCCTCCGGGGAGGCCCCTTCCGGCAGGGCGATCTCCGCGTAGCGCACCTCCCCGTCGCGCCACACCCGTCGCACCCCCTGGAACATCGGCCCGTACCGGAGGCCGTCCGCCGCGAGGGCGTCGTAGAAGTCGCCGAGGTCCGCCTCGACGGCGCCCGGGGTGGCCATGCCTCCCAGCCCGGGGGCGCCGGGGCGGGTTCGCGGGCCACGGTCGCGGTCGCGTGCAGCACCCATGCCGTCGAGGTGCCTGCCGAGCGCGAGTGCACCGTCACCTCACGGCGCCCGGCGCGGTCGCCTGCGACGGCCACCTGGACGTCGACGCGCTCATGGCCTTCGAACACCAGCGGTGTGTGCAGGGTCAGTTCCTCGACGCGCCCGCAGTCGGCCTCGTCCGCCGCCCTGAGCACCATCTCCACGAAGCCCGCGCCGGGGAACATCACCGACCCGAGCACGGTGTGGTCGACCAGCCAGGGGTGGGAGTCGACGGACAACGAGCCGGTCAGCACGGTGTTCCCGGTCCCGGCGACCTCCAGCACCGCGCCGAGCAGGCCGTGTTCGGCACCGGCCAGGCCGGCCGTGGACACGTCGCCGCCTCCGGTGTCGGTGAGCCAGTACCGCTCACGCTGGAAGGCGTAGGTGGGCAGGTCGACGAAGGCGGGCGGGCGGTCCGCCCACAGCGGCCGAAGTCCACCGCCGCGCCGCCGGTGAACGCCGCGGACAGCGCACGCAGAAACTGGTCCATGCCACCGGACCGGCGGCGCAGAGTGCCCACCGCCGTCGCGGGAACGTCCAGCTCCGCGAGCGTGTCCTGCACGCCGGGCAGCACCACGGGGTGGCTGCTGACCTCGATGTACGTGTCGAAGCCCGCATCGGCGAGGCCACGTACCGCGGAGTCCAGGCGAACGGGTCGGCGCAGGTTGCGCAGCCAGTACTCGGCGTCCAACCCGGCGGTGGGTTCGAACCGCCCGGTCACCGTGGAGAAGAACGGCACGTGGCCTGGCGGGGGGTGATGGTGTCCAGGGCGCGCAGCAGTTCGTCGGCGAGGACGTCGACCTGGGCGGAGTGGGAGGCGTAGTCCACGTCGATCCGCCGGGCCCGCACGTCCTCTTCGGCGCAGTGGGACATCAGGTCGTCGAGATCGCCGGGCGCACCGGATACGACCACCGAGAGCGGGCCGTTGACCGCCGCGATCGACAGTTCCGCGCCCCGGGACGCGATCAGGTCCTCCACCTCGGCCAGGGGCAGTGGCAGCGACACCATCCCGCCACGCCCGGCCAGTTCCCGCGCGATCAGCCTCGACCGCACACACACCACCCGCGCCGCGTCCTCCAGCGACAACACCCCCGCCACACACGCCGCCGCGATCTCACCCTGCGAATGACCCACCACCGCCGCAGGCTCGACACCGAACGACCGCCACAACCGCGCCAACGACACCATCACCGCGAACAACACCGGCTGCACCACATCCACTCGCGCCAGTGCCTTCTCATCGCCCAGCACATCCGCCAACGACCAGTCCACGAACGGCGCCAACGCCACCGCACACTCCTCCATCGCCGCCGCGAACACCGGCGACGACTCCCACAACTCCACCGCCATCCCCACCCACTGCGACCCCTGACCCGGAAACACCCACACCGGACGGGAGTCGGTGACCCGGGCGGCGGACAGCGTGAGGGAACCCGGTTCTTCACCGCGGGCCACGGCATCGAAGGCGGTGCACGCGGCCTTCCGGTCCCCGACCACGGTCGCACCGTGCTCGAACCGGGTACGGGTGGTCGCCAGGGAGTAGGCCAGGTCGGCCGGGGCGAGGTCCGGCCGGGACTCCAGGTGGTCCACCAGCGCTCGCGCCTGGGCGCGCAGCGCGGGCAGGGTCCTGCCGGACAGCTGCCACACCACCCGCTCGTCCCGTGCGAGCGGTGGCCGCTGGGGCGTCTCGGGTTCCGGGGCCTGCTCCAGGATGATGTGCGCGTTGGTGCCGGACACACCGAACGACGACACTCCGGCACGTCGCGGCCTGCCGGTCTCCGGCCAGTCGGTCGTGTGCGCCAGCGGGGAGACCGCGCCCGACGCCCAGTCGATACGCGAGGACGGCGCCGAGAAGTGGAGCAGACCGGGCAGCACTCCCGCGCGCAGCGCCGCCACCATCTTGATCACGCCACCGACTCCGGCGGCCGCCTGGGAGTGGCCGATGTTCGACTTCAACGAGCCCAGCAGCAGGGGTCGTTGCCGGTCCTGACCGTAGGTGGCCAGCAGCGCCCCGGCCTCGATCGGATCGCCCAGCCGGGTGCCGGTGCCATGTGCCTCCACGGCGTCCACGTCGGAGGGTGCGAGCCCGGCGTTCTCCAGCGCGCTCCAGATGACCTGCTGCTGTGCGGTGCCGTTCGGTGCGCTCAGACCGTTGGAGGCGCCGTCGGAGTTCATGGCGGAGCCGCGGATCACGGCCAGCACCTCGTGTCCGTCGCGCTGGGCGTCGGACAGCCGTCGCAGGGCGAGCATTCCCGCCCCTTCCGACCATGCCGTGCCGTCCGCGTCGTCGGAGAACGACTTGCACCGGCCGTCGGGGGCGAGGCCGCCCTGTTTGGTGAACTCCAGGAAGGGCGAGAGGGTGGTCATCACGACCACGCCTCCGGCCAGCGCCAGCGAGCACTCCCGGGCACGGAGCGCACGCACGGCCGAGTGGAGCGCGACAAGGGATGCCGAGCATGCCGTGTCCACCGTCAGTGAGGGGCCTTCCAGCCCGAGCGTGTAGGAGATCCGGCCCGACATGACGCTGGCGGCGCTGCCGGTGCCGACGTAGCCCTCGACCTGGTCGGCGGTGTCCCGCAGCAGTTCCGGGTAGTCCTGGGCGCAGGTGCCCACGAACACGCCGGTGTCACTGCCCCGCAGGAGTCCGGGGCGATGCCCGCGCGTTCGACCGCCTCCCACGCGGTCTCCAGCAGCAGCCGCTGCTGGGGGTCCATGGCGACCGCCTCCCGGGGACTGATCCCGAAGAACTCGGCGTCGAACCGGTCGATGTCCCGCAGGAACCCGCTGGCCTCGGTGGCCACGCGGTCCCGAACGGAGGCCAGGTCCCAGCCGCGGTCGGTGGGGAACCCGGTGATCGCGTCCACTTCGGACACGGCGAGCTCCCACAGCTGCTCGGGGGTGCGCACGCCGCCCGGGTAGCGGCAGGCCATGCCGACGATGGCGATCGGCTCGGTGGCCATGGCCTCGTAGCGGCGCAGTGACCGGCGGGTGCGCTTGAGGTCGGCGGTGACCCGGTTCAAGTAGTCACGGAGCTTCTGCTCACTCATCGGACACCCAACTCCTCGTCGGACACATCGGACGGCGCGGCGTCGAAGGCGGGCGCCCGGGCAGCGCGGCCACGGGCCCCCGGCCCGTCGCACAGGGACACGTTCACAGCTCGAATTCCTCGTCGATCAGCCGGAACAGCTCCTCGTCGGGGACGCCTTCCACCTCGTCCGGCTCGCCGGGGTCGTCGAGCCGGCTGCTGAGGCTCCGCAGCCGGGCGGCCAGCCGGGAGCGCGCCGCACGGTCGGCGCGTACGGCGGGCAGGGCGGACTCCACGTCGTCGAGCCGGTGGAACACCGCGTCGATCCGCTGCCGGTCGTCGGGCAGGACGACGGTGTCCAGGTACTCCGCCAGCGCCGCCGCGCTGGGATGGTCGAAGGTGATGGCGGTGGGCAGTTCGGTACCGGCGCGCCCGGCCAGCACGTTCCGCAGCCGGACCGCGGCGAGGGAGTCCATGCCCAGCTCGGCGAACGACACGGTCGGCTGCACCTCGGCGACCGTGCGGTGGCCCAGCACCGTCGCGACGTCCTGGCGGACGACCGACAGCAGCAGACCGGCCCGCTCGGCCCGGGTCAGGGGGGCCAGCCGTTCGGCGAGAGGGGGCTCCAGAACCTCATCTGGCTCGGTGTCAGATGGCTCCGGGACGTCCGTGGCGTGTTCCGTGGCCACGCCGCCGACAGGGCCCCCGGCCGTGTCGCGCGCCGGCCAGTAGCGCTCGCGCTGGAAGGCGTACGTCGGCAGATCGACACGCCCGGCTCCGCGGCCGGCCAGGACCGAGGACCATGCGACGGGGACACCCCGCACGGAGAGTTCGGCGAGCGCTCCGGTCAGCGCGGACACCTCGTCGCGGTGACGGCGCAGCGCGGACACGACGGCGGTCGAGCCGGGATCGGACACACTGTCCTCGGCCATGCCAGCGGCGATGCTGTCGGGTCCGAGCTCCAGGATCGCGGTGATGCCTTCGGCCTCGGCGGAGCGCACCCCGTCGGCGAACCGGACGCAACCGCGCACATGCCGCACCCAGTACTCCGGGGAGCACAGCTCCTCGTCGCTCGCGACCTTGCCGGTCAGGTTGGACACCATCGGAATGGCCGGTGCCCGGTAGCGGACGCTCCCGGCGACGGTGCGGAACTCGTCCAGCATGCCGTCCAGGTGGGCGGAGTGGAACGCGTGGCTGACCCGCAGCCTGCTGGTCTTGCGTCCCGCCGAGTGCCAGTGCTCGCGGACACGGTCGACTTCGGCGGCGTCCCCGGAGATCACCACGGCGGACGGCCCGTTGACGGCGGCGAGTTCGACACCGGGGCCGAGTCCGGACACGATCTCCTCCTCGGATGCCTGGATCGCGGCCATCGCCCCGACCGCGGGCCGCGCCTGGATGAGCCGGCCCCGCGCGGCGACCAGCGCGCAGGCATCGGGCAGCGACAGGACGCCGGCGACGTGTGCCGCGGTGAGTTCGCCGATGGAGTGCCCCAGGAGCAGATCGGGAGCGACTCCCCAGTGCTCCACCAGGCGGAACAGGGCCGTTTCCATCGCGAACAGGGCCGGTTGGGTGTACTCGGTGCGGTCGAGGACCTCGTCGTCGGCGTCGAGGACCACATGGCGCAGCGGCAGTGCGAGGTGGCGGTCGAACTCGGCGCACACCGCGTCGAACGCGACCGCGTACCGCGGGAACGCTTGGTACAACTCCCGTCCCATACGAGGCCGTTGGCTGCCCTGTCCGGAGAACACCATGGCGAGCCGCTGTGGCCGGGCCCGGCCGGCGCCGCCGGTGAGCTCGCCGTCGGCGAGGCGGGCCAGTTCGGCCATCAGGTCTTCGCGGCTGTCGCCGACCAGCACCGCTCGGTGTCCCATCAGCGACCGGCCGGTCGCCAGTGACCAGGCGACATCGGCCGGAGGGTGGTCCGGACGGTCCGTCAGCCAGGAGTGCAGCCGGGCGGCCTGGGCCCGCAGGGACGCCGTGCCACGGGCGGAGAGCACCCACGGCACCACGGGGGTGGACACCGTGGGAGGCGCCGGCGGGGGCACGGTCCCGGCCGGGGCCTGTTCGAGGATGATGTGGGCGTTGGTGCCGCTGATCCCGAACGAGGAGACTCCGGCCCGGCGGGGCCGGCCGGCCGACGGCCATGGCGTGGGCTCGGTCACCAGGGACACCGCGCCCGCCGACCAGTCCACATGCCCAGTGGGCTCATCGATGTGCAGCGTCCTGGGGACGACGCCGTGCCGCATCGCCAGTACCGCCTTGATCACCCCGGCGGCGCCCGCGGCGGCCTGGGTGTGGCCCAGGTTGGACTTCACCGAGCCCAGTAGCAGGGGCCGCTCGCGGTCCTGGCCGTAGGTGGCGAGCAGTGCCCCGGCCTCGATCGGATCGCCGAGCTCCGTACCGGTGCCGTGCGCCTCGACCAGGTCCACCTCGGAGGGGGCCAGCCGGGCGTCGGCGAGGGCCTGCCGGATGACGCGCTGCTGGGCGGTGCCGTTCGGCGCGGTCAGCCCGTTGGAGGCGCCGTCCTGGTTGACGGCCGTCCCCCGGACCACGGCCAGCACCTGGTGGCCGTTCTTCCTGGCGTCGGAGAGCCGTTCCAGCAGCAGCAGGCCGATCCCCTCGGACCAGCCCGTGCCGTCCGCCGCCGCGGCGAACGCCTTGCAGCGCCCGTCGGGGGCCAGTCCGCGCTGCCGGGAGAACTCGACGAAGGCATGCGGGGTGGACATGATGGTGACGCCACCCGCCACCGCGAGCGTGCACTCCCGGGCGCGCAGTGCCTTGGCCGCCGCGTCCATGGCGACCAGCGCGGAGGAGCAGGCCGTGTCCATGGTGACCGCGGGCCCCTCGAGGCCCAGCGTGTAGGACAGCCGCCCGGACAGCACGCTCGCCGCGGTGCCGGTGAGCAGGTAGCCCTCGGCGTCCAGGGCCCCGGGGGCGATTCCCGCGCCGTAGTCCTGACCGTTGGTGCCCATGAACACCCCGCAGCGGCTGCCGCGCTGGGCCTCGGGGTCGATGCCCGCCCGTTCGAACAGCTCCCAGGCGGACTCCAGGACGAGCCGCTGCTGCGGGTCCATGCCCAGCGCCTCACGCGGGGAGATGCCGAAGAACGCCGCGTCGAAGCGGTCGGCGTCGGGCAGGAAGCCACCGGTGCGGGCGTAGCTGGTGCCCACCCGGTCCGGGTCGTCGTCGTACAGGCGGTCCAGGTCCCAGCCCCGGTTCCCGGGGAAGGGCGACAGCACGTCACGGGCCTCGTCGAGCAGTCGCCACAGCTCCTCGGGGGAGGACACGCCGCCGGGGAAGCGGCAGGCCATCGAGACGATCGCGATCGGGTCGCCGGCCGCGGCCACGGCAGTCGGCCGTTCCGCCGACTCGGCTGCCACGCCCAGCAGTTCGGCCAGCAGATAGTCGGCGAGCGCCGCCGGGTGGGGTGGTCGAAGACCACGGTGGTGGGCAGCCGCAGCCCCGTTCGCGCGCCGAGGCGATTGCGCAGCTCGACGGCGCCCAGCGAGTCGAACCCCAGGTCACGGAATGGGCGGGTCAGATCAGGCGAGCCGGACTCGGTGTGCCCGAGCACGGTGAGCACCTCGTCACGGACCACGTCGAGCAGCAGCCGCGGCCGCTCGGACTCGGGGCGTTCCCGCAGCCGTTCCGCCAGCGCGGAGGGCCGCTGGACCGAGGTGTCGGAGGCCCGCCGTGCCGGGGCCCTGACCAGTCCGCGCAGCAGGGCGGGCAGGGTGCCGGCGCCCGCCTGGGCGCGCAGTGCGGAGAGGTTAAGGCGCACCGGTGCCGTCACCGGGTGGCCGGCGCGGAGCGCGCTGTCGAAGAGGGCCAGCCCGTGGTCCGCGGTCAGCGGGTCGATCCCCGCGCGGGCGAGCCGTGCGAGGTCCCCTCGGCGAGGTGGGCGGTCACCCCGCCGCGCCCGGCCCACAGGCCCCACGCCATCGACACGCCCGGAAGGCCCTGTGCGCGCCGGGTCTGCGCGAGAGCGTCGAGGAAGGCGTTGGCCGCCGCGTAGGCGCCCTGTCCGGCGTTGCCCACGAGGCCGGAGTACGAGGAGAACAGCGCGAAGACCTTCAGCTCGGCACCCCTGGCGAGCTCGTGGAGGTTGATCGCGGCCCGCACCTTCGGGCGGTACACCCGTGCCACCTGGTCGTCCGTCATCGAGGTGATGACGGCGTCGTCGACGATCCCGGCCGCGTGCACGACGGCCGTCAGCGGCCGGTCGGCGGGCAGGGACGCGAGCAGTGCGGCGAGTGCGCCGCGGTCGGCGGCGTCGCAGGCCGCGATGGTGACCTCAGCCCCCATGGACTCCAGCTCGGTGCGCAGCCCGGCGGCGCCCTCGGCGGCCTCTCCACGACGTCCGGTCAGCAGCAGGTGCCGTACCCCGTGTTCGGCGACGAGGTGTCGTGCGACGAGTGAGCCCAGCGCACCGGTTCCGCCCGTGATCAGCGCGGTCCCGGTGAGGGCCTGCGGTGTGCCGTCCACGGCGGGCGTGGCGACGAGCCGCGGTACGCGGGCGTTCCCGTCGGTGAGGACGATCTGCGGCTCGCCCGAGGCGAGCGCGCCCGGCAGTGCGCGCAGGGACGCTTCGGTCCCGTCGAGGTCGACGAGGAGGAACTGGTCCGGGTGTTCGGTCTGGGCGGTGCGTACCAGCCCCCACACCGCGGCCTGGGCGGTGTCCCGGAGTTCGGTGCCGCCGTACACGGCCCGGCGGGTGAGGAAGACCAGCCGCGCACCGGCGGGGTGTTCCTCGGCGAGCCACGTCTGGAGGAGGTTCAGCGCCCGCGAGGTGGCTTCCTGGGCCCGGGCGGCGACGTCCTCCTCTTGGTGGCCGGGCTCTTCGTGGCCGGGCTCTTCCTGGCCGGGCTCTTCATGACCGGGCTCTTCGTGGCCGGGTCCGAAGGCTGCGAGTACCACCTCCGCCTGCCCGTCCGCCTCGGGCAGTCGCTCTATGCCGGTGTGGACGGCGCGGAGCCCGTGTGCGTCCGCACCGTCCAGGGCCCAGCGGCCCGCTTCCGCTACGGGCAGCCTGGTGACCGTCCACTCCAGTCGGTGGAGCGGCGCGTGGTGCCGGGCCCGCGCGGTGTCCACGGCCGCGAGCGTCACGGACTCGACGGTGTACACGGGCCGTCCGGTACCGTCCGTGATCCGCAGCGCGTAGGTGTGCTCGCCCAGCGGCAGCAGATGGACGCGGACCGATGCGGCACCGGCGGCGTGCAGACGTACGCCGTGCCACTGGGCGGGTGTCTCGTCCCCGGCGGCCACCAGGCTCAGCGCAGCGGCGAGGAGTTCCGGGTGAAGACCGTACGGTTCCGTCTCACTCCCCTGTTCCGGACCGGCCTCCGCGAACACCTCCTCACCGGCGCGCCAGACCCGCTCCAGCAGGGGGGACGAGCCGTCCGGCGGACTCACCGCTTCGGCGTCGGCCGGTGGCCATCGGGTGAGACCGGCCCCGGTGTCCGGGGCGCGACACCGGCGCTCGCGGTCGCGTTGCGGGTCCACGGGGTCTCCTCGTCCGGCTGCGAGAACACGTCGATGGCGCCGTCGGCGCCCACGCGCACCTGCACACGGAGGACGCCGGAGCCGGGCAGCCGTGGCGGGGCCTCCTGGCGCAGGACGTCGACCCGGCCGAATCCGGCCTCGGCCGCGGTGTGCACCACCAGTTCCAGCAGTGCGGCCTCCACACCGGCGGGCTCGGCCAGCCACGGATGCGCACCTGCGGACAGCACACCGGTGAACACGGTGTCGCCCTGGTCCGCCAACCGCACCGCGGCCCCCAGCAGCGGGTGGTCCACGGCCGTCATGCCCGCGGTCCGCACATCCGCCGCGCCACCGCTCGGCAGCCAGTAGGGACGGTGCTGGAAGGCGTACGTCGGCAGGTCGACGGGCCCGTGTCCGGCCCCGGCGAACACCGTGGCCCAGTCGACCGCGACACCGTGCGCGTGCAGGGCGGACAGCGAGCCGAGGAAGGAGTCGGACTCGTTCCGCTCACGCCGGAGGGTGCCCTGGACCGCCGCCCCGGCGCCCGCGTTGTCGACGGTCTCCTGGATGCCGACCAGCAGCACCGGGTGCGGGCTGCACTCCACGAAGGTGTCGAAGCCGGCGGCCAGCAGCGCCCGGGTCGCCGGTTCGAACTGGATGGGGGTGCGAAGGTTGCGGTACCAGTACTCCCCGGTCAACTCGGCCGGGTCGATCCAGTCCCCGGTCACGGTGGACATGAACGCCGTGGCCGTGGCGGTCGGCCGGACCGGGGCGAGCAGCTCCGCCACACGCTCTCGGATCGTCTCGACGTGGGCGGAGTGGGACGGGTAGTCGATGGGCACCCGCCGCGACCAGACACCCTCCTCCGACAGGGCGGACTCCAGCCGGGCGAGCGCGGGGAGGTCGCCCGCGACCACGGTGGACGTGGGGCCGTTGAGCGCGGCCACGCTCACCCGCTCCCAGCCCTCCAGCCGGGACCGGACCTCGTCCAGCGGCAGGTTGACCGAGAGCATGCCGCCACGGCCGGACAGGCCCTCGGCGATGGCCTTGCTGCGCAGCGCCACCGCGCGGGCGGCGTCCTCCAGGGACAGCGCGCCCGCGACGACCGCGGCCGCCATCTCGCCCTGCGAGTGGCCGATCACCGCGTCCGGCACCACCCCGACGGACTTCCACAGCGCCGCCAGCGAGACCATCACCGCGAACAGGACCGGCTGCAGGACCTCGGTCCGGTCGAACTCCCGGAACGCACCACATCGATGAGCGCGAAGTCCACATGGGGGGCCAGCGCGCGCTCGCAGTCGGCCATCGCCTGCGCGAAGACCGGCGAGGTGCTCAGCAGGTCCACCGCCATCCCCGCCACTGCGGGCCCTGCCCCGGGAAGACGAACACGACCTTGCGTGGGCCCGCCGTGGCGCGCGTGGCGGTGGAGTCGGGCTCGTCGCGGGCCAGTGCGGTCAGCCCCGCGCGGAGTTCCCGCGCCGACCGGCCGAGCAGCACGGCGCGGTGTTCGAACGCGGTCCTGGCGAGGGCGAGCGAGGCGCCGAACGCGGTGAGGTCCGCGTCGTCGGTCAACGCCGTCGACAGTCGGCCGGACTGCGCCCTCAGCGCCTCGGGGGTGCGTCCGGACACCACCAGCGGCACGCTGGTCAGGGTCAGCGGTGCCGTGGCCGGCGCGGGCCCCGCGCGTTCGGCGGGGGGTGCCTGTTCGATGATGGCGTGGGCGTTGGTGCCGCTGATGCCGAACGAGGACACCGCGGCGCGGCGCGGGCCCCGGGTGTCCGGCCAGGGCGCGGGCTCGGTGAGCAGCCGGACCGCGCCGCTGTCCCAGTCCACCAGCGGTGTGGGCCGGTCGACGTGCAGCGTCCTCGGCAGCTGGTCGTGCTGGAGGGCCATCACCATCTTGATGACGCCGCCGACCCCGGCCGCGGCCTGGGAGTGGCCGATGTTCGACTTCAACGAGCCCAGCAGCAGGGGGTGCTCACGGTTCTGTCCGTAGGTGGCCAGCACGGCCTGGGCCTCGATGGGGTCGCCCAGCCTGGTGCCGGTGCCGTGTGCCTCGAGCGCGTGCACATCGGCCGGGGACAGGCCGGCGCTCGCCAGCGCGGCGCGGATCACCCGCTCCTGCGACGGGCCGTTGGGGGCGGTGAGCCCGCTGCTCGCGCCGTCCTGGTTGACCGCCGTCGACCGGAGCAGGGCCAGTACCCGGTGGCCGTGGCGACGCGCGTCCGACAGCCGCTCGAGCACCAGCACCCCGACACCCTCGGACCAGCCCGTGCCGTCCGCCGCCTCGGCGAAGGACTTGCACCGGCCGTCCGGGGACAGCGCCCGCTGCCGGGAGAACTCCACGAAGGTGCCGGGCGTGGCCATGACGGTGACACCGGCGGCCAGCGCCAGCGAACTCTCACCGCCGCGTAGTGACTGCGCGGCCAGGTGCATCGCCACCATCGACGAGGAGCACGCCGTGTCCACGGTGACCGCCGGCCCCTCGAGACCGAGGGTGTAGGCGACGCGGCCGGAGAGCACGCTGGCGGTGGTGCCGGTCAGCCGGTGCCCGTCGACCGCGCCCGCGGTGTGTTCCAGCGGCGGTCCGTAGTCGTGGTACATCACTCCGGCGAAGACTCCGGTACGGCTGCCGCGCAGGGTGCCCGGGACGAGTCCGGCGCGTTCCAGCGCCTCCCAGGACGCCTCCAGCAGCAGCCGCTGCTGCGGATCCATGGCCAGCGCCTCACGCGGGCCGATGCCGAAGAAGCCGGCGTCGAACCCGGCCGCGTCGTGCAGGAATCCGCCCCGGTCGCAGTAGGACGTGCCCGGGTGTGACGGGTCCGGGTCGAAGAGCTCGGTCAGCCGCCAGCCCCGGTCGACCGGGAACTCGGTGACGGCGTCGCCTCCCCGCGCGACCAGATCCCACAGGTCCTCGGGCGAGCGGACGCCACCGGGGTAGCGGCAGCTCATTCCCACGATCGCCAGGGGCTCGCTCGCGGCGGCGGTGAGGTCGTGGTTCTTCCTGCGCAACCGCTGGACCTCGCGGAGGCTGTCGCGCAACGCGTCGGTGACCGCGGCAGCGGATGATTCGCTCATCGGTGTCGTCTCCCGGCTCGCTCAGGATTCCAGGCTGCGACGGGCGAGCCTGACCAGGTCGTCCGCGTCCAGCTCGTCGAGGCCGTCCAGTTCGTCGAGGCCGTCCGGCTCGCCGGTGGCGTCCGGCCCGTCGGGACCGTCCGGTTCGCCGGGACCGCCCGGTTCGCCGAGGCCGTTCGGGGGCGCGGCCTGGGCGGAGGACTCGGCCACCAGCGTGAGCAGGGGGTCCAGCAGTCCCGCGGTGCGCAGACGTGCCACCGGCAGCGTGGCCAGGGCCCTGCGCAACGCCACTTCGTCCACCGGCCGCGGTGCGGCGGGCGCCAACTTCTGGGCGATCAGGGCGGCCAGCCGGTGCGGAGTGGGTGGTCGAAGACGACCGTGGGGGTCAGGGTGAGCCCGGTGACCCGGTTGAGCCGGTTGCGCAGGTCGACCGCGATCAGTGAGTCCACACCCAGTTCCCGGAAGCCGCGGTCGAGGTCGATCGCCTCGTCGGGGTCCTGACCGAGGCAGCCGGCCAGTTCCCGCCGTACCAGGTCGAGCGGTGAGGCGTCCCGCCCGGGCCGTGTCCCCGGCGCCACCGGAACCGGGCCGCCCGCCAGTGGCCCCGGGTCACCGGACACGGGCCGCGGCTGTCCGGCCTTCCGGCCGACCGCCACCAGCAGCGGGGTGTCCCGCCGCAGCGCGGTGTCGAACAGCGCCAGGCCGTCCTCGGCGGACAGGGTGGGCATGCCGATGTCCGCCAGCCGGTCCAGGTCGGCACGGGACAGCTCGGCGGCCATGCCCGTGTCCTCCCACGGGGCCCATGCGAGCGAGGTGGCGGGCAGCCCGTGGGCCGCGCGGTGCTGGGCCAGGGCGTCCAGGAAGGTATTGCCGGCGGCGTAGTTCGCCTGTCCGGCGGCGCCGAGGACGCCGGACGCCGAGGAGAACAGCACGAACCCGTCGAGGGCCAGATGCCGGGTCAACTCGTGGAGGTGCCAGGCCCCGTCCACCTTCGGACGCAGTACCGATGACAGCCGCTCGGTGGTCAGCCCGGAGATCACGGTGTCGTCCAGGACGCCCGCCGCGTGCACCACCGCGGTGAGTGGACGCTCGGCCGGGATCGAGGCCAGCAGCCCGGCCACCGCATCCCGGTCGGTGACGTCGCAGGGCCGCCAGCTGACCCCGGGGCCGAACTCCGCCAGGTCCACCGGGCGCCTGCCGGCCAGCACCAGATGGCGCATGCCGTGCTCGGTGAGCAGCCGCCGGGCGACCAGCCGGCCGAGCCCTCCGGACGCGCCGGTGATCAGCACGGTGCCGTCGGGGTTCCAGCCGCGGGATGCGGCGGTGCCGGATCCGCGCGTCAGCCGAGGGGCGAGGAGTGTTCCCGCGCGCACCGCCAACTGCGGCTCGTCCGGGGCAGTACGTCCAGGACGGCCCGCGCCGCTTCGACGTCCGCGTCCAGGTCGAGCAGGACGAACCGGCCGGGATGCTCACGCTGCGCGGTACGCACCAGACCCCACACCGGGGACTGTGCGAGGCCCGGCACCTCCTCGCCGTCCCGGGTGGCCACCGCCGACCGTGTCACCAGCACCAGCCGGGCCGAGGCGAACCGCTCGTCAGTGATCCACGAGCGCACCAGTTCCAGCACACCAGCGGCCGACGCGTGGGCGGCGCCGGGCAGTACCGGGTCCGCTTCCGGGGGCACCGGCACCACCACGAGGTCAGCACGCTCCTCCGCGCACCGGGAGAGGTCGCCGTCCTCTTGTACGGCGACGCGGGATGTCATGGACGCCGGAGCGACCGGCGCCCAGTCGACCGTCAGGAACGGATCGCCGTGCGCCACGGGGCCGGCGGTGCGGACGGTCAGCGCCTCGACGTCGGCGACCGCTCCCCCGGCGGTGTCGGTGATCCTCAGCGCCACCGTGTCCTCGCCGGTGCGCCTGGTGTGGACCCGTACGGCGGCGACGCCGGTGGCGTGGACGACCGTCCGCTGCCAGGAGAAGGGCAGTTTCCCGCCGTCGAAGAGGCCGAGCGCACCGGCACCGTGCAGACACGCGTCGAGCAGCGCCGGGTGCAGTGCGAACTCGCCGGCCCGCCCCGCGAGGTCCACGTCCAGTTCGACCTCGGTGATCACCTCGTCCTCTGCGCGCCAGACACGGCGTACGTGGCGGAACCGCGGGCCGTACTCCAGCCCGCACCGGGCCAGGCCGCGGTAGAGGTCCCGTGTGGACAACTCGGCGGCGGACACCGGCGGCCAGGGGCCGGGGGCCCGCTGGGGGCGGCCGGCGCGGGCGAGGGTGGCGGTCGCGTGCAGTGTCCACTCGGCGTCGCCGTCCGACGGCCGGGAGTGCACGCTCAGCGCACGGCGCCCGTCGGTGTCCTTCTCCCGCACACCCACCCGGAGTTCGGTTCTCTCGTGGGGCAGCAGCGCGAGTGGCGCAAGTATCAGGAGCTCCTCGACGGTGGGACGGTCCGTCACGCCACCGGCGTGCACGGCCATTTCGAGGAAGGCGGTGGCCGGGACGAGCACGGTGCCGCCCACGACATGGTCGGCCAGCCACGGATGCGTGTGCGTGGACAGGACGCCGGTGAACTCCACGGCATCGCCGCCGGGTTGCGCGATCCGTGCGCCGAGCAGGGGATGCCCGGCCGGGCGCAGCCCCACCGCGCCCGGCGAGGAACCGGCGCCGGGAGGCTGGTCCAGCCAGTAGCGCCTGCGCTGGAACGGATAGGTGGGCAGCTGTGTGCGCCGTGCCGAGGTGCCCTCGAACACGGCTGCCCAGTCGAGGGCGACACCGTGTGCGTACAGCCTCGACACCGCCTCGGTGAGCGTGGCCGCCTCCGGGCGGTCACGGCGCAGCGCGGGAACGAACCGCGCGTCCCCGTCGACGCACTCCGGCCCGAGCGCCGTCAGCACGGCATCCGGGCCGAGCTCCAGGAAGTCCGTGACGCCGTGGTCGTACAGCCACCGCACACCGTCGCCGAACCGCACGGCCGCGCGCACCTGCCGCACCCAGTACTCCGGGGAGCACAGCTCGCCGTCGGCGGCCACCCGGCCGGTCACGTTGGACACGATGGGAATCGCCGGTGCGTGGAAGGTCAGTCGCTCCGCGACCGCTTGGAAGTCGGCGAGCATGGGCTCCATGTGCGCGGAGTGGAAGGCGTGGCCGACCCGCAGCCTGCGGGTGCGGCGGCCGTGCTGCTCCCAGTGGCGCAGCTGCCCGGTGACGGCCCGCTCGTCCCGGCGATCACCACGGCCCGTGGCCCGTTGACGGCGGCGATCTCCACGTGCCCGTCCGCCCCCGGCAGCTGAGCCAGCACCTCCCGCTCGGTCGCCGCGATCGCGGCCATGCAGCCACCGCCCGGAAGCGCCCGCATCAGCTTGCCGCGCGCGGCCACCAGCGTCACGGCGTCGGCCAGGCCGAGCACACCGGCCACATGCGCGGCGGCGAGCTCACCGATGGAGTGCCCCACGAGGTAGTCGGGCCGCAGTCCCCAGCTCTCGACCAGCCGGAACAGGGAGACCTCGATCGTGAACAGCGCCGCCTGGGTGTAATCGGTCCGGTCGAGCAGATCCGATCCGTCGAACACCACGGCCTTCAGCCCGGCATCGAGGTGCTCGTCGAATCCGGCGCACACGCGCTCGAACGTCTCGGCGAACACCGGGTACCGCGCGTGGAGTTCCGCCGCCATCCGGCCGCGCTGGCTTCCCTGACCGGTGAAGAGGAAGGCGAGCGCACCGGCCGAGGCCGTGCACACGTCGTGGGCCTCGATGGAGCCCAGCTCCGCGAGGAGCGTGTCGCGGTCCCCGCCGACGACGACCGCGCGGTGCTGCTCGTGCTGCCGGGTGGTGGCCAGCGAGAAGGCGACGTCGTCGGGGGCGGCGCCGGCCAGCGCCACGGCCAGTCGCCGTGCCTGGTCGGCCACCGCCTGCGCGGTGTGCCCGGACAGCAGCAGCGGCATGGTGCTGCCGCTCTCGGGCGTCCGGTCCGGATCGGGCGCGGGGACGCCCTCGACGACGATGTGGGCGTTGGTCCCTGAGATGCCGAACGAGGAGACGGCGGCGCGGCGCGGGCGGCCGCGCGACGGCCACGGCGCGGCCTCGGTCAGCGGGCGCACCGCCCCCGCCGACCAGTCCACATGCGCGGTCGGGTCGGTGATGTGCAGGGTCTTCGGCGCGATGCCGTGCCGCATGGCCTGCACCATCTTGATGACCCCGGCGATCCCGGCGGCGGCCTGCGTATGGCCGATGTTCGACTTGAGCGAACCGAGCAGCAGGGGGTGTTCCCGGTCCTGGCCGTAGGTGGCGAGAATGGCGTGTGCCTCGATCGGATCGCCCAGCACGGTGCCCGTGCCGTGCGCCTCGACCACGTCGACATCGTCCGGCGCCACCCGGGCCTGGGCCATGGCCTGCCGGATGACCTCCTCCTGCGCCGGCCCGCTGGGTGCCGTGAGCCCGTTGGAGGCCCCGTCCTGGTTGACGGCGGTGCCGCGGATCAGCGCGAGAACGTCATGGCCGTTGCGCCGGGCGTCGGACAGGCGCTCCAGCACGAGCACACCAAGCCCTTCGGCCCAGCCGGTGCCGTCGGCCCCGGCGGAGAACGCCTTGCAGCGCCCGTCCGGTGAGAGTCCGCCCTGGCGGCTGAACTCCACGAACATGCCCGGGGACGACATCACGGCCACCCCGCCGGCCAGGGCGAGCGAGCACTCCCCCTGCTGCAGCGACCGTACGGCGAGATGCACGGCCACCAGCGAGGACGAGCACGCGGTGTCCACGGTGACGGCGGGCCCCCGCAGGCCGAGTGTGTAGGCCACCCGGCCGGACAGCACGCTCGGGCTGGTGCCGGTGAGCAGGAACCCCTCGGCACCGTGCGCGGTTTCGTGCAGGCGCGGCCCGTAGTCCTGAGCCGTCGCGCCGACGAACACTCCGGTCCGGGTGGCGCGCAGGCTCCCGGGAACGATTCCGGCCCGTTCGAGCGCCTCCCAGGTGCCCTCCAGCAGGAGGCGCTGCTGCGGGTCCATCGCGGTGGCCTCGCGCGGGGAGATGCCGAAGAAGGCCGCGTCGAACTGGTCGATGCCGTCGATGAAGCCACCCTGCCGGGTGGCGGTGCTGCCGGGGGCGACCTCCCAGCCTCTGTCGGCGGGGAACCCGCTGATGGCGTCGCGTTCCCGAACCACCAGGTCCCACAGGTCCTCCGGCGAGGTCACCGATCCCGGCAGCCGGCAGCTCATGGCGACGACGGCGATGGGGTCGTCCGTCGCCGCCGGGACGGCGGCGACCGCCGTCCGGGCGGCCCGGGGACGTTCCCCGCCCAGCCGGTCGGCAAGGTGTGCGGCCAGCGCCGCGGGGGTCGGATGGTCGTACAGCACGGCGGAGGAGAGCGGTACGCCGGTCGCCGCCACGAGCCGGTTGCGCAGTTCGACGGAGGTCAGCGAGTCGAAGCCCAGGTCACGGAATGTCTCGGTCACGGCCAGCGACCGCGGATCGTCCCGATCAAGCAGCACGGCGCCGTGCTCGCGCACCAGGTGCAACGCGGCGTCACGTCGCTGCTCCGCGGTCTGCCGCGACGCCCGTGGTGCCCCCGCGGCGGACTCGTGAGCCAGCACGTCGGTCGGCATCTCGTCGGTCGGCTCGTCAGTCGGCTCGCCGAGCCAGTATCTGCCGCGCTGGAACGCGTAGGTGGGCAGGTCCACCGGCCGCCCGTCGGGGAAGGCGGGCCGCCAGTCCACCGCCATGCCCCGCACATGGGCCTCGGCGACCGAGCGCAGGAAGCGCCCGATGCCGCCGTCGTCACGGCGCAGCGAACCCACGACGACGGCCTCGGGCCCGGCGGTCTCCTGGACCGGCATGACCAGGGCGGGGTGCGGGCCGCACTCGATGAACCCGGTGAAGCCCTCGGCTTCCAGCGCGCGCACACCGGCTTCGAACCGCACGGTCTCCCGCAGGTTGCGGTACCAGTAGGCGGCGTCCAGTCCGGTGCCGTCTGCCCAGTCCCCGGTGACGGTGGAGAGCATCGGGACCACGGTGCGGGTGGGGCGGACGGCGGCCAGCTCATCGAGCAGTGCCGGCCGGATGTCCGCCACGTGCGGGGAGTGCGAGGCGTACTCGATCGGCACCGTGCGCACCCACACCCCCCGGGCCGACAGGGACTCCAGAAGTTCCCGCACCGGCTCGGTGTCGCCGGACACCACGACCGAACGCGGGCCGTTGACCGCACCGATCGTGACACCGCGCGGCAGCAACGGCTCGACCTCGGCCACGGGCAGGGCGACCAGGCCCATGCGGCCCCGGTCCTTGATCGCCTCGACAACCCTGCTGCGCGACACGACGACACGTGCGGCGTCCTCGAGGCTGAGTGCCCCGGCGACGACAGCGGCGGCGATCTCGCCCTGCGAATGCCCGATCACCGCGTCCGGCCGCACCCCGTGGGATCGCCACAGTTCGGCCAGCGACACCATGACCGCGAAGGTGGCCGGCTGTACGACATCGTCACCGGTCATCGGTTCGCGCAGGACGTCGAACAGATCCCAGTCGACGAACCGGGACAGCGCCCGTGCGCACTCGCGCATCCGCGCGGCGAACACCGCCGACTCCTCCAGCAGTGCCAGTCCCATACCGGACCACTGGGAGCCCTGACCGGGGAACACGAAGACGGTCCGCCCCGGTTCCCGCGCCGTTCCGAGCACCGGGCCCGGCCGCCGCTCCTGGAGTGCCGCCAGTTCCTCCCGGTCGAAGACCACGGCGCGGTGTTCGAGGAACGTGCGCGTGGTGGCCAGCGAGTGTCCGACGTCGGCGGGCGGCGGATCGTGGTGGTCCAGGTGGTCGAGGAGGCGTTCCGCCTGGCCGCGCAGCGCCTGTCGGCTGCGGGCGGAGAGGACCCACGGCGTGACCACCGGGGATTCAGCGGGTGGCGGCGGCTGGGCGGAGGGCGGCTCGGCGAGCACGACGTGGCAGTTGGTGCCCCCGATCCCGAAGGAGCTGACCCCCGCCACCAGCCTCCGGTCCTGGTCCGGCCACGCGGTGGTCTCGGTCTGCACCCGCAGGTTCAGCTCGGACAGCGGGATCGCCGGGTTGGGCCGGGCGAAGTTCAGGCTCGCGGGCAGCCGGCGGTGGGTGAGGGCCAGTACCACCTTGAGCAGTCCGGCGATTCCGGCCGCGCCTTCGAGGTGGCCGATGTTGGTCTTCACCGAGCCGACCCGCAGGGGCGTGCCCTCCGGCCGTTCGGAGCCGACCGCCGCTCCCAGCGCGGCCGCCTCGACCGGGTCACCGGCCCTGGTCCCGGTGCCGTGCAACTCGACGTACTGCACCGCATCGGGTTCGACGCCCGCGGCCCGGTAGGCGGCGCGCAGCAGATCGGTCTGTACCGCCCGGTCCGGCGTGGTCAGATCCGCCTGACCGGCCCCGTCGTTGTTGACGGCGCTGCCGAGGATCACGCCGTGCACACGGTTCCCGTCCAGCAGCGCGTCGGCGAGCGGCCTGAGCACGATCATGACGCCGCCCTCGCCGCGCACATAGCCGTTCGCCCGTTCGTCGAAGGTGTAGCAGCGGCCGTCCGGGGAGAGGACGCCGAGCGCGTCGACCGCCCGCGCGGAGGCCGGGGCGAGGTTGAGGTTGACCCCGCCCACGAAGGCGCGGTCGACCTCACCGCGGCGGATGCTGTCACAGGCCAGGTGCACCGCCACGAGGGAGGAGGACTGCCCCGAGTCGACGGTGATGCTCGGGCCGCCCAGCCGCAGCAGGTGCGACACCCGGTTGGCGATCATGGAGCGGTGGGTGCCCGTCAGGGTGTAGCGGTCCTCCGCCGTGCGGCGGGCACGGGTGAGGGCGGACCAGTCGTCGGACGACACCCCCAGGTACACACCCGAACGGCTGTCGCGAAGGGGGTCCGCCACGAACCGTGCGGACTCCATCGCCTCCCAGGCCAGTTCGAGCGCGAGCCGCTGCTGTGGATCCATCGCGGCCGCCTCGGCCGTGGTGACTCCGGCGAACTCGGCGTCGAAATGGCCCACTTCGGAGAGGAAGCCGCCCGATTCGACGGCCTCTTCGGCGCTCCAGCGCCCATGCGCGGTCCCGTCGACCGCATGGTCCCCGGCACGGAGCAGCCGCCAGAACTCCTCCGGGTTCCGGCCACCGGGGAGACGGCAGGCGATACCTGTGATCGCGATCGGCACCGACGCGTGAGCACCCGTGGAAGGCACGACGGACCCAGCCAACCTTTCCTCCCCGCGAGACAGGACAAGCGGCGAGAGGATGTCGTCCGGGAAATGCGTCCCATGCGAGCGGAATGCCGCCGGGCGAAACCAGATCCATCGCCGAGTCAGTGGCAGCGACAGGTTTTCGCTGCCTTGACCGGAGACGCTAATCAGCTCGCTGATCGCCCGGAAGGCAACTGGCATCGATCACGGCCATCCGCGCCATGGATACCGGACGTATCGCGCAATGGGCCTACATCCGGGCATGTGCGGCGTGGGGTCACAATCGTGCCGCCATCTCCTGGATACGCTCGCGCAGCCAGCGGTGCGCCGGATCCGCGGTGTGCCGGGGATCCCAGTACATCGCCTCCGTCAGCTCCCCCGCCGGCTCCAGGGGCACCGCCCGCAGGCCCATCGCATGCCCCAGCCGCTCGAAGAGCCGCCGTGGGATCACCGCGACCATCCGGGTGCCGGACACGAGGCAGGCCGCGCCGACGAAGGTGTCGCTCATCGCCACTGTCCGGCCGGAGACGCCGCCTTCGCCGAAGGCGGATCCCGACGACGGCGTGGCCTGTGAGCCGATCCCGATACCGGGGAGGTCGGCCAGTTCCTCCAGGCTCAGGCTCGGGCCCACATCGGGATGGTCACCGTCGACGACAGCGACCAGCTCATCCGGGGGCAGATCGCCGCGGGAGAACGACGTCAGCTCGTCGGCCGGCACGTTCGGCGGCCAGATCAGCAGGTCGGACTGCCCGCGGCGCAACCGGTCGAACATGCCGGTGTGCACCCCGGTGACGCTGACCCGCACATCCGGGGCCGCCTCGCTGAGTTCGCTGAGCAACGGACGCAGCATCACTATGGTCACGTAGTCATCGGCGACCAGGTTGAAGGTTCGGGTGCTGGTGGCCGGATCGAACTCCTCCGTGCGGTCCAGGACCCCGTACATCCCGCCCAGGAGTTCCTTGACCGGATCGACCAGGGACTCCGCGAGCGGGGTGAGGACCATCACCCGCCCGGCCCTGACCAGCAGCGGATCGTTGAAGTGCCGCCGCAGCTTCGCGAGTGCCGTACTCATCGCGGGTTGGCTGACGGAGACCCGCTCGGCGGCCCTGGTGACACTCCGCTCCGAAAGGAGCGCGCTCAGCGGGATCAGCAGGTTCAGGTCGATCCTGGTGGGCCGATCCGCCACGACGGGCGGCAGGCTCCGCCCGGCCGAGCCCGCAGGCCGGCTCCCCCGGCGCCCATGGGCGGCCATCCGCCGGAAGAAGTCACCGAGATTCCGCACGCCGTACGGATCGCTCCCCTCATCGGGGATCGCCTCCAGCTCCTCGGCCATGGACACCGCACGCTCACGCATCGTCTTCTCGTACGCGGCGATCGCCGCCGTAAGGTCGTCACCGGCCCCGATGACGGCTCGGGCGAGGTCGGCGGCATCCCGCATGGCCAGATTGACGCCCCAGCAGAACGACACCATGCCGTGGGCGGCATCACCCAGCAGGGTGCGGCCCGGCGTGGTCGGCCAACTGGTGCCGGTGGGAAGGCCGTAGAGGCGGCGGGGCACGATCGTGTCATCGCAGTGGCGGACGAGGTCCGTCAGCTGCGGGGCCCAGTCGGTGAAGTGCTCCAGGATCGCGGCGCGGGCCCGCTCGGGCTGGTCGTAGGGGATGCCGTTCGTGGTCAGCCAGTCCTCCGGAACGCGGAAGGCGACGTGGATGCGCAGGCGGCCATCGGCGGCCCGCTGCGCCATCAGGCCCTTGTCCGCCTGAAGCGCGAACATGTTGCCGCGGCCCACGAGCGCGGCCAGGGCCGGCTGGGTGCGGTGGGCCTCGGGGACACCGATCTCGATGCAGCTGATCCCGGAGTACACGGGCTGTACATCGGTGAGCGTCGGACGGACGCGGGACCAGATGCCGTCCGCTCCGATGAGCAGGTCGCAGGTTCCCACCGCACCGCCCTCGAAGTGGAGTTCGTGACGGCCGCCCTCCAGGGCGATGACGGTGCCGAGGCTGTGGCCCCAGCGGATGCTGCCGGGGGCAAGGCCGTCGAGGAGCATCTCGCGCAGGGCACGGCGATCGATCTCCGGCCGGCCCGAGTCCCCTTCGGGGGTGACGTCCTGGGGATGGACGGTGGCGTCCTTGCCGAGGATCTTCATATCCAGACCCCTGGGGCGGGCCCGGGCCCAGAAGTCGTTCTCCAGCCCCACCTCGCGCAGTGCGCGCAGGCCGTACTCGGGGTGCAGGTCGAGGGCGCCGCCCTGGCCGCAGGCGGTGTCGGCGGACTCGCGCTCGTACACGACCGCGTCGATGCCGCCTGCCTGAAGAATGCGCGCGAGGGTGAGGCCGCCCGGGCCACCGCCGACGATCGCGATACGGGGGGTGGTGTGCATGACCAAGGAGTCCTTCTCAGACAGGCTGGGCGTGTGCGGACGGGCATCATGCGGTGGGCGGTCTTCCCTACGGCACCAACGCGATGCCCCCGTCGACGCGCAGATTGATTCCGTTGATGTAGCCGGCCAGCGGGCTGACGAGAAACGCGACCACCGCCGAGACATCCGCCGCGGTGCCGAGCCTGCCCGCCGGGTTCGGCGCGTACTCCGCCACCACCAGCGGCTCCAGCTCTGTCCACTGCTCCGGCCAGCCTCGTGCGGCCGCTCCGTCCTCGAACATCTGCCGCATGCCGTCCGTCACGATGACGCCGGGGCTCACCGTGTTCGCGGTGATGCCGGATCCGGCCAGATCCCGGGCCAGGCTGGTCGTCATGTTGACCACCGCCGCCTTCGCCGCCGAATACTCGACCATGTTCGGCAACGGAGTCGTCGCGGCCCGGCTGCCCACATTGACCACCCTTCCCCATCCGCGCTCGCGCATCCGAGGCACCAGGGCCCGGATCATCCGCACCGCGGACACGACGTTCCCGTTCATCGCGTCCAGCCACAGCGCCGGCTCCGCGGAGTCCCAGTCGTGCTCGGCGAAGGGGCCGGCGTTGTTCACCAGTATCTCCACGCCCCACTCCCGGGCCCGCTCGGCCACCGTCTCGGCGGCGGCCTCATCGGCGAGGTCCCCCAGCACGACGTCCACCACCCCGCCCACCGCACGAAGCCGCTCCGCGACGTCGCCGACGCGCCCCGGGTCGCGACCGTGCACCAGCACAGCGCACCCTTCGTCGACCAGCCGCCGGGCCACGGCGGCACCGATGCCACCGCTGCTCCCCGTCACCATCGCCCGTCGTCCCGCAAGGTCCAGGTCCATAATTCGGCACACTAGACGACGTCTGTGACAGCGGTGGCAGTTCTGTGACGCACTGTGGCAGCTCCACTAGGCAGTGGCCGCGCCGTGCGGGCGGCACCACCGCGAGGAGGGCCCAGAGACGGTCCTCGACCACCCACTGCCGGGCCCGGCGCCCGGCTCCGGGACCGCGCCCGCAGCGCCTTGGCTCAGCCCAGCGCGTCCATCAGGGCGGTGACATAGGTATCCAGCCGCTCCTCCACGGCTCGCGTCGTCAGCTCCGCCCTCCCTGCCTCCCGCCATGGCCGCGCCACCAACCGCACCTCTTCCGAGCACGCCAGCCCGTCCCGCACCCGCCAGTACAGCCGCTCGCTCGCGTCCGCGGCCAGCACCTGCCGGTCTCCTCATACGCCTCCGCGAACCGCAGACCCCGGGCCGGGCCGCGCAGCAGCGCGAGATTGGTGGAGCAGTGCGCCACATCAAGGTCCGCCGGACCCCAGGAGGTAGCCGCCCAGTCGACGACGCCGGTGATCCGCGCACCGGCTGAGCCCGAGGGCGCCACGTCGAACAGCACATTGCCGGGCTGGAAGTCCCGGTGCAGGAATCGCCCTTCATAGGGCGGCGCGGGCTTGCGGATCACGTCGATCGCCGCGGCCCATACCGCCGCATCTGCGCCCTTCGGGACCACGACGGTGTCGGCGGTCGTCAACGCCACATACCCCCGGGGCCGCTCGCCGGGTGGCACCGCGTGGATCGCCACGAGTTGACGGGCCAGCAGAGGGACGCGCGTCTCCAATCCCTCGTCGTCGAGGACCGTCCGGCCCGCCAGATGGGTCATCAGGAGCGACGGATACTCGCAGTGCGCGGCGGCCGGATCAACCGCGACCAGCGCAGGAGCCGGTACGCCGGTCCCCGCCAGCAGCGTCAGGGCGCCGGCCTCCCGGTCCAGCCAGTCCTCGGCGCGCTCCACGTGGAACGGGTCGACGAAGCTCCGCAGCACCAGGTCGCGGGTGCCTCCGTCCCGCGTGCCGATGGTCAGCCGCCGCATTTCGGCGGTGCTGCCACCGTGCAGCGCCTCGGTTCCGACGGCCCGTTCGCCGACCTCCAGGTGCCGGCTCACCCAAGCCAGGGTCAACGGCCGGACAGCCCCAGCCTCATCGTGGTTGGTCACCGTGCCACCTCGCCATCGGACGGCAGCCGCCTTCAGCGGCATGACCCGCACCTTTCCTCCGGACCATCCTCATGCGGGCCGGTCGATGCGAAAGGCCGGCAGCAGTCGTTCCGTCGTCCAGTGCGTCAAAGCAGACCTTGCCCGCCGCGAAGTTGAGAGCCTGTCATTTTTTGCCGTCAGAGCTCTTGTGAGAGGCATCCGCCTTCATTACTTTCCAGTAGGTGGCGCCCCGACGATGACCGACCCCCATCACCTCCAATGGAGTGGCCATGCCTCCCGAGCACCGTGGCTCCACCCGAATGATTCTCTCCCTCGCCGCCGCCGTGGCACTGGCCGTGACCGGTTCCACGGCGGTGAGCGCCTCCGCACAGCCGAAGGCGGACGGCCTGCGGGAAGTGATGTTCGTGGGCAACAACTGGGACGGCACCGCCGACGTCATAAAGTCCACCGGTGACCTGGCCAGGATCGGCCGGATCAACGTCATACCGGACAAGGACCAGCGGCTCACCGAGATCTACCTCAACCCCATCAAGCTCGCCTTCTTCCTGGGGATCCGGCTGGGGCCGGGAGAAGGGCACGACCAGTTCGTCGACGACATGTACTCGACCCCGGACGGCTCCGCCATCGTCGTCTCCCGGCCCAGCTTCGCCGACGTGGTCTCGATCGACGTCACGACGGGGAAAGTCAACTGGCGCTTCCCCGTGTCGGGGTTCCGCGCGGACCACATGGCCGTGTCCCCCGACGGCAAACGCGTCGCGGTGTCGGCTTCTACGTCGAACACGGTGCATGTCCTCGACATCGAGACGGGGAAGCAGCTCGGTTCGTTCTCCGCCGGTGACAAGCCCCATGAGAACGTCTTCACCGACGGCGGCAAGTATCTCTGGAACATGTCGATCGGCGAGGTCAACACCGACCTGGACGATCCGTCGATGGACTGGACGAAGGGCGACCGGCACATCACCGTGGTCGACACGAAGACGTTCAAGCAGGTCAAGGTCATCGACATGCGCGAACGGCTCGACGCCTTCGGCCGCAAGGACCTGTCCGACGCCGTCCGGCCCGTCGCCTTCACCCCCGACGAGTCCAAGCTCTACTTCCAGGTCTCCTTCTTCAACGGGTTCCTGGAGTACGACGTGGCCAAGGACAAGATCACCCGCGCGAAGACCCTCCCGAAGAACCCTGACACCAGCGAGGACCGCACCACCTGGGTCAACGACTCCCGCCACCACGGCCTGTCGATGAGCCCCGACGGCAAGAAGCTGTGCGTGGCCGGGACGATGGACGACTACGCGACCGTCGTGGACCGGGAATCGCTCCAGGAGGGCCCCCTGGTACCGACCTCGAAGCCCTACTGGGCGACGGTGAGCGGCGACGGCACCTCGTGCGTCGTCTCCGAGAGCGGCGCCGACCGGGTCACCGCGATCGACTTCGCGACGGGCGAGAAGACCGCGTCCGTGCCGGTCGGCGACCACCCGCAGCGGGTCCGCATCGGCCATGTGGCCGCCGACTGGACCGGACCGGCGGACTCGTAGCGGTACCCCGGCGCGCCGCGGCGCGCCGGTGGCCAGGCGGGGGCCAATACGTCATGCGCCCCCGCCTCGTCATGCCGGCGGCAGGTCAGACGACCCCCTGGGCGGTCATGGCCTCGGCGACACGGAGGAAGCCCGCGGTGTTGGCGCCGAGCACGTAGTCGTCGGCGTCACCGCCATAGGTCTCCGCGGTGGCGCGGCACTGCGCATGCACCTGCCGCATGATGGTGGCGAGCTGGTCCTCCGTACGTTCGAAGCTCCAGCTCTCGCGGGCCGCGTTCTGCTGCATTTCGAGTGCGGAGGTCGCCACCCCGCCCGCGTTGGCGGCCTTGCCGGGACCGAACAGAATCCGCGCGCCGCGGAAGACCTCGACCGCCTCGGGCGTGCACGGCATGTTCGCGCCCTCGGCCACGGCCAGCACACCGTTCTTCGTCAGCGCGGTGGCGTCCTGCTGGTGCAGCTCGTTCTGGGTCGCGCACGGCAGCGCGACCTGGCACGGCACGTCGAACACCGACCCCCGGGCGGAGAACCGGGCGGTCGTCTTCACCTCGGTGTAGGCGGAGATCCGCTCGCGGCGCACCTCCTTGATCTCCTTGAGCAGTTCCAGGTCGATGCCGTCCTCGTCGACCAGGTAGCCGGAGGAGTCGGAGCAGGCCACCACCCGTCCGCCGAGGGCGTGCACCTTCTCGATGGCGTAGATGGCCACGTTGCCCGATCCGGAGACCACGGCCCGCCGTCCGTCGAAGTCCTGGCCGCGCGTGGCGAGCATCTCCTGGGCGAAGAACACCGCGCCGTAGCCGGTCGCCTCGGTGCGGGCATGCGATCCGCCCCAGCCGACCGGCTTACCGGTCAGAACGCCGGACTCATGACGGTTGGTGATCCGCTTGTACTGGCCGAAGAGATAGCCGATCTCACGGCCGCCGACTCCGATGTCCCCGGCGGGCACGTCCGTGTGCTCGCCCAGATGCCGGTACAGCTCCGTCATGAACGCCTGGCAGAAGCGCATGACCTCGGCGTCCGAGCGGCCCTTGGGATCGAAGTCCGAACCGCCCTTGCCGCCGCCGATCGCCATGCCGGTGAGCGCGTTCTTGAAGATCTGCTCGAAGCCCAGGAACTTGACGATGCCGAGGTTGACACTGGGGTGGAACCGCAGTCCGCCCTTGTACGGGCCGAGGGCGCTGTTGAACTCCACCCGAAAGCCGCGGTTGACCTGCACCGTTCCCTGGTCGTCCACCCACGGGACCCGGAAGATCAGCTGTCGTTCGGGCTCGCAGAGCCGTTCCACGATCCTGGCGTGGAGGTACTCCGGATGGGCCTGGAGCACGGGTCCTATCGCTTGCAGGACTTCGTGTGCCGCCTGATGGAACTCCGTTTCTGCGGGATCCCGGCGGTGGAGATTGCCGTAGACGGCCTCGAGGTAGGCGCTGACGTCCATGTGCGCTGTTCTCTCCGTTCGCATGCGAGCCGGCCGGGCGCCGGCACGAGCCGTGCTTCAGGCGCGGAAGTGCGCCGACAGCGTACTTCAGCCGGTGTCGGCCTTCAGTGGGGAAGAGACCAGGCCGGAGTCCGGCGTGCCGTGCCGGGCCGCCGACCACCCGATCAGGGCTCCGCGCAGGGCGCCCATGAGGCGGGTGGCCGCCTCGTCCTCGGTTCGTCCGCTCTTGATGAGGTCGAGGATGTCCCGTGGGTCGAACAACGCGTTCCACAGATACAGGGCTTCGTCGCCCAGGTCTCCCAGACCGAGCTCCTGCGGCCGTCTGCCGCAGCGGCTCGGTGAGCGCTTCGGCCTGCGGGGTGAGGTAGCCGGTGCCCTCGCGGAGTCGTTCGAGGTAGCCGCGGTGCGAGCGCATCTGCGCCATCGCACCGCCGTGCTCGAGGACCAGGGACACCCAGTACCGCGACACCGCTTCGAGCTTGCGCATGCCCCGGGTCGTCTGCGCGGCGCTGAAGTCCCTGAGTTCGGAGCCCACTTGGGCGCGGAAGGCGTGCAGGATCTCCTCCACGGAGGAGAAGTGGCGGTAGGCGGTCGCGGTGGACACCTCGGCATGCTTGGCGATCTCCGCGAGGCTGACCGGGGTGGGCGAGTTCTCGAAGAGCCGTGCGGCCGCCCTGATGAGGTGCCTGCGGTTGCGCTCGGTGTCACTGCGCATGGGACGACTCCTCCTCGCGTCCGGGACGGCGTTCATCGCAGGGCGGCGAGGCCGTGGGCCAGCCTGCGGACGCCCTCGACGATGGACCGCGGGCCGGCCGCGTACGACAGGCGCAGGTGCCCCTCGCCCCGGGCCCCGAACTCGCTTCCGGGCCGGACCGCGACACCGTGCGCGCGCAGTGCCGCCACGACATCGACGGAGGGCAGGGCGAGGTCGTACCGCGGGAACTGGTAGAAGGCCCCCTCGGGCGTGCTGAGGGTGAGACCTGGGATCGAGGCCAGTTCCCTGCGCATGATCTCGCCGAGTTCCTCGTAGGCGGCGCGCATCCGGGCGACGTCATCCGCACAGCTTTCCACCGCGACGAGCGCGGCGTCCTGGATAAAGGTGTTCACCGACCCGTTGAAGGTGTTGTGGACGCGCGCGGCCGCCTGGATGAGGGGCGGCGGACCCCAGAGGTAACCCACGCGCCAGCCGGTCATCGCGTAACTCTTGGAGAAGGTCTGGCAGTAGACGGTCCGCTCGCGCAGCCCGTCGACGGAGACCGCGGACGTGAAGGGCCGTCCGGTGTAATCCAGGCCGGAGTATGCCTCGTCGGAGATGACGATCGTGGAGGTGCCGTCGAGCAGTTCGGCGAGCGCGGAGAGTTCCTCGTGGCCGTGGACGATCCCGGTCGGGTTCACGGGGTTGCAGAAGACGAAGAGCCTGGCGTCCGCGAGGGCGGCGGCGAGCCGGTCGAGATCCCAGTGCAGGTCCGGACCGAGCGGGACGGGGGCGACGACCACCCCCTGCCATGGCGACGAGGTCGGCGTAGAGGGAGTAGGTGGGGTCGGGGATGACCACCTTGTCACCGGGGTTGACGATGGAGAGGATCGAGGCCGCGAGGCCGGCGGTCCCGCCCTGGGTGATCAGGATGTCGGCGGCGGAGACCGGCGCTTGGGTGGTGGCGGCGAGCTTCCCGGCCAGTGCCTCGCGCAGGGCGGGTTCGCCGAGCAGCGGCGAGTAGTGCGTCCGTCCGGCGCGCAGCGAGGCCTGGGCCGCCTCGGTCACCAAGGGGGGCGTGTCGAAATCGGGTTCGCCCATGGCGAGGGAGACGAGGTCGGCCCGGGACCGCGGCTGCTGCGTACGGCGGGACGCGGCCGCGATCCGGGCGACGGCGTCGGCGGTGGCGAACCGGGGCGGCTGCGTGGTGACGGTGGGCGGCATGCGCTCCTCCTGGTGGCGGGTGTCCCGCCCCACCGGGCCCATGAAGCACTCGCGTCGGTCCAGGAGATCGTGGCCCGCGAGGACGCACTGGACGCCGAGGTCGAGGCACTGCGGAACGCGGGCGTCCGATGACCGGCCGGAACCAGGCGGAAGGCCGCCTCCGTGTCGCGGTCGCCGCCCCGCTGTCGGAGGAGAACCGCGCCCGCGTCAGGGAGCTGGAGCCGCGGATCGACCTCGTCGTCGACCATGATCTGCTGCCTCCGATGCGCTGGCCCGCCGACTTCGCGGGAGACCCGGCCTGGAAGCGCGGCCCCGCGCGGCAGCGCGCCTACGAGGAGGCCATCGACTCCGCCGACGCCCTGTACGGCGTCCCCGACGTGGACCCGGCCGCCCTGGCGCGAGCTGTCCGGGCCAATCCGCGCCTGCGCTGGGTGCACACCATGGCCGCGGGCGGGGGCAGCCAGGTCAAGGCCGCCGGGCTGCGTCCCGACGAACTCGACCGTGTCCTCTTCACCACCTCGGCCGGGGTCCACGGACGCCCGCTCGCGGAGTTCGCCGTCTTCGGCGTGCTCGCGGGGGCCAAGGATCTGCCCCGCCTCAGCCGCCGGCAACGTGACCGGGAGTGGACCGGCCGCTGGACGATGGGACAGGTCAGCCGCCAGACCGTGCTCGTCCTCGGCTTCGGCGGGATCGGCCGGGCCGTCGCCGGGACACTCCAGGCGCTGGGTGCCACGGTCATCGGCACGAGCCGGAGAGACGTCACCGTCCCCGGTGTCTCCACCGTGATCCACCCCGACCGCATCACCGAGGTGGCACCGGCCGTGGACGCCGTCGTGAACACGCTCCCCGGCACCGAGGCGACCGAGCACCTCCTCGGCGAGCGGTTCTTCGACGCCCTGCGCCCGGGGGCCTCCCTCGTCAACGTCGGCCGACCGGGAGGCCATCCCTCACCCGGCCCCTCCCGGAGCCCCGGCTCAGTCCGGCAGCCCCCACGGCTTCGCGTCGCCCACGGCCGGCACGTCGCGCGGCCGCAGATCCGGGTGGGCGCCGCGCGGGGCGACGACGGCCGTCTCGTCCCGGCCGAGCGGGATCTCGATACGGCCGGGCCCCGTCTCCCGGTACCGCAGCCGGCGGCCGTGCTCGTCCCGTACGTCGATGGCGCCGGTGATGCCGTGCTGCAGCACCAGTGGCGCACCCGCCTCGCTGTGGACCCGCACCCACCGGGTCCTGCCGTCGGAGCGGTCCGCGTCGACGAGGAACGCGCCCTGGGCGCGCAGGGCCTGGAAGGAGACGTCGGGCCAGCGCCGTGAGACGGAGGGGAAGACCCGGACGACGCCGCCATGGCTCTGCATCCCCATGTCGAGGATCGACTGGGCCGTGGTCAGCGGGCTCTCGATGCCCAGGTTGGTGTCCTCCGCGTACATGGTGTTCTCGGTCATGTAGCAGTCCATGTAGGACTCGTCGAAGAGGTTCCCGGTGAAGGTGGTGAGGAAGTCGAGGGCGTCGTCGGGACGCCCCATCCGCGACGCCATCGAGGAGGCCGCCGCGTAGCTGTACCCCGCCCAGAGGCTGCGGTCCTCTGTCCAGTGGCCGAACGTGGTCCGCATGATGTCCCGGTCGGCCGGCCGGTCCCAGTCCAGCTCGTGCAGCGGGTAGAGCCAGAGCATGTGGGAGAAGTGGCGGTGGGAGTCGGCGAGGGGTGTGTCGGCGCCGATCAGGACGCCGTCCGCGCCGCGCGGATAGTCGACCAGACGGCGCAGGATCTCCCGCCAGCGCCCGGCGCGCGGGTTGTCGGTGCGGAGGATGCGCAGGCAGTCCAGGAGGGTGGCGCAGCCCCAGCGGAGCAGGGAGAGGTCGTAGGTGCAGTCCACCGCGTCCGCGTACTCCGGTGAGCGGGTGAGCGGCAGATGCAGCTTGCCGTCGCCGCCCTCGTGGAGGAAGTGGTCGTAGTAGTTCACCGCTTTGACGAGGATCGGGTAGAGGACGTCGCGCACGATCGCTACGTCCATGGTGTGGCGGTAGCTGAGCCATACGTTGTGCATGGCCCAGATGAGGTTGCCGTTGTTGTCGGTCTTGGTGGAGGTGCCGGGGACGCCGACGGTGTGGGCGCCGGGGCGCAGCGTCCAGTCGGAGGGGTGGGACAGGGCGTAGATCTCTTCGTTCGGGATCTCGGGCGGGAGGGACAGCGGCAGGTTCTTCTCGAAGCTCTTGAAGGTGGAGGTGACGGAGTCGAGTTCGAGGTGGTTGGAGCCCTGGATCAGCCAGGTGGCGATCTGGACGTTGAGGTTCCACCAGACCGCGGTCCAGCTCCCTCCGGTCTCCGGGTACCAGGGTCCCCACTCGGACATCGAGGGTCCTCCGGCGCGGGTGGCGCAGGCGGCCTTGTAGAGCTGGATCCAGTAGAAGTCCTGAATCCGCTTGTCGGGCACGGAGAGCAGGCTGTGCTCGTAGAAGCGGTTCCACCAGCCGCGGTGTTCGCGCACCAGGCCGTCCGGGTCCTCGGCCAGGGTCCGCGCCACCTCGGCCACGGCGAGTTCGGTGGTCTTCGAGAGGTCGTCGGGGTAGCGGTAGACGATATGCGCGGCGAGCAGCCTGCCGGTGCCGACCCGGCGTTCCCGCCAGGCGGTGGTCCACCCGCCACCGGCGATCAACGGCTGTTCGACGTAGTGGGTGGCGCCCGTGGAGCCGGTGCGGGGGTCGGGGTTGCCGGTGTAGTCGGCGGGTTTGCCCTTCGTCCGGGGCGAGGTGGCGGACATCCATGTGAACGACCAGGCCGCGCTCTCCTCCCCCGCGCTCGGCCGGGTGGAGATCAGCAGCGCGGTACGGGCGTTGTGCACCAGCATCGAGAAGCGGACGCTGCCCCGGGTGGTGGTGACGGTGCCGCGCAGCTCGGCGTCCCAGATGTCCAGGGTCCAGTCGACATCGGTCACCTCACCCGCCAGCGTGAGGTCGAAATGCCCTATGGGCAGCCGTGAATAGCCGTACGTGGCGGCCCACTGCGGTCGCTGGTCCTGTACCTGATTGTGGCTGACCATCACCTTCACGGAGTTGGCCGTGGCGCCCCGGTAGACGTTCACCCCGAGCAGACCGTTGGCCAGGAAGGGGCCGTCCTTCCAGTCGCCGGGCATCCGCCGCCACCGCGGAGCGGCGGCCCTGGCCAGCCGTTCGGTCAGGCTTCCCGACCCGCCGGGCCCCCGGGGCGCGGCCCAGGCGGTACCGGAGCCGGTCAGCGGCGCTCCGGCGCCGAGCGCGACCGCCGAGCCGGCTACGGCCGCCGAGCCGATCACTCCTCTGCGAGAGATCCCGTTCCCTGTTGTCGGGGTCACGTATGTGCCTCCCATATCCGGTGGTGAACTACCCGGCATGGTGCAGGCCATATGAGGCCCAAGGGAAGACCTCCGACGTATCAGAATTCCCAAGCGTCCATATCCGCAGGTGGGTTGGGCCGCTCAGCGACATCGAGGCGGTGGAAGGCGTCAGCCAACCGATGTCTGGGTGTCAGGGGCCCATATGAAGGTGGGAGGCCCAGAGGTCGGGCCTGCCGGGGTGGGCGCGACGGAGTTCTACGGTGGCCGTGTGCAGGGCCTGGGCGGCGCTATCGGGGCCATGGGCCGCGATGACGGTGTAGAAGTGGTCGGCGATGTCGGCCGCCGCCTGGTCGTCGATGCGCCAGTGGGTGCCGATGACATGGCGGAAGCCCGCCAGGTGGAAGGCGCCGGTGATGTGCATGGCTTCGTCGGCGCCCAGGAAGATGACATCGCTGGTGGCGCAGGCCGACAGGTAGGCGAGGTCGGCGTCCAGGCCGAACGGCAGATCTCTCGGGGTGAGTGGCTGGTCATGGAGGAGCAGCCGGCTGCGGGTCGGTTCACGGGTGTCGGCGTGCGCATGGCAGGCGAAATGGATGATCCGGGTACTGGGCAGGGCCGTCAGGACGGCGTCGCGGGTGGCTTGCTCGTTGTGCAGGACCGTGGCCGAGAGCAGCCGGGAGAGGCTGTTCACCTCGGACGCGGCACCCGGCAGCGAAGCCTGGCCGGGAGTTCTGCTCATCGCCACCACGAGGGCCTTGCCCGGGGAGGCGGGGCGTCGGCGCTCGGCGGGCAGGGACCGGACGGTGGGCAGATACGAGGACACCACTCTGTCCATGACACCGTCGTGGCCGTCGCCCGCGGCGTGCAGGGGGAAGAGCGACATCACCCCCACCGGGCACCACCAGAGGCGGGACCCCTGCCACCTCGCGGCCTTCAGCGCCTCCAGTACGGGGCGGGCGACCGTGTGCCAGAGCCAGGTGAGGACGTCAAGGACGTCCTCACAGGCGCCCGAGGCGAGGGCCATCTCGAGAGCTTTGTGCCGGGCCCTGGCCTTGTGGAGCCTGAGGCCGGGCAGGGCGACGGGGTGGACACCCGACGGTGTGACGAGCAGCGCCAGGCCGCCGGTCTCGATCGCGCTGACCGTGACGATCGGGCCACGGGTGGCGTTACGGCACAGGTGGCGGGCGGTGGTGGCCCGAGTGCCGCGCCGTCCCGGCGTCGGCACGGTGTCGGCGAGGATGCCGCGCGCCTTTTCCAGGAGTTCCAGGGCCCGATCAGGGCGGTTGGCCGCGACCGCGGCGTCGGCCGCCTTCGCGCCCAGGCCGGCGTGGACGGACAGCATGTGCTCACGGTCATGGTGGTAGGGGCTGCTCAGGCCGACCTCGGGCAGCAGCTCGACAATTGCCTCGAAGGCCGACAGCCTCTCCGCGGGATGCCTCGAGGAAAGGGAGGCCAGCTCAGCCTGTTCCAGGCTGAGCCGTATCCGCGCTCGGGCCGAGAGAGTGGGGAGGGCAAGGGCCTCGGCGACCCCCGCCCTGGCGCGGTCGAGATCGGTGGCGTCGCCGGTGCCGCCGAAGCGCAGCCGGCGGGCGACGCTGAGATCTCGCAGAATGTCCGCCCGCTGGTGGGGGGAGGCGAACTCCAAGGCGCGTTCACCCTCGGCGATGGACTCGTCGAGGTCGGTGATGTCCCGTGTCAGTTCGTACCGGTACCCGAGGGCGGCGGCGAGCAGGGCAAGCGGCAAGCAGCGCTCAGGTGCGTCGGCGACGGCTTCCCGAAACAGGTGGATCGCCTCGGGCAGGGCGTCCCGCTCACTACGCATGGTGAAACGCGCCATGTGAACGTTGCCGAGCCCGCACAGGAACTTCTGGCGGCGACGCGTGTCGGTCGCGGCCACGAGGTCAAGCGCGGCGCGGCCGTTGTCGACCGCGCTGTCCAGGTCCTCGATCGAGCCCATCCGCCGGTACCAGTGCATCTGGGCCTGGCTGAGTGAGTAGTGGGCGTCCGCCCGGGAGAAGTCGTCGTCTTCGGGGAGTTTGCGCAGTACGCGTTTCCTCAGGCCGAGGACTGTGAAGAGGTGCTCGCTGTCCTCCGTGCGCTCGTACTGGGCGAATGCGATGTCGGACTGGAGAGCGGTGATCTGGAGCTCACGGGTCAGGCACAGGGTGGCCTCGAGGATCGCCGCCGCGGCCCGGTCGAGGTCGTCGCCGGAGTGTGTCGTGCGGTAGCGCGCGAAGTACAGCGTGGCGATCTGCCACTTGATGAGCGGGTAGTCCCGGTGGTTCCGCAGGACCAGCTCCTCGGCCTGCTCGGCCCGGGCGATCGCGTCGGTCACGATGCCGGGGTCCCGGGCGGCGGCGGACCACATGCCGAGGGCGCGCGACAGGAGCAGCAGCCGGGTCGGCAGGTGCGGGCCGGGGAACTCGACCGAATCCTGGAGGAAGCCGATGGCTCGGCGCAGATCCGCGGTGTTGGGATCGCGCAGGAACCGTTGGTAGAGCTTCTCGCCGAAGGAGAACAGGAGGGAACATCCGACGGCGTCGCGGGCCGAGGTATGCGCGTATGCGGCAAGTTCCTCCGCGCACCGCAGCGCGGCCTCGTGATCCTCCGCGCTCCCGGTCGCCTCGTAGCGTTCTTCCAGCGCCAGGAGGAGCTCATGACAGGTGGCGAGGCGGTCCCGGTGGCCATGCGGGACAAGACCCGCGCGGGCCGCGGCGACGGCCCGGTCGAGGTCGGCGGTGTCGCCGCGCCGGGCGGCCAGCAGTCGCAGCGCCCGCCCAAGGGCCCTCTCGCGCTCCTCGCGCTGCGGATCACCGGCCTCGGTCGCCATGACGACGCGTTGCCAGGCGAACGCCGCACGCTCGGCACGTGCGGGATCGAGTGAGCTGCGGGCGGCCTCGCGCAGCAGTTCCGCCTCGCAGGCGCCGTAGTCGGCGAGGAAGGGGAGCATGTCGGGCGGCAGGGCCAGGTCGTCGTACAGGAGGCAGGGGGTGAGCGTCCGGATGGCCATGACCATGTCGATTCGCTCATGCGCCGCAAGATAGCGGTAGAAGAGGAAGACACCCAGCACCTGGGACGACTCGGTGTCCCCGTCGTCCCAGCTCTGCCAGACATCCGAAAGGGGCTTTGCCATCTCGTCCGCGAGGGTGAGCCCGACGTCGCCGGTCTCCGTCACCCGATTTACACAGGCGATGAGTTCCTGTAACGCGTGAGTGTCCATCAGTTCGTCTCCGGTGACGTCTGGTCACCCGCTCACAGCGCGCTGACGGCGGATGAGGTCCACGAACGTGTGGGCTTCGAGAAGGAACGCCGGCACCAGCGGTATCACGACGAGCGGCTGAGGTATACGGAAGAGCAGGGCGATCACACCGAGACTCAGGCTCAGCGCCGAGGTGATCGAGGCCGAGGTGACCGATCGGCGCAGGATGAGCGGCAGAAGGCACAGCAGCAGGCAGGCGGCGCCCCCGATACGTACCGGCCAGCCATGCCAGATGCCGGGCGCGGACACCGATACCAGGATGGCCAGCAGGACGGCCATGCCGAGCCAGGCGTCGCGGCGGATCGCGCGATCGAGAAAGGTGGCCCTGACCAGCCAGGCGAGTTCCCCCACAAGGCCGGCCGCACAGACGGCGAGGACCGTCCAGCGGCCGCCGGTCGGCTGTCCTCGCGGCACGCAGATGACGAGCAGCCCGGCGAGCAGCGCGATGATCCCCGCATGGTAGAAGCCGCGTGCCGCGTTCGCCCAGCGCTGGGCCTGTCGCAGATGGCTCTCCTGCATACCGATCAGGAACGGGCTGGGAGTCCCGTCGGTCTGCTCGCCGGGGAACCACTGCAGAAGGTCGCCCGGGGTGCACATATAACGTCGTGACCATGCCGTCCCCTGAATGGTCGCGATCTGCAGCAGACCGGACAGGACGAACAGAGCCAAGGAGGCGTTCGGCCACCGGCTGACGCCCGCCGGGCCCGGGGCCGACTGCAGCGCCACCACCGCGAGCGTGAAGCTTCCTCCGGCGAGCAGCGGGGCGGCGAACCCGCCGACCGCCTGGATGCTGTCCAGGTAGCCCATCGGGACGGGTGGCCGCCAGCTCATGTACCGGCCGCTCTCGGGCACTCCGGGGTGTGATCGCCGTCGACCCCGCCGCAGGAGCAGGAGTAGCCGCGTCCGGCGATGCCCCGGACCTCGGAGATCCCGCGCTCGAACGTGATCCGGGGCGACGGCAGTGCCAGCGCGCCCGCCACCGCCGAGCCGACGGCGATCAGGTCGGCCGTCTCCGGCACCACGATCAGCACTCGGAGGTCGCCCGGCCCAGCCTGCGTCACCTCGACGAGGTCCGCGCCGAACGGCGCGAGAGCGGTGCCGACCAGTTCCCTGTCGGGTGGTTCGGTCTGCTGCCACGTCCCTCGTAACCGCACTATCAGCTCTTCGCGCACCGGGCCATCATGCCCGCGCGGTGCCCCGGGGATTCACGGAACCGCGGACAGAGCCATATTCCGCTTCACCGGACGCCGATGGATCCCGTCCGCAGGCCGGCCGGTGATGCCGAGCGGCGGCCGGCCGGCCGCCGCTCGGCGGGGATCACTGCGGGTCGGCCACGGTGACCGGCTCGTCGTTCTTCAGCTCTTGCACAAGCTGTTTGACCTTGGCCTTGTCCCACTGGAGGTTGCCGCCGACGCTGCCGGAGATGGGCATGTTCAGCGACTTGCCGTCGCTGCCGGTGACGTCCTGCATGGCGAAGAACATCTTGGCCAGGTAGTAGGGGTTCATGTCCTTGTCGACGATGAGGGTGTCGAGTCCGGCACCCATGGTGGGGTAGAGCTTGAAGGGGTTCAGGAGCGTGCCGGGCGTCGCGGTCTGACTTGCCAGCGCGGAGAGGAACTTCTGCTGGTTCTTGGTGCGTTCCAGGTCACTGGTGGCGAAGGCGTGCCGGGTGCGGACGAACGCGAGTGCCTGCTGGCCGTTCAGCGTCTGCTCGCCCGCGTCGAAGTCGGCGCCGGACCACTTGTCCTTGAAGCCCTTGTCGAGGGTCATGTCGACGCCGCCGATGGAGTCCACGATGTTGGCGAAGCCGGAGAACCCGACCTCCGCGTAGTGGTCGATGTGCAGGCCGGTGTTGTACTCGACGGTGCGGACCAGCAGCTGCGGGCCGTCGATGGAGTACGCGGCGTTCAGCTTGTTGTCGCCCAGCGGGCCCTTGATCTCCCCGGACTCGGAGCCGCGGAACTTCGGGATGGTCACGTTCGAGTCGCGCGGCAGCGATATGAGTGTCGGGCCGGACGCGCCGTCGTGCAGGATCATCATCGAGTCCGTGCGCTTGCCGTCGGCGGAGCCCGTGTGCAGGTCCTTCTTCTGCTGGTCCGACATGCCCTCGCGGCTGTCGGACCCCACGATCAGGTAGTTGGTGCCCTCCCCCGTGCCGGGGCGGTCGACCACCTTGCCGAGGTCGACTTCCTTGCGCAGCTCGGAGTCGGCCCAGAAGTACGTTGCCACCGAGACGACCAGCAGAACGACGACCAAGGCGACCAGGACACGTAGGACCGTCCTGCCACGGCGGCGGTGCGGCCTGCCGCGGTGCCCACCACCGTGCTCCTCGTACGGGAAGTCGTCCGGTGGGGGCGTGCCGTCGTTGCCCGGCGCGGGGTTTCCCCATCCAGCGGGGTGCGCGAAGCCGGGGTTTCTGCTGTCTGTCCTTGGGTGCATGCCCGACAGTGTGCATTCCCCGCCCGACCGAAATGCAAATGGCGGAGGGCATGCACCCCGGAGTGTTTCCAATTTGATATACAACTCCAAGGCGGGCAGCGAAAAGCGCACAGCCGATAGCCGCGTACGACTGGGACATGACTCCACACACCCCACTCCACGGCGGTGCCGACGGCGCCATTACCTACAGCGCCGAGGGCGCGGATCGTGTTACTCGGCCCGGATCGAGCGGGGCGCGCCGGGCGAAAATGGCCCAGGAGTAACACGCGTTTACGGTCCGGCGCTGTAGGTACTGCCGACTGGCCATCGGCACGCGCCCTCCCTGGTCGATCTCCGGTCCCCCCCCCCCGGGTTCAGGGACAGCAAGGCGCGTGGCGCGGGCGGGTACCCGATATCCGCCCGCGCCCTCCTCGAGACGGTCAGAGCCGTCGCACCCAGGCCGCCGCGCCGTGCCCGATCGCCAGGTAGATCCCGCGGGCAGTGCGTAGTTGAAGAAGACTCGCACGGATTCCGTGTCCATCGTGAAGATGTCCTGTGACCAGCCGGCGAGCCAGTCCGCTGCACCGTGCACGAAGTCGACGAAGACATTCGCCTGATTCGCGTCGAGCATGTACAGCAGGATCCACAACGCCAGAAAACCCGCGGCAATGTCTGCGAGGGTGTGAATGACCAGCGCTGTCCTGTCTGCACCCAGACCCCCTCCATTGCCCCGCCCGACGCCGATTGGCAGCGGGATATCCGGCAGGGTCGGCATGGTATGGGCGATTTCCATCGCTGTTGTACTGACTGTTATCCGCTACGCGGTCATGGGGGTAACTCATGGGGCTCCCCCTTGCCGTGCCAGCCCAACCGAAACCTTCTTCACACTCGTTTCACACCGGTGTTCCCGGGGTGTTATGAATTCTGCCGGGAACCGGCCTGGGCCGAGATAATTTGATACGGCCTCAGTTCTCTTGGAGCGGTGTGGATGGCATGGTCGGGTGCGTGGAGCTACGTCACCTTTCCGGATTCGTCGCCGTCGCCGAGGAACTGCACTTCGGGCGGGCAGCCGAGCGGCTGCACATCGCCCAGTCGCCGCTGAGCCAGCAGATCCGGCTGCTGGAGCGGGATCTCGGGGTCAGGCTGTTCGACCGCACGACCCGGTCCGTGCAGCTCACCGCCGCGGGGCGGGCGCTGCTGGAGCCCGCCCGGCGGCTGCTGGCCGAGGCCTCGGCCGCACGGCGGACCGTGCAGGCGGCGCATCTGGGCGAGGTCGGCCGCGTCACGCTCGGTTTCGCGGGCGCCAGCAGCTACTCCGCCCTGCCGGTGCTGACGCGTGCCGTCACCTCCGAACACCCTGGTATCGAGTTGGTCCTGGAGGGCCAGACCTATGCCGGCGAGGCGCTGGGGCGGATCGCCGAGGGGTCGCTGGACCTCGGCTTCGTGGCGCTGCCCGTACGGCGCGGGATCAGCGCACGGGTCGTCCGCATGGAGCGGCTGCAGCTGGCGCTGCCGGACAGCCATCCGCTCGCGAACCGTGCCGAGGTGGCCTTCGCCGAGCTGGCGCGGGAGCCGTTCGTGACGTTCCCGCTCTCTCGCGGCTCCGCGGTGCGGGAGGCGATGATGCAGGCCTGCCACGAGGCGGGGTTCGCGCCACGGATCGCTCAGGAGGCACCCGATTCGTACACCATGCTCGCCCTGGTCGGCGCGGGTGTCGGCCTCGCGGTGGTCGTGGAGTCGGCGCGCAACATTCAACTGGAACATGTCGTCTTCCGTCCCCTGGCCGGGGACGATGTGCCGGTGCTGCCGATCGCGCTGGGCTGGCGCTCGGGCAACCAGTCCGCCGCCCTGGCAGCGGTGCTGCGCGTCGCCGACCGGGTCCTGCCCACCCCGGCCGACTTCCACGGATAGCGGCGATCGGCCCGTCGATTGTGATGGATGACGTCTCACCGATAAGCGGAATTGGTCTTGGACACCTCTGAAACGGCGGGTGCACAGTGATGGCCATCTCGCGATGGGGCGCCGAGCGGCCGCACCGCTCTCCTCCACAGGCTCTCGTGGCGAGATCTGCCGCTACGAGAGGACGCTCGTCATGCAGCACATCACTCCGGCCGATCGGCCACCCACGGCCCGCGACGCCAGACGTGCCGGGATCACCGCCTTCGTCGGCACCACCATCGAGTGGTTCGACTTCTACATCTACGGCTCCGCCTCCGCGCTCGTCCTCGGCAAGGTCTTCTTCGCCGACGTCCCGCCCGCGGTCGGCACTCTGGCCGCGTTCGCCACCTTCTGGGTCGGGTTCCTCGCCCGCCCCCTCGGCGGCCTGATCTTCGGCCACTACGGCGACCGCCACGGCCGCAAGAAGGCCCTGATCACCACGCTCGTCATGATGGGTACGGCCACCTTCTGCGTCGGGCTGCTGCCCGGATACGCGCAGATCGGCGCCGCCGCCCCGGTCCTCCTCGTCCTGCTGCGCATGGTCCAGGGCGTCGCGATGGGCGGGGAGTGGGGCGGCGCGGTGCTCATCGCCACCGAGTACGCCCCGCCGAAGCGGAAGCTGCTCTACGGAGCCTTCGCCCAGCAGGGCTCCCCGGTCGGCAATCTCCTCGCGACGCTCGCCTTCCTCGGCATCGCCAGGCTCCCGGACGCCGCCTTCGAATCCTGGGGCTGGCGCGTCCCCTTCCTCGCCTCCGCCGTCCTCGTGGCCATCGGCCTGGTCATCCGGCTGCGGCTGGCGGAGACCCCCGAGATGCTGGCCGTCCTGGAACGCAAGCAAACCGCCAAGCTGCCCATCAAGGTCGTGCTCACCCGCTATCCGCTGCTCGTCGCCCTGGGCGTACTCGCGGGCACCGCCGGCGTCGCGATCACCTACATCAAGACGACCTTCGCGCTCTCCTGGGCCACCTCCGACATCGGCTTCGACCGCACCACCTTTCTGACCGTCATCTCCCTCACCCTCGTGGTGCAGGTCGTGGTCCAGCCCTTCGGCGCCGTCCTCGCCGGCCGGTGGCCGCTGAAGAAGGCCGTGCTGTGGATGCTCGTGCCCGAGTTCGTCGTCCTGCCGCTGATGTTCGTGCTCTGCGCCACCGGCAACTTCTGGCTGGCCGTCCTCGGGATGGGGCTGGCGACCTTTCCGCACGCCATGTACTACGCGGCGCTGGCGGGCATCCTCGCCCGTGTCTTCCCCGTCGAGGTCCGCTACACCGGAATGTCCCTGTCGTACCAGCTGTGCACCACGCTCTTCGCCGGGACAGCGCCGATCGTCGCCCAGTACCTGCTCACCGCCTCCGGCTCGATCTGGCCGGTCGTCGGTCTCGGCCTCGGCTACACCGCCGTGACCCTCCTCGGCGTGCTGCCGCTGCTGGCCCGCACCGGTGAACCGTCCCCGGCCGTCACCGCCCGCGCCGCCACACCCGTCTGAGCCGCCTCACCCGCCTCACCCGCCCTCATCCGACAGGAGAACCGTCCGTGAACCACGCCGATCAGGATCCCGCGCTGCGCCCGCTGCTCGACCGGATCCTGTCCGCCGAGGACCGCGCCCGAGTGGAGCCGCTGCTCACCGAGCTCGGCGAACTCGCCGCCGGTGAGCTCGACCGGCAGGCCGCGCTCGCCGATGCCAACCCGCCGAAGCTGCGTCAGTACGCCCCGGACGGTGAACGCGTCGACGAGATCGAGTACCATCCGGCGCACGACCGGGTGGCCTCGATCGCGTACGAGCGATTCGGCCTCGCCGCGATGTCACACCGCCCAGGCGTCCACGGCTGGCCCACCGCGATCCCGCACACGGTCAAGTACGCGCTCTCCTATCTGTACGTCCAGTCCGAGTTCGGCATGGCGTGCCCGCTGTCGATGACCGACTCCGCCGCCCGCGTCCTGCGCCTGTTCGACCCGGAGCGGTACGCCGGCGAGATCGCCGCCCTGTCCTCCACCGACCATGAACTCCGCGCCACCGGGGCGATGTTCATGACGGAGCAGCAGGGCGGTACGGACGTGGGTCTCACCCGGACCCTCGCCACCGACCACGGCACGCACTGGACGCTCACGGGCAAGAAGTGGTTCGCCTCCAATCCGGCGGCCGATGTGATCCTCACGCTCGCCCGCGTCCCGGGGCAGGGCGCGGGCACGCGCGGGCTCGGCATGTTCCTCGTCCCGCGGCTGCGCCCGGACGGCAGCCGCAACGCCATCCGCGTCGACCGTCTGAAGGACAAGCTCGGCTCGCGGTCCATCGCGAGCGCCGAGGTCTCCCTCGATGAGGCGTATGCGACCCCGGTCGGCGAACTCATCAGCGGATTCCGCCAGATGGCCGAGATGGTCAATGTCTCCCGCCTCTCCAACGCCATGCGCGCCACCGCCCTGATGCGGCGCGCCGTGCGCGAGTCCGTCGACCACACCCGCGTCCGGGAGGTGTTCGGCAAGCCGCTGTTCGAGCAGCCCCTGATGCGCGCCACCCTGCTGCCGATGGTCGTCGACGCGGAGGCCGCACTCGGCCTCGTGCTGGAAGCGGCCGCCCGGCTGACCGAGGCCGACAACGGGTCCGCGGCCGCCCGGGACCTGATCCGCGTCCTCACCCCACTCGCCAAGTACACCCTGTGCAAGCGCGCCCGCACCGTCACCGGCGAAGCGATGGAGATCCGTGGCGGCAACGGCTACATCGAGGACTGGGTCAACCCGCGCCTGCTGCGCGACGCCCACCTCGGCTCCATCTGGGAGGGGTCGTCGAACGTGATCGCGCTCGACGTGTTGCGCTGCATGCGCCGCCGGAGCGCCCACCACACCCTCGCCGGCACCTACGGGACCGGCCGTCTCGCCGACCGCTGGAAGGCGCTGCGCGCGAAGGGGGACCGGCTCCTGGAGCTCCCTGGGGAGGAAGCGGAGATGAGGATCGGCCGGTACGCCGACGAACTGGCCCGCACCGTCATGGCCACGCTCCTCTTCGAGCAGGCCGAGTACGAGGCGGGGGCGACCGGCAACGGCCGCACGTTCCTGGTCGCCCAGGCCCACCTGGCCCTGCTGGACGACCCGGACGCCCTCCCCCGCACCGCGCTGGACCACCTCGCCGAACTCGCCGACGGCGGCCGGGTGCCCCTCGCCCTGGTCCCCGCGGCCGACGCCGGATACGAGGCGACGGAGGCCGCCCGTGTCTGAGCAGCCCGTGGCCGCTCCGCTCGCCGGGATCAAGGTCGTCGATCTGTCGAAGATCCTGGCCGGACCGTATGTGACGATGTCGCTCGCCGACCTCGGCGCCGACGTCATCAAGGTCGAACACCCCGATGGCGGCGATCCCACGCGCGGCTGGGGCCCGCCCTTCAACGGCCTCGACGCGACGTACTACTTGGCCGCCAATCGCGGCAAGCGCTCGGTGACGCTGGATCTGAAGTCGCCGCAGGGCCAGGAGGCCGTCCACCGGCTGCTGGCGACCGCCGACGTGGTCGTGGAGAACTTCCGCCCCGGCAGTTCCCTCGCGCGCGCCTTCGACTACAAGGAGCTGTCCGCCCGCTACCCGCGCCTGGTGCTGCTGCACATCTCGGCGTTCGGCGACCACGGGCCGCTGCGCGACGAGCCCGGCTACGACATGATCGCGCAGGCCTCGGCCGGCCTGATGTCGCTCACGGGCGAGCCGGACGGCCCGCCCGTCAAGGCCGGATACGCGATGGGGGACCTGGCCGCCGCCCTGTTCGGCCTCATCGGGGTGAGCTCCGCACTCGTCGAACGGGAGCGGACGGGACGCGGACAGTACGTCACCACCTCGCTGTACGAGTCCCAGCTGGCCCTGCACATCAACTGGGCCACCGGCTACTTCGCGACCGGGGAACGCCCTGAGCGCCTGGGCTCCGGCCATCCGAGCCTCGTCCCGTACCAGGCCTACCCGGCCGCCGACGGACACTTCGTGATCGCCGTCGGCAACGACGCGCTGTTCCGCCGGCTGTGCGCGGCGCTCCGCCGGCCGCAATGGGCGGACGACCCGCGGTTCGTCACCAACCGCGACCGGGTGGCGAACCGCGCCGCCCTCAACGCCCAGCTCCAGGCCGTCCTGGTCGACGACACCGTGGCCCACTGGTGCGCCCTGCTGGGGAGCGAGGGCATCCCGGTCACCCCCATCCGCCATCTCGACGAGGTCTACGACTGCCCGCAGACCGAGGCGCTGGGCATGGTCCGGAGCGTCGACCACCCCGCCATCGGACCGCTGCGGCAGATCGCCTTCCCCGTCACCTTCCGCGGCGAGCGCCCACCGGTGCGCACGGCCCCGCCCACACTCGGGCAGCACAGCCGCGACGTACTCGCCGAACTCGGCTACGGCGAGGCCGAGATCGCCAGCCTGCTCGACCACTCGAATCCGCACTCACCCCCGCGCTCGCACCAGCAAGGAGCCTGACCATGCCGTCCACCACGCTCGCCCCGATCGACCCGCTCGACCCGCTCGGCCTGGAATCCCTCCTCACCGACACGGAGCGGGCCGTCCGCGACACCGTGCGCCAATACCTCGCGGACAAGGTGGAACCGCACATCGCCGGATGGTTCGAACAAGGCGAGCTCCCCGCCCTGGCCGACCTCGCCCGCGATTTCGGAGAGCTGGGTCTGCTCGGCATGCACCTCGACGGCTACGGCTGTGCGGGCATGTCCGCCCTGGCGTACGGAGTGGCCTGCCGTGAGCTGGAGGCCTGCGACTCCGCCTTGCGCTCCTTCGTCTCCGTACAGGGCTCCCTGGCCATGTTCGCGATCCACCGCTTCGGCTCCGGGGAGCAGAAGGACCAGTGGCTGCCGCGTATGGCGGCGGGCGAGGCCATCGGATGCTTCGGCCTGACCGAACCCGACCACGGCTCGGACCCCTCGTCGATGCGCACGCGCGCCCGGCGCGAGGGCGGCGACTGGATCCTCGACGGCCGCAAGACGTGGATCACCAATGGCTCGGTGGCGGCGGTCGCCGTCGTCTGGGCACGCACCGACGACGGCGTCCGCGGCTTCGTCGTACCCACGGACACCCCCGGCTTCTCCGCGCCCGAGATCAAGCACAAGATGTCGCTGCGGGCCAGTGTCACCAGCGAACTCGTCCTGGACTCCGTCCGGTTGCCCGCGTCCGCGACGCTGCCCCGGGCCCATGGCGTCTCCGCCCCGCTCACCTGCCTGAACGAGGCGCGGTACGGCATCGTCTGGGGCGTCACCGGCGCGGCCCGCTCAGCCTGGCGGACAGCCGCCGACTACGCGGCCCACCGCGAGCAGTTCGGCAAGCCCCTGGCGGCCTTCCAGCTCACCCAGCAGAAGCTGGTCGACATGGCCCTGGAACTGCACAAGGCGACGATGACCGCGATGCGGCTGGCGGACCTGAAGGATTCCGCCGAAGGCGTCCACCCGGCGCAGATCAGCCTCGGCAAGCTGAACAACGTACGGGAGGCCCTCGAGATCTGCCGCACGGCCAGGACGATCCTCGGCGCCAACGGCATCTCCCTCGAATTCCCGGTCATCCGCCATATGAACAACCTGGAGTCGGTCCTCACCTACGAGGGCACATCCGAGATGCATACCCTCGCGCTCGGCCAGGCGCTGACCGGACACGCGGCCTTCCGCTGACCCGGACGGCTCCGGGAGCCGCCGTCTTGGAGACCGCGTCCCCGGTCCGCGCCTAGGCCCGCCGGGCGAGCCGCACCCGCAGCGAGCCGGGGCCCCGGGTGAACACCCCTGTCTCGGCGGGGACCTCACCATCGGCGAAGGCCATCGTCGGGAAGGCGTCCAGCAGGTCGTTGACGCCCACCTCGACCTCGGTCTTCGCCAGCAGGGCGCCCACGCAGAAGTGCCGTCCGAGCGCGAACGCCAGATGGTCCGCGGCTGCCGAGAAGGCGCTGCCGGTCGTCAGGTCCTCGCGGAAGATGTTGAAGGTGTCGGGGTCGGCGTAGCGGCTCCCGTCGCGGTTGGCCGCCCCGATCAGACAGGTGACGGTGGCACCCGCCGGAATCGTGCCACCGCTCACCTCCACGTCCTCGCGAGGCTGACGGAAGATCATGTGCACCGGAGGCGTGAAGCGCAGCGTCTCGGCGAAGGCCGCCGGGATGAGCGCACGGTCCTCGCGCACGGCCGCCAGTTGCTCCGGATGGGCCAGCAGATTGCGGAACAGACCGGCGATGGCCTTGTCCGTCGTCTCCCCGCCCGCCGCGAGCAGCAGGCTGACGAACGCCTTGATGTCCTCGTCGCTCATCCGCGTGCCGTCGATCTCGGCGGTGCACAGGACGGAGAGCAGATCGTCACCCGGGTGCGCGCGCCGGTCCTGGATGATCGGGATCATGTAGGCGGCGAGTTCGTCCCGGGTGCGCAGCCCCGCCGCCGCGACCTCGGGGTCCTGGCTCAGATTGCCCAGGAAGTCGATCATCGAGGTGTACCAGACGTGGAACCGGCCGTGGTCCGCCCGGTCAAGACCGAGCATGTCGACGATCACGTTGATCGGGAAGCGGGTCGCGTACTGTCCCACCAGATCGGCTTCCGGCGCGTCCCGGAAGGCGTCGATGAGGTCCCGGGAGTTGCGCTCGATGACGGGCAGGAACTTCTCCCGTAAGTCCTTCCCGCGGAAGGCGGGCGCCACCAGCGCGCGGCGCACGGAGTGCTCACGCCCGTCCATCTGGAGAATGGTCCGGCCGTGCACCGGCTCGATCTGCCAGTCGTAGTTGTGGCTGGTGAACACGGGATCCTTGAAGGCCCGGGCGACGTCCTCGTAGCGGGAGATGATGTAGCCGCCGGTCGTGTGGTGGTGGATCAGCGGAAAGTCCTCGCGCATGGTCCGGTAGGCGGGGTACGGGTCCGCCGCGAACTCCGGGGAGAGGACGTCGGGCGCCGTGGAGGGGGTGGTCGTCATGACGGACTGCTTCCTGGGCGCGCGGCGGCGGTCACCGGCCGCACGCGCCCATGGCACAGGGCATCACGGCAGGGCACGGTGACGGCCCCGCTCATGCCACATGATGGGACGTCAGGTCGTGGCCAAGGCTAGGCGCAGCGGAACCGGCGAGTCCAGATTCGTCCGCCACCCCAGTCCTGCAAGGCGGACCACACGACAGTGAGCAGGGGTTTCCGCTAGTCCAGCGGGCAGCTCTCGCGCAGTGTCGCGGGATCCGCGTCGGCCGGGCGCCGGACCGTGTGGTCCGCCGGGGGCCGGCGGTCTCCGGCCAGCCACCGTTCCAGTGCCTCGAAGGCGGAGCGGTGGCAGGGGACCATCGGGCGGAGTTCCTCGGGGAAGGCGTCGACGAGGGAGTCGACGTGGGTGCCGTCCTCGATGCGGTAGTAGCGCAGCAGCGCGCCCCGACCGGCCCGGTGCACCATGCGGGCGTAGACGTCCGAGTCCTCGGCGATGGGCAGCAACACGTCGAGCGTGCCGTGCAGGGTGATCAGAGGTTTGCCGATGCGCCCGGTCAGTGCGATGCGGTCGACGGCGAGGTGGACCGCGGGCGGCCGGGCGGCGTAGTCGTAGTCGGCGTCACAGCCGGGAGTGCCCGGCGCGCAGTAGGGGGTGCCCGCCTCGGTCGCTCCGTCGAAGCCCGGGTCGACTTCCTCGCGATAGACGCGCTGCGTCAGGTCCCAGTAGACCCTGTGGTGGTACGGCCACAGAAACTCCGAACCCGCCGGGTAGCCGGCCTCGCGCATGGCCTTCCGGGCGTCCTCGGCCCCGGCCCCACCGGCGGCGTACACCGGGTACGCGCGCAGCGCGGGCGGCAGGAAGGTGAGCGGGTTGGGGCCGTCGGAGCGCCACAGGGTGCCCTCCCAGTCCACTCCCCCGTCGTACAGCTCGGGGTGGTTCTCCAACTGCCAGCGCACCAGGTAGCCGCCGTTGGACAGGCCGGTGGCGAGGGTGCGGGCCGGGGGCCGGTGGTACCGCTGGGCGACGACGGCTCCGGCGGCGCGGGTGAGCTGGGTGACGCGCTTGTTCCACTCGGCGATGGCGTCACCGGGCCCGCGGCCGTCGCGGTGGAAGGCAGGGCCGGTGTTGCCCTTGTCGGTGGCGGCGAAGGCGTAGCCGCGGGAGAGCACCCAGTCGGAGATGGCGCGGTCGTTGGCGTACTGCTCGCGGTTGGCCGGTGTGCCGGATACCACCAGACCGCCGTTCCAGTGGTCGGGCAGCCGGATGACGAACTGCGCGTCGTGGTTCCAGCCGTGGTTGGTGTTGGTGGTCGATGTGTCGGGGAAGTAGCCGTCGATCTGGATCCCGGGAACGCCGCTCGGCGTGGGCAGACCCTCGGGGGTGAGCCCCGCGAAGTCGGCCGGGTCGGTGTGGCCCGAGGCCACCGTTCCGGCTGTGGTCAACTCGTCCAGGCAGAGGGCCTGTTGGTGGGCGGCGCCGGTTACGTGCGGCAGGGCGTACCCGGGGCAACGGCCGCCCGGTGTCCCCGCCGCACCGGCCGCGGGCACCACCGCGGCCGACGCGACGACGAGCGAACAGGCGCCCGCGAGTGACAGTGCTCCGAGAGCGGCACGCCGTCCGGGCCGTCCGCGGGGTGGGGCGGTGGCCGTACGGGGTGGGAACATCCGTTTCCTCCTAGCCGCCGAGGCCGAAGAACTTGGTGATCCAGTAGCTGGAGCAGATCGAGTCCAGGAAGTACGGGGCGCCGGTGCTGCCGCACTGTTCGGCGCCGGTGCCGGGGTCGACCGGGGTGCCGTGGTTGATGCCGGGGACCTTGTTGACCTCGACCGCCACCGTGCCGTCGGACGCCACGTACTCGTCGTGCTGGGTGGCGTTGGGACCGATGCTGGAGGTACGGGTGGGCGTTTGGGACAGTCCGTGCAACGCGGTCCACTGGTCGCGCAGTTCGGTGGCGTTGCGCGGCACGACCGTCGTGTCCCGATCGCCGTACCAGACGGCGGTGCGCGGCCACGGTCCCCCGTACGACGGGTACGCCTCGCGCACCCGCTGGGCCCACTCGCTCGGGCTGAGATCGAGCCCGGGGTTCATGCACTGGTAAGGGCTGTTGTTCTTGGTGCAGTTGTAGGGCAGGCCCGCGACGACCGCGCCGGCGGAGAAGACGTCGGGGTAGGTGGCGAGCATGACCGAGGTCATGGCACCACCCGCCGACAGTCCCGTGACGTAGACCCGCTTGGAGTCCCCGCCGTAGGCCGAGACGGCGTGGCCGGCCATCTGCCGGATCGACAGGGCCTCGCCCTGGTCACGCCGATTGTCGCCCGCCTGGAACCAGTTGAAGCACTTGCTGAGATTGTTCGACGAGGTGGTCTCCGCGAGCACCAGGACGAACTTGTCACGGTCCGCGAGCTCGGGCAGCCCCGAGTTGTCGGCGTAGACCTGGGCGCTCTGCGTGCACCCGTGGAGCGCCACGACCACGGGCGCGTTCGCGGGCAGCGACGCGGGCTTGTACACGTACATGGTCAACGCGCCGGGGTTGGAGCCGAAGTCGGTCACCTTGGTGAGGGTGACCGCGGCGTTCGCGGCGGGCGCGGGCCCGGCGAGACCCGCTCCGAGCACGAGGGCGGCGACGGCGAGAAGCCGGGCTGTGATGCGGCTCCACCGGCTCCGTGGCGGTACGTGGTGTGGGGGGACTGACATGGAAGTGCTCCTTCGGTTGATGCGCTCCCTGTGTTCCTGAGGTGGCAGACGCCTGTCGCTGTGTGCCGGAAGCACCAGGCGTGGCCGAAACCGTAGAGTCGGGCTGAGCCCGTCGCCATGGCCCCGGGCACCACAAGCGGATTCACCGCCGTCGGCATCTCACGGATTGCGCGGTCGCCGATCGGTCTGCTAGCGACCCGCTCCGCGGTTGAGGATGCGGTGGGATTGGGCAGTTCGGGCCGAGATGCTCATCGGCGCACGCCACGGGCTGGGCCCGCCCCGTGCACGGGCTACGGGCCTCGGCCTTCAAAGGCGCCCCGCAGTGCTCATCAGGCCGAGGAGCCTCGTCGAGGGGTGAGGACGGGCTCAGCCGGCCGTCTGGCTCACCGTCGGCGTCGGGGTGAAGTGCACGGGCAGTGTCGTCATCCCCCGCGCCCAGGGGGAGGGACGGCGGGTGAGTTCTTCGGCCGGGATGGCGAGGTCGATGTCGGGCAGCCGGTCGAGCAGCACCTCGATGGCGGTACGGGCGATGGTCTCGGCGATCTCCTGCGCGGCGACCGGGCAGCGGTGCTCACCGTGCCCGAACGAGAGGAACGCGTTGTTGCCGCCGGTCAGGCTCGTGCCGTCGGGGCGTATCTGCGGATCCTTGTTGGCGGCGGCGAGTCCGAGGCACACCATGTCGCCCGCCTTGATCCGGCGGTTGCCGAGCATGGTGTCGCGGGACGCCCACCGGCCGACGCCGTTCTGGGCGGGGGTGTCCTCCCAGAGCACCTCGTTCATGGCCTCCGAGACACTCTTGCGTCCGCCGGCCAGGGACATGACGAACCGTTCGTCCGTGAACATCAGCCGCAGCGAGTTGCCGATCCAGTCCGCGGTCAGGGTGTGGCCCGCGATGACCAGCACGATCAGGTCGTGGAGGATCTCCTCGTCCGTGAAGCCGAGGGTGTTGCCGACCAGTTGGGCGGCGATGTCCCGGGGGCCGTTCCCCGCCTTCCGCTCGGCCATCAGGGCCGCCGCGGCCTCGGCGAGGCGGACCTGGGCCGCCTGGGCCAGGTCGCCGCCGTCGGCCAGGTCGATGGCCGCCGCGGCCAGTCCGGGCCCCTGCTCGTCGGGAAAGCCGTAGATCTTCGCCAGGACGCGCACCGGGAAGGGCATCGCGTACCGGGCGATGACGTCCGCACTGCCCTCGGCGCAGAAGCCGTCGATCAGTTCGTCGGCCAGCCGCTCGGCGTGCTGCCGGATCTCGAAGGGGTCGACCGACTCCAGCGCGTCGCTGATCATCGAAGCCCGTACGCGGTGCCGCTCACCGGTCGTGTACAGAATGGATGGCTGACCACGGCCGATCAGCGGGGCCAGCGGCCAGTCCTCCGGGATGCGGTCCCACTGGTTCCAGAGTTCGGAGTCACGGGTGAAGAGCACGTGGTCGGCGGTGACCTGATGCAGTTCACGGTAGCCGAGAACCAGCCACGCCGGGATGCCGCCCTCGAGCACGATGGGGGCGACCGCACCGTGTTCGCGGCGCATCTCCTGGTAGAGGAGGTTGGGTTCGACATGGAAGCGGGGGCCGCTCAGGGGCACGGCGACAGGGCTGACATGGTCCCCGCCGTGCGGGGGCTCACCGCTTCGATGTGCGGGACACCCGGGTGGCGGGGCGGGCGCTTCGGAGCTCTGAGCGGTGGGGTCGGTCGGCGTCATCGCCGTGGTACCTCCGAGGTCGGATAAGGGGGCCCCGCACTGATCCCGGTCCCCTCGGCGAGCGAACGGAATCGGCATGGCGGCTGCTGACGGCGGACCCGTCGTGGCTGACGGGGCGTCTCAACGACCGGGGATGTGACAGCCGTGGTCTTCGATCCTCGGCACCCGTTCGGGACAGAGGCTCACCACCCGGTGCGCGGCAGCCAGGTTGTCCCCGGCCAACGGCAAGAGCGTTACCACGGGATCACCTTGGTCGTCGCAGTCGAGGGTGTCAGCGCGGCACCATAGTACGGGCCCTGACCTGCGCGGGCGTGACGGGCAACAAAAGCGCTCCGGGTGAACACCTCTTCGGCCACGGCCGTCAGTACTTCCTCACTTCCTCTCGGCCGGCAGACACCGAAGCTGAGCCGGACCGCAGCGGACGAGGGCCGCCGCGTGGTGGTGGAAGGCGCGGCGGACCGCCGGGAAGCGGCGGGGGTCGCGGCTGGGGTGGACTCGGTTGGTGAGGAGGACGTAATAGCGGCCTTCCGCCCCCGCCCCGTCCGCTGCGGGCTCCACCCACAGGCTCGTCCCCGTGAAGCCCGTGTGGCCGTACGAGGTCGGTCCCATCGCCGTACCGACCGGCGACCCCACCGCGTCCCGCCCCTGCCAGCCGAGGCAGCGGCGCAGCGGAAGGCCCTCCGTATGACATGCGGTCATACGGGCGAAGCCGGGCGCGCTCAGCAGGCCGTCGCCGCCCGCCGCGAGCGCCCGGCCCAGCCGGTCCATGTCGGCCAGTGGTGCGAACAGGCCGGCGTGGCCGCAGACTCCGCCGAGCACCACCGCGTTCTCGTCGTGCACCTGGCCGGTCACCAGGCGGCCGCGCCAGGTGCACAGCTCCGTGGAGACCGCGCGTTCACGGGCCGCGGGGCCGGGTGCGAAGACCGTCTCGCGCATGCCGAGCGGCTCGCACACCTGCTTGGCCACCAGCTCGTCCAGGCCGGTCGCGGTGGCCTGTTCGAGGATCAGTCCGAGCAGGACGAAGCCCGCCGAGGAGTACTCCACCACCGTGCCCGGCGCCCCGCGGAGCGGCAGCCCGCGGAGGGCGGCCAGCAGCCCATTCCGGTCGGAGCGCGCGCGCCAGAGCGGGGTGCCGCCGGGCAGGCCGGAGGTATGGGTGAGCAGCTGGGCGACGGTGATGTCCGCCTTGCCCGGCACTCGGCGGTACTCCGGCAGATACGCGCCGACCGTGTCGTCCAGTCGGAGCGCTCCTGTCTCCACCAGCCGCAGTGCGGCCAGGCCCACGATCGGTTTCGTCACCGAGGCCAGATCCCACAGCTCGGTGCCGTTCAGCTCCGCCCCGCCCCAACGACGTGTGCCCAGATACCCGTGTGTCCCCCGCCCGGCCGCGGTGCCCACCGACCAGGCGGCCGCGGAGTAGATCCCGGCCCGGCGGCCGGCCGCCAGGAGCGCCGCGAGCCGTGTCGGCCGGTCCGCCGGGGGCGGGCAGGCCGCTCCCGTCCGCTCCGCACCCTGTGGGACCCGGCCGCCCTCGGCCCCGCTCACTCCTGCCCCCGCACGATCCCCAGCGTCCCCGCCCCGCCGCGCAACGCCGCCGACACCGTACCGGCGGCGGCCCGCACCATCGGCCCCAGCACCGCCACGCTCTCCTCGTCCAGCGTGAACGTCAGCCCGACGATGCCGACCGCGCCGGCGACCCGGTCGCCCGGCCCCAGCACCGGGGCCGCGATGGCGCGGACGTCCTGCTCCGCGTATTCGTCATCGACCGCGTAGCCTCGCTCGCGCACGGCGGGCAGAGCGGCGAGCACGGCCGCGGGGTCCCGCACCGTCCGTGACGTACGGGCCGGGAGCGGCTCGCCGCCCAGAAGCTCCGCCGCCGCCGGTGACGGCAGGGCCGACAGCATCGCCCACCCCACCGCCGAGCAGTACAGCGGGACTTCGCCGCCCGCGGTCAGCGGCATGCGGTACGTGGACGACGGTTCCGACTGCGTCACATGCACCGCCACGGCGCCGTCCCGTACCGAGAAGTGGGCCAAGTGGCCGGTGCGCAGCCGCAGGTCGTCCAGGACCGGGCGGGCCAGCCGCAGCTCGCTGCTGGCGGCCAGCGCCGTGGCGGCGAGCCCGAGCAGGCGCGGCCCGGCCTGATAGTTCCCGCCGGGACCCGGGACCGCGTACCCGGCCTCGGCGAAGGTGTGCAGCAGGCGGTGGACGGTCGGCTTCGGCAGTCCCGTGCGGGCCGCGAGGTCGGCCAGACGGTGCGGGGCATCGGGCTGGACCAGCGCGTCCAGCACCGCGAGCGCCTTGTCCACGGGACCCGTCGCGGCGGCGGACGGCTCCGCACGGTGGGAGGCGGAGGTATTGACCGGCTTCGGCATGTCGCCTAGCTTAACGCATCATCGTTCCGGCTCCCGGAATGGACGCACTGTTCAATGGAACATCACGCGGAGGGCAGATCGTGACTCCTCCATCAATGTCGCGCCGCAGGGCCCTTCGGCTGGGCGGACTCGCACTACCTGTCATCGCCGCGCCGACAGCGCTCACCGGATGCGGAACGGCCGCGGGCGCGGGCGGCGACGGCACCCTCCGGGTGGCGCAGCCGACCGACCCCACCACGCTCGATCCACACAAGCAGGGCGACATGGTCTCCATGAACGTCCTGATCAACATCTTCGACACCCTCACCACCCGGGACGCCTCCGGCCGGCTCGCCGCCCGGCTCGCCACCTCCTGGGAGCCCCGCTCCAGGACCGTATGGCGCTTCCGCCTCCGCGACGGGGTGCGCTTCCACAACGGGGAGGAATTCGACGCCGATGCCGTCAAGTTCTCCATCGAGCGGGTCCTCGACCCGAAGACGCGGTCACCGATCGTCGAACTGCGGTATGTGACCTCGGTCCGCGTGATCGACCGCCACACCGTCGATGTGCACACCACGCTGCACGACCCGATCCTGCCCGCGAAGCTGTCGCTCTTCGGCGGCGTGATCGTGCCGCCGAAGTACCTCGCCGACGTCGGCGACGCCGCCTTCGCCAAACGGCCGGTCGGCACCGGGCCGTTCGTCTTCCAGTCCTTCCGGCGCGACCGCGAGCTACGGCTGCGCGCCAACCGCCGCCACTTCCACGGCTCCCCCGGGGCCGACCGCCTCGTCTTCCGCGCGCTGCCCAACCCCGCCTCCGCGCTGGCCGCGTTGCAGAGCGACGAGGTCGACCTGGTCACCGGGCTCACCCCGGACGCCGCCCGGCAGCTGTCCGGCTACGCGGGCGTGGAACTGGAGAGCCACCGGGGCGTCAGGACCGCGTACCTCAACCTCGACACCACCTCCGGGCCGCTGCGCGACCGCCGCGTGCGCCAGGCGCTCAACCACGCCATCGACGTACCGCTGCTCATCAAGGCCGTGCTGGACGGCAAGGCGCGCGAGGTGCCCGCGATGCTGCCGCGCGGCGTCGTCGGTTTCGACGCGTCCGTCGAGCCCTTCCGGCGCTCGATACGCACCGCCCGGCGACTGCTCACCGAGGCCGGCCACCCGCACGGCCTCACCACCACGCTCACCGCCTCCAACGACGACGCCCAGGTCGCCGAGGCCATCTCCGGCCTGCTCGACCGCGCCGGCATCCGGGCCCGCGTCGAGCTTCTCGACCCCGGCACCTTCTCCGCCGCCTCACCTCCGACAACCGGCACGCGCTCGGCCCCATCTACCTCGCCGCCTCCACCGCCTGGACGCTCGACGGCGCGTCCATGGTGCAGTCGAACGTGCGTCATGACCGCCGGCAGAGCCGGTGGGTGTCGAAGGAGGCCGACCGGCTCATCGACGCCGAGGAGCTGTCCATGGACCCCGAAGACCGGCAGCGCGCGTTCACCGCGCTCCAGCGCCTGATCAGGCGCGAGGCCCCGTTCGTACCGCTCTACCAGCAGGACATCATCCTCGCCCGGACCACCCGGGTGCACTGGACACCGGTCGTCAACGGCTCGCTGGCCATGGAGAGCGCGGAGGTGAGGGCATGACGGCCGCCTCCGTCCAGCCGACGGTCACCGTCCGGAAACCGAAGTCCGGCCTCCTCCGCCATGTCCTGGTCCGCCTCGCCACCGCCGTCGGCGTGCTCTTCGCCGCCGCCACCCTGGCCTTTCTCCTGGTCCGGCTCTCCGGCGACCCGGTCAAGCAACTGCTGCCCCCGGACGCCACCGCCGCCCAAGAGGCCACGCTGCGCTCCCAACTCGGCCTGGACCAGCCCCTGATCGCGCAGTACGGCGACTTCCTGTGGGGGCTGCTCCGGTTCGACCTCGGCGACTCGCTCGTCTACCACGAACCGGTCAGCCAGGTCATCGCCGACCGCGTCCCGGCCACCCTCGAACTCGCCGCCGGCGCCCTGGTGCTCAGCCTCGTCATCGCCATCCCCGCCGGGATCTACGCCGCCACGCGCCGTGGCCGGGCCGGCGACACGGGCGTGATGACGGCGGTGCTGCTCGGCCAGTCCACTCCGCCGTTCTGGGTCGGCATCCTGCTGGTCCTGCTCTTCTCGGTGCGGCTCAAGGTGCTTCCGGCCTCCGGCTACGGCACCTTCGCACATCTGGTGCTGCCCGCCGTCACGCTGTCCGTCTACTCCATCGCGGTCATCGCCCGGCTGCTGCGCTCCTCGCTCATCGACGTCCTCGGCTCGGACCACATCCGCACCGCGAAGGCCAAGGGACTCGGCCCGGCGAAGGTGGTGCTCGCCCACGGGCTGCGCAACGCCTCCCTGCCGACCGTCACCGTGATCGGCCTGGAGTTCGGCGGGCTGCTCGGCGGGGCGATCCTCACCGAGCAGGTCTTCTCCTGGCCGGGCATCGGACGGCTGACCGTGGAGGCCATCTCGCACCGGGACTTCCCACTGGTGCAGGCGGCCGTCCTGTTCTTCGCCGCCGCCTTCGTGATCGTCAACCTCCTCGTCGACCTGTCCTACAGCCTCCTCGACCCGAGAGTGCGGGCCCAGTCATGACCGTCGTACGCAACCGGCTCGCCCTGGTGGCCCTCGGCGTCCTCGCGCTGCTGGTGATCGCCGCCGTCTTCTCGCCGCTGCTCGCCCCGGACGACCCGGCCAAGCAGCAACTCCTCGCCCGGCTCACACCCCCCGCCTGGGAGGGCGGCGGCAGCCTCGCGCACCCGCTGGGCACCGACCAGCTGGGCCGCGATGTGCTGTCCCGCGTCATCTACGGCTCCCGGGTCTCGCTCCTCGTCGGCATCGGGGCGGCGCTGCTCGCGGGGGTGGTGGGGGCGGGGTGCGGGTTGTTCGCCGGGTTCCGCGGCGGGTGGCCGGACCGGATACTGATGCGCTTCGCCGACATCCAGCTCGCCTTCCCCTCACTGCTGCTGGCGCTCGCCATCGTCGGCTTCCTCGGCTCCGGGCTGTGGAACGTCGTCCTGGTGCTCGGCTTCACCGGCTGGGTGGCGTACGCCCGCGTGGTCCGCTCCGAGGTGCTGTCGCTGCGCACCCGGGACTATGTGACCCAGGCCCGGGCGACCGGCGTCACGGACCTCACCATCATGCGCCGGCATCTGCTCCCCAACGTCCTGCCGCACCTGGCCACCATCGCCACGCTGCACATCGCGGCGGCCATCGTCGCCGAGGCGTCGCTCAGCTACCTCGGCCTCGGTGTGCCCAAGGAGACCGTCACCTGGGGCTCGATGCTCGCCGACGGCCAGCTCTATCTCGGCACCTCGTGGTGGGTCGCGGTCTTCCCCGGGCTGGCGCTGATGCTCACCTCCCTGGCCATCAACATCACCGGCGACGCGCTGCGCGACGTCGCGGACCCGAAGGCGTACCGCCGATGACCACACAAGCTCCCGTGCTCGAGATCCGCGATCTGCACGTCGACTTCCGGCTCGCCACCGGCCCCGTGCACGCCGTGCGCGGCGTGAGCCTCACGGCACACGCCGGAGAGACCCTGGCCGTCGTCGGAGAATCCGGCAGCGGCAAGTCGGCCACCATGCTCGCCGCGCTGCGGCTCAACCCCGAGCCGCCGTGCGTCTACCCCGGCGGCGAGATCCTCCTCGACGGCCGCGACCTGCTCGCGCTGCCGGAGAAGCGGTTGCGCCAGGTGCGCGGCAACGACGTCGCGATGGTCTTCCAGGACCCGATGACCAGCCTCGACCCGCTCCAGCGGGTCGGCAACCAGGTGGCCGAGGTGCTGCGCACGCACCGCGGGGCCTCCCGCGCCGGGGCCCGGGCGGAGGCGGTACGGGCGCTGGACGAGGTCGGCATCCCGGATCCGGAACTGCGGGCACGGCAGTACCCGCACGAGCTGTCCGGCGGGCTGCGCCAGCGCGTGATGATCGCGACGGCGCTGGTCGGCCGGCCGCGGGTGCTCATCGCCGACGAGCCGACCACCGCCCTGGACGTCACCGTGCAGCGGCAGATCCTGGACCTCCTCGCCGAGCTGCGCGCCCGGCACGGGATGGCGGTGGTGCTGGTCACCCACGACCTCGGGGTGGTCGCGGAGACCGCCGACCGGGTCGTGGTGATGAACACCGGCCGGGTCGTGGAGCACGGCACCATCGCCGAGGTATTCGAGACGCCCCGGCAGCAGTACACCCGCGACCTGCTGGCCGCCACCCCGCGACTGGAGCCGACGTCATGACCACCACCAAAACGTCCCGGAGGACGACGCTGCTCGAACTCGACGGTCTGACAAAGGAGTTCACCGGACCCGGTGCCACCCGCACCCTCGCCGTCGACGAGGTCACGCTCACCGTCGAGGACGGCGAGACCCTCGCCCTCGTCGGCGAGTCCGGCTCCGGGAAGACGACCCTGACCCGGCTGCTGCTGGGGCTGCTGGACCCCACCGCCGGGACCGTCCGCTTCGAGGGCCACGACCTCGCCGGGCTGTCGGCCGCCGAGATGCGCGCGCTGCGGGCCGGGATTCAGGTCGTGCTCCAGGACCCGTATTCGAGCATGAACCCACGCATGAAAGTCACCGATATCGTGGCCGAGCCGCTGGTCACCCATGACGTCACCTACCGCGGACGGCGCGCCAGGACGCGGCTGCGGGAGCGGGTCGGCGAGCTGCTGGAGTCGGTCGGGCTGCCGGCGCGGTTGCAGGACCGGTACCCGCACGAGTTCTCCGGCGGGCAGCGCCAGCGCGTCTCCATCGCCCGTGCGCTGGCGTCCTCGCCACGGCTCGTGGTGCTCGACGAGCCGACCAGCGCGCTCGACGTCTCCGTCCAGTCGCAGGTCCTCGATCTGCTGGCGGAGCTGCAGCGACAGCACGGACTGACCTACGTGTTCGTCTCGCACAACCTCGCCGTGGTCCGGCAGATCGCGGACCGGGTGGCGGTGCTGCGGCGCGGCAGAGTGGTCGAGTGCGGGGAGACCGCCGCCGTGCTGGGCGCGCCCCGGCACCCGTACACCCGTGAGCTGCTGGCCGCCGTGCCACGCCCCGACGCGTACCGGACCAGGACCGGGACCGGGGCCAGGACCGGCGGGACTACCGGTGCGTGAGGACCAGCCCCGCGCCCCCGAGCAGCGCCACGTCGTCCGGCCGGCCCGCCTCGCCCAGCACCACCCGCGGCGGGGCGGCCGTCGACCAGCCGCTGTCCCGCCGCAGCCGCTCCTCGACCCGGGCCCGGAACCCCTCTCCTCCCTCGACGGCCTCGCCGTGCAGCACGAACAGACCGGGGGCGAAGAGCTGCTGGATGTTGACCAGGCCGAGTGCGAGGTTGTCGGCGTACTCCTCGACCACCGGCCGACCGCCCTCCCCGTGCCGTACCAGCGCCTCGAGCGTCATTCCGGTGCCCAGTCCCGCCGCCTGCGCCCGCCGCCGCAGCCAGCGCGTCGTGGCCACGGTCTTCCAGCAGCCGCGCGCCCCGCAGGTGCACGGCTCGCCACCGGCCAGCACGGTCATATGGGCCCCGCTGCGGCCACCGTGCGGGGCCAGCAACTCGCCGCCGAAGAACACCCCGACGCCCAGCACCTCGCCGGTGGACACCGAGGCGAAGGACCGAAGGCCCCGGCCCGCGCCGAACCACCGGTCGCCCAGCACCTGGAGCCGGGCCCGGTGCTCGACGTACACCGGCACCCCCAGCGCCCGCCGCAGCACCTCCGCGACCGGGTAGCCGCGCAGCGCCGGCACGTCGTTGACCTCGATGAACGTGCCCCGCTCCGGGTCCACGAGGCCGGTCGCGGCCACCCCGACCCCGGTCAGCTCACGCCCGTCGAAGCACTCCCGGGCGGCTTGCCGCACCGCCGCGTCCACTCCGGCCGCCTCCCGCTCCGCCGGGTCGAAGCCGGCCGCGGTGCGCCGCAGCAGCTTCCCGGAGTGGTCGACCAGCGCCGCGCGCACCTGTCCGGGCAGCACCTCCACCGCGCCCAGCAGCGGGCGTGCGGGGGCGACCGGGGGATCGGGCACCAGGCGGAGCCGGGGGCGTCCGCCGTCGGGGGCGAGTGCGGCCATGCGCAGACTCTGCCACGCCATGAACCCAGGAGGTAGTACCACATTGCTCCGGCTGACCGAACTCACCTGGCGCGAGGCCCGGGCCGCGGGCGCGGACGCCATCGCCCTGCTGCCCATCGGCTCGCAGGAACAGCACGCCGCCCACCTGCCGATGGGCACCGACACGCTGCTGGTCACGGCGGTGGTGGACCGGGCGGCCGAGCTGCTGGCGGAGGCCGGGCCGCCGGTCGTACGCCTTCCCGCGCTGCCGTACGGGCACAGCCCGCACCACCTCTTCGCGGCCGCGGTGTCACTGTCGGCGGGCACCCTGGGGGCGGTCCTCGCCGACATTCTGCGGTCCCTCACCGAGAGCGGCTTCCACCGCGTCATGATCGTCAACGGCCACGGTGGCAATGACGAGATCATGCGCCTGGCGGTCAAGGAACACGCGCTGCGTGCCGAGGGCGCGTTCGCGGCCTGCTCCTACTGGAGCCTCGGCGAGGCGCCGGAGAACCCCGGGCATGCCGGCCGCTACGAGACCTCCCTCATGCTCACCGCCCACCCGGACCTGGTGCGTACGCCCATCGAGCCACACCGTCCCGTCGCCGCCCCACCGCTCTTCAACGCCCCGCCGCACCCCGGCCTCACCGCCGAGCGGCACGGCGAGTGGGCACGGGTGGGCGGGATGACCGACGACCCGTCCACCGCTCGCCCCGACCCGGGCGAGCTGTCCATCCGCGCCACCGAACTGGCCCGGGCGATCCGGGCGTTCGCCGAAGCAACCGCCCCCGGTGCCATCTGAGGAGGCCTCGTACATGAAGGTCACGCACATCGACGTCTGGGTTGTGAACCTCCCCCTCACCTCCCCGTTCACCAGTTCCTTCGAGACCAAGACCGGCGAGACCCGCACCGTGGTCCGGATCCGGACCGACGAGGGGGTGGACGGCTGGGGCGAGACGATGTGGGGGCAGCCGGTGGCCGCGCTGGTCCGCAAGCTCGCGCCCGACCTCATCGGCACCAGTCCGTTCGCCCTGGAGTCCTTCCACCGCAAGCAGCACATGGTGCCGTTCTTCCACGGCTACCTCGGCTACGCCGCCATCGCCGCCCTGGACGTCGCCTGCTGGGACGCCATGGGCAAGGCCACCGGTCACTCGCTCACCGACCTGCTCGGCGGGGCGGTACGCGACACCGTCCCGCTCACCGCGCTGGTCACCCGCGCCGACGGCGCCACCCCGGCGGCCCTGGCCGAACACGCCACCCGGGTGGTGGCCGAGGGTGGTTTCCCGGCGGTCAAGCTCAAGGGCACCGGCGACGTGGACGGGGATGTCGCCAACCTCCGCGCGCTGCGTGCCGCGCTGCCGGACACCGAGCTGCGCGTCGACCCCAACGCCGCCTGGTCGGTGCCGGATTCGGTAAGGGCGGGCATCAAGCTGGAGGAGCTGGACCTGGAGTACCTGGAGGACCCGTGTCCCGGTATCGAGGGCATGAGCCAGGTGCGGTCCAAGGTACGCATCCCGCTGTGCACGAACATGTGTGTGGTCCGCTTCGAGGACTTCGCCCCGGCGGTGCGGCTCGGCGCGGTGGACGTCGTCCACGGCGACGTCTACAAGTGGGGCGGCATCGCGCCGACCAAGGCCCTCGCCGCGCACTGCGAGACCTTCGGCCTCGGGATGAACCTGCACAGCGGCGGCGAACTCGGCATCGCCACCGCCGCCCACCTCGCCGTGGTCGCCAGCACTCCGTTGCTCAGCCGCGCCATCGACAGCATGTACTACCTGCACGCCGACGACATCGCCGACCCGATCCCGCTCATCGACGGCAGCCTCGCCGTCCCGCAGGGCCCGGGCCTGGGCGTGCGCGTCGACGAGGAGAAGCTGCGGCACTACTCGGCGGTGAACGAGCGGGAGGGCGATCTGACGGGATGACGTTGCGGCCGGGCCGACCGCGCGGCACCGGCTCGGGCAGGCGGCGAGCGGGGTGGAGCTATTCCTTGACCGCCCCCGAATTCGCCCCCTGCACGAAGTAGCGCTGGAAGCAGAAGAACAGCGCCGCTACCGGCAGGGTCGCCAGCAGGGCCGCCGCCAGCTTCAGCGGGTACTGCGTACCACCGCCCAGCCCGCCCGAGACAAACCGCGCGAGCCCGGTCGTCAGCGTCTCGTACTGGCCGGACTGCGTGGCCACCAGGAAGTGGGTGAACTCGTTCCACGAGCCCTGGAACGACAGGATCGTCAGGGTGATCAGCGCGGGCCGGGCCATCGGCAGCACCACCGACCAGAAGGTCCGGATCACCCCGGCGCCGTCCACCCGCGCGGCCTCCTCGACCTCCCGGGGGATCGATTCGAAGAACTGCTTCATGATGAAGATCCCGGCCGCGTCCACCATCAGCGGAAGGACCATGCCGGTGTAGGTGTCGAACAGCCCGAAGGTGTTCAGCACCAGGAACTTCGGGATCAGCAGCGCCACCCCGGGCACCGCCATCACCCCGAGGACGAAGCCGAACAGCAGCGAGCGGCCCCGGAAACGCAGTCGCGCCAGGGCGTACCCCGCCATCGAGTCGAACAGCACCCGTCCGGCGGTGACCAGGACCGCGACCAGGGTCGAGTTGCCCAGCCAACGCAGGAACGGCACCCCGTCCCCGGCCCGGCTCAGCCCGAACAGCCGCTGGTAGGCGGCGGTCGTCGGGGTGGTGGGCACCACTCCGAGGGGATGCGCCGCCGCATCCGGGTCCGTCTTGAACCCGGTCACCAGCTGGAGTGCGAACGGCAGCAGGTACATCAGCGCGACCCCCACCACCAGGGCGTATCCCAGCACCCGCAGCGGCAGCGGGAACCGGCCGAGCACCGGGCGCCCCCGCCGCGCCGGGGCGGAGGCCTTGGCCCTGGCCTTGGGGGCGGCCGTGGCCGTGGCGTTCATCGATTCCTCCCGGGGCGGGGACGGCGCTCCCGCAGCGCCCAGCGCTGCAGGGCGGTAATGAACAGGATCAGCGCGAGCAGGATGAAGGCGATGGCGGCGCCCTGTCCGAAGTCGGCGTCGTCGAAGGCCGTCGAGTACGACAGGAAGGCCGGCGTCAGCGTCGTGTTGCCCGGAGCGCCCTGGCCCATCACATACACCTGGTCGAAGACCTGCCAGGTGGCGATCGTTCCCAGGGTGAGGACGAGGAAGAGCACCGGCCGCAGCGCGGGCAGCATGATGTGGCGCAGCATCTGGCGGCGGTTCACGCCCTCGATGGCGGCCGCCTCCTCCAACTCGCGCGGGATGTCCTGGAGGGCCGCGAGGAAGATCAGCATGAAGGTGCCGGAGGTCGTCCACACGGCCAGCAGAATGATCGTGCACATCGCGACGGACGGACCGGACAGCCACTCGTACCAGGAAAGGCCCATGAAGGAGTGGTCGGCCAGCACACCCGTGGGGTGGTCGGGGTCGACGATCCCCAGACCGCCGAGCAGTGTCGACAGGACCCCGCGCGGGTCGGCGAACCAGTTGGGGCCCTTCACCCCGATCCAGGACAGCAGCGTGTTGACGGCACCACTGCCCTGGAAGAGGAAGAGGAAGACCGTGGAGACCGCGATCGAGCTGGTGACCGACGGGAAGAAGAACGTGGTGCGCAGGGCACCCCGGGCGCGCAGCAGCCGCTGGTTGACGATCAGCGCCAGCACCAGCGCGAGCCCGGTCTGCAGCGGCACGGTCAGCGCCACGTAGTAGACGTTGTTGCGCAGCGAGGTGGCGAAGAGGGTGCGGTCGAGGCCGTCCTCGGTGAGCAGCGCCCGGTAGTTGTCCAGGCCCACGAACTTCGCCTGTCCGGTGAACGGGTTGGATTGGCCGTTCCAGTCCAGCAGGCTGACCCACAGGGCCATCAGGATCGGCAGCATCAGGAACAGGCCGAGGATCAGCACCATGGGGCTGACGAACAGCCAGCCCCAGGTCGCTTCGCCGCGGCGGCGCCCCGCGGGCGGGGTGTTCGGGGTGCGGGGCGCCGCCTTGGGGCCGGACCCGCCGGGCGCGTCAGGTGCTCCCGGCGAACCGGCCGTACGGGGGTCCCCGCCGACGGGCCCGGGGGCCGGGCGGGGACCGGACGACGCGCCACGGGGGATGTGGCGCGCCGTGCGGGGGGTGGTGCGGAAGGGCATGGCGGCTCAGTCGCCCTTCGCGAGGGTCTGTTCGCCGTTGCGCTGCAGTTCGGCGAGGATCTTCTTCGGGTCCGTGGTGCGCAGCGACTGGAGTTGGGTGTTGAACTGGCTGAGCACCTTGTCGAACCCGGCGATGGTCACCGGGCCCTGCGCGTAGGCGCCTGCGTCGACCCATGCCTTGGCGTCCGGCGCCTGCTTCGCGTAGTCGGCGAGGGCGCTGGTGCGCGAGGGCATCACCCCGAATCCGTCGGCGAACTTCAGCTGCCGCTCACCGGAGCTGAGGTACTTCACCAGGTCCACGGCCGCCGACCGGTGGGCGCTCTCGGCGGCCACGCCCCAGCAGTTGCTGAAGGCCAGCGTGGCCTTCCCGGCCGGTCCCGCGGGCAGCGGGACCACCTTGTAGTTCACCTTCGGGTAGTCGAGCTTCATGCCGCCGGTCAGCCAGTTGCCCTCGATGGTCATGGCGGCCTTGCCCTTGCCGAGGGCCTCGCCGCCCCAGCTGGTGTCGACCTGCTTGGCGTACTTCATCGAGCCGGACCGCAGCAGCGACCTCACAAAGCCGAGCCCCTCGGCGTTCTTCGCGCTGTCCGCGGTCATCTTCGTCTGCCCGGTGTCGGTGATCCATCCGCCCGCCTGCTTCATGAAGACGCCGAGTCGCTGGTACTCGTCGCTGGTGACCAGGCCGGTGACCCCGTCGCCGGTGAGTTCGCCGGCGACCTTCCTCAGTTCGTCCCAGGAGGTGGGGTAGTCCTTCTCGGTCAGCCCCGCCTTCTGCCACAGGTCGGTGTTGATGGCGAGGGCGAGGGTGGAGGTGTCCTTGGGCAGGCACACCAGCTTCCCGTCGTAGGTGAAGGAGGTGCGCAGCGGCTCGGCGAAGTCGTCCGCGTCCTTGATCTTGTCGCCGTACGGGTACAGGGAGCCGCCCTTGGCGTAGTTCGCGAACTGGTCGGAGTTGACGTAGAAGACGTCCGGCGGCCGGTGCCCGGCGAAGGACTGGGCCAGCTGCTGGTTCATGTCCTTGGCGGCCTCGACGGTCACCTTGTTGCCGGACCGTTTCTCGTACGCGGCCGCGGCCTCCTTGACCGCCTTGGTCTCGGCGTCGCCCGAGGTGGCTATCAGGACCTTGAGGTGCTGTTCGGCGCCGGTGTCCTGCTTCGTCTCCTTGTCGTCGCCGAAGCTCGACGAGCAGCCGGTGGCGGCAAGGAGCGCCGCGCAGGTGACGAGGGCGGCGGTGGCCGTGCGGGGGGCCATGATTCCTCCGTGGATTCGGGATGGTACGTGCGGCTCGGGGGGGGTGGAGGAGAGGTGATGCCGGGGGCGCGGCGCCGCACGGCGCCAACGCGGCGGAGGGCCGGTGCTGCGAGCGCCGGTCGTCAGGGCGCCGGTGCGTCGGAATCCGGCGCCGGGGTGCTGTCGCGGACGACGAGGGACGGCTCCAGCAGGACGCGCTCCGGTGGCGCGGCCGGGTTGGCCATCCGGGCCAGCAGCAGCCGCACGCACTCCCTGCCGGCCGCCTCCAGCGGCTGGGCCACCGTGGACAGGGAGGGCGAGAGGATCCCGGCGGTCGGCGAGTCGTCGAAGCCGACCACGGCGATGTCCCGGCCCGGGGTCGCGTTCCGCTCGCGCAGCGCGTGGTAGCAGCCGAGCGCCAGCGTGTCGCTGGCCGCGACCACGGCCGTGACACCCGCGTCCAGTAAGGGCTTCACGGCGATACGGGCCGCCTCGACGTCCCCCGCGCTCTCCGCGCGCCGCCCTCGTGTCGGGAGCCCGTGCCGGCGCATGGCCCGCTGCCAGCCCGCGGCGCGGTCGTCACCGACGCCGGAGCCGCGCGGCCAGCCCAGGAAGGCGATCCCGCGGTGCCCGAGGGCGACCAGATGCTCCACGGCGGCGTCCGTGCCGGAGGCGCCGTCGACGTCGGCCCAATCACCGATCTGCCGCCCCGACCACATCCGGCCGAAGCCGACGAACGGTACACCCCGTTTGGCCAGCCACGCCTGGCGCGGATCCTGGCGGGCGGTGTTGCTGAGCACGAAGCCGTCGACGTCGTGCCGGCCGAGCAGTTCCTCGTACCCTTCCAGGCTCGGGCCGCCGGGCGGGCAGGCGAACAGCAGCATCCGGTAGCCGGCCTCGTCGGCGGCCTGCGACAGGGCGTGCAGAAAGCGGTCCATGACCGGGGCCGTGTCGCCGCCCGGAGTTGGCTGGATGCCGTAGCCGATCAGCTTGCTGGAGCGGGTGCGCAGGGTCTGCGCGGCACGGCTCGGACGGTAGCCCATCTCGTCGATCACCCCGCGGACCCGCTCCAGGGTCTCGGGGCGCAGCAGGTCCGGCGAGTTGATCGCGTTGGACACGGTCTGCGGGGAGACACCGGCCCGGCGGGCGACCATGGCAAGGGTCACCGGGCCGCCCTTGGGCGAGGGACTGGTGGTGGAGCGGGGCATACGGGTCTCCGGCGTACGAGGGTCTGAAGCCTGGTTCTACGAGCTTGATTTGAGCGTTCCAAAGGCATTGTCAGCGCTCTGAAGAGGCCGTTAGTGTCTTTGGATCGATCTAATGCTGAGAGGTTCTACTCCTTTGGACACCACTGTCAAGGCCCAGGACACCAACGGACCGGTCACGACCTCCACTTCGGCGGCCCCGGATCTGCAGCCGTTCCTGCACGACGCGGTCGTCACGCTGTACGCGCCGAGCTTTGTGATCTCGCGCGCGGACGGGCAGCTCAACGGGGGTGCGGACGGCTTCTACCACGGCGACGGCAGGGCGCTGTCCCATCTGACCGTCACGGTGGAGTCCATCGCCCTGGCGCCGGTGGGCGGCGGGCTCAGGGGAGCCGACCGGGCGGACTTCCGGGCGATCCTGCGGGGGCTCGGCGAGGTGACGCCCGACCCGGCGGTCGCCCTTGACCGCCGCCGGACCGTCGCCTCCGGGCGGTTGGAGGAGAGCTTCGAGGTCACCAACGCGGGCACCCAGCGGGTCGGCTTCCGGCTCACGGTCACGGCCGGTACGGACCTCGCCCCGATGGAACGGGTGAAGTCGGGCCACGCCCTGGACCCGGTGCCGGCCCGGGCCGGAGGCGCGGAGGGCACCGTGGACAGCGGTCTGGTGTGGTCCCGCGACGGATTCGCCGTACGCCTGGTCAGCGAGCCCGCGCCGGACACCCTGGCGGCGCCGGAGGGCCGGCTGTCGTACGACGTCGGACTGGACCCCGGCGCCTCATGGACGGTGACGCTGCGCTGCACGGCGGCGTACGCGGACGGCGACCAGTTCCCGGCCGCCCCGGCGGACGCCGTACCCTGGCGCGGCCCGGCCCTGCGCAGCGCGGACCGGCGCTTCGACCACTGGCTGGACCAGTCGGTCGCCGACGCGGACCGGCTGCGTCTGATGGACCCCCGGTCCGCGGAGGGGCGCACGGGCGGCGTCGACCAGTTCCTGGCCGCCGGAGCCCCGTGGTTCCTGACCCTCTTCGGCCGCGATTCGTTGTGGGCCGCCCGCATGCTGCTGCCGCTCGGCACCGAGCTCGCGGCCGGTACGCTGCGCACCCTCGCCCGCCGCCAGGGGGCGGTGGCCGACCCGGCCACGGAGGAACAGCCGGGGAAGATCCTGCACGAAGTGCGGCGCGGCACCCAGAACTTCACCGACACGTTCGCCGTCCCGCCGGTGTACTACGGCACGGTCGACGCGACCCCCCTGTGGATCACCCTGCTCCATGACGCCTGGCGCTGGGGTCTGGCCCCCGAGCAAGTGGAACAGCTGCTGCCGCACACCGAGTCGGCGCTCGCGTGGCTGCGCGACCAGGCGGACGCGGGCGGCGACGGCTTCCTCAGGTACGTCGACCGGACCGGACGGGGCCTGGCCAACCAGGGCTGGAAGGACTCCGGCGACGCCATCCGCCACCGCGACGGCCGGCTCGCCGACCCGCCGATCGCGCTGTGCGAGGTGCAGGCGTACGCGTACGAGGCGGCGCGGGGCGGAGCGGCGCTGCTGCGCGCCTTCGGGCGGCCGGGTGCGGACGCGTGGGAGGAATGGGCGGACGGGCTCGCCACCCGCTTCCGGAAGCGCTTCTGGGTGGAGGACGCGGCGGGCCCGTACCCGGCGGTCGCGCTGGACCGCGACGGCCGGCCGGTGGACTCGGTCACCTCGGGCTTCGGCCACCTTCTCGGGACGGGCCTGCTCAACCAGGAGGAGAGCGCGGTGCTGGCGTCCCGGCTGACCGGCCCCGACCTCGACTCGGGCCACGGTCTGCGCACCTTGAGCAGCGACTCGGTCGGCTTCAACCCGTACGGCTACCACATTGGTTCCATCTGGCCGCACGACACCGCGATCGCCGTGCACGGCCTGGTCAGGGCCGGGTTCCCGGACGCGGCGGCGCCGCTGGCGGCGGGCCTGCTGACGGCGTCTGCGGGGTTCGCCGGCCGCCTGCCCGAGCTCTTCGCAGGCCACGGCGGAGCGGCGGGCCCGCACCCCGCCCCCTACCCCGCGTCGTGTCGCCCGCAGGCCTGGGCGGCCGCTGCCTCGGTCCTGGTGCTGCGCTCGGCCCTCGGCCTGGACGCGGACGTCCCGGGCGGCACGGTCACGGTGGCCCCCGCCTTCGCCGCGGCGTACGCCCCGCTGACGGTGACGGGTCTCCAGGTCGGCGGGGCCGGGCTGGACATCACGCTGACGGCGGACGGAACGGTGAACGTGACGGCACCGGAGGGGCTGACGGTGGTCCCGGCCTGACGCGGCGCCGCGGTGCGTCGGCGACGCCGGAGCGCGCGAGGAGAGGGGCTGAAATTCCGGCCCGCCGCCCGGACTGATGAGAAGGAGCCATAACAGCGCGGCCACAATTGCGGTGTCGGCCGGAATATGCTGCCACAACCGATCCGTCAACTCCCCTCCAGGGATTTATCATTGTCCACAAAAATCGGTCGAACTTTCCACTAATCTTCCTGACTCATCAGCGCCAGCCGCCCGGTCCCGGGCGGGAGAGCACTCCACGGGGGAGGAGTTCGTGCATGAGGACTTGGGGTTCGAGAAGCTGCTCGGCGAGGAGGGTTTCTTCTCGCATCTGCTCGGGCGGTCACCGTCGGGCGCCGGCCGCGATCCGCTGTACGGCCCCGATCTGCCAGTGGTGCTGCTCACCGGTGGGCCCGGCATGGGCAAGGGACGGCTGTTGCACGCCGTGCAGGACCATTTCGCGACCAAAGTACCGGTAGTCCGTCTGGACTGCGGCTCCCCGGTGTACGCGCACCGGGCGGGACCGGAGCCGGGCGCCCGCTCGGCCGCGACCGAGGCCCTGGTCGAGATGGCCCGGCGGCTGTGCACCTGGCAGGGAACGGGCGGCTCGTTCGCCTTCCCCCGGCTCTTCGCGGGCCTCGCGGTGATCGCGACCGGCGCCGAGGGAGGCACCCCCGCGGCGGTCGCGACGGAAGTCGAACGGTACGAGGAGCTGCCCCAGAAGCGGCGCCTGCCCGGCCTGAGGACGGGTGACTTCTGGAAGGGCGTGATCTCCGGATCCCTCCAGAACCTCCTGACGGCCATGGCCGGGCAAGCGTTCGACCCGTACTCCGCGGCAGTGGGCAACGCGCTGCTGGAAGCCCTCTTCCAGTCCTTGGCGCCCCGGGGCAGGGTGGAACTGGAGCGGATCTACGGCGGCTATCCCGGCGCGGCCGGCCAGCCCATGCACGGGCTGAGCAATCTGGCCGCCGACTTCCAGGCCCGCGGCGAGGCACGGGGGCTGGCGGAGGGCTTCCTCTTCCGGGCGCTGCGCGAGGATCTGGAGGCGGCGTACGCCTCGGCGTCCGGCTGGCTGCGCCGGGTGGGTCGCCCGGCGCTGCTGCTGGACCACGCCGAGTCGTTGCTGGGGGAACGGCTGCTGCGCGCCGTGCTCACCGACCGCCGGGGCGGGCAGCGCGACCGCGTGGTGATCGTGGGCACGGCGCGCCGGGCGGACGGCGGCGCCTTCCTGCACGGCGGCCTGCCGCCGGAGGAGGTGGTGCCCCCGGCGGAGTTCCGTCCCTCTGACTGCGGCCCGCCCGAGTGGTCCCCGCGCCTGGGCGGAGGGTCGGAACGGGCTCCGCTGGCCGATGGGGTGCTACTGCTGCGGATGCCCTTCCTCACCGGGGACCAGCTGCGCCGGGAGACCGAGCGCAGACAGACGCGCGGGGAGCCGGAGGACGGCGCGAACCGCCGTCGCATCGACGCTGCCGTGGCGCGGCTGAGCGGCGGCCGGCCGCACACGGTGATCCGGCTGGCCGACGCTGCCGCCGCCTTCCGGATGTCGGCGGACGCCAACGACCGGGACCTGCTGGAGGCTCCGCTGCGGCTCCCCGGCGACGGCGCCCCCGAGCGGCCGGTGGTGGACGTGCTGCTCCAGGAACTGCTCATGGACCAGTTGCCGGTGGGGCTGCCGAGCGAGCACCGCGGCGAGTGGCTGGATCTGCTCACCCATCTGTCGGTGGCACACGACGAGGAATGCGCCGATGTCCTGCTGCGACACCATCAGTCCGGCCATGTGAACCGCCTCACCGCGCACCAGGTGTCGAAGCTGCTCACCGACACCGGATGGCCCAGTTGCGCACGGCACTTCGTGGGGGACTTCGGGCTGCGCCAGATGCTGGTGCACCGGCTGTACGGGCTGCGCCCCGACGGCGCCGCCTGGTACGCCGACCACCACCTCCTGCGGGACCATTACGCGGAACGGGCGGCAGACGGGAGAGCGCCGGACAGTGCGGCGTTCGGTTCGGTCATCGCACACCGTATGAACCACCATCTGGTGTCCGGCGGTACGGACGACGTGGCCGACCATCTGGCCGCCACGCTGCCCGGGCGCCCCCGGGAGTGGTGCGCGGAGCTGCTGGAAATCGCCCAGGCACCGTATCCGGGTGGCGCGGACGCCCGGCGGGAGCGCGCCCAGGGCCTGGTGACGCCGGAGGGACCCGCGCTGCGCCGCACCGTCGACCAGCTGCTGCACGCGGTGTGGCTGTGCGAGGAACGGACCAGGCCGACCGGGCAGGAGACGGCCCGCACACTGGCCAAGCTGCTGGAGCTTCTATCGATCATGGAGTTCGACGGGGCGGGACAGCTCGGCAAGGTGGCCACCCACTGGAACGGACTGGCGGCGAACGAGCAACCATTGCTGCGCTGTGCCTGCACCGAACAACTCGGGCGAAGGGGGTAACGGGGATGCCCAGGTGGAAGAAGATGCTCTACGTGCTGCTGGCCGCGGGCGCGGTCACGGTATGTGTCTGGCTCGCGCTGTACTTCATCCAGAAGCCGGACACCTGCGCCGACGGGGTCGAGCGGACCGGCGGCGAGTGCGTCGGCGTCAACGGCGAGGGCTACGATTTCGGCACACCGGAGATCCATGACGTCTCCCGGGCCATCGCACGCGAGAACAAGAGGATCGACGGCCAGCCGCATGTCACCGTGGCGGTGATGCTGCCACTCCAGTCGGACAAGGTCGCGCAGCGTCGGCAGATGCGCAGCGACCTCCAAGGGGCGTATCTGGGGCAGCGGCAGGCCAACGAGGGCGAGGGCGAACCGCCGAGGATCCGGCTGGTGCTGGCCAACCCCGGACGGGCGTACAAGCAGCAGGAGAAGGTCGTGGACACCCTGCTGCGGATGGCCGACTCGCCCAAGGACCGGCTACGCGCGGTCACGGGCTTCAACCTCAGCCTCGATGACACGCGAGCGGCGGTCCAGCGCCTGACGGAGCACAAGGTCCCGGTCCTCGCCTCGCGGATCAGCGGAGACGAGATCGCGAACGAGGACCGGACGGACGGGACGGCCGATCTGCCGTTCCCCGGCCTGGCCCGGTTGATCCCCACCAACCACGACGCGGCCCAGGCACTGGCCAACTTCAGCGGCGAACGGGGCCGGGAGAACCAGAGGACGGTGCTGGTCTACGACAAGCGCAGCGACGCCTACAACGAGTCGCTGGCGAAGGCGTTCAGCGGCATCGACGAGAAGGGCCCGCCCGGTCCCGCCGCGATGCCCTTCGAATCCCCGGCCATCGACGAGCCCGGCTCGACCGGCAACCAGTTCACCCGGACGGCCAACAACATATGCGACTCCGGTGCCAGCACCATCTACTTCGCGGGCCGCACGCTGCACCTGCGGATCTTCGCGCTCAAGCTCGCCCAGGTGGACTGCCAGAACCGGCACTACACGATCGTCAGCGGTTCCGACGCGGCCTCGCTGAGGCAGGACATGACGGAGAAGGACTGGCAACAGCTGCGCGGCGCGGACGGCAAGGCGAAGGTGACGGTGGAGTACGCCGCCCCCGCGCACCCGGACGCCTGGAGTACCGAGCTGGCCGACTGGAAGCGGGAGTGGCGAGCCCACCACGACCGCGAGCCCACCAAGACGGAACTCCCCCAGTACCTCACCGAGCCGAGGGCGGCCCTGGACACCCTGAAGAAACGCGTCGGGACAACACACGAGGAGGGCATCGACCTCGGCTCCGCCCCGAACCTGGAGGACTCCCGGACGATGCTCGTGTACGACGGCCTCATCACCATCGGAAAGGCGCTGCACCAGGCGCAGGAGGGAGGCGCCGGGGCGGTGCCCAGCCGTGAGGACGTCGGTGCTCAGTGGTCGCTGCTCCAGTCCCGGCACCGGGTGCGCGGTACGAGCGGCCTGATCTGCCTGACCAGCAGCGGGAACGCATACGACAAACCCGTCGCGGTGGTCCAGCTGGATCCGGGCCGGGAAGGCCGCGGCAAGCTGAAGTTCGTCGGTCTGGGCTGGCCCACCGGCCGGGAACAGCCGAAGAACTGTGTGATTCCCAGCCGCGTTCCCTGAACAGCGCGGCGCGCCGCGGACGGCGGCCGGGATGTCATGGGGCGGCGTGCAGCGGCGCGGCCCATTCCAAGAGGGTGCCGTTCGGCTCGTTCGGGCGGAGGGAGAACGAGCCGCCCAGCTCCTCGGCGCGTCGCTGGAGGTTGGCCAGGCCGCTTCGGCGGGTGACGGCCGGGTCGATGCCGCGGCCGTCGTCCGCTACCTTCAGCCGCAGCACCGTGACCCTCCAGCAGTTCGGCAGGGGTGCACACGCGGTTACGGCGCCGGGCGCGTGCCATTGGCCGGTCGAGGGCGCCGGGGCGGGGGCCGGCTGTGGTCCGTGGGCCTGCTTCCTGCCGCCGGGCGGTCGGGGCGTCTCAGCCCTCGCCGTGGGGCAGCCACAGGTCGGGGCCGAAGACCTCGTAGCGGATGTGGCACGCGGGGACACCGGCCCGGCGCAGCAGGGCCCGGACGGCGCGCATGAAGGGGAGCGGACCGCATAGGTACACATCGGCGTCGGCGGACAGGTCCAGGCCGTCGAAGTCCATCAGGCCCGTGCGCGCACCGGCTTCCCCGGCCGCGTCCCGTTCGTACCAGAACTCCGCTCGCGCGTCGGGAAGCTGGGCCACGAGACGGCGGGTGTCGGCGCGCAGGGCGTGGTCGGCCGGGGCGTGGTCGGCGTGCAGGACACGGACCGGACGGGCCGAACCGGTGGCGGCGAGGTGTTCGAGCATGCCGACCATGGGGTTGCAGCCGATGCCTGCGGACACCAGCACGAGCGGGGTGTCGCGGTCATCGAGGACCACGTCTCCGAACGGGGCCGACAGGGTGAGTTCGACGCCGGTCCGGACGGTGCGGTGCAGTTGGCCGGACACCTCGCCCTCGGGGGCGCCCGCCACGCCCGCCACGCGCTTGACGGTGATGCGCCGCAGCCGGTCGCCGGGGGCGCCGGACAGGCTGTACTGGCGGGTCTGGTGGATTCCGTCGGGCATGAGCACCCGGACACTGACGTACTGACCGGCGCGGGCAGCGGGCAGCGGGCCGTCATCAGCCGGGCGCAGCAGGAAGGATGCCACGTTGGCGGTCTCCTCCCGCCGCTCCACGACGGTCCACTGACGCCACGGGTACCGCGGGTCGACCTGGGCTTCCTGGTAGAGGCGGGCCTCCTGGGCCATGAGGGCACCGGCCATCAGCCAGTACACCTCGTCCCAGGCGGAGGCGACCTCAGCGGTGACGGCATCGCCCAGCACATCGCCGATGGCCTGGAAGAGGTACTTGTGGACGATCGTGTACTGGTCCTCGGTGACGCCGAGTGCGGCGTGCTTGTGGGCGATCCGGGACAGCAGCGCGTCGGGACGGGCGTCGGGGTCGGCCGGCAGCGCCTGGGCAAAGGCCGCGATCGACCCCGCCAGGGCCTTGCGCTGCTCGCCGCTGGCCTGGTTGCCGCGGTTGAACAGTCCGTCCAGCAGCTCGGGCCGCTCGGCGAACATGGTGCCGTAGAAATGCGCCGTGATCTCGTCCAGGGCCTCGCTGACAACGGGCAGGGTGGCTCGAATGACAGCGGCCGATTCAAGCGAAAGCATGGCTCTCCTCTGTGCGGGCACGTAGGGGGACGGCGCTCACCGCCACAGCCGGGGTCCGTCGTGTGGAGCGCAGCGGTACATCGATCGTTCCGGTGGCGACGTGCCCCCGAATAGGGCCGAACTTCCTTGCTGCCAGGGCCCGTCGGGCCGGACGGAGGTGAGGCCCGTCGCTGCTGTGCTCAACGCGGCGAGAGAGGAAGATCCACCCCCGAGGGACATGCGCGGCGCTCCGCCCGCACAAGGGCCGACCGGCCCTTTCCTCGTTCCGCTCGGCTCTGGCGAGCCGCCCCCGGGCCCGGAGACGATCAAGCAGACCAGTGGGCAGTGGGAAGGAAGGACAGCCGGGGATGATCGCTGTCGTGGGGCATCCCGATCTCAGCACGTCGACGCTCGTGCTGGTGGAGGACGAACTGCGTGCGCGGCTGGCCGAGTTCGCCCGGGTGGGCAGAGCCGGTCTGGTCCGCGCCGGGAAGGGGTTGCCGACGGCGTTTGGGAGAGCCGCCCGTAAGGCCGGGCTGGCCCTGGTGACGGTCCTGCCGTCGCGGAACGGCGTGCCCACGCAGTTGGCCGAGCTCGACCGCAGGGCCGCCGGCGAACTGCTGCTGTCGGAGCGCGTGCGGCTGGTGGAGTACGACCCCGGCGACCGCGGCTCGTGCGTGACCGCGGACGAGAGCTTGCTGCGCCACTGCGCCCGCGTGCTCGCGGTATGGGACGGCTCGCCGTCCAACGGCCGGGACGTCACGGCGCATCTGGTGGCCTACGCGCGCAGTCACGGGGCCGATGTTGAGGTGATCTGGCCGCGAGGGGCCAGGCACGGGACCGCTGGCCGGGAACCGTCATGACCGTTCGGCCTCTTCCCCCCCCATACCGGGCGCCCGTATGGTCGAGCTGGGCCGCAAGGAACCTCGCGCCGCGGGGGTGGCATGGGGAGGCCACGGCGACAACACCCGTGCTGGCCTGCGAATTCGACGCCACGGCGGTCCGCGCCATGTGCCGGGACGACCCGGCTCTCGGCCAGGCCGTCTGGACCTCTACGCCCCGTCCGGCGCCGGCAGCGCCGTCTGAGCCGGCGGAATGCGCCCGAGGGTGCCCTCGATGGCGGTGGCGGCGGTGCGGAGCCGCCGGGCCGCGTCATCGAGGCGGTTGATCATCCGTGATGTGGGGCCGGATACGTTGATCACGCCGACCAGCTCACCGGCCGGTGTACGCACCGGAACTCCGACCGAGGTCAGGCCGATCTCGACCTCTTCGCTCGCCATGCTGTAGCCACGGTCACGTTCGATCCGCAGGCGTTCGAGAACGTCCTCGATGGTCCGGGGCGCGGACAGCCCCGACATGGGAGTCGTCAGATCCGCCGCGACGAGCTCCGCCACGAGATCGTCGTCGGTGTCGAAGAGCAGGGCCCGGCCGGAGGCCGTGCAGTGCAGAGGTGAGCTGCGGCCGACCCATCCACCGGCCCGGAGGGACTGGTTCGACTCTTCGCGCAGTACGGTCAACGACCGGTTGCCGCGTTGCACGGACAGCAGCGCCACCTCACCGGTGCGTGCGACGAGCGCGCGCAGCACGGGTCTGGCCGCCCGCAGGAGTGAGCCGTCTCCGGCACCGGCGGCCAGGACCAGCATGTTCCAGCTCAGGCGGTAGCGCTTGGTGTGGCTGTCCTGCTCGACGAGACCGCCGCGGCCGAGTGCCTGGAGCATGCGGGAGACCTGGCTGCGTTCACGGCCGACGGCTCTGGCCAGGTCGCTGACGGAGTGATCCCCGGTGGTGCCGCGGCGCCCGAAGGCCAGCAGGAGCGCGGCCACGCGTTCGGCTGCCGAGTCCATACCCGCCACCTTCCACTTGTTGTTGCCACAGCAACATACGGTCATCGCTTTTCTATCCCACCTGCCACGATGCCACAAGGTTGTTGCTGAGAGAGCATCGTCCCTGTTCAGGCCGCATATCGGTGCCTAGGGTGACGCGCACCGCAGACGCGGTAATGGAACCCTCTCCCCGAAGAACGGAGCAGTTTGTGAGCACCGGCATCCATCCGGATTCGACGTGGGCGCCCCTGTACGGAGCGCAGACCGAGCTGGCCATGGACAACTTCCCGTCCCGTGGCCGCACCTTCGGCGACTTCCCGCCCCTGGTGCGCGGATACGCCCAGGTGAAGCTGGCCGCGGCGCGCGCCAACCAGGCCCTCGGTGTGCTGGACGAACAGCGCTGCGACGCCATCACCAAGGCGTGTCAGGAGATCCTCGACGGCGAGCACGCCGACCACTTCCCCACCGCGCTGGTGCACGGTGGCGGCGGGACCACCGCCAACATGAACGTCAATGAGGTGATCGCGGCACGCGCCGGTGAGCTGGCCGGATCCATGGTCCATCCCAATGACCATGTGAACGCGTCCCAGTCCACCAACGACACCTATCCGACCGCCATGGCGCTCGCGCTGCTGAGCCAGGCCGACGCGCCGGTGGCCGCTCTGAACCGGCTCGCGGACGCCTTGGAGTCGAAGGCGGCCGAGTTCGAGACGACTCCTCGCCTGGGCCGTACATGTCTCCAGGACGCGGTCACGCTGACCGCCGGTGACACCCACCGGGCACAGGCGGCGGCCGTCCGCCGTACGACCGGCATCCTCGATGCGGCCACCCATGCTCTGACCACCGTTCCGATCGGAGCGACGGCGGTGGGTACCGGGATCGGCGCGCCCGCCCGCTTCGCGGAACGCTGCGCCGGGGAACTGGCGCGGCTCACGGGGCTGCCCATCAGCGCGTCCGGGAACCCGTACGACAGCCTGGCGCATTTCGATCCCTACGCCCGGATCGCCTCGGCGGGCGCGCGGGCGGCGATCACCATGGCGAAGATCGCCGCCGATGTCCGGCTGCTGTCCTCCGGGCCGCGGGGCGGGTTCGGCGAGCTGACGATCCCGGCGGTCCAGGCCGGATCCTCCATCATGCCGGCCAAGGTCAATCCGGTGATACCGGAGTATGTGATGCAGCTCAGCTATCGCGTCAGGGGAAGCGCCCACACCGTTGAGTGCGCCGTCGCCGCCGGTGAACTCGAACTCAACGTCATGGAACCGGTGATCCTCGACGCCCTGAGCAACATCTTCGACGACCTGGCCGCGGCCGCCACGACCTTCACCGAGCGCTGCGTCCTCGGTCTGGACTGGAACGGCCCCCACCGCGAGCGCAACCTCGCCGGGGCGCTCGACCGGTGGGTCGAGATGGCGGCGACCCGCGGCTACGAGCCGGCCACCGCCGAACTGCGGGCGGGCGGAAGCGATGGAGGAACGGCACGATGACCACTCCCCTCTCCCCCACCCAGCCCGCGTCCATCGCCTACGACGACGCCCCGCTCACGCGTTTCCACATCAGGATCGCCGTCGCCGGGACGGGCGGCCAGTTCAGCGACGGGTTCATCCTCGGCATCATCGGCATCGTCATCGCCGCGGCCGGCGACACCCTCGGGCTCACTCCGCTGTGGACCGGCGCGCTGGGCGCGGCGACCCTGACCGGCCTGTTCGCCGGTGCCATCGCCGTGGGCCCGGTCGCGGACCGGATCGGCCGCAGATGGATCTTCGGCTGGGACATGCTCTTCTTCGCCGTTCTGTCGCTCCTTCAGTTCTTCGTGCAGACCCCCGGACAGCTTCTGACCCTGCGGCTGCTCCTCGGACTCGTGCTCGGCGCCGACTACGTCGTGAGCAAGTCCCTCGTCACCGAGCACTCACCGCGCAAGTTCCGCGGCCGCCTCATGAGTCTGCTGGCCGTCGCCTGGGCCGCCGGTTACGTCTTCGCGTATCTCATCGGTTTCCTGCTGACCGGACACGGGGACGACGCCTGGCGGTACATGCTCGCCATCAGCGCCCTCCCGGCCCTGCTCGTCTTCGGCTTCCGCCTGGGAGTGCCCGAGTCCCCGCTCTGGCTCGCCAGGCATCAGCGGAACGCCGAAGCCGCCGATGTCGTCCGCCGCCACCTCGGCCCGGGTGTCCTTCCACCCACCGCTCCCCCGCTGAGCCGACACCGCGGCCTCACGGCCCTCTTCGGACCCGCCTACCGCAGGCGGACCGCCGTGGGCGCACTCTTCTACGTCTGTCAGGTCATCCCCTTCTTCGCGCTCGGCACCTTCTCCTCCCAGGTGATGGAGGCCCTCGGCGTCACCAGCAAGATGGGCGCCGGAGCTCTCTACAACGTGTTCCTGCTCATCGGGGCCGTGGTCGGCCTGATGCTGATCGACCGCATCAGCCGCCGCCGGTTCCTGGTGGGAACCTTCTTCATCGGCGCGGCACTGCTCACCGTGCTCATCCTGTTCGCCGACGCGGGCGCGTCCGCCATCGTCGTCATCGGACTGTTCGCCGCCTTCGCCTTCCTCATGTCGGCCGCGGTGAACCTGGAGTTCGTCTACCCACCGGAGCTGTTCCCCACCGATCTGCGGGCCTCGGGCGTGGGCATCGCGACGGCCGCCAGCCGGCTCGGATCGGCCGCCAGCACCTTCCTGCTCCCCGTCGTCGAGGCGGGCCACGGCATCAACACCGCCCTCGTCGGATGCGTGGTGATTCTCCTCGTCGGCGGACTGGTCTGCTGGGTGTGGGCACCGGAGACCAGCACGGAGTCGCTGCTCGACACCGACCTCGCCTCGACGTCCGGGCAGCGGCCCTCGGCGTGAGCGCGCCGGTCACATGGCGCCGAGGAAGGGCACCTCGCGGGTGGCGGCGGTCACCGGGGGCCGCTGCGAAGACCGCCGCCTCCCTGGTCCACGCGGCGGCCTGCTCGCTGAGGGAGAGGCCGAGCCCACCACGGTTCGGGAGGACCATGCGGCCGTCCCTCAGCTCGAGGCGCTCGTTGAACATCGGCTCCAGCCACTCGAAGTGCTCCACCCAGGCCGTGCGCGGATAGGCGGCGGACAGATGGAGGTGGATCTCCATCACGAAGTGCGGTGCCAGGGCACGGCCGTTGTAGTCCGCGAGGGCGGAGATCCGCAGGAACGGGGTGATGCCGCCCACCCGCGGCGCGTCGGGCTGTACGAAGTCGGAGGAGCCCGCCTCGATGAGCGCCGCGTGCTCGCCGACGCTGGTCAGCATCTCACCGGTGGCGACCGGGGTGTCCAGCGTCGCCGCGAGCGCGGCATGCCCCTCGGCGTCGTAGGCGTCGAGAGGTTCCTCGATCCAGGTGAGGTTGAACCTCTCCAGCACCCGGCCGGCACGGGTGGCGGTGATCCGGTCCCACTGCTGGTTGGCGTCGACCATCAGCGGAACGCCGTCGCCGAGGTGTTCGCGGACCGCCTCGACCCGCTTGAGGTCGACGGCCGGGTCCGGTGAGCCGACCTTGAGTTTGATGCCGCCGACGCCGCGGGCCCGGGCGAGGTCGATGTTCTCCAGCACGCGGGATCCGGCAGCCGTGCCTGGTGGGGCTCTCCCCCGTCGGCGACGGCTTCCGCGGGTTCGTGGGAGAGGCGTTCACCATGCGCTTCATCCCCTCCCGCGAGGACATCGACCCGGTGGGCGACCCCTACCGGACCGGAAACGTCCTTCAGTGGGAGGCGGTCGAGAGCGTCGGACCCCGCCAGGTGCTCGTCGTCGACAGCCGCAACGACACCTCGGCGGCGTCGGCCGGCGACATGCTCCTGACCCGGGCCATGAAGCGCGGCGCGGCCGACTTCGTCACCGACGGGGCGTTCCGGGACGGCGCCGCGATCGCCGCACTCGGCTTTCCGGCCTACGCCCGTGCCACCACGGCCACCACCAGGCCGGCCGCCTTCCACGTGGCCGACCTCAACGCGCCCATCGCCTGCGCGAATGTCGCGGTCCACCCCGGAGACATCCTCGTGGGCGACCGCGACGGGGTCATCGTCGTGCCCCGGTCCCTCGCCGCCGGGATAGCCCGGCCCTCCGTCGAGCAGGAGCGGCTGGAGGCATGGCTGCACCAGCGGGTGCGGGACGGGGAACCGCTGTGGGGCACCTACCCGCCCAGCGCCGAGACGCTGCGGGCATACGAGGCGTGGCGGTCCGCCCACCAGGAACACCAGAACCAGGAGGCCCGTGCATGAGCTCCTTCGCCGATCTCCCCCACGCCTGGGCTTCATGCGCTGGCTCGCCGTCAGCGATCCCGGTCACCCCGAGCGGCAGATCCTGCTGGAGAAGCCGGGCGCCCCGGCGATGTCGGAGGAGACGGCGGAGCAGGTCCGTGAGCTGGTGACCAGGGGGGTGATGGGCGGCTGGCTGATCTTGACCACCCCCGACTGCCGCAAGACCTACGAGACCCTGCTGGCGCAAGGCGTGGAGTTCACCGAGGAACCCACTGAGCGCCCGTACGGGATCGACTGCGGCCTGCGTGACCCGTTCGGCAACCGCATCCGCTTCACTCAACCGGCTGCCTGAGACTCTCCGGCGGGCCACGGTCGCACACCGTCCTCCGCTCGCGGCGCGCTCTTCTCCGCCGTGTGCCCCCGCAGGGCCGTCACCACCAGCAGCGCCGAGAACACGGCGGCCGAGCCGCACACCACGAAGCCGATCGCGTAGCCGTGGCCGAGGGCGTCGAGGGCGTGTGCGCGGGCCGCGCCCGGCGGGGAGGTGGCGGGGACGGAGTTCAGGGCGAGGGGGCCGCCCTCCCTCAGCACGTCGTGCGCCGCCGCCTTCGACTCCGCGGTCAGGGACGACGAGGTGGCCAGCGACGAGGTCACCCGGGACGTCGCCTGGCTCAGTGCGACGGCGCCGATGACCGCGGGGCCGAGGGTGAAGCCGAAGTCGCGCAGCAGGTTGGTGGCCGCGCTGGCCATGCCCGCGAGCGGCAGCGGCACCGTGTTGACCGCGGTCGCGGTGATGGACGACACCGTGAAGGCGAAGCCGATGCCGACCAGGCCGAGCGGCAGGATCAGCGAGGCCAGGCTCCGGTCGCCGACGTCGAGCCCGGCGGCCAGGAAGTCGCCCACGGCGATCAGTGCCAGCCCGGAGGTGAGCAGCGCCCGTGCGGGCAGCCGGTTCAGCAGCCGGGAGGTCAGCGGGGTGAGCACCGGGGTGATGCCGTTGAGCAGCAGGAACGCGAAGGCGGTGCGCATCGGGCTCTGGTGCTGGATGGGGCCGAGCCGGATGCTCGCCGCGTAGGCCGTGCCCAGGAAGCTGAACATGCCCACCACCGCGACGACCGACGCGATCGCGAAGGAACGGTTGCGGAACAGATCCAGGCGCAGGAGGGGCGAGCGGGCCCGGCACTCCGCGGCCACGAACAGGCCCAGGAACACCGCGGCGATCACGAACGCCACGACCACGGGGGTCGATCCCCAGCCGTCGGCCGGCCCCTGGATGACGGCGTACAGCAGGGCGAACAGACCGACGCCGATGGTGACCTGGCCGCCGATGTCGAGTGAACGTCCCTCTGGGGCCCGGGAGTTGGCGGCGAGCCACAGGCTCACCAGGGCGCTGACCGCGGCCAGCACGGCGACCACCACGAACGCCGAGCGCCACGAGCCGTAGGTGCCGGTGATGCCGCCGAGCAGCGGCGCGAGGAAGCCGCCCGCGGACAGACTGGAGGCCCAGAGGGCGATGACGCGGGCCCGCTGGGCACCGGTGTGCGTACCGGCCGCGATCATGGCGAGCGAGGTGGGGAAGAGCGCGGCGGCGCCGAGACCGGCCAGCGCCTGCCCCGCCCACAGCTGATGGATGCCGGACGCGCTCGCGGCGACGACCTCGCCCGCGCACACCAGCGCGGCCCCGCCGACGAGCAGCCGTTTGCGGCCGAAGAGGTCGCCCAGCACGCCGAAGGAGAGTTCGAGGACGGTGACGGGCAACAGGAACGCGTCGGAGATCCAGGTGAGTTGGGCGCCGACGGGGTGGAGGTGTTCCTGGAACAGGCCATTGAGGGTGGCCGGTATCGCGAGGCCGATCTGGGCGAGGCAGACGGCGAGACAGCCGGCGACGAGCGTACCCAGCGGGAGACGCGGGACCGGGGATGCGGAAGGGGATGCGGACGGAGAAGAGGCGGATGCGTCGGACATGCGAGGGTCCCAACGTCAGTGGCGGACGGGAGGCGCCGGGCGATCGCGGCCGACCGTCAGACGTGCCGGGCGGTACGGGGCGTACGCCGCCCCGTCCAGGCCGAGCGCGGTGGCGGACCGCTGCAGCGCGGCCGGGGTCGCGGCGTCGTCCCAGCGGCCGGTGACGACGCGGTGTTCGAGTGCGTGCAGGGCGGCCACGGTCTCGGCGGTGGTGAACGCGCAGTGGCCCTGTCGTGTGACGTAGGCCTGCCGCAGCAGCGCGCCGCCCCCGGCCGTGCGCACCCGGTCGCCGAACCGCCGTTCCTGCTCCGCGGGTACGAGGTTGTCGGCGATCGTGTGCACGTCCAGCAGTGGTACGCCGAGGCCCTGACCGGCGGACGAGGTGCGCCGCGCGGTACGGACCGCGGCGGGGTCGGCGGCGATCGAGGCACCCCGGGTCAGGGACGTCAGGTCGGCCCGCAGGTCGAGTCCGGCCGTCCGGTACAGCGCGCGGACCTGCGGGGCGTGAGCGGATCCGGCGAGCAGGCGGGCGTAGTCGACGCCCCGGTTCCAGGAGTTGTTGCCACCGACGGACTGCTCCATGGCGAACCGGCCGCCCTCGACGAACGACAGGATGCCTTGCGCGAACCATGTGTACTGCTGCTCCTCCTGGCCCGCCCAGTCGGCCGGGGCGGGCCGGTCCCTTCCGGGCGCCCAGGCGGGCAGGTTGAGGAAGGCCGCGGCCAGCGCGATCCGGGCCCGGCCCCGCGGAGTGGCCTGCGCGGCGGTGACGGCGTCGGTGAGCTTCCCGGCGGTGGCGGCCGCGTCCTCGGCGGAGCCGAAGCGCACCAGACCGACGTCCTGCCCCGGCAGGAGCAGCCGGGAGATGGTGTACTCGGCGTCGAGTTGGTAGTTGTCCAGGTCGGTGCCGCCCGCGACCAGGCCGCACAGGCCGAGCGCGCCGTCGACACGGCCGGCGCCGTCGCGGGCGATCTGCGCGTTGACGAGTCCGCCCATGGACTGGCCGACGGCCAGGGTGCGCCGCGGGGTGCCGATCTTCGCGGCGACGGCGTCGAGCGTGGCGAACTGATCGGCTTCCGCGCTGTTCAGGGCCCACATCGAGCCATGGGGGTCGTACGACGAACCGGCCATCGCATAGCCCTCGGAGAGCAACTCGGTGCGTACCGCGTCGGAGGGGGCGTCCTGGGCGACGGTGGGGCCGAAGCCGTGGCTGAACAGCAGCAGAGTGCCGTTCCAGCGGTCGGGGACGTCCGCGATCCAGGTGGCGCCGTCGGCGAGGGTGCCGGTGAGGTGGGCGGTGGCCGTCGGGTCCGCCCGGGCGGCTGACCAGGGAAGGGCTGCGAGGACGACGGACGCCAGGGCGGCCAGGGCGATGCGCGGACGGGTGCGAGCGGACATGGAAGTGGCTCCTTGTGGGCGGCTGCGGAGCGGGGAACCCGGGGCGCGTGCTCAGCGCGCTGAATGAAGGTGTGGAGGAATGTAGGGCTGATTTCTTGCAGCCGTCAACGCAATGCACAATTTCGCCTGAGAGCGTGCCCTGGCGTGGCGCGTGTGCGGACGGCTACGCCGGAACGGTTTCGATCGACCGGCGCGCCGCGTCCCGGGCGGGCGCCTCCAACAGGCCGTGGACCGCGCGGAACGTCTCCTCCGCCCCGGCCGCAGGCCAGTCCTCCGGCAGATGCCGTACGGGCAACCGGGGATCGCTGCGGATGACCTGGAGCCACTCGGCGGTCAATCGGAGACGCAGCGCGAGGGCGTCCTCTCCGGCCGGGTCCACCCCACCCGAGGCGTACGGCCGCCAGGACGCGTCGAAGTCCCGGTAACCGGCGCCCAGTGCGCGCAGGTCCCAGGTGTCGTCGACCATCTCGGCGATGTCCATGCCGGCGTCCGCGTGGGCGCGGAAGACCTTCACATGCGCGGCCAGGCCCAGCTCGGCGACGATCTCGGAGACGTCGACCTCGCCCGGCGCGATCCACAGTCCGCTGAACAGCGCGCCGAAGCCCGCCCAGGTCAGCTGGGAGCGCAGATCGTGCCGCTGGCGCTGCCAGGACTCCGGGAGTGAGAAGCCGAGCAGGGTCCAGGTGCCGTCCCATTCGCGGTTGACCGCGCCCGTCTTCCAGATGCGCCGCTCACCGTCACGGAGGATCGCCTCCGAGCGGCCGGTGAGGCCGATGTAGGTCCGCCGGCCCTCACGCCGGCGACTCAGCAGGCCACGGCCGACCATGCGGGTGAGGGTGGACCGGGTGGCCTGCTCTCCGACTCCGGCGCGCCGGAACACCTCGATGACGCTCCCCGTGTACACGCACACCCCGCGGCCCAGCACTTCGTCACCGAGGAAGCTGAGCAGGAGGGACTGGGGGCGGAGGGCTGGACCGGTCACACGCATACATTACGAGGCCCCCGCACACGCGGCAGCCGGCACCCGGCGGCGGTTGTCGCCGGCCGTCCGGCGGGTCAGGCGAGCCCGTTCCCGGCGACGCGCACCAGGAGCGTGTGCAGCGTCTCCCGTTCGGCGGGGGCGAGCGGGGTGAGCAGTTCGTCGGTCACCCGCCTGCCCGCCTGGTGCGTGCCGCGGAGGAACGCGCGGCCGTCCTCGGTGAGGACGACGATGCGGCTGCGGCGGTCGTCGGGGGCGGGGCGGCGCTCGGCGAAGCCCAGCTTCTCCAGGTCGTCCACCAGGCCGACGATCGCGCTCGGGTCATAACCGAGCCGGGCGCTGAGCTCTCGCTGCAACGCGCCCTCACAGGTGGCGAGGTAGCGCAGCACGGCGTAGTGCCGCAGCCGCAGCCCCGACTCCTGGAGGAAGGTGTTGAACAGCTGACCGGAGCGCAGACCGAGGCGGTACAGCAGATAGCCCGTGTCCGCGTGCAGCGCCCGCATCCACGGTTCGTCCGCGTCGATGGGGGGCGGGGTGTCGGTGTGCCGGCGGGCGATGGTGGGCTCCCTGGTCTCGGCCCCGGGGCGCCGGTCTCGGCTCTCCCCCGGAGGGTGGGTCTCGTGTGCAGAGTCCAGCATGGCGCACCCGAGGCGAACAACAACTGTTGACGACACCAATTATTGCGCTTAGCTTCGATCTCGCCGCCGCACTCCGCGCCGGACAGGCGCACCCATGCGAAGGGATCCGCTCGTGCCCACCATCGATCTGACCGGCAAGGCCGCCGTCGTCACCGGCAGCGGCCGGGGCCTCGGCCTCGCCTACGCACACGCCCTCGCCGCCCACGGCGCGTCCGTGGTCGTCAACGATGTCGACGAAGCCGTGGCCGAACAGGCCGTCAAATCCATCACCGAGGCGGGTGGCACCGCCGTGGCCGAGGTGGTCCCGGTCGGCTCCGCGGAGGCCGCCGACCGGCTGGTGAACCGTGCCGTAGCGGAGTTCGGCCGGCTCGACATCCTGGTCACCAACGCGGGCATCCTGCGCGACAAGGTGCTCTGGAAGATGACCGACGAGGACTTCGACGCGGTCGTCACCACCCATCTGCGAGCCACCTTCACCTGCGCCCGCGCCGCCTCGTTGCGCATGCGCGAACAGGGCGAGGGCGGCACGCTCGTCCTCGTCGGCTCCCCGGCCGGGCAGCGCGGCAACTTCGGCCAGACCAACTACGCCGCCGCCAAGGCCGGAATCGCCGCCATGGCCCGCACCTGGTCCATGGAACTGTCCCGCGCGGACATCACCGTCAACGCGATCGTGCCGGTCGCCGCCACCGCGATGACCGAGACCATTCCCGCCTTCGCCCCGTATGTGGAGGCCCTGAGGAACGGCGAACCGCTGCCGGACTTCCTGCGCAAGGGCGAGGGATTCGGCACCCCGGAGGACTGCGCCGCCCTCGTCCCCTTCCTGGCCTCCGACGCCGCCCGCGGCATCACCGGCCAGTGCGTCGGCATCGGCGGCGACAAGGTGGCGCTCTGGTCACATCCGCAGGAGATCCGGACCGCCTACGCGGACGGCGGGTGGACCTCCGAGGCCCTCGCCGACGCCTGGCCCACATCGATCGGCGCCGAGCCGCAGTCGGTGGGCATCCCCGCGCCGAAGACCCCGGAGGCGTGATGGACCTCCGGAACCTGGTCGCCATCGACGTCCACACCCACGCGGAGGTGTCCTCCAAGGGCCACTCCTCCCTGGACGACGATCTGCACGCCGCCTCCGCCGCCTACTTCAAGGTCGAGGGGAAACGGAAGCCCACCATCGAGGAAACGGCCGCCTACTACCGCGAACGGCGGATGGCCGCCGTCATCTTCACCGTGGACGCCGAGTCCGCCACCGGCACCGAGCCCGTCCCGAACGAGGAGGTCGCCGAGGCAGCCGCCGCCAACGCGGACGTCCTCATCCCCTTCGCCTCCATCGACCCCTTCCGGGGGAAGGCGGGGGTACGGCGGGCCCGGCGGCTGGTCGAGGAGTACGGCGTGAAGGGCTTCAAGTTCCACCCCAGTGTCCAGGGTTTCTTCCCCGACGACCGCTCGGTGGCGTACGGCCTGTACGAGGTGATCGAGGAGACCGGCACCATCGCTCTCTTCCACACCGGCCAGACCGGCATCGGCGCCGGCGTGCCCGGCGGGGGCGGCATCCGGCTGAAGTACTCCAACCCGCTCCATGTGGACGACGTGGCCGCCGACTTCCCGCATCTGAAGATCATCCTGGCGCACCCCTCGTTCCCCTGGCAGGACGAGGCGCTGGCGGTGGCGACCCACAAGCCCGGCGTGCACATCGACCTGTCCGGCTGGTCGCCGAAGTACTTCCCGCCGCAGCTTGTGCAGTACGCCAACACACTGCTGAAGGACAAGGTCCTGTTCGGTTCGGACTTCCCGGTGCTCACCCCGGACCGATGGCTGGCCGACTTCGACAAGCTCTCCATCAAGGACGCGGTCAAGCCGAAGATCCTCAAGGAGAACGCGGCCCGGCTGCTCGGACTGACACAACCGTAAGGGGTGCCGGATGCGCAACGAGGGACTGGGGTCATGGCCCGCACGCCGGGCCCGTAAGACCCCGAACCGCACGGCCCTGATCCACGGCGAGCGGTCGACCGACTACCGCACCCTGCACACCCGTACCAACCGCCTCGCCCATGCCCTGCGCGCCCGGGGCATCAGGCGTGGCGACCGCATCGCCCACCTCGGCCCCAACCACCCCGCCTATCTGGAGACCCTGTTCGCCGCCGGCCTGCTCGGCGCCGTCTTCGTCCCCCTCAACACCCGGCTCACCGGCCCCGAGATCGCGTACCAGCTCGCCGACTCCGGCGCCAAAGCCCTCATCCACGGTGCCGCACAAGCCGGGCTCGTCGCCGGACTGCCCGCCGACACCGATGTACGGACCTGTATCGAGATCGGCGACACATACGAACAGGCCCTGGCGGCCGCGTCGGCCGAGCCGATCGATGAACCGGTCTCCCCCGACGACACCTGCCTCATCATGTACACCTCGGGGACGACCGGCCGCCCCAAGGGCGCGATGCTCACCCACTCCAACATCATCTGGAACGCCGTCAATGTACTGGTCGACCACGATCTGTTCGCCGACGAGCGCGCCCTGGTGTCCGCCCCGCTGTTCCACACCGCCGGGCTGAACATGATCACCTTGCCGGTACTGCTCAAGGGCGGCACCTGCGTCCTGGTGGAGGCCTTCGATCCGGGGACGACCCTGGACCTGATCGAACGGCATCGCATCACCTTCATGTTCGGGGTGCCGGCGATGTTCGGCCAGGTGGCCCGGCATCCCCGCTGGGCGAACGCCGATCTGTCCTCGCTCCGCATCCTCACCTGCGGCGGATCCCCGGTACCGACCCCGCTCATCGCCACCTACCAGGAACGCGGGCTCACCTTCCTCCAGGGCTACGGCATGACCGAGGCCGCGCCCGGCACACTCTTCCTGGACGCCGAGCACGCCGCCGACAAGGCGGGCTCCGCGGGCGTACCGCACTTCTTCAGCGACGTACGGGTCGTACGGCCCGGCCTCACCCCGGTCGGCACCGGCGAGACCGGCGAAGTGGTGGTGCGCGGACCACATGTGATGGCCGGCTACTGGGGGCTGCCCGAGGAGACGGAGGCCGCGTTCGAGGGCGGCTGGTTCCGCAGCGGGGACGCGGCCCGGGTCGACGAAGACGGTTATGTGTACATCGTCGACCGGATCAAGGACATGATCATCTCCGGCGGCGAGAACGTCTACCCCGCCGAGATCGAAGATCTCCTCCTCGCCCACCCGGACATCGCCGAGTGCGCGGTGATCGGTGTCCCGGACGACACATGGGGCGAGGTGCCACGGGCGGTCGTCGTCCCGGCGGCGGGCACCGGACTCGACCCGGAGCAGGTGCTGGCATCACTGTCCGGGCGGCTCGCCAAGTACAAGATCCCCAAGTCGGTGGTGGTCGCGGACGAACTTCCGCGCACCGCCTCCGGAAAGCTCCTCAAGTCCCGGGTGCGCGACCGCTACGGCACGCCCGCCCCCGAACAGGAAGCCGATTCATGAGCATCACCGTCAACGGTCTGGACGAACTGAAGAAGCTCGCCGACGCGGACCTCGGCACCAGCGAGTGGATCGAGGTCACCCAGGACCGCATCGGCACCTTCGCCGATGCCACCGACGATCACCAGTGGATCCACACCGACCCGGAGCGAGCGGCCCAGGGCCCCTTCGGCGCGCCGATCGCGCACGGCTACCTCACGTTGTCCCTGTTCATCCCCCTCTTCACCCAACTCCTGGACGTACGGGGCGTGACCACCAAGGTGAACTACGGCCTGAACAAGGTGCGCTTCCCGGCGCCGGTGAAGGCCGGGTCCCGCATACGGCTGGTGGCCCGGCTCACCTCGGTCGAGGACGTACCCGGCGGCGTCCAGATCACCGTCGACGGCACGATCGAGGTGGACGGCGGCACGAAGCCCGCTGCCGTGGTGCAGAGTCTGTCCCGCTTCTACGTCTGACCTGCCGCACCACGGAGAAGACCGGCGAGTCCGGCCGCCGACGCCGCCGACCACCGCACCGCCGGACCGGCTTCCCGGAACCTCGACTCAGGCGGCGAGCACCTGTGCCACCGCCATCGCGGACAGGGGCGCCGCCGGGATGCGTACCGGCGCGACCGGGCCATGAGCGGGCCACACGCGGTATGTGGTCTTGGCCGGATCCACCAGGGGCTCACCGAGAGTGATCCGCCCCTGGGAGTACAGCCTGTCGCATACGGGGGTGGGCAGCGCGGCGTAGCAGCCGCCCCTGTTGGTGACGGAATCGTACGGCTGCCAGTAGCCGTACCGGCGTCGTCCACTCGCGTGCACGGTGCAGAACACCGGGGTTCGGGAGTTGGACATGACGCGGAGAACACCGGCGTCGGCAGCCTCGAACGGAACCTCGGAACGGGAGCGGGACGAGTAGAGGACCGGGGACATCAAGGCTGCCTTTCCGAGGGGCCGGGACTCAAGATCAGCTACCTAATTAAAGCAGTGATTTGATCTCGATGGGCACAACTTCCGCCCAAGCGGCGGGGCTTGGGCACGTCGGCACGGCCACCGGTAGCATTACAGGACTACTTTCGATTCAAGACTACTACCGGGATCACCCAAGAGGAGAAGCCGTGCCCGACCGCGGGAGCCGCATCACCTTCCAGCACGGCCAGGAGTTCCTGGCCGCGATCTCCGAGCGCTGGAACTACCAGATCCTGCGGGAGGTGTTCTTCGGTGTCGGCCGGTTCGGCGAGCTCAAGCGAGCGCTGGGCATTTCGGCGAACATCCTCACCGCGCGGCTGAACAGCCTGACCGAACTGGGTCTGCTCACCAAGCGCGCCTACCGCGCGGACAAGCCGTGGTACGAGTACGAGCTCACCGACAGCGCCCGTGAACTCGTCGTCCCGGCCATCGCGGCCATCACGCGCTGGGCCGAGAGCCATGCGACCGACAGCGACATCAGCCGGCACCCACTGATGCACACGGTGTGCGGCAACCCGACCAATCCGTACCTCGCGTGCAGCAGCTGCCACCAGCCGGTCGAGGCGTCGACCCTGCGACCGGTGCCCGCCGAGGAAGACGGCGCCCGCTGATCAGGCTAATAGCGAATTGAAACTAGTAGCGTTACGCTACTAGTCATGACAGACACTGCACACGCGACATCCGTGCCCGGCTGGGTCCTGAAGTTCATGGACGCCATCGACACCCTGGAGTTCGACGAGGGCTTCGCACCGCTGACCGAGGACACCGAGATGCACTTCGGCACCGCGCACATCCACGGCGCCGAGGCCATCAAGGCGTTCTTCGTCAAGATCGACGAGCCGCTGAACATCACGCACGAGGTTCTGGAGTTCTGGGCCGCGGGCGACGGCGTCCGCCTGCTGCGCGGCGAGGCGACCATGGCCAGGAAGAGCGCGCCGGACCAGGTGGTGCGCGCCCCGTTCATGCACATCTTCTACCTCGACCAGGAAGAGCCGGTTCGCGTCCGGACACTGCGCATCACCGCGGGCCCGCTCCAGACCGACGCCGTGATGTGACCCCCTCTCCGGGGATCGGCCGACGATCCCCGGAGACGCACCCCCTGCCGCCCCGCGCGCGTACACACCCCCATCGACAGCCCGCCCGGGTATCAGCATGCTTGCTATCCAGTACGCATGCTTATATTGTCTCAGCATGCTTACGGACGGGCGAATCCCCAGCTCCCACACCGTGGAGGTCGGCTCATGACGGCTCTGTCCCTCCCCGACGCCCGCGCACTCGTCGCGGCGGCGATGACCTCCTGCGGGCATTCCGCCGAGGCCGCCGAGACCATCGCCGATCATCTGGTCGACTGCGAACTGCGCGGGCTGTCCTTCGGCGGGCTCGCCCGCGCGCTGTCCATAGCGGAGCGCATTCGCACCACCGAGGCGCCGCCGCGGCCGATCCGGATCGTCGCCGAGACGCCGGTGTCCGCCACCGTGGACGGCGGCGACCAGGTGGGCTACCTCGTCGGTACGCACGCGTTGCGGCTGGCCATGGCGAAGGCCCGCGCCCAGGGAATCGCGGTCGTCGGCGCGCACAACACCTGGTACACCGGGATGTTCTCGTACTACCTGGAGAAGGCCGCGGCCGCCGGGCTCGCCGGGATGATCGCGGGCAGCGGACCGGCGGTGGTGGCCCCGCACGGCGGCACCGAAGCCCGGTTCGGGACCAACCCGATCGCGTTCGGGTTCCCGGCCACCCCGACTCCGGTCATCTGGGACATCGGCACCTCCGCCGTGATGTACGGGGAGGTGCGGCTGAAGGCGCGGCTCGGAGAGAAGCTGGCACCCGGCCAGGCCTACGACGCGGCCGGGGCCCCGACGCTCGACCCGGCCGCCGCGCTCGGGGGCGCGTTCGGCGTATGGGGCGCGCACAAGGGCTCCGGGCTCGCCCTGGTCGTCCAGTTGCTCGGCATGATGACCGGCGCGGCCGCCGACCCGCCGGGCGTTTCGGACTGCGGCTTCTTCGTCGTACTGGTCGATCCGGGCGTGCTCACCGACCCGGACGACTACCGGCGGCGGGTCGCGGCCTTCGCCGAATCGGTCCGCGCCACCCGTCCCGTCGAGGACGGCCACGCGGTGCGGATGCCGTTCGACCGCTCGGCGAGCCGCCGGGACGAGACGCTCCGGCGCGGCGCCATCGACGTACCCGAAGCGGTGGTGGCGGCCCTGCGCAAGGAGGCCGCGGGTGGCTGAGGACCCCGACACCTTCGCGGAGGGTCCCGACGCCCTCACGGACGACCCCGACGCCTTCACGATCGAGCCCTCCCCGTCGGGCCGGCTCCTGTGCGGCGGCTGCGCTCCGCACGACGCCTGCCGCCTGGGCGTCGAGATCGCCGAGGTGCGCGACGGCGCGGTGCGGTTCGAGGTCGTCTGCCCACCGTTCTGGCACGGCGGGCCCGGTGTCGCGCACGGCGGCTGGACCGCCGCGGTGTTCGACGACGCGCTCAGCGTCGTCGCGCTGCGGATCGAACCGCGGCTGGTCACCAAGTCGCTGACGGTCCGCTACCTCCGCCCGGTCCCGGTCGGGCGGCCCGTGGACGTCCTGGCGCGGATCGAGCGGCACACCGGCAGACGGTGGGAGGTGTCCGCCGGGATGACGCTCGCCGGTACGGCGCTGGCCACCGCCCGGGCCGAGCTGCGGACCCGCCGACCCGACCACTTCGCCCGCCACGAAGCCTGGCTCGCCCGCCGATCACCATCACCCAACGGACCCCACGCAGAAAGCTGAGAACGCCATGGTCGAATTCCTCACCGGGCTGCAGCCCCTTCAGACCACTGAAACCGACCCCGACCTCATGATCTCCAGGATCCAGGAACTGGACCGCTCGCAGGTCATCGACCGGGTCCTGCTCGGGTACTCCTCCACCTGGCCGCACAACCACGCCACCGCGCCGTTCGCGCTGGCGACGTCGGAGAGGTTCTCGCCCATCGTCGCGCACCGTCCGGGCGTGATGGCGCCGGTGGCCGCCGCGCGCTACTTCGCCACCCTCGACGTACTCGCGCGGGGCAGGCTCGCCGTCAACGTGGTCGTGGGCGGCTCCGACAAGGATCTGCGCCGCGAGTCGGACGACCTCCCCAAGGCCGACCGCTACCGGCGGGCGGTCGAGTACCTCGACATCATCCGCCGCGCCTGGACCGAGACCGAGCCCTTCGACCACCACGGCGAGTACTACACGGCCGAGGCGGTGAAGCTGGGGACCAAGCCGGTGCAGGGCCAGGTGCCCATCTTCATGGGCGGCGAGAGCGCCGACGCCGTGGACTTCGGCGCCCGCCACGCCGACCTGTACATGCTGTGGGGGGAGCCGCTCGCCGGCACCAGGGAACGCATCGACCGGGTCACCGCGGCGGCCGAAGGCCACGGCCGTGCCATGCGGTTCTCGCTGAGCCTGCGCCTGTTCATCGGTGACACCGACGACGAGGCCTGGGCCCGGGCCCGGGCCGTGGAGCGGCAGATCGCCGAGGCCGCCGGAACCCCGGCCTTCCTGCGCTCGTCGTCGACCGACACCTCCGTCGGGCGGCAACGGGCTCTCGCGCTCACCGACCACGAACTGCACGACGACTGCTTCTGGACCGGCCTGACCAAGCTCCTGGGCGGCTTCGCCAACTCCCAGGCGCTCGTCGGCACCGAGGAGCGCGTCCTGGACACCCTCGGCAGGTACCGGGAGCTCGGGGTCGACACGTTTCTGGTGACGACCGGCGCCGAAGCGGCCTGGGACCCGTCGTTGGAGGGCTTCCTGGCCCGGGCGAAGAAGGAGCTGGCATGACGGTATCCACCGCCCGGGGCAATGGTGCCACGGGCCTGGAGGGATTCTCCGATCTCGCCGACGGCACGGTCGGCGGGCTCCTCGCCGCCCGCGCCGCGCTGCACCCCGACAAGCCCGCGCTCGTCTTCGAAGACAGCGAGCTGACCTACGGCGCGCTCGACGCCGCCGTCACCGACGTGGCTCGCGGTCTGGTATCGGCGGGCGCCGCCCCCGGCGGCTCGGTCGGGATCTTCCTGCCCAACCGGCCCGAATACGTGCTCGCCTGGCTGGGAGCGGCCCGCGCGGGGGCCGTCGAGGTCCCGATCAACATCGCCTACAAGGGCTCCTTCCTCGACCACGCGCTCCGCAGCACCGGCGTGCGGGTGCTGGTCACCGACGCGGCCCTGCTGGAACTCGTCGCCGACCTGCCGGACGTACCGCACACCCTCGAGACCGTCGTCCTGCTCGACGGCGACCGCCGGCGCCGCACCCCGCCCGGGGTGACGGTACGGACCTGGAACGAGCTGCTCGCGGCCGGTGACCCGGCGGCGGAGCTCCCCCGCGTCGCGCCGCGGGACCCGGTCGCGATCATGCTCACGTCCGGAACGACCGGGCGCAGCAAGGGAGTTGTGCACCCGCATCTGATGCCCCTGGTCGCCGCGCGCGAATGCGCGGCGCAGCTGGCCACGACCGCCGATGAGCGGCTCTACACCTGTCTGCCGCTCTTCCACGGCGCCGCGCAGATCAACATATCCCTGCACGCCTTCTACGCGGGGGCGACCGTGGTCCTCGGGCGCCGGTTCAGCGCCAGCAGGTTCTGGGACGAGCTGCGCACCCACCGGGTCACCCAGTTCAACGCGCTCGGCTCGGTCCTGCCGATGCTCCTGGCGCAGCCCCCGTCCGACCGCGATCGCGACCACCGGGCGACGAAGGTGTTCGCCGCGCCCGCCCCGCCGCAGGTACTGCATCCGTTCGAGGAGCGCTTCGGCGTCCATGTCGTCGAGGGCTACGGGCTCACCGAGATCAAGAACGTTCTCTACAACCCTCTTGACGCCCGGAAGGCCGGGTCGCTGGGACTGCCCACCGAATCGTCCGTTCTGGAGATCCACGACGAATCGGGGCAGCGTGCCGCGCCCGGCCGGGCCGGGGAGATCGTGTACCGGCCCCGCCTGCCGGACATCATGTTCTCCGGCTACCACCGCGATCCCGAAGCGACACTCGCGACCATGAAGGATCTCTGGTGGCACACCGGCGACCTGGGCTACACGGACCAGGACGGCTACTTCTACTTCATCGACCGCAAGAAGGACGCGCTGCGCCGCCGCGGTGAGAACATCTCCTCCCACGAGATCGAATCGGTTCTGCTCGCCTGCCCCGGCGTCATGGCCGCCGCCGCCATCGGCACCCCGTCGGAGCTGGGCGAGGACGAGGTCCTCGTCGTCGTACAGCCCGAACCCGGCCATGAGCTGGACTTCCCCACGCTGTTCGCCCACTGCGACCACTCGATGCCGCACTTCATGGTCCCCCGCTACTACCGCGTCGTGGACCGGCTTCCCATCACCCCGAACGGCAAGGTGCGCAAGCACCGGCTGCGTGACCAGGGCCGCGTCGGGGCCTGGGACGCACTGGCCGCCGGGCTCGCACCCACCCGCCACTCCTGAGGAACCACCATGCCCCTGCCCGACGGAGTGCGCATCCGCGAGATCGCGCCCCGGTTGACCTTCCAGGACCATACGGTCCCGACCGACGTCAAGATCGAACTCATGCGGCGCCTGGTCGATGCAGGCGTCCGCGGGTTCGAGCTGTCCTCCTTCGTCCGGCCCGATCTCGTACCTGGGCTCGCCGACGCCGCGGAGGTGTTCGCCCGGGTGCCGCGGGTGCCCGGGCTCAGCCTCGGCTGCTGTGTCGGCAATGCGCGCGGGCTCGCCCGCGCGGTCGACGCGGGGGCCGACACGGCGCATTTCCTGCTCTCCGCCGACGAGGAGTTCGCCCGCGCCAACATCGGACGGTCCACGGCGGACTCGTTGCGCGAGCTGGAGCGCATGGCCGCGTACGCCGCGGACAAGGACATCCTGCTCGGCACCTACGTCATCTTCGCCTGGGGTGGGCCGACCGGCCCCGCACGCACCGGCGAGGATCTCCAGCCGCTGGCCCGGCGGCTCCTCGACATCGGGGTGGAGCACTGGATCCTCGCGGATTCCTCCGGCTACGCGGCACCGTCCCAGATCCGTGAACTCGTCGCCAGCGCGCTCACGCACATACCGCCCGGGAACCTGACCGTACAGATCCACGACGGCCGCGGCATGGGCCTCGCCGCCCTGCTCCCGCTCCTCGAACTCGGCGTCCGCGCCATCGACACCTCCCTCGCCGGCAGCGGCGGCCACCCGGCGATGCCCGGCGCCCAGGGCGGGGGGCTGTGCACCGAGGACGCCGTACAGATGCTCGAACTGTGCGGTGTGAACACCGGTATCGATCTGCCCCGCCTCATCGAGACGGCGAACTGGCTCACCGGCGAGGTCGGCGTGCCCGGTAAGGGGTTCGTCCGGCACACCGGCCGCGTGCCGAGCACGGCCCGCCCCGGCGATCCGCTCGCCTTCACCTGGTGACACCGGGCCAGAGCTCGCGCCCGAGGCGCCACCGCCACGCCGACCCACGCACATCGGTTCAGCAGCACGAATCCAGGAGGACCAGTGACGCATACCCGTACGCCCACGATCGTCGTCGCCGGCGCCGGGCTGACCGGCCTCTCGGCGGCGATCTCCGCCCGCGAGGCCGGCGCCCGCGTGGTGCTGCTGGAGAAGGGCAGCCGCGAGGACGTCGGCGGGAACGCGGCCTTCTCCGGCGGTCTGTTCCTGTTCTGCTACGACGGGCCGGACGATCTGACCTCGATCACGGAGGACTTCGAGCCGGGCATGAGGGCCGACCGGATCGAGGCACCTCCCTACACCCGCGATGCCTACGCGGCCGAGCTGTCGGCGATGAGCGGCGGCCGGGCCGAGCCGCGGCTGGTCGGGGCGCTCGCCGAACGGTCGTTGGACACGGTGCGCTGGCTGGCCGCGAAGGGCGTCCGCTTCACGTTCAACCGCACTCTGGGGGCCGAGGTCCGCGACAGTGTCCTGCACATCCCGCCCGGCCAGATACTGACCTGCGTCGGCGAGGGAATGTCACGCGGGTTCGAGGGGATCCGGCCGCTGCTCGCGCACGCCGAGCGGATCGGCGTGGAAATCCACTGGTCCACACCGCTGGTGGAGGTGCGGCGCGGCGATGGCCGGGTCACGGGCGCCGTGGTCGGCGACGGCAGCCGGACCGTGCCCGCCGACGCCGTGGTGGTCGCCACCGGCGGCTTCCAGGCCAGCCGTGAACTGCGCCGCGGGCATCTGGGGGCGGAGTGGGAGACGGTGCGCCTGCGCGGCACCCGCCTGGCAACGGGCGACGGGATCCACGCCGCGCTGCGTGCCGGGGCGGAGAAGGCCGGGACGTGGTCGAGCTGCCATTCGGCCGCGGTCGACCCGAGCGTGCCGTCACCGGGGCGCAGTGCGGACTCGCCGCCGTTCCCGCTGCACGGCTTCTGGCTCGGCGTGCTCGTCAACCGCGATGGTGAGCGGTTCGTCGACGAGAGCCCCGGCCCGTGGGTCAGGAACTACTCGAAGATGGGCAGGGCGATCATGAGTCAGCCCGGGTGCGAGGCATTCGAGATCTTCGACCAGCGCACCGCGGCCCGGGTGGCCGATGAGTTCGCCGGCGCGGCGGTGCCCATCGTCGCGCATACGGTCGTCGAGCTCGCGGAGCGGATCGGGGTGCCCGCGGACCGGCTGACGCACACGCTCGAGGCGTTCAACAACGCCTGCGCGCCCGGCGACACCGTCAGCGAGGACCGCGGCACGTCCGGCATCACCCCGGCCAAGTCCCACTGGGCGGCGCCCCTCGACCGGCCACCGTACGTCGCCTACCCCGCGGTCGCAGGGCTCACCTTCACCTTCGGCGGCATCCGGATCGACCCGGACGGACGGGCGCTCGGGGCCAACGGGGCGCCGGTGCCCGGCCTGTACGCGGCGGGCGAGGCCATCGGCGGTCTGTTCTACGGCGACTATCCCGGTGGCGCCGCCCTTATGCGCGCCGCGGTGTTCGGCCGCGCGGCCGGACGCACCGCCGCGACCGAAGCCGCGCCGGCGCCGCACCCGGCCTGACGACGACTCACCCGGCCCGACGACCACCGCGCGGGCCGGGGACCCGTCCCGCGGGGACTCCCCCGCGGGCGGTCGTCCGCGCGTCTACTCCTCCGGGCGGCCCATGTCCCGGAGTTCGTTCTCCACCATGAGCGCGGCCTGCCGCAGACGCCCGTCGGTGGCGACGATGTCGTCCCGCCCCAGTGTGGCGTTCAATGTGTCGCTGATCTTGAGAACCTCGTTGCTCATCTCCTCCAAGGCGGCCAGGCCTGCCTCGGTGACCTGGAGCGAGAGCGCCCGTTCGCTCTCCGGATGCGCGGCGCGGGCCACGAAACCGCGGTTCTCCAGCTGCGTGACCATCCGCGTCATGGTCTGCGGCCGCGCATAGCAACGGCGGGACAGCTGAGCGAGGCTGAGATGGGGCTGATTGGCCAGGATGCGCAGGGCGGTGTAGCTGGACAGCGTCATCTTCCACGGACGCAGTCGGGTGTTCCCGATCCTGGTGACCGCCCGCTCGAACCGGAAGACCGCATCGATCATCGAGGACGCTTCGTCCATGTCTGCGGCAGCCCCGTTCGGCGAGCGACCGTCGTCGAACGGGTTGATGTAGGGGAGAGCGCTGGACACCCGTACAGCATACGGCCCGCGGGACCGAAACATCAGCATGCTTGCATTGATGCTAAGCATGCTTCTATTTTATAAGCATGCTTACATCTACGAGCTCCCAGCAGCCGGGCCCCGACACCGCACGTTTCCGGGCCGTCCTCGGCCACTTCCCCAGCGGCATCACCGCCATCACTTCGCGTGACGCACAAGGCGGGCCGGTGGGCATGACCGTCGCGTCGTTCACCTCCGTCTCACTCACGCCTCCACTCGTGGCGTTCCTGCCCGGCAAGACGTCGTCGACCTTCCCGGTCATCGCCGAACGCGGCACCTTCTGCGTCAACGTCCTCGCCACCGGCCAGGAGGGGATCTGCCGCGCCCTGTCGGTGTCGGGCGGCGACAAGTTCGCCGAGGTGGCCTGGCAGCCGGGGCCGCACGGAGACCCGGTCATCGACGGCGTGGTCGCCTGGATCGACTGCGGGATCGAAGCCGTGCACGACGCCGGTGACCACTACATCGTCATCGGGCGGGTCAACGACCTCGACGCCGACAGCACGGCCGCACCCCTGCTGTTCTTCCGAAGCCGCTACAACCACCTCGTATCCGCGTGACCGGCGAGCGACCGCGGCAGAAGGAAAACGGCCAACTTCACGGTCCCGCGTTCCGGGCGTTGTCGGCCCCTCGGCCCGCTTCTAGAAGGCGGACGCGATCGGCGTCACGGGATGCTCGCGGTACGGGAAGGGCGCCTTCGCGGTCGGCGCGTTCGACCAGCGCATCGCCCTGACCATGCCGATCGAGTCGGGCACCGCCGGTCTCCCCGTCTACCGCGGGGTTCCGGGAGAGGGCGGCGCACAGCCGCTGAGCAGAGCCTACTCCGAACAGCCGTGGCTGGGCGACGCGTTCGGCTCCTTCACGGGCGACCCGGCCACGCTGCCGGTGGACACCCACGAGATCGTGGCCATGGTCGCGCCGCGGGGGCTGTTCATCATGGAGAACCCGCACATCGACTGGCTGGGAGCCAGGTCCGGAAGCGTGGCAGCCCTGGGCGGGGCGGAGGTCTACAAGGCGCTCGGCGCGGAGAGCAACATCAGTTACTGGTCGGACATCCAGGACGGCAACCACTGCGCCGTCCGGTCCGAGTGGAAGGCTCCCCTGCAGCAGAACATCCGGAAGTTCCTGCTGAGGACGGGGAACGACCCCGGCGTGTTCAGGGTCTCGGGCAAGAAGGCGGGCAACCTGGCCGAATGGCGGAACTGGCAGACCCCGATCCTCACCGGTCAGCCCTGACGCCAGTGGCGTAGCCCGGCGGCCGGATCCGTACACCCGCCGGTCAGGGCCGCGGATGGGCGTCGTGGGTGAGGAGGGCGAGCTGGACGCGGTTGTCCAGGCCCAGTTTGGCCAGGGCGCTGGAGAGGTGGGCCTTGACCGTGCCGAGGGAGAGGTGCAGGCGGGTGCCGATGTCGGTGTTGGACAGGCCCTCGGCGACCGCCTCGGCCACCTCGCGCTCGCGTTCGGTGAGCGACGCCAGCCGCTGCCGGGCGTGTTCGGCCCGGTCGTCCGGTCCGCCCGCCGCGTGCCGGATGAGGACACGCGCGGCGGACGGCGACAGCGCGGGCTCACCCCGGGCCGCCCGCCGTACCGCCTCGACGATTTCCTCGGGTACGGCGTGCTTGACGAGGTATCCGGCGGCACCGGCGCGCATCGCCTCCAGCACCAGGCCGTGCTCGTCGAAGGTGGTCAGCACGATCACCTGCGGGGCCTGGGCACCGCGCCGGATGAGCTCACGAGTGGCCGCGAGGCCGTCCATGACCGGCATCCGGATGTCCATCAGGACCACATCGGGCGCGTGTTCGCGGACGGCGGTGGCCACCTCGGCGCCGTCCGCCGCCTCCCCAACGACCTCGATACCGTCCGCCCCGCGCAGCATCATCTTCAGCCCGGTCCGCACCAGGGGGTCGTCGTCGGCCAGCAGCACTCGGATCATCGCGTCACCTCGCGGGCCACGGTAGCCGGGCGCGCAGCGTGAAGGTGCCGTCGGTGGCGGCGTGGTCGAGGGTGCCGCCGTCGAGCCGGACCCGTTCGGCGAGCCCGGTCAGACCGGCGCCGGTGCCCGGGACCGCCCCGTCGGCGCGTGGCGCGGCGGGCAGTCCGTTGCGGACCTCCACCGTGAGGCCGCCGCCGGGGCCGCCGGCCAGCCGTACGCTGACGGGCGTGCCGGGCGCGTGCTTGCGGGCGTTGGTCAGACCCTCCTGCGCCACGCGGTAGACGGTCCGGTGAACCTGCCCCCGCAGGGCGCGGACGGCGTCGGCGGTCAGCTCGGTACGGAAGTCCACCGGCTGCCCCGTGGCACGGGCGTCCGCGACCAGACCGCCGATGTCCGCGATCCGTGGCAGCAGCGACACCGGCTCTCCGCCGTCCTCCGCCCGCAGCAGGTGCAGCACCTCCTGCAACTCCTCCACGGCCTGGTGCGCGTTGCCCCGGATCACCTCGGCGCTCTCGGCGACCTCGGCGCCGCTCAGCGCGGGACCGGCGCCCGCCTCCGCCTGCCGGGTGCGGTAGGCCAGCGCGCCCGCGTGCACGGAGAGCAGGGAGATGCGGTGCGCCAGCACGTCGTGCATCTCGCGGGCGATGGCCTGTCGTTCGCCGCGGCGGGCGTCGGCGAGCCGGCGCTCCTCTTCGGTCCGGGCCCGCTCGGCGTCCACGCGCAGCCGCTCGACGAGCAGCCGCCGGGAACGCAGGGCGCTGCCCGAGGCGAAGGCGGCCAGGAGGTAGGCCAGCGAGAACGCGGCATCGAGCCACAGGTCGTCAGCCGCTCCTGAGAGCAGCAGACCGGAGGGCACCATGCAGGCCATGTACGCACCGAGCATCAACAGCGCCCGCCGCCAGCGCAGACGGAGCGCGAGGTTGGTGACGATCACCGCACCGGCAGGCAGGGCGCTGGTCGCCAGCGCCACCGCGGGCAGTCCGATCAGCGCCACGGTGAGCGGGAAACCACGCCGCCACCACAGCGCACAGCAGGCCAGGAGCCCCAGCAGCGGGTCCAGTTCCGCCGCCCACCCCGGCAGGCCGCCCTGCTCCTTCACCACGCCGAGGACGACCATGCCGAGGAAGACGGCCGCGCAGAAGAGCCCCGCGTCCACCGCCCGGTCGCGCCAGGTACGCCCGGCCGGGAGGGCGAGGTCGAGGCCGTTGGTCATGTGGTGAGGGTATGCGGGCCGCGAAGGGCGGCACATCGGCCAACCGGCCAGACGTCCCTCGGCCATCGGTCTGACCCCCGCCATTTCCTCCTGGACATTCGGCGAATGGTGCCGACCCGGGTGGCTCCCGCAGGCTGCTGTCATCCGGAAGACGGGAGAGAACGAGATGGGTGCAGTCCAGGTCAGCAGGGCGCGGTTTCTGCGGCTCGCGGGGGCCGTCGCAGTCGGCGCGGCACTGCCCGCCGGGTACGCCGCCGCGTCGGAGTGGCACGACAGCCCGCGCGCCCCGGCCGGTCGGAAGCGGGCGGGGGACGCCGGGCCGGGAGGGGTGCGTTATCGCGGGGTCGTCTACGAAGTAGGAGAGGGCGAGACGCCGGCCACGGCGTGGAGCGCGGCTCGTGCCCGCACCGATCTGCGGGCGATCCGCCACCAACTGCACGCCGACACGGTGAAGATCACCGGCGACGGCGTCGAGCGGCTCACCCGTACCGCGGCCGAGGCGGCCGAGAACGGTCTGCGTGTCTGGCTGGAGCCGACCCTCGGCGATGTGCCCGCTTCGGACATCCTCGACCACCTCGCGGAGACCGGACGGTTCGCGGAACGGCTGCGTCGGCAGGGTGTGCGGGTGCATCTCAACGTGGGCTGTGAGTTCCTGCTGTTCGTCCCCGGGATCGTGCCCGGCGCCACCGCGACCGAGCGGATCGAGAACCTGGTCAAGGGCAACTACGATCCGGTGAAGACCGCCCGGCGACTGCGCCGCTTCACCGCACGGGCCGCCGCCGTCGGCCGCGCGGTCTTCCGCGGGCCGCTGTCATACGGGGCCGCGCAGGACGAGGACGTGGACTGGGACCTGTTCGACCTGGTGTGCATCGACTACTACGGCTGGTTTCCGAACCGCGCCGGACACGTCAAGGAGCTGCGTAAGTACCAGCGTCACGGCAAGCCGCTCGCGATCACCGAGTTCGGCTGCTGCACCTTCGAGGGCGCGCCCCGCCTGGGCGGTATGGGCTGGGACGTCGTCGACTACGCCAAGACGCCGCCGCGGGTGAAGAAGGGGCTGGTGCGCAGCGAGCACACACAGGCGGCGTATCTGACCGATGTGCTGGACGTTTTCGAGTCGATGAACCTGTACGCGGCCATGGCCTACACCTTCGTCACGCCCGACGCCCCTCACCGCCGCGAGCCGCGACTCGACCTGGACATGGCCGCCTACAGCCTGGTGAAAGTGGTCCGGGACCGTCCGGCGGAGCCGGATTCCCCCTGGCACTGGGAGCCCAAGGAATCCTTCCGGGCCCTGGCCGGGGAGTACCGGGCACGTTCAGCGCGGTCCGGTGCGCCGCGCCTCCGTTCCCGGCGTCTCGTCGGGGCCGACGCGGACGGTCTCGGCGGATGAGTGGACGCCTTCGGCGCCGTACCGGCGCAGCAGCCACAGACCGTACGCCAAGTGGAAGGCGTACACGCTCACCTGCCACCAGTCCGGGGCCGAGCCGGGAGAGCGGATCTGGAAGAAGTCGTCGAGTCCGTGGACGGCCACCATCGGCCAGATCGAGCCGATCGCGTAGCGCAGGGCGGCGCAGGTGAAGCCGAAGAAGCCGGCGGACAGCATCTGCCACAGGGTGTCGTCGAGCGGATCGCCGAAGAACAGGTAGTTCTGGATGTGGCCCGCTCCGAAGAGGACGGCGACGGCGATGGCCGCGCGCATCGGACCGAGTGGGCCGAGGGCCTGCTGGACGAGTCCCCGGCTGTACATCTCCTCGTTGACGCCGACCCACAGCAGCGACACCAGGCCGCTGACGACCACGGTCGCGCTGCCGTCGAGGCCGGCCACGGTGTACGAGCAGGCGACCAGCAGCATGGGCGCGGCGAGCCACCAGCGGCGCGGACGGCCGGGCGTGGCCACCCCGGAGACGCGCAGCCAGCCCCACCGCCACAGCACGAGCCATACCCCCGCGGCGCAGATGACGTTGACCAGGGTGGCGCCGAGGTCCGGGTACCAGGAGGGGGCCAGTGGGGGCAGGATGACCTTGGCGAAGAGCAGCAGCACGGTGTGCCATGCGAACGTCAACTCCACCGCGCCCCACAGTGGATGACGGATGACGTGGTCTTTCCACGGCTGCATCACGGGGACGAGCGTAGCCGCGGGCACGGAAAAGGGAACGCGGAGCCTTCGGTGATCGAGATGATCTGGTCTTGCCTTGCTACTCCTGGCTGGACTTTCGGCACTGGGCCTCCTACGCCGGGCGGGGCCGGCGGGCGCGGTAGGCGCGTTGGCGGCAGGCGTCGGAGCAGTAGGTACGCGGGCGGCCGGTGGAAGCGGGGCGAGGGATGGGGTTGCCGCATTGCGGACAGGGAGTTTCGTAACGCTTTGGTGTTTCGTCGCGGCCATTGGCCTGGTTCCGGACGAACGTCCCGATGCTGTCCAGCACGAGCCGGAGGCCGAACTCGAAGCCACGGTCGCGGGGGTGATGCAGGGCACCCGCGGCGCGGAGGCTCGCCACCATGGGATAGCGCGCCGGGACGAAGACGGCGTCCCAGAAGTGGGCGCGGGCGGCCCACCACTGCTCGTCGGTCAGGCCGGAATGGCGCTCGACGGCGGCCGCGTCGAGGGCGTCGCGGGCGGCGCCACGCACATAGGCGTCGACCGTGTCGAACACGTGGACCAGGGCCGCCGGGGGCAGACCGGTCGCGGTGAGCACTCGCAGGACGGACTCGTACCAGGCGAAGCCGTGGGGGCCCAGGGCGGGACGCCCGGCCGGAAGGCGCAGGATCCACGGGTGGCGGTGGTAGAGGCCCCAGTCGGCGCGGGCGGACAGTTCCAGCCGGGTCCGCCAGTCGCCCGGCGCGGCATCGGCCGGCGGGACTTCGCCCATCACGGCGTCCGTCATGAGGTCGAGCAGTTCGGCCTTGCCGGGCACGTAACGGTAGAGCGACATCGTGGTGCAGCCGAGCCGTTCGGCGATCCGGCGCATGGACACGGCGGCGAGTCCTTGTGCGTCGGCGATCCCGACGGCGGTGCGCACGATCTGCTCAAGGGTGAAGGCGGGGCGCCGGCCTCGGTTCGGGCGCTCGCCCAGGCCCCAGAGCAGTTCCAGGCCGCGCACGGCGTTCGTTTCCTCGCCATGGCCGGATTTCATCCGCCATCACCCCGCCAAACGTTGACCGCCACTCAGCGTATGCGTACAGCATAAACAATGAAATTGAACCGAATGACTCGTTCAACCATGGTCCTCGCCTGTCTCGCCGCCACCCTCTCCGGGACTCTCGCCGCCGGACCTCAGAACCGGGCAGTGGCCCTGTCCCGGGAGCCGGTCGGCATGGATCCGGCCTGGCGACAGCAGGTGCTGCACGTCCCCGGCGCCTTCGTGCGGCCCACATCGGTGACCGTCGAGGGAGACGGTGGCACCGTCACCGGCGCAGACGGGGCGTTACGGGAGGGCGGCGCGGCGGCGATCCTCACCACGAGCGCGCCACGGGGCGCGCGGCTGGTGATCGACCTCGGCGTACTGGCCGGAGGGTACGTCGAGTTGGGGGTCCGGCGGGCGTCGGGCGCGCCGATCAGGGCGTCGTACGCGGAGGCGCGCCAGTACCTGGGCCCGGCCGGGGACGCCGATCCCGACCCCGACGGCTTCTTCTACGGGGGCCGGTCCCTGGGCACCGACGACGATCCCGACGGACGGGCGGACGTCTACGCCCCGCCGCGCGGAGCCACCGTGCTGCGCAGCCCCGGTCTGCGCGGCTCCCAGCGGTATGTCGCGATCACGCTGGACGGACCCGGTTCGCTCGCTCTGGACTTCGTACGGGTGCGGCAGACGGCCTTCCCCGGGGCGTACGACGGGCACTTCCTCTCCAGCGATCCGGTGCTCAACCGTGCCTGGTACGCGAGCGCCTACGGCCTGGAGCTGTCGACGGCCCGTGGACGCCGTACCGCCGCGGGGCGGCCGTGGGTCGTCATGGACGGCCCCAAGCGGGACCGCACGGTGTACGCGGGCGACGTCCAGCTCGTGGCCCTGGCCGCGTACCAGCAGGGCGGCGCCTACCGCCGCGTGCTGCGCGACACCATCAACCTGTTCGCCTGCCAGCAGCGGCCCGACGGCACGCTTCCGGCCACCAGCCTGATCGATGTGCCGTGCGAGCCCGGCGACCCGGGCCCGCCGGACGGGTCACCGGCCGGGTTCGAACCGCCGGGCGCGGCCGGGCAGGTCAGGCTCGACAGCTTCACCCTCCTGTGGGTCGTCAGCGTGGCCGACTACCTGCGTTTCACCGGGGACAGGGCCTTCGTACGGCCGCTCCTCCCCGTCGCCCGCCGCGCCCTGCGGTTCTTCGGCGAACACGCCCCGGACGCCGACGGCGGGCTGTTCCGGACCGCCGACTACGGCGGGCTGCCCGCCCAGAACTGGCACACCCCGGACCGGGCCGCCGGCCTCGACGCCACCACCAACGCCGCCTACTACGCGGCGCTGCGCTCGCTGGCCCGGCTCGAACAGTCCGTGGCGGGCGACCGGGGCGCCGCGGCGGCGCTCGACCGCCGGGCGGACCGGGTCCGGGCCGCGCTCCTCAGCAGGCTGTGGGATCCGGCGGCGGGGGCCATGACGCTCAACACCGACGATCCGCGCCGCGACCACACCGCCGACGCCAACGCCGCCGCCCTCGCCTTCGGGGTGCTCGACCGCCCGCGGGCCCGGCGCGCCATCGCATACCTGGACACGCACCTCAGCGGTCCGTACGGCACGCTCACCACCCGGCACACCGGCAACCCCTACATGACGCGGTACATCTCCCCGTATGTGATGGCCCAGGAGAGCCTGGGCCGGTTCCGCCACGGGGACGGCGCCGGAGCGCTCGGGCTGATCCGCACCGCATGGGACCACATGATCCGCAAGGGTCCCGGCACACCGTGGGAGGAGGCCGGTGCCGACGGGAAGCCGGCCGTGCCCCGGCCCGGCACATCACTGGCCTGGGGCGGGCACGTCGGCATGGCCCACGCCTGGAGTACCGCGGTGCCCGCGCTGTCGATGCACGTGCTCGGCGTCCGCCCGATCGCCGACGGCTACCGCAGATGGGCGGTGGAGCCCGATCCGATCGACCTGGGCTGGGCACAGGGCGACGTCCCGGTGCCGCCGGGCACGTTGTCCGTGCGGTGGCGGCGCGGGGCGGGCGATGACTCGTTCGTCCTCACCGTCCGGGCACCGGAAGGCACGGCCGGCCGGGTCGCGGTTCCCCTCCTCCACAAGGACCGCACCATCGCCGTGGACGGCCGGATCGCCTGGCGCAACGGCCGCCCGTCGGGGGACGCGGGCCGGGGCGCCCACCGGGTGGGCGATACGGTCGTCTTCGAGGGGGTGCGTGGAACCGCCACCTTCGCCTGGGCGGGGTAGGCGCCGAGGCCGACGACGATCGACGACGCCGTACCGCCCGCGGGAAAAGGGCTGGGCGGGTTGACGTCCGGGTTGGTAGCGTGCGGGCGACCGTGGCAACGAGCCGGGAGGTGAGACCCATGAACGCTGTATCCGTGTGGGTGCTCCCCCGCTTCGTCACGGTCGGGCGATTGAGGTAGGTGTCGCCGGGAGCGCCTCGACAACAGGCACTCCCGAAAGGCAACACCCTATGAATTCTGTGCAGTTCACCGCGGAGACATCGGCCGGCGGTGTGATGGAACGCGACTTCACCGTCGGTGAGGTCCCCGGTGTGCTCTGGTCACCCGCGTCCGGTCCCGAGCGCGCGCCGCTGGTGCTCATGGGGCACGGTGGCGGCACCCACAAGAAGGCACCGGCGATGTCGGGCCGTACCGAACGCCTCATCGCCGACTGCGGTTTCCACGTCGCCGTCATCAACGCGCCCGGTCACGGCGGCCGACCGCGTACGGCGGTCGACGAGCGGGAGATCGCCGCGATGCGGCGGGCGATGGCGGCGGGCGAGCCGGTCGGCCCGACCGTCGTCCGCTACAACGCCCACCTGGCCGAGCGTGCCGTACCGGAGTGGCGGGCGACACTGGACGCCCTCCAGGCGTTGCCGGAGATCGGCGCGGACGGGCCGGTCGGCTACTTCGGTCTGAACATGGGCACCTCGATCGGGGTACCGCTAGCGGCGGCCGATCCCAGGATCACCGCCGCGGTCTTCGGCGTCTTCTGGCACGACTTGGCCGAGACGGCGCAGCGGATCACCATCCCGGTAGAGTTCGTGCTCCAGTGGAACGACGAGCACATCCCGCGCCAGTCGGGTCTGGCGTTGTTCGACGCCTTCGCCTCGAAGGAGAAGACGTTGCACGCCAACGCGGGCAGGCACAAGGAGGTGCGCCCGTACCCGCCTCCACCAGGGGGTCGCCGCTCCCCTTCTGCATCTGCTGGACAACCCCGGGCGCTCGTGGCGCCCCTACGTGGCCGCGGCCGTGCTCTGCCTCCTCGGCGCGGACCCCGAGCCCTACCGGCCGCTGACGGCGGTCACCGAGCTCCTCCATGTCTCGGCGCTGGTCATCGATGACATCCAGGACAACTCCCCCACCCGGCGCGGCCGTCCGAGCGTCCACGAGGTCTTCGGCACCGCTCCCGCGATCACCGCCGGCACCCTCGGCTACTACACCTTCGATGCCCTCATCAGCGCGTCCCGCAGGCCGACCCCGGCACCATGCTGCGCATCTACCCGCTCTATCTGCGGGACCTGCGCGCCCCCACGCCGGTCAGGCCCTCGACCTCGCCGGGCACCACGCCGCGTTCGACGAAGCCGTGGCAACCGGTGACGCCCGCGCCCTCCTCGACCAGATCCGCACCGCCCACCGGCTCAAGACGGGCATGCTCGTCCGCAGCACCGCCGAGGTCTCCGCGATCCTCGGCGGCGCCGACGAGACCCAACTCGCCGCGATCTGCGAGTACTTCGAGGCCGTCGGCGTCGCCTACCAGATCACCGACGACGTCGCCGACCTGTACGGGCAGTCCACCCCCGACGAACACCAGCGGGGCATCACCACCCGCTCCCCCGCCGAAGACCTGCGCAACGGCGAGGTCACCTACCCCGTGGCCCACGCCACCGGCCTCCTCGACGCGGCCGACCGCCGGCGCCTGCGCGACGCCCTCCGGGAGCGCTCCAGCGGGAGACGGACCACATCCTCCAACGCTGAACGTTCGAGGTGGCGTCTACTACGGGTAGGCGGTGTCGCGAGCGGTCTTCTCCCAGGTGGTGACGTCGGATCGGATGGCGTCGAGGTGAGTGAGGACCGCGTCGACGGCGTCGCTGCCCAGGGGCAGCCGCAGCGGCGTCCGCTCGGCGTCCAGGGCGGTCAGGATCGCCGCCGCGGCCCTGGCCGGGTCGCCCGGCTCCGCGCCCCCGGCGGTCCGGGTCATCCGCCGGGTGGGCCCGACCGTCCCGGCGTAGTCGGCGATCTCCTCGCTGGCGCCGGTGTTGTCCATCAGGCTGGTGCGGAAGGCGCCGGGCTCCACGATCAGCACCTTGATGCCGAGCGGGCGGACCTCCTCCACCAGCGCCTCCGAGAATCCCTCCAGGGCGAATTTGGTGGCGCTGTAGGCGGAGAACCCGGCGAAGGACATCTGGCCGCCCATGCTGCTCAGCTGGACGATCGCGCCGGAGCGCCGGGCCCGCATGGTGGGAAGCACGGCCCTGACCAGGGCGGCGGGGCCGAAGACATGCAGGTCGAACAGCGAGCGCAGTTCGCCGTCGGTGGTCTCCTCGGCCGCGCCGACGTGGCCGCGCCCCGCGTTGTTGACCAGGACGTCGATCCTGCCGTGACGGCTCACCACATCCCGCACGGTGGCCTCGATCCCGGCGGTGTCGGTGACGTCCAGCCTCAGCGCCTCCACCTGGTCGGGGTGCGCGGCCACGAGGTCGCCCAGCGCCTCCACCCGGCGTGCGGTGGCCACGACCACGTCCCCGGCGGCCACCGCGGCCTCGGTGATCGCCCGGCCGAAGCCACTGTTCGCCCCGGTCACCAGCCAGACCTTGCCCATCGGACATCCCTTCACGGAAGTGTTGTGCTCTTCAAGGTCGACTCTCGCGGAGAAGTCCTTTGTCCGTCCAAGACCCGGTGTGATAACCGATGGTTATGGATGTGCATGGAAGGGACCTCCGTTACTTCACCGCCGTGGCCGAGGAGCTGCACTTCACCCGCGCGGCCGAGCGGCTGTTCGTCTCGCAGCCGGCGCTGAGCAAGCAGATCCGCATGCTGGAGCGCCGGCTCGGCGCGCCGCTGTTCGTACGGGACGGCAGGAGCGTCCGGCTCACACCGGTGGGCGCCGCGCTGCTGCCGCACGCCCAGCAGGTGCTCGCCGCGTGGGACGCCGCGTGGGAAGCGGTCGAGAAGGCCAAGGCCGGGCAACGGGCGACGCTTGTCGTGGGGATGAGCACCAGCCCTGGCCGCGGCGGTCTGCTGCCGGGGATCAGGTCCCGGTTCACCGACACCCACCCCGACGCCCGTATGAAACTGCGCCAGGTCAGCTGGGAGGATCCGACCGCGGGGCTCGCGGACGGCTCCAGCGACCTCGCCTTCGTCTGGCTCCCGATGCCCGATCCGGACCGCTACACCTGGGTGGTGGTGGCCCGGGAACCCCGGCTGGTCGCGCTGCCCGAGGGGCATCTCCTGGCCGCCCGGGATGTGGTCGACTTCGCCGACCTGCTGGACGAGCCGTTCCTCGCGCTGCCCCCGAGCGCCGGGGCGCTCCGGGACCACTGGCTCGCCACGGACGCCCGTGGCGGCAGGCCACCGGTCGTCGGTGCCGAGATCGCCAGTACCGAGGAGACGTACGAGGCGCTGGTGGACGGGCGCGGGGTCTGCCTGCTGGCCAGCGGGAACGCACCGCTCATCACTCTGGGCGGCGTCGTGACCCGGCCGGTGCGCGGCATCTCGCCGAGCCGGTACGCACTCGCCCGGCGTGCCGACGACCACCGTCCGCTGGTGCTGGACTACGTACGTGCTTGCGGGGAGGCGACCGGGCAGTCACCGGCTGGAGCCTGACGTGACGCCCCGGCGCCCGGCCGGCGCCGGGGCGTCACGCGATGCCGACGACCAGCAGGACGAATGCCGCGATGATGACGCCGACGCGCAGGTAGTGGAACCGGTCCCAGCGGCCGAGTTGCTCCCGCCAGTCCGCCGGGACGGTGTCCTGGGTCCACTGGGCCACGCGGGAGTTGATCGGTACGAGCAGGGCGATCGACATCAGCACGCTGAGGACGAGCAGGGCGGCGGCCGTGACGATGAGTCCCGCCCCCGCGTCGCCGCTTGCCATGGCCGCCCAGAAGGCGCTGAGCAGGACTGATCCGATGTACCAGAACGGCATCACCTTGCCGAGGAGGCGCGCTCCTTCGCCGCGGGCCGCGAGGCCGCCGTTGTTCGGCAGCCGACTGATGATCGGGTTGACGAAGGCCGCCACCGCGAACTCGACGCCCACCAGCAGGCCGACGATCACAACCGTGACGACGGCGAGTGTGTTCTGCATGTCCCCTCCTGAGCCCCCGGCGCGTTTCTAGCGCCGCTAGATTTCCATGTGATGCTAACCAGAGCATCGCTTGAATGTCTAGCGCCGCTAGGGTCCCGGATATCCGCACTCCAGGGTGGGTCCGCCCGTGCCGTCCGCATTGGCCTGATCCCTGTGGTCCCCGTTTCCCCGTACCGGACACGATGGGGCTTATGTGACCGATCCACGGACACGAGGGGGAAAGCAACATGCACGAGAAGCACTCATCGAGGGCCTTATCGAGTGCGGCGGATTCGCGGGAGCTGATCACCAGGAGGCCCGGAGCCGCCGCATGCGAGCATGTGCTGGGATACCGGGGCTTCCGGTTCGGTGCGCGTCAGCCCCGATGTCGGCTGCTGGTGCCGGACGGTGTGGTGAAGGTGATGCTGGGGTTCGGCGAGCCGGTACGGATCGCCGACGCGGTGGATCCACGCCAGTCCGTCACCGGAACCTCAATGATCAACGGCTTACGGGCCACCGCCACACTGGGCGAGCACACCGGCCAGTTGTCCGGCGTGACGGTCATGCTGACGCCGATCGCGGCCTTCCGCTTCTTCGGCATGCCGATGGCCGAGCTGGCGGAGCGCAACCTGGACCCGGCCGATCTCCTCGGCCGGGAGGCGGGCCGTCTCCTCTGCCGCCTGTCCGAGTGCCACGACTGGACATCGCGCTTCGCCCTGCTCGACGGGGTGTTCGCGACCCGGGCCCAGGCCGGGCCGGCGTGCGCGCCCGAGGTCGTCTGGACGTGGCGACGGCTGGGACGCACCCACGGCCGGATGCGCGTGGGGGACCTGGCCACCGAGACCGGCTGGAGCCGCCGACGGCTGGAGCGGCGCTTCCGCGAACAAGTGGGCCTGCCGCCCAAGCAGTTCGCCCAGGTGCTGCGGCTGCAGGAGGTGCTGCGCCTACAGGACGGCGGCCTGCCGTGGGCGGAGGCGGCGGCCCTCGCGGGCTACTACGACCAGGCCCATTTCACCCGGGCCTTCAAGGACCGGGTCGGCTGTACGCCGGGCCGGTTCGGAACCCGCCGGGCGTCCTCCAAGCCCGGCGACCCGCTGGACTTCCTGCCCGATCAGGTCACCAGCGTTCTGCTCGCCGAGTGAGGGCCGCCCGTTCCCGGCGTCGCATTCGTACAAGACATCCCTCCCGCCGGATCGCGATGGTGGCGGAGTCGGCAGGCGCCGTCTGCCGGCTCGACCCAACATCGGCCCGCGCCCAGTCCACGGAGCCGGGCCGGACCCGACGGAAGGAGGGTGGACATGTACAGGACGCTCACCACGATGGGCAGCAGGCTGCTCGGCCTGTTCGTTCCCCAGGTGGAAGCCTCTGCCGTACAGGTGAAGCAGTGCTGGCCGCAATGCTGGCAGTGCAACCGGCAGTACGGCGGTCAGTGCAGCTGCAACGCCCGGTGCTGCAAGAACTCGGCCGGAGGCTTCGACTGCGCCGGTTGCGTGGGCTGCTGACACCACGCACGGCCGCGCTGACCGCCGTCCGCTCCTGGCCGACGGCGTACGCGGCGCACCGCTGAACGACAGCGGGCAGGCGGCCCCCGAGTGGCCACGGGGGCATCCGGGGGCCGCCTTCACGCTCAGCCCGCACCCCTACCTCGATTGAAAGGGTTGCCGTGCAGTATCTGGTGATCGCGGTCCGGGCCATGATCGGCGTGGTCTTCCTGATCGCCTTCGCGAGCAAGTCGGCGGGGCGGGGCAGGTTCACGGCCTTCGTGGAATCGCTGCCCGCCATGGGAGTGGTGCCACCGCGGCTGGTCGGACCCGCGGCATGGGCCGTGGTCGGCGCGGAGGGCGCGGTCTGTGCCCTGCTCATCGTGGAGTCGGACGGCGCCACCGTGGCCGGACTGGCCCTCGCGGCAGGGCTGTTGAGCGTTTTCGCGGCGGCGATAGCCCGGACGATACGGCGGGGAACGGGCGCCACCTGCCGGTGTTTCGGGGCCTCTGCCGCCCCGCTCGGCCGCCGCCATCTCCTCCGCAATGTGCTGCTGACCACCGTCGCGGCGGCGGCCGGCCTGATGACACTGGCGGACCAGGCGCCGGCGACGGCGACGGGAGCCATCGTGGCGGCGGTGGCCGGGCTCGTCGCGGGTGCCCTGGTGACCGTACTCGACGACCTGGCCGAGCTGTTCGGCCCGTCCAGGGCCCGGCGGGCCCCCGATCCGACGCGCGCACACCATCCGAAGGCCATCCGGAACATCCGGGACATCCGGGAGGAACCATGCCAGTCCTGATCAGCGCCGTGGTGCTCGTGGGGGCACTGTGTTCGCTGGACCTGATCCTCACCCTGGGCGTGATCAAGCGCCTGCGGGAGCACGGCGAACTGCTGGCGGCGAGGGCCGTCGACCGGCCACGGTCGGCGATCGAACTCGGCGAGCCGGTGGGTGACTTCGCCACCCACACCGTGGACGGCGAGCCGTTGGGCCGTGCCACGATGACCGGGACCACCTTGGTGGGCTTCTTCACGCCGACCTGCGGACCGTGCAAGGAGCAGCTGCCGAAGTTCATGGAGTACGCCCGTACGATGCCCGGCGGACGCGATCGGGTGCTGGCCGCCGTGGTGGGCGATGCGGACCTGGCCGCGCCCATGGTCGCCGAACTGCGATCGGTGGCGAAGGTCGTGACCCAGACCCGCAACGAGGAACCCATGGGCGCGGCGTTCGAGATCATGGCGTTCCCCACGGTGCTCATGGTCGCGCCGGACGACGGGGGCGATGTCGTGGTCACCGACGACGCGGTGGACCTGTCCCGGCCGACGCTTCCGGTGTGAGCGGCGTGCGCGGGCGAGGCGGCCACGAGGAGTCGGCGGCGGACACCGACCGCGTCCCCTCCGACACCCCTTCTGCCCCTTCCGGGCACTCGGGGCGCGCCGTGGTCGCACTGCGGCGGCTCGCCGCCGTCTGCGCGGTCACCGCCCGCGCCGCCCCCGGCACCCTGCTGCTCCACATAGGGCTGTCGCTGCTGGTGAGCGCGTTGCCGGTGGTGACGGCCTGGTTGATGAAGCTGGTCCTGGACGATCTGGCGAGCGGTGACCCGAACACGCTGCTGTGGCCCGGTATCGCGATGGCCGGCCTCGGTGTGACGGCGGTGGTGGCCTCGCAGGCCATGCGCTACGCGCGAGCGGAGCTGGACCGCCGGGTGGGGCTGGAGATGCAGGACCGGCTGTTCGCCGCCGTCGACGGGTTCGTCGGGCTGGGGAAGTTCGAGAACCCGCACTTCCTGGACCGCCTGCGGCTGGCCCAGCAGGCGGGCCACGAGACGGCCACCCATGTCGCGGAGAGCATCCTGGGCGTCGTGCGCGCCGGGGTGACCATCGGTGGCTTCCTCGGTTCGCTCTTCCTCGTCAGCCCCGTGATGGCCGGGATTCTGCTGGTGGCGGGGGCGCCCGTGCTGTGGTCGGAAGTGGCACTGGCACGGCGGCGGGCGCGGATGCTGTGGGAGGTCGGGCCGGTCGAGCGGCGGGAGTTCTTCTACGCCGATCTGCTGTCCAGTGTGGAGGCGGCCAAGGAGGTCCGGCTCTTCGGCATCGGCCGGTTTCTGCGCGAGCGGATGCTGACGGAACGGCGTACGGCCAACGCCGCGAAGCGGGCCATGGACCGGCGAGAAATCGCCGTACAGACGGGGCTGGGCGGACTGGCGGCGCTGGTCTCCGGCGGTGGACTGCTCTGGGCGGTCCTCGCGGCGCGTGGCGGGGCGCTGTCGGTGGGCGATGTGACCATGTTCGTGGCCGCGATCGCCGGTGTGCAGGGGGCGCTGACCTCGTTGGCGGGCGATGCCGCGCAGGGCCATCAGACGCTGCTGATGTTCGATCACTACACGGCGGTGACGCGGGCCACCTCGGACCTCCCGGTCGCGGACCGGCCCCGCCCGTTGCCGGTACTGCGCCACGGAATCGAGCTCCGGGACGTCTGGTTCCGCTACTCTCCCGACCTCCCATGGGTGCTGCGCGGCGTCGACCTGCACCTTCCGCAGGGCCGTGCGCTGGCCCTCGTCGGGCTCAACGGGGCGGGCAAGTCCACTCTGGTGAAGCTGCTCTGCCGGTTCTACGACCCGACGCGCGGCGCGATCCTGTGGGACGGCGTGGACATCCGTGAGGTCGATCCGGCGCGGTTGCGGGAGCGCGTGGGCGCGGTGTTCCAGGACTATATGCAGTACGACATGACGGCGGCGGAGAACATCGCACTCGGCGACCTCACCGTACTGGCGGATCGGGACCGGTCGCGTGAGCGGATGCGTCAGGCGGCCCAACGGGCCGGAATCGACCGCCAGCTGTCCGCACTGCCCCGGGGCTACGACACCTTGCTGACCCGGATGTTCTTCACCGAGGAGGACAAGGGCAACCCGGAGACGGGGGTGGTCCTCTCCGGCGGTCAGTGGCAACGGCTGGCGCTGGCACGGGCCTTCCTGCGCGATGCGTGCACGCGCCGCGAACTGATGATCCTCGACGAGCCATCGGCCGGGCTCGACGCGGAGGCGGAGCACGAGATCCACGCGACCCTGCGGAGCGAGCGGAGCACCCGTACCAGCCTGCTGATCTCGCACCGGCTCAGTGCGCTGCGGGACGCGGACATCATCGTCGTACTCAAGGACGGGCGGGTCGCCGAGCGGGGGAACCACACCCTGCTGATGGCGGCGGGCGGCGAGTACGCGCGGCTCTTCACACTCCAGGCCGGTGGCTATCAGCTCTCCGCCGAGGAGTCCCCGGTGGCGCCGGAAGAGGCCGTGTGATGGGTCTGACAGCACTGGGGCTGGGGGCGGCCCTGGGGACGGCTCTCATCACGGGAACGGTGCTGCGGCGGACACTCGTGGTCGTGACCGTACGGGGCGGGAGCATGGAACCCACGTACCGTGACGGGGAGCGAGTGCTGGTGCGGCGCGGCGGCCGGTACGCGGCCGGGCAGGTGGTCGTCGTGCGGCAAGGGGACGACGGGCGCTCGTCACCCACCCCGAGCCGGGCGGTAGCGGCCGTCGGTACCGCACAAGACTGGATGATCAAGCGTGTGGCGGCGGTGGCGGGCGACCGACCGCCCCCGGGAGCGCTCCCGGGGCCCTGCGCCGCCGGTGGTTCCGTCCCGCCCGGAGCGCTGGTCCTCCTGGGCGACAACACCCACAACAGCTACGACTCCCGTGAGGTGGGCTACTTCCCCACGGCACACGTCCTGGGCACCGTCCTCCGGCCCCGCCCCCGGCCGACGTACGATTAGGACGCGACAGCCACGGGGATGCCGGGATGCGCACCCGAGGAGCTGCTAGCGTCCGGCCGTGAGCGACAGCGTGTACGTGGGCAATGCGGGCAAGGACGCGGCACTGGACCGGGGGTGGCTCCTCGGACACTTCAAGGACGCCGGCGATCCCCGCCACAGCGAGGCCGTGGAGATCAAATGGGGCGTCCACCCCCGTGGCGACGAACGAGCGGAGTGGGTGCGGGGCGAGGAACGCACGGCTCTCCTGGTCCTGATCAGCGGCCGTTTCCGCGTGGCACTCCCCGGCCACGACGTTCTTCTGGAAGAGCAGGGTGACTACGTCGTGTGGGGGCACGGAGTCGACCATTCGTGGTTCGCGGAGGAGGAGTCGGTGGTGCTGACCGTCCGATGGCCGTCCGTGCCCGGTTACGCGGTGACAGAGAGCACAGAACGGTGAAGGGCGACCTCGGAGCCGGCCATGACACGTGATCCCGACGACCGACTCGTTTCGGCGAGCCCGGGCCTGCCCGAGGCCACAGGCAGCCGGCGGATGGACTGGGCGGCGATGCCGCGCGAGGTGACGGCTCGGATCGGGCAGCTGCTCGGCAGCCCGGTGGCCCATGCGGTCAGCCAGCGGGGCGGCTTCTCCGAAGGTCTCGCCGCACGAGTGCGTCTGGAGAACGGCAAGCGTGCCTTCATCAAGGCGGCCGACTCACCGGTGGCACCGGCGGTGGCGGACTTCCACCGCCGGGAGATCGCCGTGTCCGAGCGGCTTCCCAGGGAGGTGCCCGCGCCGCGGTTGCTCGACGCGTACGACGACGGTACCTGGGTCGTGCTGGCCTTCGAGGAGGTCGTGGGACATCTGCCCGCCCAGCCGTGGCGGCGGGAGGAACTCGACAGAGTGCTCGCGGCGGTCACCGACATGGCGGAGGTCCTGACGCCATCGCCGGTGACCGAGGCGATCTTGGGCAAGCCGCGCCTCGGAGGGTGGTCGGCGATGGCGGACGACGCCGCGCTCAGGGACAAGGTCGAGGAGCTGTCACCGTGGGCGGCCCGCCATTTCGACCAACTCGTCGCCCTGGAGGAGAACGCTTCGCTGGAAGGCGCCACTCTCCTGCATGGAGACCTGTACCCGTTCAACATCATGCTGACCGCGGACCGTGTCTTCGCCGTCGACTGGCCGCACGCCTGGATCGGCCCCCGTCACTGTGACGCGGTCACCCTGATGTCGAGCGCATCCCTCAGCGGTGTGGACCCGCGGCCGATCGCCGAGAACCACCCGCTGACCCGCGATCTCGACCCCGCCCGGATCAACGAGATGCTCGCCCTGCACGCCGGTTTCCTCCTGCGGACCGCTGCCGCGGCCGGGCCGGACGCCGATCCCAACATCGTGGCCATGATGACCGCGCTGGGTCTCGCGTCACTGCGCTGGCTGCGCGGTGCTCGGCTGTAGGCATACCGGCGACCGGGCGGGGCGGGCCCGTCCGGTCGTCCCGAGCCGCGTGGCTCATTCGCCGACCGCTGTGAACCGGGTCGCCCGGTACGGGTCCAGCACGTCCACGCTGACGTCGTCCAGGACCTCCGTGGCCAGCAGTTGGGCGAGACAGGGGCCGAGGGTGATACCCGCGTTCGTGGTGACGCTGTGGACGTTGGGATACAGGGGGCTGCGGCCGATGACGGGCAGGCCGTCGGCGGGAACGATGCGGCGCCCGACGGTGACCTTCTCGATCTCCGCCCGCCGCAGTGGCGGCAGCACCGTGGCCGCGTCGGCCAGGAGCCCCTCGCCGTCCAGCCCCGCCGGGTCGGAGACCGGGGTTCCGGTGTAGTGCCTGGCCAGCACCACCCGTCCGTCCGTGCGCTGGATGGCGTGGAAGTCCGGGGCGAGCAGTACCCGCTCCAGGAAGGGCGGCAGCGGGGCGAGATGGACGATGGTGCCGGAGGAATCGACCAGCGGCGCGGTGATGCCCAGCGGTTCCAGCAGTGCGGGTGAGTCCGCGCCGCAGGCGACGACCACGTGGTCGCACTCGATCCGCCCGTTCGAGGTGACCACGGCGCGGGCGCGGTCCCCGGCGCCCTCGACAGCCGTGACGTCGGCGCCGTAGCGGAAGTCCACCCCGAGCCTCGTCCCGGCGTCCACCAGTGCGGCGACGGCCTTGGCGGGGTCGACGGAGCCCTCGTCGGGTGTGAAGAAGCCGACCGCTTCCTCGGCGACGACGGCGCCGGGGAGCAGTTCCCCGGCCTCGGTGGCGGTGATGGCACGGGAGGGGCTGCCCCAGGCCAGCCGCCGGCGCAGGTCGCCGCGGAGAAGGTCGTGTTCCGCGCCGTGGCCGGGTGCGAGCTGCACCGTTCCGCCCCAGCGGACCGCCAGGGCCTCGCCGAGCTCGTGGTGCAGCCGCCGCCAGGCGCCGAGGGCGAGACGGTGCAGTCCGAAGTAGTGCCGGGACGTGCCGTCCGACAGCGAGGTGCCGTTGCGGAAGTACGTCTGGTTGGTGAGCCAGGCGAAGGCGGCGGACGTGGCCCCGGCCGCGGGACCCTCGCGGTCCAGGACGGTCACGCGGGCGCCGCTCAGGGCGAGCTGCCTGGCCAGCGTCGTGCCGAGGATGCCGGCGCCGACGACCACCACATGGGCGGAGGAGGGGAAAGGGAGGGGTGGCATGAGTCTCCTTGCTCGTTGTGGTCTCTCTGCGGTTTGAGGTGGGCTATCGGGCCGGCCGGCCCGGTCGCGTGGTGTCGGCCTGCTGCCGCGGTCCGCGGTCCCGCTCCTCGGCCCCGCTCGCCTGGGCGAGGCTGAGCCGGCGGGTTTCCGGCGCCATGCGCCACGAGACGGCGAACCCGACCGCTCCGATGCCCGCCGCGATGTAAAGGCCGGTGCAGGTGCCCCATCGGTCGGTGGTGAGGGGCAGGAGGAAGGTGCCCGTGGCCGATCCGATGCGGCTCACGGCAGTGGCCACGCCCATGCCCGTGCCGCGCAGATCGGTGGGGAACAGCTCATTGGGGTAGACGAACTGCAGCGCGGCACCGGCCGCCTCGGCCAGGTTGAACACGATGAACAGCGTGATCACCAGCCCGCTGGTGGCCCATGGATTGATCCCGAGGACCAGCAGCGCCACGGTGAACACGGCCGTGGAGACGAGCAGCAGCGTCCTGCGGCCGAGGGCGTTGATGACGAGCATGCCGAGGGCGGTGCCCACGATCGCGAACGACTGCACCAGCACACTGGCCCCCAGCGCGTTGTCGACCCCGAGCGAGGTGAGCAGCTGCGGCTGGAAGGTCTTCACCGCGAACGAGGGTGCCACCTGGCAGACCCAGAAGATCGAGCAGAACGCCACCATCGGCCCGTAGCCGCGGCGGAACAGCTCACCGATGCCGCTCAGGGCCGGGCCCTTCCGCACGGGGACGGCGCGCGTCTCGGCGGCCAGCGCCTCGAAGTCGGCCCGCGGCCCCAGGTGTTCGGCGACGACGGCGCGCGCCTCGTCGATGCGGCCGACGCTCAGCAGCCAGCGCGGGGACTCGGGGGTGCCCAGCCGCAGCAGCAGGAAGACGAACGAGGGGACGGCCGCACTGGCCAGCATCCAGCGCCAGGCCCCGTCACCGAGACCGGCCATCAGATAGCCGACGGCGTAGCTCGCGGTGAAACCCACCCATAGGACCAGCACCAGCGAGGCGAGCACCGGCCCGCGCAGCCGCCGGGGCAGGAATTCGGTGGCCAGGGCCGTGGCGATGGGGTAGTCGGCGCCGAGCGCGACCCCCATGACGAAGCGCATGAGGAACAGGGACACGGCGTCCCCGGCGAAGAACTGGAGCGCGGAACACACCACGAACACCAAGAGGTTCACGGTGTACATGCCGCTGCGTCCGAGCCGGTCGGTGAGCGGGCCGAAGATCAGGCCGCCGAGGAACATGCCCATCAGCGCCGAGGCACCGATGAGTCCCTCGCCCAGCGAGCCCATTCCCAGGTCCGTGGCGATCGTGGGCAGTGCCACCGCGATGATGCCGAGGAGATAGCCGTCGCAGAAGGGGCCGCCCGCCGCGACGAAGGCGACCTTGCGATGGAATCGGCAGGTGGGCAGGTCGTCCAGGGGGACTTCGCGCGTGTCCACGGTGTCTCATCTCCCCATGGGAATCGGCAGTCGGATGTGACGTAGGTCTCCGGCCGGTGGACACACGTTAGGTCGGGCTTAAGATGCCTGTCACGCTCAAGTTTTCGAGACCGAATATCGACGGGATCGATATGTTCGTCGTAGAGGAGGTCGAGACTTTCCTCGCGATCGCCCGCTCGGGAAGCCTCGCCCAAGCCGCCCGGATCGTGCACACCTCCCAGTCGACCGTGAGTTACCGGCTGGAACGGCTGGAAAAGCGCCTGGGGCGGCGTCTTGTCCTCCGGGCACGGGGAGCGAAGGGGATCGGGCTGACCGTCGCGGGTGAGCGCTACCGCGAGCTCGCCGAGCAGTGGGAGCGACTCGTCGGCGAGGCCGCCCGGATCCGCGAGGCGCCGGACGCGGCCCTGTCCGTGGGCGGCGCCGACGCCATCAGCATCTATGTGTTCGACTCACTCGTCGGAGAACTGCGCACCCGGCTCCCCCAGTTGCGGCTCACCCTGGAAAGCGGGCGCAGCACAGCGCTGTGCGACCGCGTCGTCGCCGGCCATCTCGACGTCGCCTTCGTCTTCTACGAGCCTGTCCACACCGACCTCCGGGTGCGTCCACTCGCGCGATATCCGATGCTCGCCGCCGTCAACTCACCATCGATCGACGGCGAACACCCGGAATCGGCCGGGGCGCTGCCGCTCTCCGCGCTGTCCCGGTCGAACGAGATATATCTGCCCTGGGGTCCCGACTACGACCTGTGGCGGGAGCGGAACCTGCTGCGGGAGCCCGTCCACACCGTCACCATGGTGCATACGCTGCCACCGCTGCTGCGCACCCCGGACTGCTGGACGGTGGCCCCCTCCTTCATGGCCGACGACCTGAAGGCGCGAACCGGATGCCGTGTCGTCCCGCTGCGCGACGGGCCACCCGACCGGACCATCTACTGGGTGGAGCACAAACGCCGCCGGGCCGACAACGCCACGGCGTTGCGAGCCCTGGAAGACCTGCTCACCCGGCGTTGAAGCACGTCCAGGACGGCCGGTCAGCGGTGAAGGACCATCAGGTCGGGCCGTTCCAGGAAGCGGGCGATGTCGCGCAGGACGAGCGAACCGAGTTCGCCGTCGACGAGACGGTGGTCGAACGACAGGGCGAGGGTCGTGGTGTCGCGCAGCCGTACGCGTCCCTTGTGTTCCCACGGCGTTCGCCGCACCTGGCCGAAGCAGAGGATCGCCGCCTCGCCGGGGTTGAGGATCGGTGTTCCGCCGTCGATGCCGAAGACTCCGATGTTGGTGATCGTGAACGTCCCGTTCCTCATCCGCTCCGGTGTCGTCTTGCCGGCGCGGGCCTGCTCGACGAGGTCGGTGAGCGCCAGGGCGATCTCACGCAGGGAGAGCCGCTGGGCGGCGGCGATGTTGGGGACGATGAGCCCTCGCGGTGTCGCCGCGGCGACACCGAGATTGACGTCGGAGTACTGGACGATCTCACCGGCCTCGGCGTCCCACTTCGCGTTGATCCCGGGATGCCGCGCGATGGCGGTCAGCACCGCCTTGAGGACGAGACACAGCGGTGTCAGGCGCACCCCGTCGAACGCCTTGTCGGCGCGTGCCCGCTTCAGCAGTTTGAGGGACCGCGTCACGTCGACGGTGACCCATTCCGTGACGTGCGGAGCGGTGAAAGCGCTCTTGACCATGGCCTCCGCGGTGTGTTTGCGCACTCCGCGGATCGGCGTGCGCACCACGTCGTCACGGGCGGGGCCAGGGGCGTTCGACGGGGTTGCCCGCCGCTCGGCGAGGCGGTGGACATCCTCGCGGGTGATGCGGCCCGACGCGCCCGTGGCGGTCACCAGGGCCAGGTCGACTCCGAGGTCGCGGGCGAGCTTGCGCACCGGCGGGGTCGCGAGGGATTTCCCGCTGGACGGTGTGACGGCCGGTGGCGCGGGCTTGCTCTTGCGCGGGCGGCGCGCCGTCCGGGCGTGGGCCGGCCCATAGCCGACCAGGACGGGCTCGCGGGCAGGGGCGGACGGCTGCTCGTCCCGGGCACCGTCCGGGGCGGGCGGATCGGCTTGCTCCTGGAGTGTGGCGTCGGGTTCGGGCCCCGTCCCCGGGACGGTGTCGTCCTCGACCTGGAACGCGATGATGGGCGCGCCGACGGCCACCGCCTCACCGGCGGCACACAGGATCTCGGTGACGGTCCCGGCGTACGGGCTGGGCAGCTCCACCGCCGCCTTCGCCGTCTCGATCTCCACGATGATGTCGTTGACGCCGACCCGGTCACCGGGTGCCACGCGCCACTCGAGGATGTCGGCCTCGGTGAGGCCCTCGCCGACGTCGGGGAGATGGAAGTGCTTGGTGACGAGCATCGCGTCCTCCGGGAGGTTCGCCGGGTTCTTCACGGGGCACACACCCGGTCGACGGCGTCGAGAACTCGATCGAGATCGGGCAGGTAGTCACCCTCCGCTCGGGCCGGCGGATAGGGGATGTTGTAGCCACCGACCCGTTCCACGGGGGCCTCGAGGTCGTAGAAGCAGTGCTCCATGACCGTCGCGGCGATTTCCGCGCCCAGGCCGACGTTGACGGGCGCCTCGTGGACGACCACGACGCGTCCCGTCTTCGACGCCGAGCGGCACAGTTCGGTGGTGTCGAGCGGCGACAGCGAGCGGAGGTCCAGGACTTCCAGCGAACGGCCTTCGGTGGCGGCGACCTCGGCCACGCCCAGCGCGACCGCGACCGTGGGCCCGTACGCGACCACGGTGGCGTCGGTGCCCTCGCGCAGGATCCGGGCGCGCCCCAGCGTGTCGCCGTCCACGGGGCGGGCGAGGTCGACCTCGGCCCGGTCCCAGTAGCGGCGCTTCGGCTCGTAGAAGATGACGGGGTCGTCGCACGCGATCGCGGCGCGGAGCATGTCGTACGCGTCCTGAGGGTGGCCGCATGCCACGACGCGCAGGCCGGCCGTGTGGCAGAAGTACGCCTCGTTCGACTCGCTGTGGTGCTCGACCGCGCCGATTCCGCCACCCACCGGGATCCGGATGGTGACCGGAAGCCGCAGCAGCCCGCGGGAGCGGGCCCGCATCTTCGCCAGTTGGCTGACGATCTGGTCGAAGGCGGGGTAGACGAAACCGTCGAACTGGATCTCGCACACCGGTCGGTACCCGCGCAGGGCCAGGCCGATCGCCGTCCCGACGATTCCCGATTCGGCCAGCGGGGTGTCCACGACACGGTCGCCGAACTCGTCGGCGAGGCCATCGGTCACCCGGAACACCCCGCCCAGGGAGGCGATGTCCTCGCCGAGCAGAACCACCCGCTCGTCGTCGCGCATCGCCTGCCGCAGGCCCTCGTTCAGCGCGCGTCCGAGCGTGGCCGTAGTGGCCGTCGCGGTCGCAGTGGTCGTAGCGGCCGTCGTGGTCGTAGTGGCTGTCGTGGTCACAGGAAGGACTCCAGATACGTCTCGAAACCTTCGCGTTCGCGTCGCAGGGCCTCGGTCTCCTCGCACAAGGTGTTGCGGAAGGTGTCGCTCAGGGACGGTTCGGGAAGCGCACGGCACTCCCCGCGCGTCCGCGTCGCGAGTTCCTCGGCGTCGGACGCGACCGTGGCGAAGTAGTCCTCGTCGGCCCAGCCACGCGCCGTGAGCAGAAGGCGCACGCGTTCCACCGGGTCGTGTGCCTCCCACCGGGCGAGCTCGGCGTGGTCGCGATAGCGCTTGGGATCGTCCGATGTGCTGTGTCCGGACATGCGATAGGTGTGCGCTTCGATGAGCCCGGGTGGTCCGCCCGCCCGGACCCGCTCGACCATGGCTCGCGTGGCGGCGTGGACGGCCAGTACGTCGTTGCCGTCCACGGACACCGCGTCGAGTCCGAATCCCTTCGCACGTCCGCTCAGCGGGCCGGCGTACTGCTTGCTCGCGGGTGTCGAGATCGCCCATCCGTTGTTCTGGCAGAAGAACACGATGGGTGCCGATGTCACCGCCGCCCAGTTGAGCGCCTCGCTGGCGTCTCCCTGGCTCGACGCGCCGTCACCGAAGTAGGTGAGCACGACGCTGTCGGCGGCGTCGTACCGAACGCCCATCGCATAGCCGACCGCGTGCAGTGTCTGCGTGGCCAGCACAAGGCTGTAGATGTGGAAGTGATACCGCTCGGGATCCCATGAGCCATGGCTCGCGCCGCGCCACTGCGACAGCAGTTCCGTCGGTGAGATCCCGCGGCACAGGGCCGCCACGTGCTCGCGGTAGGACGGGAAGACCCGGTCGTCCGCTCGAAGCGCGCGGATCGACCCGGCCTGGGCCGCTTCCTGCCCGAGGGACATCAGCCAGAGCCCGAGCTCACCCTGACGCTGCAGGGAGTACGCCTCCTGGTCGAAGCGGCGCCCGAGCACCATGTCGCGGTACAGCCCGCGTACCAGTTCGCCGGTCACGTCGAGCATGCCCGCGGCCGCTCGTTCGTCCAGCGTCCCGGCGGGATCGACCAACCGCAGGACGTCGTCGGCGCGGGCCGCCGCGGGTGCCGGGTCCGTACTCATCGCTGCCCCCAGGTGTGGCCACGCTCCACGGCGGTGCGCTTCCGGAGCGGGCGCGCGATCCGCAGCGGCGCCGCCATCACGAGCTCCCGGATGGTGAAGCCGGAGAGCGCCTTGACGAGGTCGTCGACACGGTCGGGCTCCGCCGCGGTGAAGACGGTGCAGCGGGTCCGGTCGGCCTCCACGATCTCGGCGGAGAACGCCCGGGCGATGGCGACGGCTTCGGCGAGCCGGCCTTCGGGGAAGGTGACCGTGACGAATGCCCCGCGCCGGTTGTGCGACATGTCGTCGGAGAGGCGGATGACCTTGACGACGTCGTTCGAGCGGTTCAGGAACTTGACGAGTTGCTGCAACCTGATGTCGTCCGCCGTGTCCACCTCGATGGTGATCCGCCGCACCCCGTCGACGGGCGCGGCGATGTCCATGGTGACCACGTCGAACTGGCGATGGGCCAGGATCGAGGTGATCCGGGCGACCGCCAGGGGCGTGGCGAGGACATCGAGTCGCAGCACGGCACTGGCCTGCCGGCTGCATGGCTGCACGGTTTCGGAGTGGGCAACGTGTGTTGCCGGTTGTGTCGACGGTGACATGCGGGACACCGTTTCAGGGGCCCGATCCGTCCACAACGAAAGTGTGCACAGCGATGCGGAACACGCTCCTCCTGAGCAGTCCAGCCGGGTCGGGAGTGATCGTTGGGGGAAGTACTGCTTACACTTTCGGCATGTCGGCACCCGTACATCTCGACTCGGTCGATCTGCAGATCCTGGAGTTGCTGCGAGCCGACGGACGGCGCACCGTTCGCGACATCGCACGCCTGGTGAAGCTCTCCCCCGCGCCGGTCCGCCGGCGCATCGCGCGCCTGGAGGAGTCGGGAATCATCACCGGCTACACGATCACCACGGATCAGGCGAAGCTGGGTCAGGGCCTTCAGGCGGTCACCGAGCTGCGCTTCACGGGCGATACCGATATCCACGACATCGTGGAGTTCGCGTCGACCCTGCCGGAGGTCGATGAGGTGCTGACGCTCACCGGCGACGTGGACGCGCTCGTCAGGTTGCATGTCGACAGCGTCGATGACCTGCAGAAAGTGGTCAATCGTCTACGCCGTAAGGGGGTTGGCGTGCTCCAGACGAAGACGCTGATCGTCATCGACTCCTGGCAGCGCGGAGCTCCCATGCCCTGAGGTATTCGGGGACCCGCGACCCTGGACACTCCTGGCGCGGTGACCTATTTTGCTACTGGTCCGACCAGTAGCTAGGTCGCAGAAACCACGTCTCAGGGAGGCTCATATGCCCACGACCGCCAGACCCCCGAACGTGGCGCAGACCGATACCGTGCCGTCCGGCCACAGCTCGCGCCGTGCGGTCGTCGCCGGTGGCATCGGCAACTTCATCGAGTGGTACGACTACGGCGTCTATGCCGCGCTCAGCCCGGTGATCTCGTCGCTGTTCTTTCCGAGCGAGTCCACCGTGGCCTCGACACTGTCGACGTTCGCGGTGTTCGGTGTCGGCTTCGTGGTCCGGCCGCTGGGCGGGCTGTTCTTCGGGCAGCTCGGCGACCGGCGTGGCCGGCGCACCGCACTGGCGTGGGCCCTGATCCTGGTGTCGGCGAGCACCCTCGGCATGGGGTTGCTGCCCACGTACGCCGCCGCCGGGGTCGCGGCGCCGTCCCTCCTGGTGCTGCTGCGTCTGCTCCAGGGTTTCTCGGCCGGTGGGGAGTTCACCGGCTCGGCCACGGTGATGACCGAGAACGCCCCGGTCGGCCGGCGCGGCCGGGTGTCGAGCTGGCAGCAGTTCAGTGTCATCACCGGGACCCTGGCCGGCGTCCTGGTCGTCACGGCGATCACCAACCTCGGCTCGGCCGACGCGCTGGAGAACGGCGGCTGGCGCATCCCGTTCCTGTTGTCGCTTCCGCTGGGCGCGATCGGCTTCTACATCCGGTTCCGGATGGCGGACACACCCCACTTCCAGGCCCTGCGCGAGGCCGGTGAGGTGGCCGAGCGACCGGCCGCCGAGGCGGTGCGGACTCAGCGCGGCGCGATGTTCACCGCGTTCTTCTACACCGCTCTGCCGAACATCGGCTTCTACACGTTCCTGACCTACACCCCGACGTTCCTGCACAACGAGGCCGGTCTGAGCCTCGGCGACGCCTATCTGGCCAATGTCGTCGGGATGGTCGCCTACGCGGCGCTGACGCTGGTCATGGGACGGGTGTCGGACAGGGTGGGCAGGCGGCCGATCCTGATCGCCCACGCCGCCGTGTTCTTCGTATCGGCGATCCCGATCTACCTGTTGATGTCCCATGGCTCGCTCTGGGCCGCGCTGATCGCCCAGGTCCCGGCCATGTTGATCATGGCGTGCTACTCGGGTCCTGGCACGGCGGGCCTGACCGAGTTGTTTCCGACCCGGCTGCGCTACTCCGGCATGGCCCTGCCGTACAACCTCAGCTCGGCGATCTTCGGCGGGACCGCCCCGTTCATCGCGACGGGTCTGATCGCATGGCTCGGCACCCCGCTCGCACCGGCGTTCTGGGCGATGGCCGCCGCGATCCCGACGCTGATCGTCTATCTGCGGATGCGCGAGACGGCCTTCGAACCGCTGCGGGATCGATGAGCGCCGGGAAGGGAGCGCCCGTCGCGGTGGTGACCGGCTCGTCGTCGGGCATCGGGCGGGCGTGCGCCCTCGCGCTCGCCCGCACCGGCTGGGACGTGGTCGTGCACGGCCTCGACGCGGACGGCGACCTGGCGCGGGCGGAGTCGGAGGTGCGGGCCGAGGGCCGTGGCTGTGTCGCGGTGGCGGGCGATGTCGCCGACCCGGCTACCACCCGGGCGCTCGTCGAGGCCGCGGAGTCGGCCTTCGGACGCGTCGACGGGGTGGTCAGCAACGCGGGCACCGGCATGACCCGCTCGTTCCTGGAGATCGACGACGCGGGCTGGCATCAGCTGTGGGCGGTGCACGTCGAGGCCGCCGCCCGGCTGCTGCGCACCGCCCACCCGCTGCTGGCCGCCAGTGAGGGCGCGGTGGTGGCGATGTCGAGCCTGGCCGCGGGCCGGGCGCTGGCCGGGCGGACGGGGTACGGCGCGGTGAAGGCGGGTCTCGAGGGACTCGTCCGCCAGCTTGCCGCCGAGTGGGCCGCCGCCGGGATCCGGGTGAACGCGGTCGCCCCGGGCACGATCCGCACCCCGCTGGTCGAGCGCAACTTCGCCCGCGGTCTGCTCGACGAGCGGGGCGTCCTCGGGCGTACCCCGCTGCGCCGCCTCGGGTCGCCCGCCGAGGTCGCGACCGTCGTGCGCTTCCTGCTCTCGGCCGAGGCCTCCTATGTCACGGGTCAGACCCTCGCCGTTGACGGCGGCTGGTCGATCTTCGGCGGCTGGTCATGACCGCCCCCGGTCATTCCCGAACCACGATCGGAGTGAACACCTTGGCGAGCGCCCCTGACACACAGCGGGACGTACGGCAGGACGCACAGCGGAAGGAGCGGGTCCGGTCCGCCGTGACGGCCACCCGGGAGAGCCTGGACCGGATCCGCGACCGCGACCCCGGGCTGCACGCCTTCCTCACGGTCTGCCCCGAGCGGGCGCTCGCCGATGCCGAGGCGGCCGACGCGGCACCGGATCGCCCGGGGCCGATGCACGGGGTCCCCTTCTCGGTCAAGGACACCTACCCGACCGGCCAGGTCCGTACGACGTTCGGCTCCGCGGTGTTCGCCGAACACGTGCCGGTGCGGGACGCCCCCGTGGTCGCTCGCATCCGGCGCGCGGGGGGAATCCTCGTCGGCAAGACCAACACCCCCGAATTCGCGATCTACATCCGCACGGTCAACGAACTCCAGCCGGAGACGCTCAACCCGTGGGACCCGGCCCGCATCTGCGGCGGGTCCAGCGGGGGCGCGGCGGCCTCCGTCGCCGCCGGTCTGACCCCGGTCGCCCTGGGCAGTGACGGGGGAGGGTCGGTGCGCATTCCGGCGGCCCTGTGCGGTGTGGTCGGGCTCAAGCCGTCCCGTGGGGCCACGCCGGCCGGTGGCGGGTTCATCGGCACCCGCCGGTTCTCCGTCCCCGGCCCGCTGGCGTTGCGGGCCGCGGACGCCCGTGCGATGTGGCAGGCCATGCGGGGGCCGTGGGACGCCGAGCGGAGCACCCGCACCTTCGTCGACCGCGATGCCCTGATGCGGTCCGCGCACCCCGGGTGGCGGCTGCGCTGGGTCGCCGAGAGCGGCCGGGACGCCGCCCCCGAGGTGGTCGAGGCGGTCCGCGTCGCGGTGGGACGGCTCGCCCTCCTCGACGACGTCGAGGTCGACGACAGCCGGCTCGGCCTGGACACGCCCCGGTTCGCCGAGCCCTTCTACGACGCCATGATGGCCGACCGGCTGGCCACCGGAGGGGACCGGATGATGGCCGACGCGGCCTCGCGCCGGCTCCTCTCCGGCTACGCACGCCACCACTTCGAGCGGGCGGCCGAGGTCAGCGGCGCGCGGTACTCGGAGTCGCTGGGCCGTGCGGACGCCGCCGCGGACCACCTCGACACGCTGCTCGACGACGTCGACTTCCTGGTGACGCCCACCACGGGAGTGATCGCACCGGAAGGCGCGGGCGGTCCGCCCGACGCCCTGCCCGAGGTCGCCCGCCGCGAGCTGGTCGCGTACACCTTCCTGGCCAACTACACCGGCTACCCGGCGATCACGGTGCCGTGCGGAACGGTGGCGGGCATGCCGGTGGGGCTGCAGGTGCTGGGCCGCCCGGGGGCCGAGGACCGTCTCCTGGACGTGGCCGACGCGGTGCAGAGGCATGTCTTCCCGCCGCGCCCCGCACCGTGGCCGACGCGTTCGGCCACGGCCGGGTGAGGTGGGCTCAGTGGCCGCGCGAGTTCCGCACGTCCGGCTCGAGCAGCACCGCGAGCCGGTGCCGCTGCTCCTCGTCGAGGGCGTCGGCGTAGGCGTCGTACAGGGTCTGGCTGGCCAGCCGGGCCGCGGTGTCACCGTCGCCCCCGGCGATCGCGGCGAGGATGCGGCGGTGGTCCGCGATGAACTCCCGCCGCATCCGCGACGCACCGGCCGCTGGGCCGACGGCCCCGGCCACCAGATCGAGGGTGGCGTCCTGAATCACGCCGCCCACCATCCCGAGCACACGGTTCCCGGCCGCCTCCCGGACCACCACGTGGAAGCCGTCGTCCGCCGCGGCGAAGGTGGCGGCGTCGGTGGCGGCCTCCATCGCCTCGATCGCCGCCTCCATCCGCTCGAGGTGTTCATCGGTCCGCAGATGAGCCGCGAGCCGGTTGGCGGCGGCTCCGGCGATGATCCGGTACTGGACGAGGTCCACCACCGGGATCTCCTCCATCCGTACCGCGCCCCGCAGCATCCGGGTCAGGCCCGGGGTCACCGAGCCGCAGACCTCGGGCCCGCTCCGGCTGCCCGGACTGGTCCGCACCAGGCCCATGCTCTCCAGGATCCGCAGCGCCTCGCGGACCGTGGACCGGCCCACCCCGAAGTCCTCGACCAGCGTCCGCTCGGGCGGCAGGAAGTCACCGGGGGCGTACTCGCCGGCGTAGATCGCCGACTCGATCTGCTGGACGACCGCCTCGAAGGCCCGCTTCTTGTCTACCGGCGTGAACATCGCTCCCCAGTCCCGTCGTCCCCCGGGCCGCGCCCCACACAGCCACATACTCAACCTAGCAGCTGTTCAGACCACAATTCCCGCAGGGACGGACGTCCCGTGCGGATCCAGCCAGGAGCACATCGATGACCACGCCCGTTCTGCTGACCTTCGACATGGACGCCGAACTCCTCTGGACGGCCCGCGACCCCGCCGGAGCGGACAAGCCGGTCTGGGTGTCCCAGGGACACTACGGCCCGAAGGTGGGACTGCCCCGGATCCTCGCCCTGCTGCGCCGCTACGACGTCACGGCCACCTTCTTCGTCCCCGGCCAGGTCGTGGAGCGCTACCCCGCCCAGATCGAGGCGATCCTGGAGGCCGGGCTGACCATCGAGCACCACAGCCACACCCACGCCTGGTCGGAGCAGCTCGGCGAGGAGCAGGAGGCCGAGGAGTTCCAGCTCGCCGCGGACGCCATCACGCGGGCGACGGGCCGCGCGCCCCAGGGCTGGCGCTCGCCCGCCGCGGAGCTCACCCCGCACTCGGTGAAGCTGATGGAGAAGCACGGCATGCGGTTCTCCTCCAACCTCTTCGACTCCGACTCGGCCCACCTGCTGGACACGCGCGACCGCACAACCGGCATCGTCGAGCTCCCGTTCGCCTGGGCCCTCGTCGACACCCCGGTCTTCATGTACACCAACCGCGTGGCGGGACGGGTGATGTCGGCGCCCTCGGCGGTGCTCGAGACCTGGACCCGGGAGTTCGACGGCCTGGTCGAGGAGCCGGGGACGCACTTCATGCTCGCCATGCACCCACAGATCATCGGACGGCCGTCCCGGATGTGGGTCCTGGAGCAGACCATCCGGCATGTGCTGGCCTCCGGGCGCGCGGAGTTCCTGGCCTGCGCCGACTACGCCGAGCGCGTTCGTCCGGGGCTCCTCGCCGAGCGGGACGCCACATGAGCGCCGGGATCACTCCGGGCGTCGCGGTGGTCACGGGGGGCGCCAGTGGAATCGGTGCCGCCGTGGCCGCGCGGCTGCGGGCGGGAGGCACCGCCGTGGTGGTGGCGGACCGGGCTCCGGCCGCGGGGGAAGAGCCCGTGGACGTCACCGACAGCGCGTCCGTCCACGCGCTCGCCGAGCGGGTCGCCCACGCCCACGGCCACCTCGACCTGCTGGTGCACTGCGCGGGAGCGGTCGCCGTCGGAGCGGTGGACACCGCGGCCGGGACGGCGGAGGAGGACTGGCACCGGGCCTTCGCGGTCAACGTGACCGGGGTGTGGACGGTCAGCCGGGCGCTGCTGCCCCTCATGGGCGAAGGCGCGGCGATCGTGGTCGTCTCGTCGGCCGCCGGGGTGCGGCCGATCCCCGAGATGGCCGCCTATGTCGCGTCGAAGTCCGCAGCCGTGGGGCTGAGCCGCTCGATGGCACTGGACCTCGCCCCCCGGGGCATCCGGGTGAACTGTGTATGCCCAGGGCTGGTCGACACTCCCCTGGCCAGGGCGGCTCAGGAGCAGCGCTCGCCGAGCGAGCGCGAGCACGTCGACGAGCGCCGCGGCTACCTGATCGGCAGGGCGGGCACGGCCGAGGAGATCGCCGAGGCGGTGGTGCTGGCCGGGACCAACGGCTACCTCACCGGAGCCACCCTCGCCGTCGACGGCGGCCGGTCGCTGCACTGAGGGGAACTCCTCCCGCCCCGGGCGGGAGGAGCCGGGTCAGCTCTCTTCGTCGTCCACGAGCGCGAGCAGCGGACCCCGCTCGTCCTCGGGGACGTAGCCGGCGTAGTACTCGTAGAGCTTGCGCCGCGAGATGTGTGCCGCCGCCTGGCCGTCCCCCGCCCGGATCGCCTCGAGCACCTCCTGATGGTGACGGAGCGACTCCCGCATGAGAGCCGCGCTGTTGTGCGCATGGGCGACCTTGTCCGAGATCAGCGCGAGGACGGCGCCCCTGACGACCTGGTTGCAGACCTCGATGAGGGAGTTGCGGCTGGCCACGGCCACCGCCTCGTGGAAGGCGACGTCGGCCTTGCTGAACTCCTCGTAACCCGCCTCGATCGCATCCGACATGACGGCGATCGTCCGTTCCATGGCGGACAGCTCCTCCTCGGACCGCAGCCGGGCCGCGAGCGAGCTCGCCGACCCGTCGAGGATCATGCGGAACGAGATCAGTTCGGCCATCGACACGTTGTCGAACTGGACGAGCCGGGTCATCTGCTTGGTCAGACCGGCCGACGAGAAGGGCAGGATCTCCGGGCCGTTCGGGTCGCCCGGGCGCGATCGGACGAGGCCGTCGCTCTCCAGCACCCGCAGCGCCTCGCGCACCGTGGGGCGGCTGGCCCCGAACTGCGTCACCAACTCCCGCTCGCTCGGCAGCCGTTGACCGGGCTTGAGGTCACCGCTCACGATCGCCTGCTCGATCTGCTCGACGATGCGCTGGTAGAGCCGTACCGGCGCGACCTGCCGGAACTGTGCCCCGTCGCTCAAGGCTTCTTCCCTTCGGGTGTGGTCGATGTCGTCTTCTCCCCCGTGAGCGCCCCATCGGCGTTGTCCGGCCAGTGCGGGACGGCCTCGGCAGGCCGGTTCCGTTCGTACCATGCCGCCGCCCTCAGGACGCCGAGATCGTCGAAACGCCGGCCCGCGATCTGCACCCCGATGGGACGGCGGTCCGCGGTGAAGCCGCAGTTGACCGTTGCGGCGGGCTGGCCCGACATGTTGTACGGCGCGGTGAAGCCGATGTGGGCCATGGTCTTCTCGTCCCCCGGGAAGGGCATCGGCTGCTCGGCGGGAAAGGCCGCCACCGGCGCCACCGGCGAGAGCACCAGATCGTACGGGAGCGTCGCCGCCACGGTCCGCGCCTGGATGCTCATGATCTGCTGGTAGCACTGGAGGACCCTGGTGCCCGGCACATCGGCGCCCCCCTGACACCACCGGATGACGTGGGGGTGGACGCGCAGCCGGGCCTCGGGCTCCAGGGCGCGGAAGTCGTTCCAGGACCGCACCCGCAAGAACAGATCCAGGTCGTCCAGGAGCTCTTGGGTCATGAACTCCCCGACCGGCTCCACGACGGCTCCCGCCGCCTCGAAGACCGCGGCGGCGCGGTTCACCGCGGCGGTGATCTCGGCGTCGCACGGCTCCCCGCAGCCGGCCTCCAGGTGCACTCCCACCCGCAGTCCGCGCACCTCGCCGTCCAGCGCCGACCAGTCGATGTCCTGCGGCGGCAGGCTCGACCAGTCCCGGGGATCGGGCCGGCTCAGGACCCGCATGAACAGGGCCGCGTCCGCCACGGTACGGGTCATGGGCCCGGCGGCACGCCCCAGGTACGGGGTGTCCAGCGGGATCCGACCATAGCTCGGCTTGAGCGTGGCGAGGCCCAGCCAGGTGCCCGGCAGCCGGATCGATCCCCCGATGTCGGTGCCCACGTGCAGCGGACCGTATCCCCCGGCGGCCGCGGCGCCCGCGCCGGAGCTGGAACCGCCGGTCGTCCAGCCGGGGTTCCAGGGGCTGCGCGTAATGCCGTGCCGGCTGGAGACGCCCGAGGAGAGCATGCCCCAGTCCGGCATCACGGTCGATCCGAGTATCACCCCGCCGGATTCGGCGACGCGCGCGGTGATGGGCGCGTCCGCCTCGGGGACGACCGGTTCCGTCCCCGCGTTGCCCGAGGGCATCGGGACACCCCTGCGGGCGACGTTCTCCTTGAGCGTCACGGGCACGCCGTCGATGAGCCCGAGCGGTTCCCCCGCCGCCCATCGGGCCTCGCTGGCCAGTGCCGCCTTGCGGGATTCGTCCGGATCCCGCACCCAGAACGCGTTGAGCACACTCTCGCGCGCCTCGATCACCGATTGGACGGCGTCGTGGACCTGGACCGGCGACAACGTGCGATCGGCGAATCCGGCCAGCATCTCGACGGCCGGCATGGCGGCCAGGCCCTGTTCCGTGAGCACTCGCACTCTCCTTACTCCCCCGGCTGCCGCCGGGCGGTGGCCCTCGTCATTCCCGCGGTGTTCGAACCCTTGACAGGAACAGCTTCAGTCGTCACGGTACCTGGCAAGTGAGCTTACTGGTCAGGCCAGTGATAACGGAAGGTGGCGTCCATGACGCGGGACACCAAAGTCGTGCGGCTCGCGGTCATTCCAGGAGACGGAATCGGCCCGGAGGTCGTCGCGGCGACCGTGCCCACGCTCCGGGCGGCGCTGGAGGCCGACGGAGACCGGCTCGACGTGACCTCGTTCGACTGGGGAGGTGAGCGGTTTCTCCGGCAGGGCGCGGCGATGCCGGCCGACGCGGCCGACCTCGTCAAGCGGACGGACGCGGTGCTGTTCGGCGCAGTCGGACGACCCGATGTGCCGGAGCACGAACTGATCTGGGGCCTGATCATCGGCCTGCGGCAGCAACTCGACCTCGCCGTGAACCTCCGCCCGGTCCGCGCCTTCCCCGGCGTTCCCACCAAGGTGCGCGACACCGATGGCGTGGACCTGGTGATCGTGCGCGAGAACACCGAGGGCGAGTACGTCGGCGCCGGTGGGGTGGCGCATGCCGGGAGCGGGCACGATCTCGGCATCGAGGTCGCCGTGCACTCCCGTCGGGCCATCGAGCGGGCGGCGCACCATGCCTTCGCCCTGGCCGGCCGCCGGTCGGGGCGCCTGTGCCTGGTGACCAAGTCCAACGCGATGCGGTACGGCTATCCGCTGTGGGACCGGGTGGTGCGTGAGGTCGGCGAGCGGTACCCGCTGGTCCAGCTGGAAACCGTGCTGGTCGACGCGATGGCCGCCCGTATGATCCAGGCTCCGCGGTCCCTCGACGTACTGCTCACCAGCAACCTGTTCGGCGACATCCTCTCCGATCTCGCCGCGGTGCTGGCCGGCGGTATGGGCATGGCGCCAAGCGCCAACGTCCTGCCGGGCGCGGATGTGCCGGGCATCTACGAGCCCGTCCACGGCTCCGCGCCCGACATCGCCGGGAAGGGCATGGCGAATCCGGTGGCCTGCATGCTCTCCGGGGCGATGCTGCTCGACGACCTCGGACACACCGGCGCGGCCCGCCGCGTCCGCGACGCGGTGGCGGGCGCCTTGCGAGATACCAGGCACCACACGGCCGACCTCGGCGGCAACGCCACCACGGCGGACGTGGCATCAGCCGTTCAGCACGCGATGGAAGGCCAGGAACAGAACGCATGAAACATCACAGGCGGCCGACGCGAGGTACCGGGGCGGTCGCAGCCACACTCGCATGCCTGCTGCTGGCATCCTGCTCGGCCGGTTCCACGGCAAGCGGCGGCAGCGCGGGGAAGAACTCCCTGAGCATCGGCCTCACCGCCGAGCCGGCCAACTTCGACTTCACCAAAACCGCGGGTAACGCCATTCCGCAGGCACTGCTCTACAACGTCTACCAGAACCTGGTGAAACTGGACCAGTCCGGCAAGATACGGCCCCAGCTGGCCACGTCGTGGAGTCTGTCCAAGGACCGCAGGACGTACACGTTCCAGCTGGTGAAGAACGCCACGTTCAGCAATGGCGCACGGTTCACGGCCGAGGACGCCAAGTTCTCCATCGAACGCGTCCCGTCCGACTGGACGGTGGCACAGAAGTCCCAGATGGACGTCGTCGACACGGCGCGGGCGGTCTCGCCCACCGAACTGAAGGTCACCCTGAAAAAGCCGAGCAACGACTGGCTGTACCGGATGACCACCCGCGTCGGCGCGATGTTCAGCCGGACCGGCGTGAGCAAGCTGGCCACTGAGCCCGTGGGCACCGGCCCGTATGTGGTGAAGAGGTGGAACCGCGGCGACTCGATCACGCTGGCCCGCCGTGCTGGCTACTGGGGGCGCGAACCGCACTTCAAGTCGGTCACCCTCAAGTACTTCAAGGATCCGACGGCCCTGAACAACGCGCTGCTCACAGGCACCATCAACGTGATCAACGATATGCAGTCCCCGGATACTCTGTTCCAGTTCCAGAACAATCCGAAGTACAAGGTCATCGAGGGCTCGACCAACGCCGAGGTGGTCCTCTCCCTCAACAACAGCTCGGGCCCGATGCGGAACCGGAAGGCCCGTCAGGCAGTCCGCTACGCCATCGACCACAAAGCCCTGATGGACACCTGCTGGGGAGGCCGAGGCAAGCTCATCGGCAGCATGGTCCCTCCGACCGACCCGTGGTACCAGAACCTCACGAACCAGTATCCGTACAACCGGGACAAGGCCAAGAAGCTCCTCAAGGAGTCCGGCGAGGCCGGCCGTACGTTGCGGCTGCGCGTTCCGACGCTGCCTTATGCCATCGGGTGCGGCACCGTGGTCAAGAGTCAGCTCGAACAGGCCGGTTTCAAGGTCAAGCTCGACCAGCTGGAGTTCCCCGCCACCTGGCTGAGCACCGTATTCAAGAACGCCGACTACGACATGTCCATCATCGGCCATTTGGAGCCCCGGGACATGCAGACAGTGTTCGGGGGCAAGGGCTACTACACCGGCTACGACAGCCCTGAATTCCGGGCGTTGCTGAAGAAGGCGGACCAGGGCACCAAGAAGGACCAGATCACCTACATGCGGGCGGCTGCCCGGCTGCTGTCCAAGGACGCCGCGGCCGACTGGCTGTTCCTGCTGCCGATGCTGACGGTGGCGGACAAGGACATCACCGGCCTGCCTGTGAACTACGTCTCCGAGTCAATGGATCTCACCGGCCTGGGCCGGTCATGAAAGGCGGCCTCAACCGATGATCGTCCGTCTAGTCCAGCGGATCGCGGTCCTCCTGGTCAGCCTTGTCGTGAGCTCCGTGCTGGTGTTCGCGTTCATGGCGGTGCTGCCAGGGGATCCGGCCCGCGTCGCCCTCGGCACCAGCGCGTCGGAAGGGGCGGTGGCGCAGCTTCGCGAGCAGTTCGGGCTCGACCGGCCGTTCGTGACCCAGTACCTCAGCTGGGTACACGGACTGGTGACCTTCGACCCGGGCACCTCCTACATCTCCCACACGGAGATCGGCCCACAGATCGCCGACCGCCTCCAGGTCACCCTGTGGCTCGTCGGCGCCGGCATGGTGCTCGCCTGCATCCTGGCGGTCCCCATGGGCATCCTCATGGCCGTCCGGCACCGCAGGCCCTCCGGGCTCATTCTCTCGGCCCTGTCCCAAGCCGGCGTGGCCGTCCCGGCCTTCCTCGCGGGCATCCTCCTGATCACCGTGTTCGCGGTGGGGCTCGGGTGGCTTCCGGCGAACGGCTGGACACCCCCGGTGCAGGATCCGGTCCTGTTCCTCAAACAGCTGGTGCTGCCCGTGCTGTCCCTCGGGATGGTGCAGGGGGCAGTACTCACCCGCTATATCCGCAGCGCTGTGCTCGATGTCCTCCGGGAGGACTACCTGCGCACCGCTCGCGCCAAGGGACTTCGCCCGATGCAGGCGCTGGTGCGGCACGGCCTGCGGAACGCGGCGGTGCCCGTGGTCACCGTCCTGGCGTTGCAGCTCGCCACGCTGCTGGTGGGCGCCGTCGTCATCGAACGGGTCTTCGTCATCCCCGGGCTCGGGAGCCTGCTGCTGGACAGCGTCTCCAACCGGGACCTCATCGTGGTGCAGGACGTGGTCATGATCATCGCTATGGCGGTGCTGCTCGTGAACTTCTTGGTGGACATGATCTATCTGATGATCGACCCGCGGCTCAGGGGAGGTGCGTCATGACTGTTCTGGACACGGAAGCGGCCGCCGCGGCCGCCGCGCCCGACGACCGCCGACGGCGCCGCCCGATGACGGGCAGTCTCCTGGTGGGCGGTTTCATCGTCATGGTCGTGTTCGGCCTGGCGCTGCTGTCCTTCGTGTGGACCCCGCACGACCCCACTCTGGTGAACCCCTCGGCACGGCTGGAGAAGCCGTCGCTGGAGTACTGGTTCGGCACGGACAAATTCGGCCGTGATGTGTTCAGCCAGATCCTGATGGGCTCGCGCACCACACTGTTCGTGGGCTTCGTGGCGGTGGGGGTCGCCGCCCTGATCGGCGTGCCCCTCGGTATCGTCGCCGGAATGGCGCCCGGCTGGGTCGGTGAGCTGCTGATGCGCGGCAACGACCTGCTTCTCGCCTTCCCTGCGCTCCTGTTGGCAATCATGTTCGCCGCCGTGTACGGCGCCAGCACACTGGTCGCGATGGTCGCCATCGGCATCGCGTCCATACCCCATTACGCCCGGTTGATCCGCGGCGGCACGCTGCAGGTCATGAACGCCGAATACGTGGTCGCCGCGCGCGCGGCGGGCCGCGGGCCGTTCTCGATCGGCCTGCGGCACGTCCTGCCCAACGTCAGCAGTCTCGTCATCGTGCAGGCGTCGGTCGGTTTCGCCATCGCCGTACTCGCCGAAGCCGCACTGTCCTTCCTGGGCTTCGGAACCCCGCCCCCCACACCGTCCTGGGGCCGGATGCTCCAGGAGAGCCAGGAGATGCTGTCGGTCGCCCCCCGGCTCGCCGTGTTTCCGGGCATCGCGATCGCGGTGGTGGTGCTCGGATTCAATCTGCTCGGCGACGGCCTGCGCGACCGTTTCGACCCCAAGCTGGAGGACCACCGATGACCCCGGCACCTGACACGGCATCGGCTTCCGGACAGGGCTCCCCCGACCGACCCGATGATGTACTGACCGTTCGGAACCTCGGCGTCACGGTGGGCGGCCGCAAGCTCGTCGAAGATGTCGACTTCACCATCCGGGCCGGCGAACGGGTCGGCCTGATCGGTGAGTCGGGGTCGGGCAAGTCGCTGACCGCACTGAGCGTCATGGGCCTGCTCCCCGAGGGGCTCCGGGCCACGGGTTCGGTGCGGCTCGCCGGAGTCGGCCACGACCTGGTGGGCGCCGATGAGGCGCGGATGTCCCGGGTGCGGGGCAAGGAGATCGCCATGGTCTTCCAGGAGCCCATGACCGCCCTGAACCCCACGATGAAGGTCGGGCGGCAGATCGCCGAGGTGCTGCTGGTCCACCGGACCAGGCCCGACCGCGCGTCCGCCCGGGCCGCCGCCGTGGACCTGCTCGCCCAGGTGGGGCTCCCCGATCCCGCGGCCGCCGTGGACGCCTATCCGCACCAGTTCTCCGGAGGCCAGCGGCAGCGGGTGGTGCTGGCCATCGCCCTCGCGAACGACCCCGCGCTCCTGGTCTGCGACGAACCGACCACCGCGCTCGACGTCACGGTGCAGGCGCGGGTGCTCGACCTGATCGTGCGGGGCGTCCAGGACCGCAGGTCGGCCATGCTCTTCATCACCCACGACTTGGCCGTGGTGGCCACCGCCTGCGAGCGGGTCATGGTCATGTACGGCGGGCGGGTGGTCGAGTCCGGGCCGGTCCAGGAGGTATTCACGCGCCCCCGGCACCGCTACACCCGGGGTCTGATCGGCGCGTCGGACCTGACCGCCGTCGACGACCGCGGCCGGCTGGCCACGATTCCCGGATCGGTTCCGCCGGCGGGCCGGTTCCCCGCCGGATGCGTGTTCAGAAACAGGTGTGCTCACGCGACCGAGGCATGCGCCACCCGGCCGGACTGGGTGCCGACCGGACCGGACTCCGGCTACGCCTGCTTCCATCCGGTAGCCGAGAGCGGCGCACGCGGGACCGCCATACCTACGAACCAGGAGGCCGGCCGTGGCTGAGCAGCCCACCAGCGCCCCCCTCGCGCCCGGGCCGCGGACCGGCCCGGTGGACGCCATCAGCGTCCGCGACGTCACACGCGACTACCGGCGGCCCCGTGCCTCGCTGCGCCGCCCCAGCCCGCCGGTGCACGCCCTGCGTGGCGTCAGCTTCGCCGTCCCCCAGGGGCAACGGTTCGGCATCGTCGGCGAGTCGGGGTGCGGCAAGTCGACCCTGCTGCGGATCCTCGCCGGACTCGACCAACCCACCAGCGGCAGCGTCGCGATCGACGGCCGGGACATCACCGGGCTCCGGGAAAGACAACTGCGGTTCGTCCGCGAGCGGCTCCAACTCGTGTTCCAGGACCCGATGAGTGCGCTGGACCCGCGGATGCGCGTCGGCGACATCGTGGCCGAGCCACTCGTCGCGCAGGGGCACCGGAACCGCAAGGAGCGGGTGGCCGAGTTGCTCGAGGCCGTCGGCCTGCGGGCCGACGCGGCGAACCGGTATCCGCACCAGTTCTCCGGTGGCCAGCGGCAGCGCATCTCGATCGCGCGCGCCCTCGCCCCCCGTCCGAAGATCATCGTGGCCGATGAGCCGGTGAGCGCCCTGGACGTGTCCGTACGGGCCCAGGTGCTCAACCTCATCGCCGACCTCGTCGACGAGCTGTCCCTCACGCTGGTCTTCGTCTCCCACGATCTGTCCGTGGTCCGCCATGTGTGCGACCGGGTCGCGGTCATGCACGCCGGGCAGATCGTGGAGACCGGGTCCACTGAGCAGGTGTACGAGGACCCACAGCATTCCTACACACGCAGGCTGATCGCCGCCGCTCCGACTCTGGACAGGGCACTGTCCGGAGTGTCGGCGGCCGACCTCAACCGGGAGTAGCGACCGTGACCACCCATGTCAAACCCGCCGTCGACGAATCCCCCGTGGTGAGGGAGTTTCCCGAAGGTCTGCCCATCGGCGACCACTGGGTCGAGGCACCCGCCACCGAGGACGTCCGTTTCCCCTACGACGGGACGCTCGTCGCCCGTGCCCCCGTCGGGGACACCGGTCTCGCCCGCCAGGCCCTGGACGCGGCCTTCGCGGTCCGCGAACAGGTCGGGCGGCTGCCCTCGCACACCCGCAGGGCGGCACTGCTCGCCACGCACGAGGCCATCGCCTCCCGACGCGCGGACTTCGAGCGGCTGCTGGTCCTGGAGACCGGAAAGCCGCTGGTCGACTGCCGGGTCGAGGTGGACCGCACCCTGCTGACACTGCTGACGGCGGCCGAGGAAGTGGCCCGGCTGCACGGGGAAACCGTGCCGCTGGACCTGCTGCCGTCGGGCGAGGGGCTGCTCGGGTTCTGGACCCGCAAGCCGATCGGCGTGGTGGTGGGCATCGCGGGCTTCAACTACCCACTGCTGCTCGCCGCGCACAAGGTCGCGCCCTCGCTGGCCGCCGGCTGCCCGATCATCGCCAAGCCCGCCCCGCAGACCCCGCTGGCCACCCTGTGGCTGGTGCACCTCCTCCGCGAGGCACTGCGCACCGCCGGCGCGCCGCAGGCCGCCGTCCAGCTGGTGACCGGGGGCCCCGAGGTGGGCGTCGCGCTGACCACCGACCGCCGGATCGGGGCGGTGTCCTTCACCGGATCCGCCGCCGTGGGCCACCAGATCGCCCGGGACGCGGCACCCACCAAGGTCCTGCTCGAACTCGGCTCCAACGCCGCCCTGGTGGTGGCCGCCGACGCCGACCTCGACGCCGCCGCCGACGCGGTGGTGCGCGGCGGGTACTACGGGTCCGGCCAGGCGTGCATCAGCGTGCAGCGGGTCATCGTGGTGGACTCGGTGCGGGAGGAGTTCGTGGCCCGCCTGACGGAACGAGTGGCCCAGGTGACCGTGGGCGACCCCCGCGACCCGGCGACGAGAGTCTCGGCACTCATCGACAAGCGGTCGACCGAGCGCGTGTGCGCATGGGTGGAGCAGGCGGTGGAGGCGGGTGCGTCCCTGGTGGCCGGAGGCGGGGTCGCCGACGGGGTGATCGAGCCCACCGTGCTCGTCGACGTGGACCGTGCCCTCCCCGTGTGGGACGAGGAGGTCTTCGGCCCCGTGGTCGCGGTGCGGTCCGTCCCCGACCTGGACACCGCCCTCGACCTGGTCAACGACTCGCGCTACGGACTCCACGCGAGCGTCTACACCAGCGCCCTCGACACCGCGTTCGCCGCTCTCGACCGCCTGGAGGTGGGCGGAGTGGTCATCAACGAGGTTCCCGGATTCCGGTCCGATGTCATGCCGTACGGCGGTGTGAAGGACTCCGGGGCCGGACGGGAGGGCCCGAGGTTCGCCATCGAAGAGCTCACCGTCACCCGTATGGCAGTGATTCGCCCGACCACAAAGAAGCCGTGAGGACCACCTTGCAAGCACAGGACCACACCGATGCGCTGGACGCTTACTCCCGCCTGTTCAGGCTCGACGGCCGCAAGGCCGTCGTGGTGGGCGCGGGCAGCGGAATCGGCCGCGAGAGCGCCCTGGCCCTCGCCGCACACGGCGCCACGGTGGTGTGCGCCGACCGCGATCTGACGGCGGCCGAGGAGTCGGCGTCGATGGGGCCGGATCTTGCCGCGTACGCCCTCGACGTGCTCGACGGTGAGGCGGTCGCGCGTGCCGCCGAGGAGATCGGCCCCGTCGACGTGCTCGTCTTCACCGCCGCGACGAACGTGCGCAAGCCCCTGCTCGACTACACGACGGAGGAATTCGAGCGGGTCGTGGCGCTCAATCTGCGCGCGTCCTTCGACCTGGTGCGGGCGTTCGGCCGGGGCATGGCCGAGCGTGGCGGGGGAAGCATCATCGGCTTCAGCTCGATCCGCGCGGTGGCCGTCGAGCCGGGGCAGGGGGTGTACGCGGCCACGAAGGCCGGGCTCGTCCAGCTGCTGCGGACCGCTGCGGCCGAGCTGGGCCCGTCGGGTGTGCGGGTGAACACCATCGCCCCGGGTGTCGTGGACACCCCGCTGACCGCGCAGATCCGGGCGGTGCCGGAGTGGTCGGACGCGTACGCCAGCAAGAGCGCCCTGGGCCGCTGGTCCCGGGCCGACGAGCTGGCCGGCGCCGTCGTCTACCTCGCCTCTGACGCGTCTTCCTTCGTCACGGGGAGCCAGCTCTTCGTGGACGGAGGCTGGACGGCGATCGACGGACGCTTCACGCCGCCCAGCTGACCGGGCGCCGGCGGGTCCTTGTTCCGCCGATCCGGCGCGGTTCACCCCGGAAGAGAGCCGGAAGCCGTCAAAAGGAAGCTCTGCCCTTCGAAGGGCAGAGCTTCCTTTTGACGGCCCAGGCCCACGGTCGACGACGGCGCGCAGCGGCTCAGCAACGCGCGACCGCACCTGTTCGGCCGTGAGGCCTCCGGCTTCGACGGCGATTCCACCCACACCGCCGCCGGCCACCGCGAGGATCGCGGTGGCCGGCGGCGGTGTGGTGATGGTTCCCCTCCCGTAGCGGCTGCCCCGGGGGTCGTGGCGTCAGGTTCGGGCGAGCGGGGCGTCGGCGCTGTCCGCGGCTCGCCCGGGCGGAACGTCGGCCAGACCGTGGTTCAGCTCCAGTGCGTGCGCCGCGCGGATGAGCGACCCGTCATCACCGTGGCGGCCCGCGAGCATCATGCCGACCGGCAGACCGTCGACCAGACCGGCGGGGACGTTCAACGCGGGGTGCCCGGTGTGGTTGAACGCACAGGTGTTGGCGATGAGTTCGGGGTCGAGGGCCAGTTCGGTCAGCTCGACCACCGAGGCGTCGGCATCGGGCAGCGGCGGCGCTGTGGTGCGGACGGTGGGCAGGACGAGGACGTCGACGTCCTCGAGCAGCTGGTCGTACTGCTGACGCAGGCGTATCGCCAGGTTCTGCGCCTTGGCGTAGTAGTGGCCGCCGTAGACATCCCACAGGTAACCGCCGACGGTCGCCGCGTATTTGACGCTGGCGAACAGCAGATCGGAGTGGAGCGCCCGGCCGCGGGCCGCCGCCAACGCCACCTCGGCGTCGTAGAAACCCTTGCCGGGCAGCCCGATCCCGTTGCCCTTCAGCATGAACTGCGCCCCGCCCTGGAGCAGCACCGAGGAATGGATGTCCATCGCGTAGGAGTGCAGCGGCGCCGAGACGTCGACGATCTCGGCACCGAGCGAGGCCAGCAGCGCCACGCGCGCCCGTACGGTCTCATCAACGGCGCTCTGCGCTTCATCGGCGGTGAATCCCTCCGCGAGCACGCCCACGCGCAGCCCTCGCAGCGAATCCCCCAGCATTTCGCCGTAGGCCGGTACGGTGGTCTGCGACCGCTGGCGCGGGTCGAGACCGCCGTCGAAACCCGCGATCACTTCGAGCAGCGCCGCGAGGTCCCGGGCGGTCCTCGCCATCGGCCCGACGTGGTCGACGCTGGGATCAATCGGCAGGCAGCCGGTGTACGGCACCAGGCCGTAGGTGGGCTTCAGCCCGTAGATACCGCACTGCGCGGCCGGGATCCGGATCGAACCGCCCTGGTCGGCGCCGATTCCGATGTCACAGGCACCACTGGCGACCAGTGCCGCGACGCCGCTGGAGGAGCCTCCGGCGGACCGGGAGGTGTCCCACGGGTTGCGGACGAACCCGTCGGCGGAGGAGACGCTCGCGCCCGACAGGCACAGGTCTTCTGTCGTCCCGATGCCGGTGATCCGGCCGCCGGCGTCAAGTACCCGGGTGACGATGGTCGCGTCGTAGGAGGGTGTGTGTCCCCGCAGCAGCTGGGACCCACCGCCCATCGGAACGCCGGCCACCGGGATCATGTCCTTCAGCGCCACGGTCCGGCCCGCCAGCCGCCCGGTGGCGGCCCCTCGCACATCGCAGCGGACCGCCCACGCGTTCAGCGGATTGTCCTTCGCGTCCGGCCGCTGCGAACCCGCCCTGGGGTAGCGGACCGGCGGTTGGTGGCCGCTCACCTCATCCAGCCGCTCGCACGCCCGGAGCGCGCCCTGTCCGAGGGTGAGCATCATCCGAAGCTCGTCGTCGTCCATCGTGAGCCCGGCGTTCTCCGCGGCTCGCCTGACCGCGTCGAGGGAAAGTGGCGCAAGTGTCATCGCTGCTCCTTTGGATGGCTGGAACTGGAGGAGGTGAGCGGGGGCGAATCAGTCGATTCGCTCGAAGGGTGTCTCGCCCTCCTCGTCCGGCGCGACCGTGAAGACGAGCTTCTCGAACTTTCCGGTGAACGCGAATTCGCCGTCATAGCTCGGTGAGGAGGGCGACAGGGTGTCCCGGCCGACGTCGAGGCCCTGCCATCCGAAGAAGTGCGGGAGGACCCGCGGAATGACCTCTTCGCCGACCGGCCTTCCGGACACGTACAGGTGTCCAACGCCCTGCATGTCACCGGTCTTGACGAATTCGAAGGTCAGCTCCGCCGGGCCGGTCGGGAGTTCTTCCTCCGAGGTCACCGTGTACCGGGTGCCGAGGAAGTTGTACTCGTAGACCAGCCGGTTGTCCTTGACGTACAGGACGTATCCGCTGCTGATGTTGCCCAGGGACACCAGGACACCTTCGTCCGACGCGGTGGCCCGGTCGACGAACGCGGTGATGCGGTGTGCGCGGTTCATCACCGGTGGTACCGCGGCACCGGGCAGATGGGCCATGCCGGGGTAGTAGGTGAAGGTGGTGCGCTTGCGCGGAGAGCCGGGACGCGGAATCTTCGCCCGGGGGGCGAATCCCTGGTCGTCCAGCGGCAGCACATCGTATTTTCCTGCTTCCACCCAGAAGCGGGAAATCATCTTCTGTAGTTGCTCGGGTCGCGCCTGCGCCAGGTCGTTGCATTCCGAGAAGTCGGTGTCGTGGTGGTAGAGCTCCCACTGGTCCGCGTCGAAGGACGTTCCGCGTTCGTGGTAGGCGACGGCCTTCCAGCCGTCGTGCCAGATCGCGCGGTGCCCGAACATCTCGAAGTGCTGGGCTTCCTTGCGCGTCGGCGCGGTCGGCGAGTCGAAGGTGTAACCCATGCTCACACCGTGGATCGGCATTTGCGGGATGCCGTTGTAGACCGCGGGAGCTTCCAGACCGAGCAGTTCGAAAAGGGTCGGGGCGATGTCGGTGACATGGTGGAACTGCTGCCTGATCTCGCCGGTACGCGGCAGCCCCCGGGGCCACTGCACGATGAGCGGGCAGCGGACACCGCCTTCGTGGGTGTTCTGCTTGTAGCGCTTGAACGGCGTGTTGCCCGCCTGTGCCCAGCCCCAGGGGTAGTTGGCATGAGAGCGTGTGGTGCCGATCTCATCGATCCGCGCGAGCATCTCCTCGAAGTCCTCGGGCAAACCGTTCTGATATGCGGTGGGGTTGAGCGAACCCTTCTGCCCGCCTTCCTGGCTGGCCCCGTTGTCCGAGAGCAGGATGGTGATGGTGTTCTCCATCCGGCCTATCTGCTCCAGGAACTCCATGAAGCGGCCGATGTGGTGGTCGGTGTGGTCGACCATCGCCGCGTAGGCTTCCTGGAGGCGTGCGGACAGCTTCTTCTCGTCGTCCGGCAACTCGTCCCAGGGAAGGACCCCGGGGTTGTGCGGCGCCAGTTCGGTGCCCTCCGGCAGGATGCCCCGTTCGATCTGGCGGGCGTGCCGGGTGGCGCGCTCGGCGTCCCAGCCGTGGTCGAACCGGCCCCGGTACTTCTCCAGGTATTCCTGGGGGGCCTGGTGCGGGGCGTGCGCCGCACCGAACGCCATGTACATGAAGAAGGGTTTCTCCGGAGTGACCGAAGTCTGGTCCCTGACGAATTCGATCGCCCGGTCGACGATGTCCTCACTGAGGTGATAGCCCTCTTCCGGGCTCTTCGGCGGATCCACGGCGTGGTTGTCGTGGAACAGCTCCGGATAGAAACTGTCCGTCTCGGCTTCCAGGAATCCGTAGTAACGCTCGAACCCGCGGGACAGCGGCCACTGGGTGTACGGCCCGGAGGCGGTGGTCTGCTCCATCGGCGCCAGGTGCCACTTGCCCACGGCCATGGTGTTGAAGCCGGCGTCGCGCAGCACCTCGGGCAGTATCGCGGCGGACTTGCTGATCTGTCCGCGGCCGCTGGGGAAGCCGGTGTCGAAGTTGGACAGCATGCGCATACCGACGGAGTGGTGGTTCCGGCCGGTCAGCAGGGAAGCACGGGTCGGCGAGCACAGCGTGGTGGTGTGGAAGTTCGCGTAGCGAAGGCCGCCGGTGGCGAGGGCGTCCATGGCCGGGGTGTCGATGTCCGAGCCGAAGCAGCCGAGGTCGGAGAAGCCGACGTCGTCGAGCACGATCACCACGACATTGGGCGTGCCCTCGGGGGGCGCCTGCTGATCGGGCCACCACGGGGTGGACTCCTCGTAGGTCGTGCCGATCTTGCCTTGGAAAGTACCGTTCGCGGACGGCGGACACGGAGAGGCGTTGGTCATCCAGGACGCTCCTTTGCATGGAGGTTCGAACGTGCGCTGTGCCGGCAGCGGTCCGCACTCATGACATCTGCTGGGCGGCGCGGCGGTCGGACAGGCGGAGTCCGAAGACTTGACGCGGCCGACAGGCCGTCCCGTAGAAGACTCCAGTTAACTGGTCTTACCAGTAGGTTGAGTGCAAGTTTGGCCTGCTCATTCCCCGGTGTCAACCATGTGTCGACCACCGCCGCCCCGTGTCTGTGCGTCCCTCGCCGGGCGGCGGTTCGCCTGCCGACCCGCCCCTCAACAGGGCCGATCGCCGCACCGTCCCGCCGCGACCCCGCCCCCTGAGGGCGGAGGCGGTCGAGGGCGGTCCGTCAGTGCTCGGTCAGCGATCCGTCAGGGTGACGGGGGCAGATCCGCCGCGCAGCGGAATCCCATGTGGCCGGTGCTGCTGTCCGGTGTGTTGGACGTGCGCGCGGCGACGCGGTAGCGGTTGCAGTACGACGCGTGGCACAGATAGGAGCCGCCGCGGATCACCTTCGCCTCCCCGGTGGGAGGTCCGGCCGGGTCCCGGCGGGTCTCCGGGCGGTCGGCCACCTGCCATGTGGTGCTCCACCAGTCGGAGCACCATTCCCAGACATTGCCGGATGTGTTGTACAGGCCGAAGTTGTTGGCTCGGTAGGTCTTGACCGGCGCGGTTCCCAGATACCCGTCCTCACCGGTGTTGACCTGCGGAAACTGCCCCTGCCAAATATTGCAGCGGTGCTGCCCCCGAGGCAGGAGCTCATCCCCCCAGGGGTAGCGGGCGCGCTCCAGACCGCCACGCGCCGCCATCTCCCACTCCGCCTCCATGGGCAGGCGTTTGCCCGCCCACGCCGCGTAGGCGGACGCGTCGCGCCAGGAGACGTGGACGACGGGGTGGTTCGACAGCTCGGTCCAGGACGATCCCGGCCCGTAGGGGGCCCGCCAGCACGCCCCGTCGACCGCGAGCCACCAGGGCGCCTGCGCCACCGTGCCGTCGCGCACCATGCGCCGGGCGTCGGGGTGGACGAGTGCGTAGAACACGAAGGACCAGCCGTGGCGCTCGGCGTCGGTCCGGTAGCCGCTGCTGCGCGTGAACGCCGCGAACTGCCTGTTGGTGACGGTCGTCGCGTCGATGAGGAACGGTGACAGCCGCACCTGCCGGACCGGGCCCTCACCGTCCTCGGGAAACGCGTCGGCGTCGTCGCCCCCCATCGAAAACGTCCCTCCGGGGATGCGCAGCATGGCCCGCAGCCCCTGCGCCCGGTCCCGCTCCGGGGCCCGCGCCCGCATGGCGGACACTTCGGGAATCTCCTCGCCGCCCCCGGACGTGGGGGCACAACATGCGCCTGACATCGCTCCTCCGACCGCGGGCTGGTGTTCCTTCACCCGGCTGACCACACATTCTCCGTCGGACCGAGCGTACGGCCCCCCGTGCCGGCCCCGACCGGTGGCCGGGGCGGGCGCCGGTACCGTCCGATCGAATCGCGAAACGACTGTCCCGGTTGTTCACGTTCCCGGTTCGGACTCGTTGGCCGTCGGCAGGTTGTCCGGACGAGTGGGCCGATCACAGTTCCCGGTGTGAGTGCGACCAGGTATCTGGAGATCGCGGAGCGGTTGTCCGCCGAGCTGGCCGAGTGTGCCTGCATCGCCGATGGCGCGCCGGTACGGGTGCTGGTGGGGCCCGATGTCGGCTGCGTGACCGCGCAGGTCCGCGAGCCGGTCCTGGAGCAGCGCTTCCTGCTCGGTGACGTCCTGGCCTGCCGGGCCGAGGTCGAGCTCGCCGGCCACCGCGGCTGGGCCATGCGCCTCGGGGACGACCGCGCGGCCGCGCTGGCCGCCGCGGTGCTCGACGCCGAGGCGCAGTCCGGCCGCGGGCCGAGAAGGTACAGACGGGCGCGGACGGAACGCCCACGATGCGGCTGGACATCCTGGTGGACACCGCGATCGCCGAGGTGGTGAACGCCCACCGGATCAATCTGCTCAGCGAGGAACTGGGCAGCATCGACAACGGATCCGCTATCACGCTGGTCACCGACCCGGTGGACGGCACGGCGAACGCCGCCTCGGGTGTCCCGCTGTCCGCCTTCGCGGGTGTGATCGCGGTGGACGGTGTGCCGACCGAGGCGCTGACCTCCTGGCTGGACACCGGGCGCTGCTGGCACACGGTGGCGGGTCAGCCGTCGCCGTACCGCACGAACGGCCGTACGGAGCTGGACGGCGCGGCGGTGAGTCTGCTGCGGCCGCAGCCGCAGATCGCCGACGCGTGGTGGCGGGTGGCGACGCGGGCGGCCAGGATCCGCATCCTGTCCACGAGTTGCCTGGAAGCGGTGCTGGTGACCGAGAAGTCCACGGACGCGTTCGCGGACGCCGGATCCGACACCCACCGGATCGTGGACCTGGCGGCCGCGATGGTCACCGTCCCCGCGGCGGGCGGCGCGGTGATCGATGTGCGCGGCCGCCCGCTGGAGATCGACCCCGACCTCACCCGCCGCTGGTCGGGTGTGGTCGCGGCCACGCCACGGCTCGCGGAGGAGCTGCCGGAGACCATCCGCGGAACGGAGGACCGATGACCACCCGTATCCCCCTCGACCCGCTGACGAGCGAGGAACTGACCGCGCTCGTCGACGGCCTCGCGGGCCTGCCGTACGGCGGGGAGGCCGTCGACCAGCGGACGCACGCCCTCCAGACGGCGTGGCTGGCGATGGAGCGGGCGCGGACGACGAGCTGGTGGTGGCCGCGGCGCTGCACGACATCGGCCGGGACCGGCCGGGCCCGGCCGAACACCCGGGCCTGCCGCACGAGGTGGCGGGCGCCGAGTTCGCCCGCCGCCGGGTGAGCGAACGGGTGGCGTGGGTCATCGCCCCGCACGTACCGGCCAAGCGCTATCTGGTGGCGACCGACGCGGCGTACCACGCCCTGCTCAGCCCGGCGTCGATCGCGTCCCTGAAGGTCCAGGGCGGCCCGATGGACGAGCGCGAGGTGGCGGAGTTCGCGGCCCATCCGCCGGCCGGGGACGCGGTCGCGCTGCGCCGCTGGGACGACGCGGCCAACGACCCGGACGGCCCGCAACTCGCGCTGCCGACTCTCCTGGCGGCCCACACCCGCTGCGTGACGGCGTGACAAGCCTGAGGGTGATCGCGGCCCCGGGAGGGCAGGCCGAGCGGCCTGCCCTCCCGGGGCCATGCGGCTAGCATCTGCGGATGGCTCACAACGGCAGGAAGGCCGCGCCCCGAGGATCGATGAGGACGCGCACTCTGAGGTTCGGCTTGTACGCGGACCAGCAGGGGCTGGCGTGGGTCAGGGAAGTCGTGGTGGCGGCTGTGGGCTCCCGTAGCGCCCGGATCGTCGGTGAGTCCGTCGTACGCACCTTTTCCGGGAGCGAGCTGACGACCGCCGACGTGTACGACCTGCTGGCGGAGCAGTGGGCCGTGGAGCACCCCGGCCGGAGCAGTGGGGCGCGGGAACCGGTCGAGCTGCGCGTCCACTTGGTGTGTTCCCTGCGGACGTGGCGGGCGATCCGCAAGACAGTGATCAAGGCCTTGTGCCCGGAGGGCACGGCGCCCCACGTCTGCCGTGTTCCGTGGATGGCCGCCTGAGCCGCTTCACGGTCAACCGCTTTGACAAAACGGAACGTCGCTCCGTACATTAATCGGAACGACGATCCGTTTTCGGCGCCGCCCGAAGCCGGACGCTCCTGATCGCCTCCCCCACCCCGGCCGAACCAGACCGGCACAGAGGCCATTGAAGGGATACGCACACCTCATGAGTGAATCGACGTACGCCGCCGACGCCTTCGGCTCGCCCACTCCGGTCCTCTCGGTCAGCCCGGTGGTGCTACCGGCTCCCGGCCGAGCGGTGGACCTGGAAGTGCGCGTCTCCGCGCCCGTGACCGGGCGCGATCTGCCCGTCATCCTCCTCTCGCACGGCCAGGGCTACTCGAACCACCTCTCCTCACTGAACGGATACGCCCCGCTCGCCAACTTCTGGGCCGCACACGGCTTCGTCGTCATCCAGCCCACCCATCTGAGCTCGCGGACACTGACCCTGGACCCCGCCACCCCGGGCGCGCCGCTGTTCTGGCGATCGCGGGCCGAGGACATGACGCGCGTCCTCGACCAACTCGATGTGATCGAGGCCGCCGTTCCACAGCTCCTCGGGCGCGTTGACCGGAGCAAGGTGGCCGTGGCCGGGCACTCGATGGGCGGACACACCGCGAGCCTGCTGCTGGGCGCCCGGCTCACCGATCCGGAGGACGGGACGGAAGTGGACCTGGCCGAGCCCCGGATCGCGGCGGGTGTGCTGCTTGCCGCGCCCGGCGGGGGCGGCGATGCCCTCACCGAGTCCACGGCCCGGAACTTCCCCTTCTTCCTGACCACGGACTTCTCCAAGATGACCACGCCCGCGCTCGTGGTCGCCGGTGACAAGGACGACTCTCCCCACCTGACGGTCCGGGGCCCGGAGTGGCACACCGATCCGTACTTCCTCTCCCCCGGCCCCAAGTCCCTGCTCACGCTGCACGGCGCGGAGCACGGGCTCGGCGGGGTCTCCGGCTATGACGTGGCCGAGACCACCGACGAAAGCCCCGAGCGCGTATCCACGGTCCAGCGGCTCACCTGGGCCTACCTCCGCACCCTGCTCAACCCCGCGGATTCCGCCTGGCAGACGGCGTGCGACGCGCTGGCGGCCGGCCCCAGCCCGCTCGGACGAGTCGAATCGAAGTAAGCCGGGAAGGCGGCGGCAAAGGGGACGACCCGCGTCAGCACCCGGCCCCGATGCGGTAGATCAGCGGAACCAGACCAATACGGGGACGCGGATCTCGCGGAGTTCGGGGAGGACGACGTACTCGAAGACGACCGGCTCGCCGCCGATCTGCAGGCTGTACCGGGCGCCGAGGTCGTCCATGGGGTCGCCGGGGGGCTGCCGGTCGCGATCGATCGCGCCGCCGACTTCGAGGGCCAGCGCGCCCAGGAAGTTCACCACCTTCTTGGAGAGGTCCGGTGGCATGTCGAGCAGCGTCCGGGCGGGGATCTCCTCGGTCCACGCCGTCCAGCCGCCGCGCGGCCGGGGGTTCATCGGGTGATTCCCTCCAGCCGGTCGGCGAGGTCGTCCACGGAGACCAGCCGGGTGCCGGCGGCGGCGTGGGAGCGGCTCTCCGCGGCGCCGGGGGCGCGGTCGAGCATGGCCGCCTTCCACCACTTGCGCATGACGCCCGGAACGGTTTCCTCCTCAGCGGCCAGCACCTCGGCGTAGAACTGGGCCCGGTTCGCTCCGGTCAGCGCGTCGCCGATGCCGTTGATCGTGTTCGGGATCGCCGGGATCCTGCCGTCGGTGGGGTGTTCGGGCTGTGCGCTCATCTCCGAGTTCCCTTTCCCACATCGGGTGCGACGGTCGGCGGCCCTGGTCGAGACGCCTTCGCTCGGGTCATTCTCTCGCAGGACGCGCGCTCCATGGGGCGCAGTGGGAGATCAGGGTAGCCGGTGGGCCGCTCCACCGTCGGCACGGCCGGTGACCCGCTCCCCCGCCGGACGGCTCGGCCGCGGCACCGTACGGCCCGGGCGGCCCGGCCACCCTTCGTTCACCGGCGGGACGGCGGCCCCGTACCACCGCGGCGGTACGGGGCCCGCGGCGTCAGCGGGCGCTGCCCAGGTTCCGGTCGGCGTCGGCGCCCTCGAGCATGAGGGTGGTCTCCTCGATGCGGCGGAACCGCCCGTCAGGGGCGAACTCGGCGAAGAGGTAGACCTCCGTACGCACGGTGGAGCCGTCGGTCTTGACGACGTCGATGACATGACGGTCCGCGTACAGGTCGCCCCGCGCGAGTTCGTCGAGGACCCGGACCGATCCGCCGGCGACGATCGTGCGCAGGTGGGCGATGTGGGCCATGAACTCACCGCGGTCGTCCCAGCGGCCGTCGGTGCGCTGGCGGTAGTCGGGGGCGAAGTGCCGGTCGGCGGCCTCGGCCAGTTCGAGACCGGGCGTGAAGAGCAGGTCGGTGAGGGCGGTGGCGATGTCGGTACGGGAGATGGGGGTGGAGGTGGTGGTGGCCATGACGGTGCCCTTCGGTTTCGAGTGTCGAAAACTGCGTGCGCCGAGCACGCACTTGCACCGTACCGCACATTGCGTGCGCCGCGCACGCTAGACTTGGAGCCATGCCGACCGACGTGGGACACGAGATCGCCGACGTGCTGGGGACGCTGCTCAAGCGCAGCACCCGTGAACAGATCTACCGACGCCTGACCGAGGGTCTGGGCGAGGCCGTGGACGAGGTCACCTACCCCGTGCTCAGCGGGCTCGCCCGCACCGGCCCGCGCAGCGCCGCCAGTCTCGCCGACGAGATCGGCCTGGACCGCTCCGGTGTCACCCGCCGCGCGACCCGCCTGGAGGAAGCCGGCCTGCTGGGCCGCGAGCCCGACCCCGCCGACCGGCGCGCCACTCTGCTCGCCCTGACCGAGGCCGGGCGAGCGGCGGTCGAAACGACCCGGCAGCGCCTCGCCGCGCACATCGAGGACTCCCTCGCCTCCTGGCCGCCCGGCGAAGCCCGGACCTTCGCCCGCCAGCTGCACCGTTTCGTCGACCACGGACCCTTCACCGCACAGGCCGGCCGCGAGGGCCGGTCCGGGCCGCACACGGGTCAGGAGAGCCAGTCGGCGTAGCGGGTGGGGGCGAGGTCGGCGCCCGGGTCGGTGAGGACGTCACCCTTGACCTCCGCGAACATGCCGGCGGTCGGGTCGGTGACGACGGTGCGGGGGTCGCCCTTCTGGGCCAGGGTGATCCGGCCCAGCTCGTCCAGGGGGAAGACCTCGGGGCCCGCGATGTTGCGAATGCCGCGCAGCGGGGGACCCTGGGCCACATCCGTCACCGCGGCGGCCACGTCCTTGGCGGCGATCGGCTGGATCGGCGTGGTGGGCAGCCGGACGGTCTCGCTGTCGGCGGTCCAGGACAGGGTGGCGTCCATGAACTCCATGAACTGCGTCGCCCGGACGATCGAGTACGGGACCGGCCCGGCCGTGAGGATCTCCTCCTGGAGCGCCTTCGCCCGGTAGTAGACCAGCTCCGGCACCTGGTCCACACCGACGATCGAGAGAATCACGAAGTGGCCGACCCCGGCCTTCTGGGACGCGGCCAGCAGGTTGTCCATCGACGTCTGGAAGAAGGCCAGGGAGGCTTCGTCGAACGTCGGGGAGTTCGCCAAGTTGACGACGGTGCCGGCCCCCGCCACGGCCTCGTCCAGCCCCTTGCCGCTGATGATGTCGACGCCCGTGGACGGCGAATGCGGTACCGCCTCATGCCCGGCTGCGTTCAGATTCTTGACGACCTGCGACCCAATGAGTCCGGTGCCGCCGATGACCGCGAACTTCATAACAGGCCTTTCGTCGGATATGTCCGTAATGGATGTGTAACCCCATCCAGGCATTGCATGCAGCGAGCTCGAAGATCGACGAGCGGGGGTGGGAGCTCTATACGCACGGTGGAGATGGCGTCGCGGGACTCCCCCGGTCCGGGTTCGCCGGGCGGCGCACGCACACATGCATGCATGCATGCATGCATGCAGACGCACTTTGGGGAGAGGCATCATGGCCAAGAGCACCGCGCGCACTCCTGCCACTCCGGACGCCCTGATGGATCCGCTCCTCAACCGTGGCGTGGCGTTCACGCGGCCGGAGCGGGACGAGCTGGGACTGACCGGGCGGCTGCCCTCCGGGGTGCTGACGCTGGAGCAGCAGGCACAGCGCGCCCACCAGCAGTTGCGGGCCCAGGGCGGTGACCTGGCCAAGAACGTGTACCTGGAGCAGCTGCACGACCGCAACGAGACCCTGTACTTCAAGGTGCTCACCGACCACCTCGTGGAGCTGTTGCCGATCGTGTACGACCCCACCGTGGGCGAGGCGATCGAGAAGTACTCCCATGAGTACCGCCGCCCCCGAGGGATCTTCCTCTCCATCGACGACCCGGAGAGCATGGAGAGGGCTTTCGCCACACTGCGGCTCGGGCCCGAGGACGTGGACCTGATCGTGTGCACCGACGCCGAGGAGATCCTGGGCATCGGCGACTGGGGCGTGGGCGGGATCCAGATCTCGGTCGGCAAGCTGGCGGTCTACACCGCGGCGGCCGGTATCGATCCGCGCCGTGTCATCGCCGTGTCACTGGATGTGGGCACGGACCGTGAGTCGCTGCTCAAGGACCCGCTGTACCTGGGCAATCGGCATCCCAGGGTCCGCGGCGCCGACTACGACACGTTCATCGAGACGTATCTGCGCACGGCTTCGTCGAAGTTCCCGGGCGCGCTGCTGCACTTCGAGGACTTCGGCCCGAGCAACGCCCGGCGGATCCTGGAGACGTACGGGGGCGGCTACCGGATCTTCAACGACGATATGCAGGGCACCGGCGCGATCACCCTGGCCGCGACCCTGTCGGCGGTCAGGGCCGGCGGGGTGCGGATGCGTGACCAGAAGCTCGTGGTCTTCGGCGCGGGCACCGCCGGGGTGGGCATCGCCGACCAGCTCCGTGACGCCATGATCCGCGACGGCGCGAGCCCCGAGCAGGCCACCGCACAGGTCTGGCTGATCGACAAGCAGGGCCTGCTCACCCGCGACATGACCGACCTGCGCGACTTCCAGCAGCCCTACGCGCGGGACCGGTCGGAGGCCGCCGACTGGGCGGCCGACGGCGGCGCCGTCTCTCTGCTGGAGACCGTGCGCCGGGTCGAGCCGACGATCCTGCTGGGCACCTCCACCGTGCACGGGGCGTTCACCCGCGAGGTCGTCGAGGCCATGGCCGCGGGTACCGGGCGCCCGATCGTCTTCCCGCTCTCCAACCCGACCTCGCGCATCGAGGCCATGCCGGACGACATCCTCGCCTGGTCGAAGGGCAAGGCCCTGATAGCGACCGGCATCCCCGTCCCACCCGTGGAACACGACGGTGTGACCTACCGGATCGCGCAGGCCAACAACGCGCTGCTCTACCCCGGACTGGGCCTGGGCACGATCGTCTCCGGAGCGTCCACGGTGACCGCGGACATGCTGCTCGCGGCCGCTCAGGCGGTGGCCGACCAGGTCGACCCCGGGCAACCGGGCGCCTCCCTGCTGCCGCCGGTGGAGAACCTGCGGGAGTCCTCGGCGACCACCGCGACGGCGGTGGTCAAGGCGGCGGTCGGCGAGGGTGTCGCCACCAGCAAGCCCGCCGATCCCGCCCAGGCCGTCCACCAGGCCATGTGGGAGCCGGTCTACGGCGACGGAGCGGCGTCATGACCGCGCGGCACCCCGCCCCGGCCGGGGGCGACGACGCCCCGGAGATCCTCGACCTGCCCATCGGTCTGCACGCGGCCGGCAGCCGCCGGGAGACCGACTCGATGGGCGCCATCGACGTCCCGGCGGACCGGTACTGGGGCGCGCAGACACAGCGGTCCCTGATCCACTTCTCGATCGGGGACGACCGGATGCCCAAGGCCGTCTACCACGCCTACGGCCACGTCAAGATGACGTCAACCGGTCCCTCATGCTGGTCACCGCCCTCTCCCCGGTCATCGGCTACGACAAGGCCTCGGCCATCGCGCACAAGGCCGACGACGAGGGCACCACCCTGCGCGAGGCCGCACTGCGCGAGGCCGCACTGGCCTCGGGTGACGTCACCGCGAAGGACTTCGACCGCATCGCCGACCCGGCCGCCATGGTCGGCCCGGCCGAACGGCGCGGGTGAAAGAACGCGGTCCCCTCGCCGCCGCCGTCGTGCGGGCCGTCGAGTTCCGGTTGTAGATATATGCGTCCGTCTCGCTCGGAACGTGCACTTCCGCCCCTATGCCGTGCCACACTGTGGGTGGCCCTCACCGCATCCCCCGTCGGTGAGGGCCCCTTACGTCAGGCGGCGCCTGCCACGAGCTCCTGGTGGACGAAATCCACCAGGAGTTCGCGCATGGTCCCGATGGTCATGCCGGGGACTCCGGTCAGCACCTGGATGGCCGCGCCGTCGGTGAGGGCGGTCAGGCGCAGCGCGACGACCTGCGGATCGGCGTCCGCGCGGAAGATGCCCTGCCGCTGGCCGCGCTGGACGATCCGGCGGACGGTTTCCTGCCAGCGCGCGTAGTACTCGTTGTGGGCCGGGCGGAATTCGGGGCGGATGGTGGCCTCGGCCCAGTACTGGAGCCAGATGGCCCACTCGTCCCGGACCTGGCCGACGCGTGGCAGCTGCATGTCGATCAGCTTCAGCAGCCGCTCGTGAGCGTTGTGGACGGCGCGCAGTTGGGTGGACTGGCGGGCGAACGCCCGGTCGACGCAGTACTTGAGGGCCTCCGCCAGGACGTCGTTCTTGCCGGGGAAGTAGTAGTGCACCGTGCCGGTGCTGGTGCCACAGACCTTGGCGATGTCGGCGATGCGCACGGCGTGGAAGCCACGCTCGGCGATCAGCTGCCACGTGGCGTCGAGGATCCTCGCCCTGCGGTCCTCATCGCTCCTGGGCTCCGCCTTCGTCCCGGTGGTCACATCGTCTCCCCGTCGTCCTCGGTCCTGGTTCCCCCGTCAGCGCCGACGCTCAGCGTCCGATCATTCTGACTGAAGCGTCAGTTCCTCGGCAAGTCCCAGGTCCGCGGTGGACCCCTTCTGCCACGGGAATTTCCTTACCGTCACCCCTTGACGGCAGTCTCGGCGAGAGGGCTAACTGACGCATCAGTCAAACCTTTGGCACCCATACCTTCGGCACACAGCTCGAGGAGGCTCTGTGCGCACTGACCAACCCGTGCCGCCGGACAGCGGACTACGGCCGGATGTCCACACCGGCAAGGTCGCGCTGGTGACCGGCGGGGGCACCGGCATCGGCCGGGCCACCGCCCTGGGCCTGGCCGCCGGCGGCGCGCGCGTCGTGATCTGCGGGCGCCGTCCGGAGCCCCTGGCGGAGGCCGCCGAGGAGATCGAGGCCCTCGGCGGCTCCTGCGTCACGCTGTCCGCGGACATCCGCGAGGAGTCCCACGTCAGCACGGTCGTCGACCGCGCGCTCGACGCGTTCGGACGCGTCGACATCCTGGTCAACAACGCGGGCGGACAGTTCTCCGCGCCCGCCGAGGAGATCAGCCCGGGCGGCTGGCGGGCCGTGCACCGGCTCGCCGTCGACGCCACATGGGCGATGACCCGCGAGGTCGCCCGCCGGGCGATGATTCCGCAGCGCTCGGGCGCGGTGTTCTTCATCGCCTTCTCCCCGCGCCGCGGCATCCCCGGCTTCGCCCATGCCGCCTCCGCGCGGGCCGCGGTGGAGAACCTCGCGGCCGGGCTCAGCCTGGAGTGGAGCCGGTACGGCATCCGTACGGTGTGCGTGGCGCCCGGCACCATCGCCACCGGGGGCCTGGACGACCACTACACACCGGAGGACCGGGAGCGCTGGGAGCGGTCGGTGCCGCTCGGCAGGCTCGGCCGGCCCGAGGACGTCTCCGGCCTCATCTCCTTCCTCGCCTCCCCCCAGGGCTCGTACATCACCGGGACGACCGTCGTCGTCGACGGCGGAGCCGACGCCTGGGGTGCCGGTCACCCCGTACCCGACGTACCCCACCACCTCACCACGCCGGACTCGTCCCCTAAGGACAACCCATGAGCCTCTCCGCCACCGAGCGGCGCGTTCCCGAACGCGACCTGGGACCGCTCTTCGCACCGAACGCGGTCGCCATCGTCGGAGCCAGCAACGACCAGACCAAGTGGGGCAACTGGATCAGTGTGCAGGCGCTGCGCATGCGGGGGCGCCGCCCGGTGTACCTGGTCAACCGCCGTGGTGAACCGGTGCTCGGCGAACGCGCCTACCGTTCCACGGCCGAACTCCCCCAGCGCGCCGACCTCGCAGTGATCGCCGTCCCGGCGGCCGGGTTCGAGTCGGCCGTCGAGGACGCGCTCGCCGCCGGGGCGCGCGCCATCGTCGGCATCACCGCGGGCTTCGCGGAGCTCGGCACGGAGGGCGAGGCGCGGCAGTCGGCGCTGGCCCGGCGGGTGCGCGAGGCGGGGGCCGTGCTGCTGGGCCCGAACTGCCTGGGCGTCCTGGACAGCGGCAGCGAGCTGTATCTGTCCTCCAATCCGCTGCCGGCTGGCTCGGTGGGGCTGATCTCGCAGAGCGGCAACATGGCCCTGGAGCTCAGCCGGATCCTCTCCGAGCGCGGGCTCGGCTTCTCCCGCTTCGCCTCGCTCGGCAACCAGGCCGATCTCACCGTGGCCGACCTCATCCGCGCCTACACCGTGCATCCGGAAACCAGGCTGATCGCGGTGTACAGCGAGGACTTCGGCGACGGCCGGGACTTCGTGGCCGCGGCCGCCGAGGCCACCACCATGGGCAAGCCCGTGGTGCTGCTCACGGTCGGCGCCAGCGAGGCGTCCGTACGCGGCGCCAAGTCGCACACCGGGGCGCTGGTCAGCGACAGCTCGGTGATCGACGCGGCCTGCCGGGCCGCCGGGATCGACCGGGTGGCCAGCCCCCGGCAGATGGCCGGCCTGCTGGAGGCGCTGCATCTGTTCGGCGCGGCCCCGGCCCGCAGGGTGGCGGTGCTCGCCGACGGCGGCGGCCATGCCTCGGTCGCCTGTGACCTGGCCGAGCGGTACGGGCTGTCCGTGCCGGAGTTCGACCCCGAGCTGGCGCAGCGGCTGCGGGACCATCTGACGCCGTCGGCGGGGGTGGGCAACCCGGTGGACCTGGCGGGCATGGGCGAGAAGGACGTCACCTCCTTCGCCCGGGTGCTGGGCGATCTGCTCGACGCGCCGGACACCGACTCGGTCCTGATCACCGGATACTTCGGCGGCTACGGCGAGTACAGCGCCGCCCTCGCCGCGGCCGAGGTCGAGACCGCGGCCGAGCTGGGCGAGCTGGTGCGCGACCGCTGCAAGCCGGTGGCCGTGCACACCATGTACCCCTACAGCGATGCCGCCGAGGAGTTGCAGCGGCGCGGCGTCCCGGTCTTCCGCGCCATCGAGGAGGCGGCCCGCAGCCTCGGGATGCTGGCCCGGCGCGCCGCCGCCGACCCCGCGCTGCGTCCCCTGCCCGACCCGGCGCCACCGGTCACGGACGACGGCTACTGGAGCGCACGCGAGCTGATCCGCGCCGCGGGGGTGGACTTCCCGGCGGCGCGCCTGGCCACGACCGTGGACGAGGCCGTGGCGGCGGCCCGTGAGATCGGCGGCAGGGTCGTGGTCAAGGCCCTCGGCCTGCTGCACAAGTCCGACTCCGGGGGTGTCGCGCTCGGACTGGAGGGCGACCCGGCGGTCCGTACCGCCGTCGCCGACATGGCCGGGCGGCTGTCCCCGCCGGGGTACTGCGTCGAGGCCATGGCGGATCTGCGCGACGGCGTCGAGCTGATCGTCGGCGTCCGGCGCGACCCCCGCTTCGGGCCGGTCACCATGCTCGGCCTCGGCGGGGTCACCACCGAGGTGCTGCGCGACGTGGACTTCGCGCTCGCCCCGCTCACCCCCGGGCAGGCCCGTGAGCTGCTGGGCCGGCTGCGCTCCGCCGCCCTGCTGTACGGCGTGCGCGGCCGCCCCGCCGTCGACCTCGACGCACTCGCCCACACCATCGCCGCCATCACCGACGTGGCGGCGGCCCACCCGGAGATCGCCGAGCTGGAGGTCAATCCGCTGCTCGCCACTCCGCGCGGATGCCAGGGCCTGGACGCCCGCATCGTCCTGGGCTGAACCCCATCGCACAAGAGCGCTCACCCGCGCCACATCAACAGGAGGAACACCGTGGAATTCGCCCTCAGCCCCCGTCTGCTCGAACTCAAGCAGCGTGCCGCCGGCCTGACCGGCAAGATCATGCAGTACGAGGACGAGTGCGAGGCCAACAACGGTCTGCCGCCCGAAACCCACGCCGCCATCCGCGAGGAGGTGCTGGCCCATGGCCTCCAGGCCATCAACATGCCCGCCGAGTGGGGCGGCGCGGGGCTGACCATCCTCGAACAGGTCGTCGTCCAGGATGAGTTGGGCAAGTTGACCAACGCCCTGTGGGACGCGGTGTGGCGGCCGGCCAACTGCCTCAGCGCGTGCACTCCCGAGCAGCGCGAGCGCTACCTGGTCCCGGACATCGAGGGCCGCCGCCGCGATGCCGTGGCCATCACCGAGGAACACGCCGGCTCCGATCCCTCCCGGATCCGCACCACGGCCACCCGGGACGGCGACGACTATGTCCTGAACGGCGAGAAGTGGTTCGTGACCGTGGGCGACGTGGCGGACTTCCTGATCGTCCTGGCCTACGTACAGCCGGACAACGAGCCGACGATGTTCCTCGTCGACAAGGGCACCCCCGGCGTCTCGGTCAAGCGCACCCCGCGCTACACCCACACCTTCGTCTACGAACACCCCGAGTTCCTCTTCCAGGACGTCCGGGTCGGCCAGGACGCCGTCCTCGGCAGGGTCGGCGAGGGATACGACCTGACCCGCGACTGGTTCACCGAGGAGCGGCTGATGATCGCCGCGCGCACCATCGGCGCCGCCGAGCGCGCGCTGCGGCTGGCCGTCGACTGGGCGAAGGAGCGTGAGCAGGGCGGTGATGTGCTGATGAACCGGCAGCTGATCCAGGGCATGATCGCCGACTCGGTGACCGAGATCGCCACCAACCGCGCCTTCACCCACCAGGTGGCCTGGGAGTTCGACCAGGGCGGCGACCGCAAGACCCTGCACGCCAAGGCCGCCACCGCCAAGCTCGCCGCCTCCGAGGCGTCCAACCGGATCGTCGACCGCTGTGTGCAGATCTTCGGCGGCCGCGGCTACATGCGGGACGTCCCGGTCGAGCGGCTGTGGCGCGAGCTGCGGGTGGACCGGATCTGGGAGGGCACCTCCGAGATCCAGCGGCTGGTCATCGCCAACGAGGTCGGCAAGCGCGGCCTGGACGACCTGCTGTCCTTCACCGCCGGGAGCTGACCGGCGCCTCCGGCGGCAGGGGCCGTACGGCCACGCCGGGGCGTACGGCCACGCCCACGGTCCCTGCCGCCGCGCACCCCACTGCCACCGCCCGGACACGTGGCGCGGCAACGTCCCTCAACCAGCGAGGCAGGAGAAGCACCAGCGCCATGACCGTCACCGACACAACACCCGCCGCCTCCCCGGAGGCCGGCACCGTGGAGATCGAGCGCACCGGCGAGCACCAGGACATCGCCGTCCTCACGCTGCGGCGGGAGCGGAAGCTCAACGCGCTCTCCACCCATATGGAGTCCGCCCTGCTCGACGCCCTGCGCGGCCCGCGGGTGCGCACCAGCCGGGCCGTGGTCGTCACCGGAGTGCCGCGCGCCTTCTCGGCCGGGGCGGACACCGGCGAGCTGCGCGAGATGACCCCCGAGGCGATCGCCGACTACTACCGCTCGTCCGGCGCCGTGTACGAGGCGTTCGCCGCCCTACCCCAGCCCACGGTGGCGGCCCTGTCCGGCTACTGCCTCGGCGGCGGCCTGGAACTGGCGCTGGCCGCGGACATCCGGGTGGCCGATCCGGACACGGTCTTCGGGCTGCCCGAGGTGGGCATCGGCATTCTGCCCAGCTCCGGCGGGGTGACCCGGCTGGTGCGCGAGGTCGGACCGGCCCGCACCCGCGATCTGGTGCTGCGCGGCCGCCGCTTCGGCGCGCCGGAGGCGTACGCCTGGGGGCTGATCGGGGAGATCGCCGAAGCGGGCACCGTACGGGACAAGGCGGTGGAGATCGCCACGGAGCTGGCCGGACAGCCGCGGCTCGCCGTCTCCGTCGCCAAGCAGGTGATCACGGCCGCCACCGACGCTCCGCGCGAGGCGGCGCTGCTGCTGGAGCAGCTCGCGTACGCCGCGCTCAACCGGACCGGCTGAACCGGCCGCCGCGACCACGACCGTCAGGGGGATCCGCGCACCACACGCCCGTCCACGCTCGCGCCCAGGAGATACCGCATGGCAGTCAGCACCACCAAGGCGACCGGTTCACCGGACACGCCGGGCGCCACTCGGCACCACCGGCCGGTCATCGAGAGCCGGTCGATCGACTATGTGCCCCTCGCCGAACGCCACGGCAAGGTCTGGCACCTGTTCCCCGTCTGGTTCGCCGGGGACGCGCATCTCGCCACCATCGCCACCGGCGCGATCGGGGTGACGCTCGGCGGCAATCTGATCTGGACGGCCATCGCCATCGTGCTCGGCAACGCCCTGGGCACCTTCTTCATGGCCTTCCACTCCACGCAGGGCCCGCAGCTCGGGCTGCCCCAAATGGTCCAGTCCCGGCCGCAGTTCGGCTTCGTCGGCGCGCTGCTGGTGTGGGTGGTGGCGCTGGTGACGTACATCGGCTACACGGCCTTCAACCAGGTGCTGGTCGGCTCGACGATGGACCATCTGGCGGACACTCCCCCGTCGGTCAGCTATATCGCCTACGCGGTGGTCGGCATCGTGCTCGCCATCGTGGGATACGACTTCATCCACAAGGCGTCCCGGTGGCTGACGTATCTGACCGGTGCGGGCCTGGCCGTCTTCTCGGTGGGCATCGTGGTGGTCGCCCCCTTCAGCGCGGACCAACTCGACCTGAGCGCCTTCACCCTCGCCCCCTTCCTGATCCAGCTGTTCCACGCCGCCGTCTACCAGCTCTCCTGGTCCATCTACGTCTCCGACTACTCCCGCTACCTTCCGCCGACGGTGGGGGTGCGCTCCTCGTTCTGGTGGACGTATCTGGGCGCGGGCTTCGGCGGCGCGTGGATGATGCTGGTGGGGGCGGTGGCCGCGGGTCTGTTCCCGAAACTGGGCCTGGTGGATGCCGTGGTCAGGGCCGGTGACCAGCTGTTCGACGGTTTCGGTGGGGTGCTGCTGCTGGTGTCGGTGATTCCGCTGTTCACCATCGGCACCCTCAACTTCTACGGTGGCAGCCTCACGCTGCTCTCCAGCATCGACTCGGTGAAGCGGATCCCGCTGACCCTGGGCACCCGCGTCACCACACTGGTGGTCCTGGGCGTGGCCTCCACCGGCCTCGCCTTCAGCGCGAACGACGACTTCCTGACCACCTTCGGGGACTTCCTGATCGTCCTCGGCTACCTCTTCACCCCGTGGACGGCGATCAACCTGATCGACTTCTATGTGGTGCGGCGTGGCCGCTACTCGATCCGCGAGATCTTCAACCCCCATGGCATCTACGGCCGTTGGAACTGGCGCGGGCTGACCGCCTATGGCGTCGGCTTCGCCTCGATGCTGCCGTTCGCCGTGATCGGCGACCTGGAGGGGCCGCTCGCGCGCTGGGTCAAGGGCGCCGATGTCACCATGCTGGTCGGACTCGCCACGTCGTCCCTGCTCTACCTGGCGCTGTGCCGCTCGCTCGACACCGGCGCCGAGCGCGCCGTCGTCACGGCCGCCGACGCCGGTCTCGACCCGGACCACGCCGGACACCAGGCGGAGGCCGGACAGCACGCATGAGCCTTAAGTCACGCCCCGTCGGGCGAGTTCCGGCGAATCCCGCCCGGCGGGTGCCAAGGAGTTCTCTGATGACGAGCGCCCACGGCAACCACGGCATCCGAGCTGGTGCCCTCACTGTCACGGGAGACGAGACGGCGGAACGCGCCCACGGAACGCGGATTCCACACGCTTCCCGGCCACGGAGATTGACCCGTGACCTACATCACAGTCTCCGCTTCCGCATTCGCGTGGAATGATGTTCAACGTTTTGGCTGGTCGTAATCGGGGGAGACGCGAATGCCGACGATGATTGTCCTCGGGTATAGGGACGGCCTGGACGAGGCACTGCGGCGGCGAGGCTTGGAGCCCTTCTATATAGTCCAGCCGCCGGTGAACCCCCCGGAGTGCCGGGGCTTCACGTACGTCACCGACATGGAGAACGCCCAGGAAATCTTGCGAGCAGCACTTTCGGCGCAACTCGACGATACAGCCGGGGTGCTGACCGTGCATGAGATGGGCGTATTCGGAGCGGCCTATCTGCGGCAGCAGTTGAATCTGCCCGGCAATACGGACTCAGCGACCACTCTGTATTTCCGGGACAAGTACCTGCAGAAGAGCAAACTCCCGCCCCACGTCAGGCGGGCGCGTTGCCGATATGTCTCCGTGGGTACGTCGTTCAAGACGCTCGCCGACGGCCTGGGAGAGGTTTTCGTGGTCAAACCGGCCACCGGAGCCGGCGCCCTCCGTACGACCATCGTCCGGTCCCCGGAAGAGTACGAACGAGCCTTGGCCCTGTTCACCGGGCAGTCGGACGTCGAGGTCGTCGCCGAGTCCTTCATCGACGCCCCGGAGGTCTACATAGACGGCATCTGGAAGAACGGCGATCTCCAGTGGTCGTCCATGAGCCGCAACCACACCCCACCGCTGAATGCCGTACAAGGCGGCGTCCTGGCCGCCCACATCTTGGACAGAAGGCGCCGTTCGACGCTGTTCCAGCAAGCGGAGACGCTCGCCGCGCAGGTGCTCGCAAGCCTCGACGCACCTGATTGCGTATTCCATCTGGAAGCGTTCACGGAAGATGCGGGGCTGACGTTCGGCGAATGCGCCATCCGCCTCCCGGGAGCGCTCTCCCCTCAGGTCAACAAGCTGACATTCGGCGTCGACCTCTTTGACGTCGAGATCAGCCTCGCACTCGGGGAAGAGCTGTCCGAGCCACTGAACAGCGGTGACCCGGATCGCTTCTACGGGTACCTCCTGCTACGCCGCCCGAAGAGCGGAAGTCTCACCCAACAGGATTTCGAGCGCAACTTCCGCTTCGACGAGATCCAGTATTCCTCGTCACCCGACACGCCGCTCGGCCCGTACGGCCGCGTGGGACAGGCCATCGTATCCGACCAGGATGAGCTGAAACTCCAGCAGACAATCGAGGATATCGTGCGGTTCAATGAGGCCGGCGGCGGATACGCCCAGTCCCCGGGCGAGTAGTCCCCGATGGCGTTTCAGGGTCGGCAGGTGGAGGGCGAAGGTCATGATCGTGGGTCTCGGCATCTCCGCGCTATGCGCCTTCGGCGCGCTGATCGCCCTGCTCGGCGTCGTCGCGATGGCACTTCCGGGGCGGCCCCAGCCGTGGCCGGTGCATCTGATGCGGCGCGGCTCATGGCTGGCTGCCGCCGCCGCGGCGTCCATCTATGTCCTGGGACTTTTCGCCGTTCTCACGTCCGAGCATGAGTTCAACAACGGCGCCGACTCAGTGCCGGCTCCGGCCTGTCGCGAGGGCTTCGACCCGGACACGGTTCAGCACCTCTCCCATCACCGGTCCTCCTACCTGCCGCTTCGTTTCGACTGCGTCCTCGACGACGGTACGGCCTACTCCAGCGATCCCAATTACGCGTGGATGAACTGGACGGCCCTGCTCCTCGCCCTGTCCGGTGCGTTGCTCGCCATCGGCGCGGGCTATGTGACCGAACTCCGCGCCAGGAAGCGCGCGTTGATCCACTGATACCGCTGGCGCCGTCGGCGAAAACATCATGGCACCAAAAGCGTTGACGCTTCGCGTGAGGCGTCTACCATCCCATGGCATCCGACAGATCAGTTGACGTTCGACTACCCGAACGAAGGTGCACTCATGGGGCCATTTTGGGGAGCGCTCCCACGGGAGCCCTGACCCCCAAGGAGAGAGATGAACCTTCCGAACCGACGTGGCCCGCGTGGACGACGTGGGCCACGTGGCCGACCCCGAGCGTGGGCGCTCGGGCTGTTGTCCGCCGTCGCGATGGCGGTACCCGGAACCGCGAACGCCGCGCCCGATGCCACCCGAGCCACCACCCTGGGCGCCCAAGCCGTCTAGTCCGGCCGGTACTTCGGCACCGCCGTGGCCGCCGGCAAGCTCGGCGACGCGACCTACTCGACGATCCTGAACCGGGAGTTCAACGCGGTCACCCCGGAGAACGAGATGAAGTGGGACACCATCGAGCGGTCCCGCGGCTCGTTCAACTTCGGCCCCGCCGATCAGATCGTGGGCCAGGCCGCCTCGCACGGACAGCGCGTACGCGGCCACACCCTGGTCTGGCACTCCCAGCTGCCCAGCTGGGTCAGTTCCATCACCGACGCGAACACCCTGCGCGGCGTGATGAACAACCACATCACCACCACGATGAACCACTACAAGGGCAAGATCCTCGCCTGGGACGTGGTGAACGAGGCGTTCGCCGACGGCGGCAGCGGCCAGCACCGCCCCTCGGTGTTCCAGAACCTGCCGGGCAACGGCTTCATCGAGGAGGCGTTCCGCACCGCTCGGGCGGCCGACTCCTCGGCCAAGCTGTGCTACAACGACTACAACATCGAGAACTGGAGCGACGCCAAGACCCAGGGCGTCTATCGGATGGTGCGCGACTTCAAGTCGCGCGGCGTGCCCATCGACTGCGTCGGCTTCCAGGCCCACTTCGGCACCGGTGGCCCGCCGACGAGTTTCCAGACCACGCTGTCCAACTTCGCCGCCCTCGGTGTGGACGTGCAGATCACCGAACTGGACATCGCACAGGCGCCGACGACCGCGTACGCGAACACGGTCAGGGCGTGTATGAACGTCTCGCGCTGCACCGGCATCACCGTCTGGGGCATCCGGGACAGCGACTCGTGGCGCGCCGGGGAGAACCCGCTGCTGTTCGACCGCGGCGGCAACAAGAAGCCGGCCTATCAATCCGTACTGACCGCACTGGGCGGCACCGCGAAACGGAGTACGGCCGCACTACCGGGTTCGGCGGCACGGCCGGCCACGTCCGACACCGCGCTGCCGTCCGCCTTCTCCTGGAGCTCCAGCGGCGTGCTGATGCCCCCCCAAGCCGGACTCGACCCACAGCATCGCCGGGCTCAAGGACCCGTCGGTCGTCTACTACAACGGCAACTACCACGTGTTCGCCAGTGTCGCCGGCTCCTCCGGATACGGCCTGGTGTACCTGAGCTTCACCGACTGGTCCCAGGCCAACTCGGCCACGCACCACTACCTGGACCGCGGCGCCATCGGCACGGGGTACCGGACGGCGCCACAGGTGTTCTACTTCGCACCGCAGAAGACCTGGTACCTGGTCTACCAGACCGGCAACGCCTCGTACTCCACGAACACCGACATCAGCAACCCCAACCGGCTGGAGCGCCCCGCGCAACTTCTACTCGTCGATGCCGGACATCATCCGCCAGAACATCGGCAGCGGCTACTGGGTGGACATGTGGGTGATCTGTGACAGCGCCAACTGCTACCTGTTCTCCTCCGATGACAACGGGCATCTGTACCGTTCGCAGACGACCCTGGCCCAGTTCCCGAACGGGTTCACCAACACCGTCATCGCGGCCCAGGACTCCAACAAGTACGCCCTGTTCGAGGCGAGCAATGTCTACAAGGTGCAGGGCGGCAACCAGTATCTGCTGATGGTCGAGGCGATCGGCTCGGACGGCCGGCGCTACTTCCGGTCCTGGACCTCGGGCAGCATCGCGGGCTCATGGACACCGCTGGCCACCTCCGAAGGCAACCCCTTCGCCCGGGCCAACAACACCACCTTCCCGTCCGGCGCCTGGACGAAGGACCTCAGCCACGGGGAGATGATCCGCGCCGGTTACGACCAGACGCTGACCATCCCCTCCTGCAAACTCCAGTACCTCTACCAGGGCAAGGACCCGGCCGCGAGCGGCGACTACAACACCCTGCCGTGGCGCCTCGGCCTGCTCACCCAGACCAATTCCACCTGCTGACACCACCGGCCTCGCGGCCACATCCTCGGCGCCTGCCGCCCACCGTCCCAGCTGGTCGAAGCCGTGGCTTAGGATGTGGCCTGAGGTGCGGTAACAGATCTCCATCGCAGAAAGTGACAACGTGACAACCGTCGCATACCAGGGTGAGCCGGGGTCCAACTCTGCGACCGTGACCCTCACCCTGTTTCCGGGGGCCGGGGAACTGGCGTGCACCACTTTTGAGGAAGCCCTGGACAGCGTGACGCTCGGCACCGCTGACACGGCGGTAATTCCCATCGACAACTCGGCGGCGGGCCGTGTCGCCGACGTGCATCACCTGCTTCCCGAGTCGGGCCTCTTCATCGTCGCCGAGTACTTCCTGCCCATCCACTTCGACCTCATGGGCGTTCCTGGCACACCCCTCGACGAGGTGGTGTACGTACGCAGCCATATCCATGCCCTGGGGCAGTGCCGGAAAGTCCTGCGCGAGGGCGGTTGGCGCACTGTCGTCAGTGACGACACGGCGGGTGCGGCCCGTGAAGTGGCCGAGCTGGGCGACGCCAGACACGCGGCGCTCGCCCCACCCGCGGCGGCCCCTCTCCACGGCCTGGAGGTCCTGAAGCCGAAGGTCGAGGACGATCCCGACAACACCACCCGATTCGTCATCCTCTCCCGGGACACCACCGTGCCGGCGAACACGGAGGAACCGACCATGACGAGTCTGTTCTTCTGCGTGCGCAACGTCCCCAGCGCCTTGTACAAGGCGCTCGGTGGGTTCGCGAGCAGTGGCGTGAACCTCACCAAGATCGAGAGCTACCAGATGGGCGCCGGCCTGAACGCCAGCGGCTTCTACGCCGAGGTCGAGGGACATCCCGACGATCCGCGCGTGGACCTCGCCCTGCAGGAATTGCACTTCTTCTCTTCGGAGGTGCGCGTCCTCGGCGTGTATCCGGCTCATCCGCACCGGCTGCGCGAACGGAGCCGCTGAGCCTCAGCGAACCCGGGCGTTCACCGAATACGCTCCAGGCGATCGGTCGTGGCGCGGATATGGGATCGAGCGGCCTGCTCGGCCTCCTCCGGGGCGCCGGACTCGATGGCGGCGAGGATCTGGACGTGTTGTTCGATCGCCCTTGCCGCCGTCCCCACTTCCAGCAGTGCGAACGGTGAGAAGACACGAGCGGTCAGCCGGAGCAGAGGCATCTGGGCGACGACGAAGTCGTTGTGACTCGCGGACATGATGCGCGCGTGGAAGGCGACGTTGAGCTGTGTGTAGCGCTCGGATCTCCATGGACGGATGGACGCACGCTGCTGATCGACGATCTCGTGCAGCTCGGTGACGTCCTCGGACGTCCTCTCCTCGGCGGCGAGCCGCGCCGCCAGACCGTCCACGACCTCGCGGACCGCGTATGCCTGCAACAGCGTCTCCGTGTCCCCGGCGATGACCCGCACACCCTGTCGGGAGTCCACTCGCACGAGGCCTTCTTGCTCGAGCATCCGGAAGGCCTCACGCAGGGGCGTGCGGCTGACGCCGAGTTCGTCGGACAGGCGCTGCTGCTTGAGCTTCTCGCCGGGCACCAACGCCCCAGAGTAGATCATTTCGCGTAGCACATCAGCGACTTCGTCGGCGAGTCTCACCCGGATGCGCGCCTGTGGTCGGACCATCATCTCAACCTCCCTGACCAGCATAGTGTCCGCCCCCCGACCCATTCTGTATCCAAAATGTAGACGCCGCGCAGCTTGCCATATCGCGTCTACCTGCGCAGAAACCGTTGACAGCGTCGAACCCGGCTCCTACGTTCTGGATCCCAAAGTGGCTCCATCGCAAAGCCCAGACGAGAGGGGCGACATGACGGCAACGTGGCCGGAACGATCCGACCAGGCGCGAGCCGGGGATCGAGGAGTGTTGCTGGAGATCGACGGCGTCACGATGGCGTACGGCGATGCATCGGCCGACCCGGTCCTGGAAGATGTCAACCTCTCGGTCGGCAGCGGTGAACGCTGCATGCTGCTGGGACCGTCCGGCTGCGGGAAGTCGACTCTGCTGCGGGCCGTGGGTGGATTCCACGCACCGGCCCGCGGCGAGATCCGCGTCGGAGGCGATGTGGTGAGCCGGCCCGGCCCCGACCGCGCCTTCGTGTTCCAGGAGTTCGATCAGCTCTTCCCGTGGAAGCGCGTCCTGGCGAACGTGGCGTACCCGCTGGTCGTGAACGGCGGAAAGAAGCCGCAAGCTCGGGAAAAGGCCCTCGTCCACCTCGAGATGATGGGGCTCCGGGACGCGGTGGACAAGTATCCGCATCAGCTGTCGGGCGGAATGAAGCAACGTGTCGCGATCGCACGAGCGATGGCGCTGGAGCCTCGCGTCCTTCTCATGGACGAGCCCTTCGGCGCCCTGGACGCCCAGACACGTGACCGGCTCCAGGAGCAGTTCCGCACCGTGACGACGGAGCTCGGCACGACGGTCATCTTCGTCACTCACAGCATCCACGAGGCGGCACTCATCGGTGACTCCGTCGTCGTCCTGGGCGGAGGGCGGCCGGGCCGGGTAGTGGGGCGCATCAGCCGCGAGCACACGCCCGCGGGCGACCGGTCAGCCGTCGAAGCGCGGCTCAAGTCGATGCTCGCGAGCGCACACACGGCCAAGGAGGACGACCGATGAGCCTCACCACCTCACGTCCGGCCGACCACGGCAAACGTTCCTCGGCGACACGCGCTCGCCGGCGGGGCTGGGGCGCCCTCCCCACGTGGCTGCGTCTGGGCATCCTGGCGCTGGTGCTGATCGGGGCGTGGCAGGCTTATGTGACCCTCTCCGGTGTCGACCCACTGCTCATGGTCGGGCCCGCCGACGTAGCCCGGCACCTGGCGAGTGGATGGGTCGACGGCACGATCCTCAACGCGACTCTCACGACCCTCCGAGTGCTCGGAATCAGCTTCGTGATCGGTGCGTTGGCCGCCATCGCGCTCACGATGTGGGCGCACTGGACCAAGATCGGATCCGACGTCCTGACCTTTACCGGTGCCATCCTCAGCCCGGTCCCGGGGCTGGCGATCCTCCCGCTCGCGATGCTCTGGTTCGGTATCTCGTCGACCGCGCTCATCGTGGTTCTGCTGAACGCGGTCATCTGGCCGATCGCCTACAACCTGCGGACCGGCGTCGAGACCATCAGTCCGACCATCCGTGCGGTGACTCGCAATATCGGTCTCCGGGGACTCCGCGAGGTTGTCGCGGTGATGCTCCCGGGTTCATTGCCCTATATGTTGGCCGGCTTCCGCGCCGCCTGGGCTTTCGGGTGGCGCACCATCGTCGGCGCCGAGCTGGTCTTCGGGGCATCCGGAAAGGGCGGGGGCATCGGCTTCTACCTCAACCAGCAGCGATTCTTCCTCGAAGTGGCCAACATCTTCGCGGGCCTCGCCACGATCGCCCTTGTCGGCGTCCTTCTCGAATGGGTGTTCAGTCTTATCGAGCGCGTCACCGTTCGTCAGTGGGGAATGCAGGTCTCTTCCAAGTAGTGCGCCGCTCACGCTTGTCCGGGCGTCATTCCACGCCACTGATCGGAGTGCAGATGTTCCATCCCAGCTCTCCCGCGTCCCGGCCGGGACGCCGGCGCGCAGGCCGCAGAGGGGTCCTGGTGTCGCTCGCGGTGCTCTTGATCATTCCCCTCGCGGCTTGCGCCAAGCCCGAAAAGCCGTCCCGAGGCGGGGTGCCCAGCTCGGTCACCATCGGGTACCAGCAGTCCGTGATGTACGTTCCGCTGTTGGTGATGAAGGAGAAGGGCTGGCTCAAAAATCAGTTCCCCAAAACCGACATGAGCTTCACACAGCTTGCCAGCGGCGCGGCGATCCGTGACGGAATGCTGTCCGGCGACATCGACATCGGCATGATCGGGGTGGGGGCGTTCAATGTCGGCCGGGTCAGAGGACTCGACTGGAAGTACATGATGTCGAATGCCGACCTCGACGCCTCGATCATGGTCAAGGATCCCGCGATCACGTCGTTCGAGAAACTCGCCGCCCGCAATCCGAGAATCAGCACGATCGCACCGGACTCCCCCCAGGCCTTCATGGTCAAGCTCGCGGCCAAGAGGAAGCTCGGCGACGGCACCGCGCTCGACGAGCGCTTCGCGACCCTCGACGCCCCCAGCGCCGTGCAGGCGCTCAAGGCGGGCCAGATAGACGCGGACACCGCCACGTCTCCCAGCCTGTACCTCGAGGAGGCTTTCGGCGCTCGGCCAGTCCTCAAATCCTCGGACGTGTTTCCGGCCGGGCTGCTCGGCGTCGGACCCGTGGCGCGTTCGCGCTTCAAGGACAGGAACCAGGTCTTCGCGAAGGGCTTCGTACGTCAGCTCGCACGGGCCGTCCGGTGGGTCGAGGATCACCCCGATGAGGCGCTGAAGCTGGTGAGTGACGAACTCTTCGGGCCGAGCGCCAACCACGACTTGCTCTTGCGCGCCGTCCGTGACCAGCCGTGGACGGTCACTCCCCACGGCGTCGGCGACTACAGCAAGTCCTCGGCGGAACTCGGGCTCACCGAGAAGTCCGCGCCCGAGAATCAGTCCGTGTACGCCGACCTGCTCAAGGTCGCACAGGATGAGTACGGCAAGAAGGGCACCTCATGACAGACCCGGATACCCGTCCCGACATCGTGCTGATCCTGGTGGACGACATGGGCTTCGGCACATCGTCGGCATTCGGAGGACCCTGCCGGATGCCTGCCGCCGAGGCGCTCGCCCAAAATGGCCTGGCCTACAACCAGTTTCATTCGACGGCCCTGTGCTCGCCCACCCGGCAGTCGCTGCTGACCGGCAAGAACCATCATGCCGTGAACATGGGCACCATCACCGACCGTGCCGTGTCGGTTCCGGGTTACTCGTCCATCAGGCCGATCGAAGCCACCCCGATCGCGGAACTCCTGCGCCGCGGGGGTTATCGGACGGCGGCGTTCGGAAAGTGGCACCAGACTCCGGACTGGGAGATCGACCCGGTGACGGGGCCTTTCGACCGGTGGCCGACCGGCGAGGGATTCGACGAGTTCTACGGCTTCGTCGCCGCGGACACCGACCAGTTCCATCCGACCCTCACCCATGGGACCCAGCCGGTCGATCCGCCCGACGTCCCCGACTATCACCTCAGCGAGGACCTCGTCGGACGAACGATCGAGTGGATGCGGACTCCGTCCGACCAACCGGCTTTCGTCTATCTGTCCTTCGGAGCGACACACGCTCCCCATCAGGTTCCTGACTCATGGCTCGATCGGTACCGCGGTGAGTTCGACGACGGTTGGGACGTCACCCGTGAGCGCACACTGGAGCGCCAGAAGGCAGCCGGTGTCGTTCCCGAGCATGCGGACCTGACCGCTCGCCCCGATGACATACCGGCCTGGGACGAGCTCACCGATGACGAGAAGCGGCTGTCCGCACGATTCATGGAGGTCTACGCGGCCTTCGCCGAGCACACCGATGCGCAGGTGGGCCGCCTGGTGGAAAGCCTGCGCGCCTCCGGCCGGCTCGACAACACGCTCATCTTCTACATTCTCGGCGACAACGGTGCCGCGATCGCGGGAGGCGTTCACGGAACGATCAATGAGAACGCCGCGCTCAACGGCATCCGTCCGACACCGGACGAGATGATGGAGAGCATCGACACCATCGGCACGGAGTACGCCTACAACGACTATCCGGTGGGTTGGGCGCATGCCATGAACACACCGTTCCAGTGGACCAAGATGGTCGCGTCACATCTTGGCGGGACCCGGCAAGGGCTCGTCGTGCACTGGCCGAACGGCATCGCAGCCCGTGGCGAACTCCGCTCGCAGTGGCACCATGTGGTCGACGTCACACCGACCCTGATCGACATGCTCGGCCTCGACACGGACATCCCCTCTTTCGACGGTGTGAGCATGCTCCGCACCTTCGAGGCGGACGCGGCCAGTTTCCACCCGCCGCAGTATTTCGAGATGCACGGAAACCGCGCGATCTGGTCGGACGGGTGGTGGGCGTGCGCCAAGCACGCCACACCGTGGAAGGCCCGCGTGGGCCCTTCCGGAAACTTCAAGGACGATGTGTGGGAACTCTACGCTCCGGGTGACTGGAGCCAAGCCCATGACATCGCTGCCGACCATCCGGACAAGCTCGCCGAGATGATCGAGCTCTTCGACAAGCATGCGGTACGAAACAACGTCTACCCACTGGACGACCGCCATCTCGAGCGGTTCCTCCCTGAGCTGGCCGGACGGCCGGACAATCTCCTCGAACATGGAACCGTCGAGCTCGCTCCGACCGCGATCGGACTCGGTGAGGGTACCGCTCCCAACGTCAAGAACAGGTCGTTCCGGCTGGCGGTCGCGCTGTCGGCCGATGACTTCTCACGATGTGACGGGGTGCTCGTCGCGCAGGGTGGGCGTTTCGGCGGCTGGGCCCTGTTCGTCGAGGACGGCGACCTTGTGTACTGCCACAACTTCGTGGGCCTCGAGCGGACCCTCGTGCGGGCCTGCTCCGCCCTGCGCGGACCCCGTCACGAAGTTGCGCTCGACATGAGGTACATGGGGAAGGGGTACGGCGGCCCGGCGGAAGCCGTCCTGAGCGTTGACGGCGCGGAGGCCGCCCGAGGCCGGATAGAACGGACAGTGCCCTTCCTCTTCTCGCTCTCCGACGGCATGGACGTCGGGTCCGACCACGGCACGCCTGTCGTCGAGACCTACCGCAGGCCCTACGGTGTCTTCTCCGGTGAGATTCGCTCAGTCCGCTTCGACCTGCTGGACGGACTGGAGGTTCCGTACGAGGCGGCGGCCGAGATCCACGCCGTCGAGTAGACCACCGGCCGCTGCTGCCTCGCTACGGGAGATTGCGGGCCATGACGATCCGCTGAACCTGATTCGTCCCCTCGTAGATCTGCGTGATCTTGGCGTCACGCATCATGCGCTCGACTGGGTAGTCGCGGGTGTAGCCGTAGCCGCCCAGCAGTTGGACGGCGTCCGTGGTGATCGCCATGGCGGCATCCGAGGCGTAGCACTTGGCCGCGGCCCCGTAGAAGGTGAGGTCGGAGTCGACGCGCTCGGACTTGGCGGCAGCGGCGTAGGTGAGCTGCCGGGCGGCCTCCAGCTTCATCGCCATGTCGGCGAGCATGAACTGCACGCCCTGGAAGTCGCCGATCGGCTTGCCGAACTGCTTGCGCTCCTGGACGTAGCCCTTGGCGTAGTCGAGCGCGCCCTGGGCGATGCCGAGGGCCTGGGCGGCGATGGTGATCCGGGTGTGGTCGAGGGTCTTCATGGCGGTGGCGAAGCCGGTGCCCTCGGCGCCGATCATCCGGTCGGCGGGGATGCGGACGTTGTCGAGGTAGACCTCGCGGGTCGGGGAGCCCTTGATGCCGAGCTTCTTCTCCGGGGCGCCGAAGGAGACGCCCGGGTCGGACTTCTCGACGACGAAGGCGGAGATGCCCTTGGAGCGCTTCTCGGGGTCCGTGACGGCCATCACCGTGTAGTACTCGGAGACCCCGGCGTTGGTGATCCAGCGCTTGACGCCGTTGAGCACGTAGAAGTCGCCGTCGCGGACCGCCTTGGTCTTCATCCCGGCCGCGTCCGAGCCCGCGTCCGGCTCGGAGAGACAGTACGAGAACATCGCGTCGCCCTTGGCGAGCGGGGCCAGGTACCGCTTCTTCAGCTCCTCGGAGCCGGAGAGGATCACCGGCAGCGAACCCAGCTTGTTGACCGCGGGGATCAGGGAGGAGGAGGCGCAGACCCGGGAGACCTCCTCGATGACGATCACGGTGGCCAGCGCGTCCGCGCCCGAACCGCCGTAGGACTCGGGGACGTGCACCGCATGCAGATCGGCGGCGACCAGTGCCTTGAGGGCCTCAGCCGGGAAGCGGCTCTGTTCGTCCACCTCGGCGGCGTATGGCGCGATCTTCGTCTCGGCGAGCGAGCGTATCGACGTGCGGAGCATCTCGTGCTCCTCCGACGGCCGGTAGAGGTCGAAATCCTGATTCATGGCAGGGGACACCTCGGTTTCCGCCCCTGTCACGGGCCCGGCAGGGGCATGAAGGAAGTCAGCTTGGGCCCAGACGATGATACTCAGTACCTTAATTATGCACACTGAGTTCCATGAACCCGCCTGTCCAGAGATCACGGCGACCGAGTTCACCGGCCGGGGGGCGATGGGAGGCGGTGTTATGTTCCCCAACATGAGCGAGGCACAGGAAAGCGGCCCGGCAGTCAGCGGCAGGCGCCCGAAGCGGGACGCCCTGGTCGCCGCGGCATTCGAGCTCTTCACCACCCATGGATTCGAGCAGACCACGGTCGATGACATCGTCCGGCTCGCGGGCGTGGGCAGGAGTTCCTTCTTCCGCTACTTCCCCTCCAAGGAGGACGTGGTCTTCCCCGACCACGAAGGCTGCCTGGCGGAGATGACCGCCTTCCTGCAGGAGGGGAGTAGCGAGGAAGACCCAGTGATCAAGGTCTGCGATGCCGCGCGCCTCGTCATGCGGATGTACGCGGACAACCCCGCCTTCGCCGTGCAGAGATACCGGCTGACCAAGAGCGTTCCAGGGCTCCGTCATCACGAGTTGTCCGTGGTGTGGCGATACGAACGCACCCTCGCCGACTACCTGCGGCGACGCTTCGCGCACAGACCCGACGGAACGCTGCGCGCCGATGTGATCGCCGCCTCCGTGGTGGCCGCCCACAACAACGCGCTGCGCGCCTGGCTCCGCTCCGGCGGGCAGGAGCATCCCGCAGCCCACATGGATGAGGCTCTGGAGTTCGTCCGGCGCTCCTGGGGGCCGGAGGGCCAGACCACGGGGCCCGACGAGGAGGAAACCGACGACGTTGTCGTCCTGATCGCCAAGCGCAAGGCGCCGATGTGGCGTGTCGTCCGCGAGATCGAGTCCACTCTCGACGATCGCTGACTCCGCGCCGCCCGCCCGGTCCCGGAGGCCGCGAAACTCAGCTCCTTCGCCCGTGATACTGAGTTCCATATCTACGGCTGACCCGCGTTGCCTCAGCCGTCGTAGGTGTAGAAGCCACGGCCGCTCTTGCGGCCGAGGTGACCTGCCGCGACCATGCGGCGCAGCAGGGCGGGAGGGGCGTACAGGGGTTCCTTGAACTCCTCGTACATCGACTCGGCCACCGCCTGGGCGGTGTCGAGGCCGATGAGGTCGAGGAGTCGGAGCGGTCCCATGGGGTGAGCGCAGCCGAGTTCCATGCCCCGGTCGATGTCGTCCGGCCGTGCCGAGCCCGATTCCACCATGCGCACCGCGCTCAGCAGGTAGGGCACGAGGAGGGCGTTGACGACGAAGCCGGAGCGGTCGGCTGCCTGGATGGCCTGCTTGCCGAGCCGCTGGACGACGTCGCGGGTGCGCTGCACGGTCTCCTGGCTGGTGGTGAGGGCGGGGATGACCTCGACCAGCTGCTGCACGGGCACCGGGTTGAAGAAGTGCATGCCGATGAGCTGGGCGGGCCGTTCCGTGGCGACGGCGAGGTCGACGATGGGAATCGAGGAGGTGTTGGTGGCCAGGATCGCCGCCGGGTCCTCCACGACCTTGTCCAGGGCGCGCAGGACGTCGGTCTTGATGTCGCGGTTCTCGGCGACGGCCTCGATGACGAACTGGCGGTCGGCCAGGTCGCTGAGGTCGTGGCTGAAGGAAAGCCGGGCGAGGGCCTGGTCCCGCTGCTCCTCGCCGAGCTTGCCGCGCCGTACGCCCTCGTCGAGGGAGGCGGTCAGGCGGCGGCGGCCCGCCTCGACGGCGTCCGGGGTGGCTTCGGCGACACGGACATCGATGCCGTGGCGGGCGGCGACTTCGGCGATGCCGGAGCCCATGAGGCCACAGCCGACGACGCCGAGACGGGTAACGGGATCCATCTTGAGGTCCTATCCGGTGCGTAAGTGGTGTGCCTGGGCTGGTCAGACGTTGCGGCGGTACTGGCCGCCGACCTCGAAGAAGGCATCGGTGATCTGCTGCAGCGAGCAGACCCGGGCGGCGTCCATGAGGACGGCGAAGACATTGCGGTCACTCACGGCCGCGTCCTTGAGGGCGGCCAGTGCGGCGTGGGCCGTCTCGTGGTGGCGGGCCTGGAAATCCCGTACGCGCGAAAGCTGGGACTTCTTCTCCTCCTCGGTCGCGCGCGCCAGCTCGATCGCGTCGGGTTCGGCGGTGTCCGCGTGCGGGTTGCGGAAGGTGTTGACGCCGATGACCGGGAGGGTGCCGTCGTGCTTGCGCTGCTCGTACAGCATCGACTCGTCCTGGATACGGCCGCGCTGGTAGCCGGTCTCCATGGCGCCGAGCACACCGCCGCGCTCGCTGATCCGCTCGAACTCCGTGAGTACGGCCTCCTCCACCAGGTCGGTGAGCTCGTCGATGATGAACGACCCCTGCAGGGGGTTCTCGTTCATCGCCAGACCCCACTCCCGGTTGATGATCAGCTGGATGGCCAGGGCCCGGCGGACCGAGTCCTCGGTGGGGGTGGTGACCGCCTCGTCGTAGGCGTTGGTGTGCAGGCTGTTGCAGTTGTCGTAGATCGCGATGAGCGCCTGCAAGGTGGTGCGGATGTCGTTGAAGTCCATCTCCTGGGCGTGCAGCGAGCGGCCGGAGGTCTGGACGTGGTACTTCAGTTTCTGGCTGCGCTCGTTCGCGCCGTACTTCTCCTTCATCGCCACGGCCCAGATGCGGCGGGCGACCCGGCCGAGGACGGAGTACTCGGGGTCCATGCCATTGGAGAAGAAGAACGACAGGTTCGGGGAGAAGTCGTCGATGTGCATGCCCCGGGCGAGGTACGCCTCGACGTAGGTGAAGCCGTTGGCCAGGGTGAAGGCCAGCTGGCTGATGGGGTTCGCGCCGGCTTCGGCGATGTGATAGCCGGAGATGGACACCGAGTAGAAGTTGCGAACCTTGTGGGCGATGAACCACTCCTGGATGTCGGCCATCATCCGCAGAGAGAACTCGGTGGAGAACAGGCAGGTGTTCTGGCCCTGGTCCTCCTTGAGGATGTCGGCCTGCACCGTGCCGCGCACGCTTCCCAGGGCGTGTGCACGGAGTTCGGCCATCTCCTCGGGCGACGGTTCGCGGCCCTCGGTCTCCCGGAACCGGTCGATCTGCTGGTCGATGGCGGTGTTGAGGAAGAAGGCCAGGATGGTCGGCGCGGGTCCGTTGATCGTCATGGAGACCGAGGTGGTGGGCGCGACGAGGTCAAAGCCGTCGTAGAGCGCCTTCATGTCCTCAAGCGTGGCCACCGAGACGCCGGAGGTGCCGACCTTGCCGTAGTTGTCGGGGCGTTCGTCGGGGTCGCGGCCGTAGAGGGTGACGGAGTCGAACGCGGTGGACAGGCGGGTGGCCGGCTGGCCCTCGGAGAGCAGCTTGAAGCGCCGGTTGGTGCGGAACGGGCCGCCCTCGCCGGCGAACATCCGCGCCGGGTCCTCGTTGTCGCGCTTGAAGGGGAACACCCCGGCGGTGAAGGGGAAGTGGCCGGGCAGGTTCTCCCCGCGCCAGAACCGCACCAGTTCCCCGTGGTCGGTGAAGCGGGGCAGGGCGACCCGGGGGATCTTGTTGCCCGACAAGGACTCGCGGGTCAGTTTGGTGCGGATCTCCTTGTCCCGGATCTTCACGACCTGCTCATCGCCGGAGTAGGAGGCGATGACGGCGGGCCAGTTCCCGATCTGCTCCGTGATGCCGTACGGGAGCTGCCTGCGGGCGTCCTCGAGCAGCGACCGCACGTTCCCGGCATCGGAGCCCGCCTCGACGAGCTCGGCCGTGACCGCCTCCAGACGCTGCACGCGCCGTGCCGCTTCGACCAGTTGACCGGTCTCGGCGTGGTACCCGTGGACCGTCTCGCTGATCTCGGCGAGATAGCGCGCCCGCTCCGCGGGAACCACCTGCCGGATGCCGGAGGAGTGGCGCACGTCGACCGGCGCCAGGGTGCCCTCGGCCAGCGGCAGACCCTTCTCGGCCAGGGCGGTCTTCAGATGCTGGTGGAGCGCGGTGACGCCGTCGTCGTTGAACGTGGCCGCCGAGGAGCCGTACACCGGCATGTCCTCGGGCCGCATGGCGAATGCCTCGCGGTTGCGGACCAGCTGGCGGCCCACGTCGCGCAGCGCGTCCTTGGCGCCGCGCCGCTCGAACTTGTTGATCGCCACGACGTCGGCGAAGTCGAGCATGTCGATCTTCTCCAGCTGCGAGGCGGCGCCGAACTCGGGCGTCATCACGTACAGCGAGGTGTCGACGAACGGCACGATCGCCGCGTCGCCCTGGCCGATGCCCGGCGTCTCCACGACCACCAGGTCGAACCCGGCGGCCTTCACCACATCGATCACGTCGGACAGGTGCTCGGGCAGCTCACGGCTGCCGCGGGTGGCCAGACTCCGGAAGAACACCCGGTTGCCGTCGAGGGAGTTCATGCGGATGCGGTCGCCGAGCAGCGCCCCTCCCCCGCGGCGGCGGGTCGGGTCGACGGCGATCACCGCGATCCGCAGCTTGTCCTGCTGATCGACGCGGAAGCGGCGCACCAGCTCATCGGTGAGCGACGACTTGCCCGAACCGCCGGTGCCGGTGATGCCGAGCACCGGGGTGACCCGCGCCCCGGCCGCGGCGCGCAACTGCTCCAGGAAGTCCTGCGGCAGCCGACCGAGTTCGGCGCCGGTGATGGCGCGGGCGATCGCGAACCGGTCACCCGCCAGCACGGCGGCGACATCAGCCGGTTGCCGATCCCAGAGATCGAAGTCACAGTCCTTCACCACCGAGTTGACCATCCCGGCCAGGCCCATCCGCTGCCCGTCCTCCGGGGAGAAGATGGTCACTCCGCTGCCGCGCAGCCGGTCGATCTCCTCGGGCACGATCACACCGCCCCCACCGCCCACGACACGGACGTGCTCCGCGCCCTGCTCGCGCAGCGACTCCACCAGGTACTCGAAGTACTCAACATGGCCGCCCTGGTAGGACGAGACCGCGACACCGTGCGCGTCCTCCTCCAGCGCGGCCTCCACGACCTCCCGCACCGACCGGTTGTGACCGAGGTGGATCACCTCCGCGCCCTGGGACTGGAAGATCCGCCGCATAATGTTGATCGACGCGTCATGCCCGTCGAACAGCGCCGAAGCGGTAACCAGGCGGACGGGGTGCACGGGACGGTGCAGATCGCTCATGAGGGCCTTCCAGACAGGTCAGAGGCGCCGACTTAAGAGATACTAGGACGTCCTAGTAAATTACTGGAAGCGGGGAGAGTGTGAAGAGGAGCACAGAGGCAGTGCGAGTGATCCCGCTCCTCAGGTGTTTCCAGAAGGAGCGCTGTCAGACCCCTCTGGAAGTATCAGGGGCGCCACGACATCCAGAGGGGGACGACGAATGTCGACCGACATGTACGGCGTACGGGTTCTTGCCGTGGACCCGGATGAGCTCCGCGCCCGGTTGAAGGTGTTCGTCGTCTACTACGACGTCGGCTCGCGCACACACATCCCGCTGCCGAACGAGGAGCCCAACACCTTCCTGCACTTCCTCTGGGAGGCCGCGTCCGGCTATCTGGGCGACGGCGACGACCGCACGGGTCCGCTCGGGCGCGCCGTGAGCACCAGCCGGCTCCTCGACTATGAATGGGCCGATACCAACGCCCGCCGGTTCATCTCCCGGGTCGAGCGTGTGGAGCTCCGCAACGACCCGCTCACGGACGACCAGTGGGCGGACATGCACGACTTCTACTACGAGCGCGACGGGGCCTGGAAGGACGAGGACCTGCTGATCCAGGCCGAGTACGAGATCCGGGTCACCGACCGCAAGTGGCTGGAGCCGCTGAGTGTGGGCGACGGCTGGGGCTCGGCGGCCTTTCCGCTCAACGGCGACAGCTGGACGGCCGAGGACTCCCCGCACATACCCGATCTGGCCCGGCCGGCCGTCACCCTGCGGCCGTTCGAGACCACCACCGGCAGCGTCAAGTACGACCACGTCAACGGGATGGACTTCTCCGACGACGGCAAGTATCTGGCCGTGTGCAGCGATCAGGGGCGGGTGTGGGTCTACGACACCGCCGACTGGAGCGAGGTGGTGCACACCCACGCCGGTGACTGGATCGTGCCGCTGATGACGTGGGTGCCGGGCGGTCACGTCCTCGTGGTCAAGGGCTACAGCACCGGCGACGGACCGGAGGAGCGGAATCAGTGGGCCTACGACGTCGACCGGCGGGCGGAGACCGAGGCTCCCTTCCAGCTCGGGCATCTGCGCTCACGCGACGGCGCGTACCGGATCAGCCGGAACCGTGCGGGCGAGGGCGGCTTCGACCTGCATGGCGACGAGCGTGAGCCCTTCCGCCGCGTCTCCCACGCCGGTGAGTGGGACCCGATCCAGTGCACGGCCTTCTCCGGCGACTCGTCGCGGCTCTTCCTCGGCGCGCAGCAGAACCTCTATGTCGTCGACGCGGCGACCGGCGAGGTGACCGACAAGGTCGACGATGCCTCGGAACGGCTGTTCACCCTCGCTTCGAACGAGGACGGCAGCTATCTGGCCGTCGGCAGCTTCAGCCGCAAGCTGGGCTACCTGGACTTCCGTGAGAGGCGCCCGCACGAACTGTGCGTGTGGCGGATGGCCGACAAGAAGATCATCCTTGGCCGCCAGATGCGTACCTACGTCGACGCCCTCAGCTGGTCCCCGGACAACCGCTGGCTCGCCGCCGCCCTGGAGCCCCTCTCCGACGAGGGCTTCCACCGCGGGATGGCCGAGCTGGCCATCTTCCCGATGGGTCCGGTGGACGACTGAGGAGGGGCCCTCGCAGGGCCTTCGCCGACCGCGACCCGCGAAGGCCGCGTTCAGCCCGTTCGGCCCGTTCAGCCCGTTCGGCCCGGATCGGACGCCGCGGTACGGCAGGGGAGCCGGGCCCGGAAGGCGGTGGCGCCCGGCCCGCTGGTCAGTGTGATCGTGCCGCCGTGCGCAGCGACCACGGCCCGCACGATCGCCAGCCCCAGTCCCGTTCCGCCGGCCACCCGCGAGCGGCCGGGATCGGCGCGCGCGAACCGCTCGAACACCTCGCTCCGGAGTGCGTCCGGGACGCCAGGCCCGTCGTCCGCCACCGTCAGCTCGGCGGCGCCGTCCGCCACGGCGAGCCTGACCGTGACCCGGGTGCCGGGTGGGGTGTGGGTGCGGGCGTTGGTGAGCAGGTTGCCCACGACCTGCTGGAGACGGTGTGCGTCGCCGAGGACCGTCACCGGTTCCTCGGCCAGCTCCAGCGTCCAGCGGTGGTCCGGCCCGGCGGCCCGTGCGTCGCCCGTCGCGTCCAGCACCAGCCGGGTCAGATCGACCGGTCGCCGGGCCAGTGGCCGTCCCGCGTCGAGCCGGGCGAGCAGCAGCAGATCGTCCACCAGCGTGGACATCCGCTCCGACTCGGCCTGGATCCGCTCCAGGGCGTGCCGCACGTCATCCGGCACCGGGCCCGGATGGCGCAGCGCCAGCTCGGCGTGGCCGCGGACGGAGGCCACCGGCGTTCGCAGCTCATGGCTGGCGTCGGCGGCGAAGTGCCGCAGCCGCTCCTCGCTCGCCTGGCGACGGGCCAGCGCGTCCCCGACGTGCCCGAGCATGCGGTTGAGCGCGGTGCCCACCTGGCCCACCTCGGTGCGCGGATCGGTGTCCGGCACCGGCGGCGGCATGGCCACCTCACCACTGGCCAGCGGCAGCTCGGCCACCCCGGCGGCGGTCGTGGTCACCCGTCGCAGGGGGCGCAGCGACAGCCGTACCCACAGCGCCCCGGCCACCCCGGTGGCCAGCAGCGCGCTGCCGAACACCACGCTCTCCACGATCTCCAGCCGGTGCACGGTCTCCTCCACCGGACGCAGCGGCAGCCCGGTGACCAGGACATCCCCGTCGTCTCCGTGGACCGCGACCACGCGGTAGCCGCCGAGCGCGGACAGACGCACACTGTGGCCGTCGCCGTCCGCGGGCAGCCCCGCCAGGACCCGCCGGTCGGCGCCGGTCAGCGGTACGGCGGAGTCCGTCTGGTCGCGCACCACCGCCGCGTCGGTCGTCGTGCCGCGCAGCAGCCGGGCGCCGAAGGTGCGGTCCGACTGGCCGCGGGTGTCGGGCGCGTTGTCGGCATCGGGGTGCCGCTCACCGTGTTCCAGGCTGGCCGGGAACCGGCCTCCGGCCGCCGTGAGCTGCTGGTCCAGCCGCCGCACCAGGAACCCCTCCAGGGCGAACACCGTGGTCAGCCCCACCGCCAGACTCGCCACCGCCAGCAGCACCACCAGCCCCGCGGTCAGCCGGGCACGCAGCGTACGGGGCGGCCGCCACGACAGCCCCCTGGTGAGCGGCCGCCTCATGAAGGCTCCGTCTTCAGCACGTAGCCGACCCCGCGCACCGTGTGGATCAGCGGCGCCTGCCCCGCGTCGATCTTCTTGCGCAGATAGCTGATGTACAGCTCGACCACATGGGCCTGACCACCGAAGTCGTAGCTCCACACCCGATCCAGGATCTGCGCCTTGGACAGCACCCGCCGGGGGTTGCGCATCAGGAACCGCAGCAGCTCGAACTCGGTGCGGGACAGTTCCACCGCCACACCCCCGCGCGTCACCTCCCGCGCCTGCTCGTCCATCACCAGGTCCGCGACCACCAGCCGGTCGTCGCCCGGCTCCCGCGCCATCCCGGCCCGGCGCAGCAGTCCGCGCAGCCGGGCCAGCACCTCCTCCAGGCTGAACGGCTTGGTCACATAGTCGTCGCCGCCCGCCGTGATGCCCGCTATCCGGTCCTCCACCGCGTCGCGCGCGGTCAGGAACAGCACGCACACATCCGGCAGCTCCGCCCGCATCGCGCGCAGCACCGCAAGTCCGTCGGTGTCCGGCAGCATCCAGTCGAGCACCACCGCGTCCGGGCGGAACGCCCGCGCGGCGTCCAGCGCGGACGCGCCGTCGGCGGCGGTACGGACCTCCCAGCCCTCGTAAGCCAGCGCACCCGACAGCACCTCGGTCAGGTCGGGTTCGTCGTCGACGACGAGGACGCGGACCCGGGTCCCGTCAGGTCGCAGCAGAAAACGGCCGGTGGAGTGCGTATCCATGATGCGTCCAGCATCTCTCGCGGTGCGCGGTGCCGAGACCCGCCCTTCCTCTGAGTTTCCTCTGAATCCGAAGGCGTCCGCCCGGGTTCAGAGGGTCCTCAGAGCTTCGCGGGCGACGCTGACCTGGCACATCACCGAGAGGACCCCCATGACCAGCACGACGCCGCCGGCCCCGGCCAGGACCCGCCCGTCCCGGTCGGCACCGCGCCCGCCCAGCCCCGTCCCGGTGCTCGCACACGTGATGGTCTGGGGCGGGGCCGCCACTGTCCTGGCGCTGTGGTGGAACGACACCCCCTCGGTCGTCGGCGCCGCCGGCTGGTTGACCGGCGCCGGACGGATCACCGGGCTGCTCGCCGGTTACGCCTGCGCGATCCTCCTGCTGCTGATGGCGCGCGTACCGCTGCTGGACCGCGCCATCGGCACCGACCGGCTGGCCCGCTGGCACGCCCTGGGCGGCCGCTACACGATCTCGCTGGCCTGCGCCCATGTCCTGCTGATCATCTGGGGGTACGCGCTGGAATCGCACACCGGGGTGGTGCACCAGACCACCACCCTGGTCCTCCACTACCCCGACCTGCTCAAGGGGACGATCGGCTTCCTGCTGTTCCTGATCACCGCGATCGTGTCCGCGCGCGCCGTGCGCCGTCGCATCCCCTACGAGACCTGGCACCTGTTGCACTTCGCGACCTACCTCGCGGTCTTCCTGGCCTTCGGGCACCAGCTCTCCGACGGGGCCGACTTCGCCGGAGACCGCCCCGCCCAGCTGGCCTGGTACGCCCTCTACATCGCCGTGGCGGCGCTGCTGGGGTGGTACCGGTTCGCCGTCCCGGTGCGCCGGGCGCTGCGCCACCGGCTGTACGTCTCCGAGGTCCGGCCGGAGGCTCCGGGTGTCGTATCGGTCTATCTGTCGGGCAGCGGACTGGCGGAGCTGCGCGCGGAGCCCGGCCAGTTCTTCCGGTGGCGGTTTCTGACCCGGGGCATGTGGTGGGCCGCCAATCCCTACTCCCTGTCGGCCGCTCCGCACCCCGCGTATCTGCGGATCACGGTCAAGGCGTCCGGTGGCCACAGTGCGGCCCTCGCCCGTCTCCGACCCGGCACCCGGGTATTCGCGGAGGGTCCGTACGGGGCCTTCACCGCACGCCGCCGCCGCGCCCGCAAGACCCTCCTGCTGGGTGGCGGCGTCGGGATCACCCCGCTGCGGGCCCTCTTCGAGACGCTGCCCGGTGAGGTGATCCTCGTCTACCGGGCCCGGCGCCCCGAGGACCTGGCCCTCCGTGGCGAGCTCGACGCGCTCGCCGCCGCGCGCGGGGCGGCCGTCCATTACGTCGTCGACGAGCCGGCCGCCTACTCCTCTCCGCTGACCGCTGGGGCACTGCGCGCTCTGGTGCCCGACATCGCCGAACGGGACGTCTACCTGTGCGGACCGCCGGGCATGACGGAGGCCGCGCTGTGCGCCCTGCGCGAGGCGGGGGTGCGGCGCCGCCGTGTCCACCACGAGTCGTTCGCGCTCTGAGTCCGATCCGCGCCACGTCCGAAGGAGATCCACCGTGCGCAAGGCCGCCGTGACCACCGTCTCGACCGTGGCGGGAGTGATCCTGCTGCTGTCGCTCAAACCGCACCAGAACCCGGCCCCGGACATGACGGCATCGCCACCCTCCTCCGGGACACCGGGAGCGTCACCGTCCCCCGCGCCGACTGGGCACAGGCCCACGGGTGGCGGCGCCTCCGGCACGTACACCGGCAGCGTGATCAATACCTCGTACGGACCGGTCCAGGTGTCCGTCACGCTCTCCCACGGCAGGATCACCGCCGTCAGGGCGCTCCGGACACCATCCGACCGCCCCCGCTCCCAGCAGATCGCCGCCGACGCCGTGCCCCGGCTGACGCAGGAGGCGCTGAGCGCCCAGAGCGCGCACATCGACGCGGTCTCCGGTGCCACCTACACCAGCGAGGGGTACGCCAGGTCCCTGCAGAGCGCGCTGGACAGAGCTGGTGTCTGAGGCGTCCGCCGCCGTGCGCGGAACGCGCCACGTCGAGCACGCCATGGGCACGGTGTTCTCCTTCGACCTCCGCGATCCGGTCACCCCGCCCGTCCGCCGGGCCCTGAAGGAGGCCGTGGCCTGGCTGCACCACGTGGACGAGGTCTTCTCCACCTACCGCCCCGGCAGCGTGATCAGCCGCCTGGGTCGGGGCGAGCCGGTCCCGGAGCGGTGCGCGCCGGAGGTGGCCGAGGTGTTCGCGCTGTGCGAGGAGGTGGCGCACACCACCGGCGGCTGGTTCAGCCACACCCCCGGCGGCCGGCTCGACCCCTCCGGGATGGTCAAGGGCTGGGCGATCGAGCGGGCGTCACGGACGCTGTACGAGGCGGGGGCGCACAACACCTGCGTCAACGGCGGCAGCGACGTTCAGCTGCGCGGCGCGGCCGCTCCCGGCACACCCTGGCGGATCGGCATCGCCCACCCGACCCGCCCCGGGGAGCTGGCCGCCGTGGTCACCGGCCGCGATCTGGCCGTCGCCACCTCGGGAACGGCCGAGCGCGGCGCGCATGTGGTGGACCCGCACACCGGCGAGCCCGCCACCGCCCTGGCCTCTCTCACGCTGACCGGCCGCGGCCTCACCCGGACCGACGCCTACGCCACGGCCGCGTTCGCCATGGGCGCCGGGGCCCGTGACTGGGTCGAGGCACTGGACGGCCACGAGGGCCTGGGGATCACCACGGCGGGCGAAATCTGGCGCACCCCAGGCTTTCCCCGGGCCACCGGCGCCGGGCCGTGAGGCCGCGCCGCCACCCCGGCCGTCGGCCGGTTCAGTCATGCCGGGCCGGGCGCCGAGCGGGTGCGGGGCGGGCGAGACGGGAAGAGCCCTCGTTGTACACGCATGACGATGTGCCCCAGGCCGGAGAGCGCACCGGCGATCGCGAGGTCGACCAGGGGAAGTGGTTCCGTGCCCAACAGAGCGCGCAGGGGTGGGAGATAGACGCCCGCCACTTGCAGGGCCAGGGCCGTCCCCACAGCCAGCAGCAGGAACGGGTTGGCGAGGCTGCCGGGGCGGGCGCGGGAGCCCAGAGCGACACCGAGTTGGGTGGCGCCGAGGACCAGGAACGTCACGGACTGCCAGGGGCGTCCGGCCTCCCGGGCCCAGACCGCCGCGACCAGGGTGACACCGGCGACGAAGACCCCCATGGCCAGGAGCCGCGGCCAGAGTCCGGCGCCCAGGACGCTCTGCTCGGGCGGGCGTGGTGGGTGGCGCATCACCCCCGGCTCGACGGGTTCGGCTCCGAGTGCCACACCGGGGAGGCCGTGGGTGAGCAGGTTGATCCACAGGATCTGGGCGGGGAGCAGTGGCAGGGGCATGCCGAGGAACGGGCCGACGAGCATGACCAGGATTTCCGCCGTTCCTCCGGCGAGAGCGTAGAGCAGGAACCGCCGCACGTTGGCATAGACGCGGCGGCCCTCCTCGACGGCGGCGACGACGGTGGCCAGGTTGTCGTCGGCGAGCACCAGGTCGGCCGCCTGGCGGGCCACTTCGGTGCCGCGTCGGCCCATGGCCACGCCGATGTCCGCGCGGCGCAGCGCGGGGCCGTCGTTGACGCCGTCGCCGGTCATCGCCACCACATGCCCCGCCGCGCGCCACGCCTGGACGATGTCCAGCTTCTGCTCGGGCGTGGTCCGGGCGTAGACGCGCGAGGCGGTCAGCGGACCCGCGGTGCCCTGACGGATGCGTTCACCTGTGGTGACCTCGTCCTCCCGGGCCACGATGCCCGCACGCGCGGCCACCGCCCGTGCCGTGAGGGGGTGGTCGCCGGTGATGAGGACCGGGGCGATACCGGCCTGTTGGCACGCTGTGACGGTGGTTCGGGAGGTGTCGCGGGGCGGGTCGAGGATGCCGACCAGGCCGAGCAGTGAAAGCTCCGATTCCCAGGCGTCGGAGCTCTCGGGCCGCCTCTCGTCGTGGTCGGCCGAGGCGATGGCGAGGACTCGGTATCCGTCGCGGGCCAGTGTCTCGGCCTGGGCGGCGGCCCGGGTCCGCGTGTCCGGGGGATCGATGAGGACCGGCGGCCGGAGCATGACCTCGGGGGCTCCCTTGCACATGACCCGCAGTCCGCCGCCGTGGGGCGCGCGGTGCACCGTCGTCATGCGCTTGCGTGCGCTGTCGAAGGGGATCTCGTCGACCCGTGGCAGTTCGCGTTCCAGCGCGAGCCGGTCCAGGCCCAGCCTGGCTCCGGCCGCGAGCAGGGCCGCCTCGGTGGGGTCGCCCATCGCACGCCACCGTCCGTCAGCGTCCGGAGGAGGCTCCAGCGCTGCGTCGTTGCACAGCATCGAGGCGCGCAGCAGCGCGGCCAGGTCCGGGGCGTCGCTCACGGTCACCGGTTGGCCGTCGCGTACGACGTGGCCTTCGGGGCCGTAGCCGATGCCGCTGACAGTGGCCTCGCCCTGTGGCGTCCATAGCCTCTCCGCGGCCATCCGGCCCTCGGTCAGGGTGCCCGTCTTGTCGGTGGCGAGCACCGTGACCGAGCCCAGGGTCTCCACCGCGGGCAGCCGCCGGACGATGGCGTGTCGCTCCGCCATCCGCCGCGCCCCCAGGGCCAGGGCGAGGGTGACCACGGCGGGCAGGGACTCGGGTACGGCCGCGACGGCGAGGCTGATCGCGGCCACGACCATCAGCTCGACGGGCTGTCCGCGGACCAGTCCCAAGGCGAGCACCACCGCGCACAGCGCGACGGTGACGGCCGCCAGCACCCGGCCGAACCGGGCCAGCCGGCGCTGCAGCGGGGTCAGTCCGGACGCGGTTCCCATCAGCGCGGCGATCCGGCCGAGCGCGCTGGCCGGGCCGGTCCCGGTGATCCGGACCCGTCCGCGGCCGCGGACGACCACCGTGCCCGCTGACACCGTGGACGGCGGCCGGTCCGCGTCGGCGGCCTTCTCCACCGGGACGGACTCGCCCGTCAGCGCCGACTCGTCGAGCAGGAGCAGGGCCGCGTCGACGACCTCACCGTCAGCGGGCACGATGTCCCCCTCGCCCAGCAGGACCAGGTCTCCCGGCACCACGTCGGCAGCCGGTACGGAACACTCCCCGCCGTCGCGCACCACCCGGGCGGTGGGCGCGCTGAGGGCCGTCAGGGCGGCCACGGCCCGTTCCGCCCGTACCTCCTGGACGACGCCGGCCACGGTGTTCACCGTGATGACGAGCAGGATCACCGAGGCGTCGGGCAGGTCTCCCGTGGCCAGGGTCAGCACGGCGGCTACGAGCAACACCACGATCAGCGGGTCGCGCAACTGCTGCAACACACGGCGCCACACCGGAGTACGCCGTTCCCGGGCCACGACATTGGCCCCGTGCTCCTCCAGCCGCCGCGCCGCTTCCTCCCGCGACAGACCCGCGGCGAAGCGCCCGGCGCGGCGAGGGGTCGGCATGCCTTCATCGTGTGGCCGATGTTCCGGGATCGCATCCGGCGCCCGCGGGACCGGGCGATGGGGACCGAAGCCGACCAGCTCCGCCATCAGAACGGATTGGTCCAAGCGACGAAGCGGGGCGGTGTGTGCGTGGCCACGGGGTACCCGAGGCGGACGAGTCGACCGGAGGAAAGGCGGTGGGGATGATGGCGCTCCCGCTGGTCGTGGGTGTCGATGGATCGGAGTCCAGCCTGGATGCCGTGGACTGGGCCGTGGACGAGGCGGCACGCCATGAGCTCCCCTTGCACCTGGTCAATGCCTCCCGATGGGAACGGTATGAGGGCCGCCTGCCCTCGTTCGGCACCGACCGTCCCACTGGCGATGTGGCGGCCGAGAACATCGTCGCCGCCTGCGCGGAACGCGCGACGTTGCGCAACCCTGACGTGAAGGTGTCCGCCGAGGTCCTGGCCGAGGACACCGTGATGGCGCTGCTGGAGCAGAGTCGTGAGGCGTTCGCCGTGGTCACCGGGTCCCGTGGCAGGGGCGCGGTCGCGGGAGCGCTTCTGGGGTCGGTCAGTCTGGCGGTGGCGGCACGCGCCGTCTCCCCCGTGGCCGTGGTCCGAGGCGGGGAGAAGAACCGCGCGGGCGCCCTCCGGCGCGTCGTCCTCGCGGTCGGCGACCTGGTGGAGGGGTCGGCGGCCGTCCGGTTCGCCTTCCGCGAGGCGCGGTCGCGGGAGGCCGCACTGCACGCCGTACGCTCCTGGCTGCGCCCCGCACACCCCCGCGCAGGTCAGTCGCCGCTGGAGCGTGAAGCGAGCGGCCTGATCTACGAGGAGCAGGCGGCGGGCGTCCTCAGCGAAGTTCTGGAACAGGCCGAACGCGAGCACGAGGGCATCACGGTCCATCGCGAAGTCATCGAAGGACCGGCGCACCGGGTCCTGCTGGACGTGTCCGAGCAGGCCGACCTGCTGGTCGTCGGCGCCCTCCGGCGCCGTGACCACACCGGGCTGCAGCTCGGCCGGGTCAGCCACGCCGTACTCCACCGCTCCGCATGCCCGGTCGTGATCGTGCCCCAGCGAGTGTGAGCGCGCACGCCACCACGCTCGCTCAGGTCCGCCACTGCCGGGCAGCACGGAGTCGCCGCAGGTAGGGGTCGTGGGCGTGGCGTGGCAGGAGGCGCAGCCGAACGTCCAGGGCGACGACTCCGTCGGGCCGGGCCACTACCGGGTTGAGGTCGGTCTCGGCGAGCTGAGGCAGGTCACAGGCCATCCGGGACAGCCTCAGCAGCAGCTGTTCCAGTCCCTCCAGGTCCACGGCCTCGCCGCCCCGGTAGCCGAAGAGCAGCGGGGCGCAGCGCGGAGCGGTGAGGAGGCTGTGGACATCGCGGTCGGTGAGCGGGGCGAGCCTCGCGGCGTGGTCGGCGAGAAGCTCGGTGGCGGTGCCGCCGAGGCCGAAGAGCACCAGGGGGCCGAACACCTCGTCCTGGACGACGCCCGCGAACAGCTCGACACCCCGGCGCGCCATGGGCTGGAGGAACGCACCGGTCATACGGTCCCCGAAGCGCGCCCGCAGGTCCCGATAGGCGTGGCGCACCTGGTCCGGTCCCTCCAGGTCGAGCCGCAGCGCTCCCAGGTCGCTCTTGTGCACCAGCCCGGGCCAGTACGCCTTGACGGCCACCCGGCCGCGCTCGTCCGCCACCAGGTGCCGTGCGGCCGCCACGGCGGTGTCCTCGTCCTCGGCCCAGGCCCAGGGCAGCTGGGGGACGCGGTAGCGGTCGAGCAGGGCCGCGCAGTCACGGGGGTCGGGCCACCCTCCGTCGGGGTGACGGGTGAGAAACTCCGCCACGACGGCCGTGGCACCGGCGGGGTCGATGCCCGACAGCGGTGGCACGCTGCCCGGCGGTTCGGCGCGCCAGCGCGCGTAGCGGGCGGCAGGGGCCAGTGCACGGGCGGCGGACTGCGGCTCGGAATAGGCGGGGACGGGGCGGTCGTCGCCGCTCACGAGGAACCGTACGGGCACCTCCTGGTCGAGGAGGACCGCGGCCACCGGGCAGGGGTGCCGGCCCGGGGAGCCGGTGAGGGCCAGCAACGGGTCGTCCCGCGTTCCGGTGGCCAGGGCCGTGGGCACGAGCACCACCAGCACGGCGTCCACGGTTGCGTGCGCCGCCAGCAGGTCTACACAGGAGCGCATCCGGTCGGCGCTGACGGCGGCCGTGGTGTCCACGGGGTTGCCGGTGGCGGCGCCGGGTGGCAGGACAGCCCGCAGTTCACCGGCCGGACCGGGGTCCAGCGCGGGAACGGTGAGTCCGGCGTCGACGCAGGCGTCAGCCGCGAGCACACCGGCACCTCCCGCGTTGCTCACCACCGCGACGCGGAGGCCCGCGGGCAGCGGCTGGGCGTGCAACAGGGCCGTGGTGTCGACCAGTTCGGCGATACTCCGGGTGGCGATGATGCCCGCCTGGGTGAACAGGGCACCGCGGGTCATGGTGGGGGTGGCCGCGGCGGCGGTGTGCGAGGCGGCCGCGCGCCGCCCGGCCTCCGAGCGGCCCGCGTCCACGGTGAGCACGGGCATGGTGCGGGCGACACGACGCGCGGTGCGGGAGAAGGCCCGCGGATTCCCGAAGGACTCCAGGTGGAGCACGGCGAGCCGGGTGCGCGTATCCGCCTCCCACCACTGGAGCATGTCATTGCCACTGACGTCGTACTTGTCGCCCAGCGACACGAAACTGGACACGCCGACGCCGAGCCGGCCGAACCGCTCGAGCAGCGCGATGCCGACCCCTCCGGACTGCACGGCGACCCCCGCGCACCCCGGCAGCGGAGGATGCGCGGCGAACGTGGCGTTCAGGCGCGCCTCGTCTGCCGTATCGGCGATCCCCAGGCAGTTGGGGCCCACCAGCCGCATCCCGTGGCGGCGGCAGCAGGTGAACAGCGCCTCCGCCTGACCGGTGTCAAGCCCCGCCGTCAGGACGACCAGCGCCCCCACACCCGCCGTACCGCACTGCCCGGCTACATCGGCCACGGCGGGCGCCGGTACGGCGAGCACGACGAGATCCGGTACGAGCGGGAGAGCCGCCACGGAGGGGAACGCCGGTGTCCCCTCGATGACCCGGGCGTGCGGATTGACCGCGTACAGCGCCCCGGTGAAGCCACCGGACCGCACGTTCCTCAGCGCGGCCCGCCCGACCGATCCGGGCCGCCGGCCCGCCCCCGCGACGGCCACCGAGCGTGGCAGCAGCAGTGGCCGCAGGCTGGCCACATCGGCGATCCGGCCCCGTCGGTCCACCGCCGCCAGGTAGTGCTCGTCCTCCTCCAGGTGCACGATGCAGTGGACGTCGGTGCCGTCGAAGTGGCGGGAAGTGCGCAGCCCCAGATCGGCGAAGACCTTCAGGACCTGGTGATTCTCGGCGAGCGCTTCGGCGGTGAAGCCGGAGATGCCCGCCTCCCGGGCCGCGTGGACCAGGTGTTCCAGCAGCAGTGTGCCGATGCCCTGCCCGTGGCGGCCCTCGGCGACGGCCAGGGCGATGTCGGCGGACACCGGTTCGCCTGGTGCCAAGGGCAGCACCGTGTACTCGGCCACCCCCACCACCCGGCCACCGGCCAGCGCGAGGAGCGCACGGTAACCTCGGTGTCCCGGCGCGCAGATGCGGTCCGCCGCCTCCTGTGCGTAGCGCGGGTTGACGGCGAAGAACCGCAGCCGCATGGCCTCGGGAGACATCTCCCGATGCATCCGCAGGACCGCGTCCCGGTCCCGCGGCAGCGCGGGGCGTATCTCGACGGTGGAGCCGTCGGCGAGCAGGGCGTGGACGGTCCCGGGACGGTATGTGGTGTCCGTCATCCGTGGCCCCTTCCCTCGGCCGTGTCCGCGTCGGGCGCCGGCCCACGGCCCGGTGCCCGGAGCGAGGCCGCGTGGTCGGGCACGAAGGTCTGCAGGTGCTTGGGCGGCCGCTGGTAGCCGGTGGGCGCGGGGCGGCGCGGCAGACGCAATTCGGGGAGCCGGACGTCGCCGTACGGAACGGTCGACAGCAGATGGGCGATCATGTTGATCCGGGCGGCGCGCTTGTCGTCGCTCTCGACGACGTACCACGGAGCCTCCGAGGTATCGGTGCACGCGAACATCTCGTCCTTGGCGCGGGAGTACGCCTCCCAGCGGGTGATGGACTCCAGGTCCATCGCGGAGATCTTCCAGCGCCGCGTGGGATCGCTCAGGCGCCGGCGGAACCGTCGCTCCTGCTCGGCGTCGATCACCGAGAACCAGTACTTGCGCAGCAGGATCCCGTCCTCGACCAGCATCCGCTCGAAGAGAGGGCACTGGTGGAGGAAACGCTGGTGCTCCTCATCGGTGCAGAATCCCATGACGCGTTCGACGCCGGCCCGGTTGTACCAGCTGCGGTCGAAGAGCACGATCTCTCCCGCGGCCGGGAACTGCTCGACATAGCGCTGGAAGTACCACTGGGTGCGTTCGCGGTCCGTGGGCACGGGCAGGGCGACGGTGCGTACGACACGCGGGTTGAGGCGTGCGGTGACCCGTTTGATCGCGCCGCCCTTCCCCGCCGCGTCCCGCCCCTCGAAGACCACCACGACGCGCTGTCCCTCGGCCCGCACCCACTCCTGGAGCTTCACCAACTCGATCTGCAGACGGCGCAGCTCCTTCTCGTACGGGGCACGCGGCAGTCGTACTGGTTCACTCTCACCCGGCGGTGTGTGGCGCGCCATGGGTTCTCCCTTCCGGGCCCGCTGAGGCACGTGGCGTCAGGGGTCGTGGGGCACGACAGCGATGGGGCACGCGGCGTGGTGGAGGAGCGCGTGAGCGACATGGCCGAGGCGTGGGCCCACGGCGGGCCGGTGGGCGGGGCGGCCAACCACCATCAACCCGGCCTGCGCAGCCGCCCCCAGCAGGACCTCGGTGGCGTGGCCGTGTTCGACCCGCTCGGTCACCGGGACATCATGATACTTCTCCCGCCACAGTCCAACGGCTTCCGCCAACCGCTGCCGCTCCCGTTCGCCAGCGTCGGTGCCTCGCGTCTCGTCGAGAAGCCGCCGGGACCGTGGACCGTGGGCGAACACGGGCACTGGCGCCCAGGCCCGTACGGCGCGCACTCCCGTTCCATGTGCCGCGGCGGTGGCGAAGGCGAACTCGATCGGCGCGGCCGACTCCGGCGGATCCTGGATGCCGACGACAACATCGCCGGTGCCAAGCCCGGCCCGCTTCCTTCCGTACCTCCGCACCATCACGACGGGACTCGTGGACAACGCAAGCACATGCAGGCCGACGGACCCGAGCAAAAAGCCCCCCACAGCACCACGCCCGTGTGAGCCGAGCACCAGCATCTCCGAGTCCGCGCCCCGGGCCACCAGGGCCTCGACGGCCGTCTCGGAGACCAGTTCGGTAGAGACTGGCACCCCGGAGTAGTCGGCCAGCAGACGCGCCTTGGCGTACTCCAGGGCCTCCTGCGCCCAGAGTTTGCGCATCTCAGGTGCTTGGGCGGTACGAGCTGTCTGCGGCGGCAGCATCCAGGCGTGGATCAGCCGCAGCGGAGCCCGACGGCACTGAGCCTCCCGTGCCGCCCAGTCGGCGGCGGCCAGGCTTTCGGGTGACCCGTCCACGCCTGCGGTGATGGGATGACTCATGGTGATCTCCGAGGACGGCCGCGTCCCGTCATTCGTGGGGGACGACGGCGACCGGGCAGCTCGCGTGGTGCACCGCCGCCTGCACCACGGCCCCCAGGCGTGGCCCCAGCGCGGGCGGGTGCTTCCGCCGTCCGACCATCAGCAGATCGCTGTCGGCCGCGGCCCGGACGACGGCCCGGGCCGGGCTTTCCAGCCGGACCTCGTCGACGACCCGTACCCGGGGGAACTTCTCCCGCCACGGCCGCAGTACTTCGTCCAGCTCCTGTCGCGCCCGCTCCACGGTGTCCCGGGCCGTGTCATCGCCCCCGGTGGGGGTGTGGGTCCGGTCGGGTTTTCGGCCGTGGACGGCGTGCAGTGGCACATCGCGGGTGAACGCGGTGGCGTAGGCGAACTCCAGGAGGTTGTCCTGGGGGCCGTGCAGGCTCAGGCCCACGACCACCCGCCGCGGGTGTTCTCGTGCTCCCTGTCCCGCGCGCATCAGTATCACCGGGCGCTCGGCGCGGGCGATGGTGTGCAGTCCGATGTCGCCGAGGAAGAAGCTGGCCACCCGGTCCAGCCCGCGCGATCCGAGCACCAGCATGCGGGAGTGCGCCGCCGCGTCGAGCAGGGCTGTCTCGGGCTCGTCCGCGACCAAGTCCTCGGTGATGGTGAGTTTCGGATGGTCACGGGCCAGCTCGGTGTGCGCGTCGTGCATGATCCGCTTCGGCCAGTAGTTCTGGTCGTCCGCCGCGGGGCTGTCGGGTGTGGGCGGGCACAGCAGGATCCAGGCGTGTGTCAGGCGCAGCGCCAGCTCACGCCGCTCCGCCTCGTCGGCGGCCCAGTGCGCGGCGGCCAGGCTCTCGGGCGAGCCGTCGAGACCAACGGTGACCACTTGTTCCATGGCAGTGCCTCCCGCCGGGTTTCCGGGTTTCCGGGGTTTCACGCGGCCAGGGCGGAGCCGCCGGTGTCATCGGTGCCGTAGGCGATGTGTTCGGTGACCGAGACCACCCCGTCCACGCCGCGGCAGAGCCGCACGATGACCGGGACCAGGCTCCTGGCCTCGACCGATCCGTCCAGCGTGACCTCGCCCTTCCGTACGTCGACCGTCACGGCCGAGGGCGCCAGCCGCAGGGTCCGCAGCAGCAGGTCCCTTTCGATCTCGTCGCGGATCGCGTCGTCGTGGCGCAGGAAGACCCGTAGCAGATCGCCACGGCTGACGATGCCGAGCAGCTTGTCGGTCTCGTCCACCACGGGAAGCCGTTTGATGTTCCGGTCCGACATCACCCGGGCCGCCTCGATGACGGTCCACTCCGGACGCGCGCACACGGCGGGCGCCGACATCAGCTCCTCCGCCCTCGCCCCCTCCGCCTTCGCGCGCTCCCACGCCTCCAGGTGCGGGACCGGCAGGAGACCGGAGGGATCGGCCCGGCCGGACGACTTGCGCAGCAGATCGCCCTCGGACACCACGCCGATCGGGCGTCCCGAACCGTCCACGACCGGCACGGCGGTGACGTCGCTCTCCGCGAGCAGCGCCACGAGTTCCTTGAACGGCATGTCACGGGGCGCCTGGACCACCGGGCGCGTCATGAGGTCTCCGACCGTTCTGTGGTGCATGTTCCGACTCCTCTCGCACACCCGCGGTGGGCCGGCCGGTGTTTCCGCCGCGGAGCCCGACTCCCTCGTCGAGCCCGGCTCCGCCACCGAGCCTGCCAGCTCGCCCGCGCCGCCGGATGAGCCTCATGGCTCCCTCTCCCGGCCACTCGGCCCACCACGGGGCCATCCGGCCCCTCGGCCGAGGGCGTTCCGCCCCCAGGACACCGCTCACCGGCGGTGTCACAGTGGACGACGTCAGGCAGGAGAGGCGGGATGTCGATGCGTGCCCATGTCGGCGACCAGCTGATTGTCGAAAGCCCCACCAGCGGTGCCACCAAACGGGACGGTGAGATCGTCGGACTCCACCATGACGACGGGACACCTCCCTATGACGTGCGGTGGTCGGACACCGACCAGATCACCCTTGTGTTCCCCGGACCGGACGCACACATTCACCCCATCGGCCACGGGGCCGAAGGGCAGCGGGAGGCAACCGGGCAGCGTGCGTCCGCTACAACACACCGCAGCACTCGTTCGCTCTCCGAAGCGGTGGTCATGTCGCTGGTGGAAGACGCCACGGCGGCGCCCTCGATGCACAACGCCCAGCCCTGGCGGTTCCAGTACTCCCGGCGGAGGCGTGTCTTCCATCTGCGGGCCGATCTCCGGGGCTCTCTGCCCCACTTCGACCCCGAACTCCGCGCCCTGCACATCGCCTGTGGCGCCGCCCTGATGAACCTGCGGGTCGCGGTGGCCCACGAGGGCTGGGAGGCGCAGACCCGGCCACTGCCCGACCCCGCCGACCCGATGCTGCTGGCCTCCGTGACACTGACCCGCCCGCTCGGCGACGAGGCCGATCCGGCCGCCCTGTACCCGGCCGTGCGCACCCGGCACACCAGCCGGTACCCCTTCGCCGAGACCGAGATCCCCCCATCGGTGCGGACGGCCCTGGTCGACGCCGCAGACCGGGAGCAGGTCTCGCTGTCCTTCGCCTCCGACTGGCATCTGCGGTCCGTGGTGGACCTGGCGCTGGAGGGCGAGGCCCGCAACCTCACCGACGCGGGCGTCGCCGCGGACCTGGCCCGCTTCACCCGCGCCACGGACGACGCACGGCCGGCCACCGAAGGGGTCCCGGAGTACGCCTTCGGGCCCCGCCGCCGGGTCGGCAACGCTCCCATGCGCGACTTCGCGGGTGGCAAGTCCATCCCCGGCCGCCCGACCGCCGACTTCGAGACCTTCCCCCATCTGGTGTTGCTGAGCACCTCCCGCAACCGTCCCGTGGACTGGCTGCGCACCGGCCAGGCGGTCGAGCGGCTTCTGTTGCGGGCAACGCTGGAGGGGCTGTCCGCCTCGTTCGTCACCCAGGCCCTGGAATGGCAGGACCTGCGCTGGCCGCTGCGCGACCCGATGTCGGGCATGGCCTACGTACAGATGGTGCTGCGGCTCGGATACGGCCCTCCGGGCACACAGACCCCCAGACGGCCGGTCCACGACGTGCTGGACATCGAACCGTAGCCCCGTCCACGCGTTTCCGGGGGATCGCCCTCAGGCCGTGTGCTCCGTCTCGTCGCGTCCGACGCCCCGGAAGTGGCATTCCACGTCCACGACCCCCTCCACGGCCCGGGCAAGGCGCGCGGCCACGGGGATCAGCGAGGTGTCGCGCAGCTGTCCGCTGAGCGTGACGGCTCCCTCCCTCACGTGGACATGGACGCTGCTGCCGGGGAAGAGGTAGGACACCACCGCGCGATGGACCTCTTCCGCGATGTCCTGGTCCGAGCGGAGGAAGACCTTCAGCAGATCGCCCCGGCTGACGATTCCCAGCAGCTTGCCCTCGGCGTCAACCACGGGAAGCCGTTTGACCCCTCGGACGGCCATGATCCGGGCGGCCTCGGGCAGCGTGGCGTCCGGGTGCACGGTCACCGCCGGGGAGCTCATCAGCTCCTCCGCCGTCAGCGCCCCCGCCTTCGCGAGGTCGGGGAGGCGCCGCAGCTGCTGGAAGCGGTCCGGATCGCTGTCCCGGAACTCCTCTTTGGGCAGCAGGTCCGCCTCGGAGACGACGCCGATGACACGGCCCTCGCCCTCCAGCACCGGCATGGCACTCACCCGCCACCGGCCAAGCGTCTGCACCAGCTCCTTGAACGACGCGTCACGCCCGACGGCGACCACCGTTCGGGTCATCACATCGCTCACGATGTGGAAAGTCTCGGACACGGGCGTACCTCCCTCCGCGCGGCATTCCGGCGGCTCTTGCCCCTTCAGTGTCCGGCTCGCCGGTGTCGCTCGGCCACCCGAGGGCCACGCCGTTCAGCAGATCCGGGGCAGCTGCTCGCCGAGCGGCAGATCCACGATCCGGGTCCCGCCCAGTCCGGTACGGGCCACGACCATGCCAGGGTGCTCGGCCACGCACGCGCCGATCACGGCCGCCCCACGTCCCAGCGGATGCGCGCGCATCGCGTCCAGGACCGCGTCGGCGTGGGTCCTGGGCACGAAGGCCACCAAGCGTCCCTCGTTGGCCACGTACATCGGGTCCAGGCCGAGGAGGGCACATGCGGTGGCGACCGCTTCCGGGACGGGCACCGCCCGCTCGTCCAGGATGACGCCGGTGCCGGATGCTGTGGCGATCTCGTTGAGTGCGGCGGCCAGGCCGCCTCTCGTGGGGTCGCGCAGGACGTGGATCTCGGGTGTGACGGCGAGCATCGCCTGGACCAGTCCGGCCAGGGGCGCGGTGTCACTGACCACCTCGGTGCCGAACGTCAGCCCTTCGCGGACGCTGAGGATAGCGATGCCGTGCTGTCCGATCGGCCCGCTGACGATCAGCACGTCGCCGGGCCGGGCACGCTGTGGACGGATGTCCACCCCCTCGGGGATCAGCCCGATCCCCGCCGTGTTCACGTACACCCCGTCGCCGTGGCCGGAGTCGACCACCTTGGTGTCGCCGGTGACCACGGTGACATCCGCCGCTCGGGCGGCCGCACCGAGCTCCTGGGCGACCCGCCCGACGGTGCTCAGCTCCGTTCCCTCCTCCAGGATGAACGCGCAGGACAGGTAGGCGGGAACGGCTCCGCTCATGGCCAGGTCGTTGACGGTGCCGTTGACCGCCAGATCTCCGATGCTCCCGCCGGGGAAGAACAGCGGGTGGACGACGTAGGAGTCGGTCGAGAAGGCCAGCCGAGCGCCGCCGAGCGTGATGGCGGCCGAGTCGGTGAGTGCTCCCAGCGTCTGGCCACCGTAGGCCGGGAGGAACAGGTGCCGGGTGAGCTCCGCCGAAAGCGCTCCGCCACCGCCGTGGCCCATCACCACCACTGGGTGGTCGCGCAGCGGCATCGGGCAGGACCAGCCGGTGGTCTCGGCGGTGCTGTCAGTCAACGGAAGCCGTCTCCTCCGTGCGGGGCGTGGTCAGACGCCGGTACAGGTAGTAGGCGGCGCACGCGCCCTCGTTGGAGACCATGGTCGCGCCGAGCGGTGTGCGCGGGGTGCAGGCGGTGCCGAAGGCCGCGCACTCGTGGGGTTTGATCAGTCCCTGGAGCACCTCTCCGCTGCGGCACACCGCGGGCTCCTCGGTGGCCAGGCCGGTGATCTCGAACCGGTGCTCGGCGTCGTAGTCGCGGTAGGCGTCCGAGAGCCGCCAGCCGCTGTCCGGGATGGTGCCGATGCCGCGCCAGGCGCGGTCGGTGGTGGTGAACACTTCTCGCAGCACGCTGAGGGCGACCGGGTTGCCCTGTGGGCGCACGGCGCGTGGGTAGGCGTTCTCGACGCGGTGTTCGCCCCGTTCGAGTTGGCGGACCGCCCGTCGGATGCCTTCCAGGATGTCCAGTGGCTCGAATCCGGTGACCACGATGGGCACCTTGTGGGTGTCGGCGAGGGCGGGGTATTCGAGGGTGCCCATCACGCTGCACACGTGCCCGGCGGCGAGGAACGCCTGGACGCGGCAGTCCGGGGATCGCATGATCGCCTCGATGGCCGGTGGCACCCGGACGTGGGAGACCAGCAGGCTGAAGTTCCGCACGTCGAGCCGTTTGGCCTGGTGGGCCGCCATGGCGATAGCGGGCGCGGTGGTCTCGAAGCCGACACCGAAGAACACCACCTCCTGGTCCGGGGTCTGCCGGGCGATCCGCAACGCGTCCATCGGCGAGTAGACGACACGGACGTCGCCGCCGTCGCCCTTGACCCGGAACAGGTCACGGTCGCTCCCCGGTACCCGGAGCATGTCGCCGAACGAGCAGAAGACCACGCCCGGGCGGGATGCGATCTCCAGCGCCTTGTCGATCACCTCCAGCGGAGTGACGCAGACCGGACACCCCGGCCCGTGGATCAACTCGATGTTCCCGGGCAGCAGTTGGTCGATGCCGTGCCGGATGATCGAGTGCGTCTGACCGCCGCAGACCTCCATCATCGACCAGCGCCGGGTGACCGTCCGGGCGATGTCGTCCAGGAGCCGTCGGGCCAGGGCAGGGTCCTGGAACTCGTCGATGTATTTCACCGGTTCTCCTCCTCGGGCGCGCTTTCCGCCTCGGCCGCCGCATGTGCCCAGGCATCGCCGAACTCTTCGTCCAGCGCCCCGATTCGCTCGAAGAGCCGGAGGGTGGCCAGGGCGGATTCCTCGTCGAGCCGCTGGATCGCGAAGCCGACATGGACGATCGCGTACTCACCGACCTCGATCTCCGGTAGATAGGCGAGGCAGACGTCCTTGACCACCCCGCCGAAATCGACCCGCGCCATGGGCGTGCCGTCCCGTTCCTCGATGCCGACCACGCGGCCGGGTACCGCCAGGCACATGTGCTCCTCCTCGGTTCCTCACGTCTCGGCGACACGGGCGGTGACGACCGCCTGTCCCAGGGCCAGGCCGCCGTCACCGGGCGGGACCACCGTGTGCCCGAGGACGGTGAATCCGTCCTCGGCCAGCCCGGCGGTGCACATCCCGTCCAGGAGGGCGTTGGCGAACACGCCGCCGGTGAGGACGACCGTCCGCACGCCCGTGCTCCGATGTGCCTTCCGGCAGGCCGTGCGGACCGCGCCGGCGACCGCCAGATGGAAGCGGGCGGCGATCAGCGGAACCGCCGTACCCGCACGGAGATCGGCCACGATCGCCGCCAGCAGCGGTGCGGGATCCTCGAGCGCGAAGGGGTAGCCGTCCCGCACCTCGTCGGCGGTCACGGCCTCGGCCTCCAGCTCCATGGCGGCCTGAGCCTCGTACCCCGCCCGGTGGCAGACGCCCACCAGCGAGGACACGGCGTCGAACAGCCGCCCCACGCTGGACGTCGGCACACACGCGATACCGCGTGCCAACTGGGCCTCCAGCAGACGACGTTCCTCGGGCGGGCAGGTGGCGGCGCACGGCAAGTCGGGTGACCAGGCGAGCCCGGCCGCGCGCAGATGGGCCAGTGCCATCCGATACGGGTTGCGCACCGCCGCGTCACCGCCCGGCAGGGGCACATAGGCCAGATGCGCCAGGCGGCGGTAGCCCGCGTAGTCGGCCAGCAGCACCTCGCCGCCCCATACGGCCCCGTCGTCGCCGTAGCCGGTGCCGTCGAAGGCGATACCGAGTACCGGTTCGTCCAGCCCGTGCTCGACCATGGCGGAAGCGATGTGCGCGTGGTGGTGCTGGACCAGGGCGAGCGGCCGGCCGTCACGCAGTGCCCATCGCGCGGACCGGTAGCCAGGATGGCGGTCGGCGGCGATGCGGACCGGCTCGACGCCGGTGAGCGCCCGCAGGTGGCTCTCGGCGCGTTCGAAGGCGTGCTGGGCGGACAGGCTGTCCATGTCTCCGACGTGGGCGGACAGCCAGGCGGCGTCGCCCTCCGCCAGGCACAGGGTGTTCTTCAGGTCTCCGCCGACCGCGAGGACCGGACGGACGGGCACCGGAAGGCGGATGCGCGCCGGTGCGAAGCCGCGCGAGCGGCGGATCGGCAGGGGCGAACCGTCAGCGCGGACCCGGACCACCGAGTCGTCGCAGGCCACCACGATGGGCCGGTCGTGCCAGAGCCAGGCGTCGGCCAGCCCGTCCAGACGGAGCATCGCCTCCCGGTCGTCGGTCACCAGCGGCTCGCCGGAGAGGTTCCCGCTGGTCACCACCAGGACGCCGGGACCGGGTGGATCGCCCGGAAGGCCGAACAGGAGCCGGTGCAACGGGGTGTAGGGCAACATCACCCCGATGTCCGGGCTCCCCGGACACACCTGCGGGGCGAGCGGAGTCGGGGATCGGCGGCGCAGCAGCACGATGGGGCGGGACCGCTCCGCCAGGACGCGGCGCTCCGCCGGGCGGAGGTGGCCGAGCCGGGCGGCGGTGTCGGCATCGGGGGTCATCACGGCGAACGGCTTGTCGCCACGGGCCTTACGGCGTCGCAGTTCGCCCACGGCGCTCGGGGCGGTGGCGTCGCAGACCAGGTGATAGCCGCCGAGGCCCTTGACCGCCACGATCGCCCCGGCCGCCAACAACCGCCGGGCCTCGGCCAACGCGGCCCCGCCCTCCCGTCGTACGGCGCCGGTGAGCCTCAGGCGTGGCCCGCAGGCCCAGCAGGCGATGGGCTGGGCATGGAACCGCCGGTCGGATGGGTCCGTGTACTCCGCCGCGCAGTCCGGGCACATCGGGAACGCCGCCATGGTGGTGGTGGCCCGGTCGTACGGCATGGCGGTGGTGATGGTGAAGCGTGGGCCGCAGTCGGTGCAGGTGAGGAACGGGTGCCGGTGGCGGCGGTCGGCCGGATCGGCCAGCTCGGTCAGGCAGGCGTCACAGGTGGCGGCGTCGGGCGGAACCAGGGTGCGGCCGTGGCCCATTAGGGAGGGCACGATCACGAAACCGGTGCCGCCGGTCGGGCGCAGCTCGGAGGTGGTCACCGAGACGATGTCCGCCAGCGGGGGTGCGTCCGCCGTCAGCCGGTTGCAGAAGGCGGCCACCGCCTCGGAGCCGCCCTCGATCTCGATCCGTGCCCCGGCCGGTCCGTTGGCTACCTGACCGGACAGGCCCAGTTCGGTGGCCAGGGCATGGACGAAGGGCCGGAAGCCGACTCCCTGCACCACGCCACCGACCGCCACCAGGCGGCGGACCGGCCGTTGCGAACCCTTGGTGTCCGGCTCCGCCGTGGCGGAGCCGGACACCACTGGCTGTTTCATGGACACGGCGCTCCGTCCGGAGTGGTCGAGCCTGCGCGAGGTTCCGGCCGTGCCACGAATCCCGTCCGACCAGGCCGTTCGTCATGTTAGGAAAGGGTGCGGCCACGGTGGGTGAACACGCCCGCGCGGCGGCCCGACCCGCCCCGAACGGCCCAGGTGGCGCACCACGTCGCCCAGCGGGCGGACTATGCGCTTCCCCGATCGTCGCTCAGCGCGCTCGCGCACCGAAGCCGGTCGTGCGCCTGGTCGATGGCCTTGGCCACGTGGCGGATCAACTCGGGGAGCGCGTCGGCCACCGCGGTGCTGAACCCGCGGCCGAGGCCGAAGTCCTCCCCTTCCACCGCGTGCACCGTCAGCTCCCTGGGCATCCGGTCGAGCGCCGCGGCCAGGGCGAAGGTCTCGCCGAGCCCGAGGGCGTGGGTGCTGGCGGAGCGTGCGGCGCATCGCGCGGCCCGCTCCGCCGTCAGCGTGTGCAGCCGCCCCGGCTTCCCAGGATGCGCGTGCACCACCTCGACCACGACGACGGCGTCGTGAGGACGCCACAGGCCGAGCATCCGCCCGGGCTCACCGTCGCTGTCGGTCAGCAGCGTGTCCTTCGGCGGGTCGGCGCGCAGGGCCTCGATGACGGCCGGCCCGGCACCGTCGTCCCGGCGGAAACGATTGCCCACTCCGATGACCACCACCCGGCCCGTCATCCGCGCTCCACCGTCAGGTCCAGGAAGTGCGCGGAACAGGAGATGCACGGGTCGTGGTTGCGGACGGCGCGCTCGCACAGCGCGGTCAGCTCCTCGTCGCCGGGCGGCTCGCCCGGCCGGTCCAGGCGGGACTGCACCTGGCGGCGCAGGTCGTCCTCGATGGCCGCCTGGTTCTGCGCGGTGGGCGGCACGATACGGGCCAGGGTGAGGGTGCCATCGGCGTCCATGGCGTAGCGGTGGTAGAGCAGCCCACGCGGCGCCTCGGTGGCCGCGCAGCCGGTCGCCGGGCGCGGTGGCACCGCGACGTACGACCGGGAGGGCGGCTCGTAGGCGTCGATGATCCGCAGCGCCTCGGCCACGGCATGGGCCACCTCGACGGCACGGACGATGATGCTCCGGAAGGGATTGCGGCACACCGCGCCGGTGGCCGGATCGCCGAGCCCCGCCTCCCGCGCGGCGTCGAGAGCCGAGGGGTGGAGCCACCGTCCGCTGACCGCGTACCGGGCCAGTGAACCGGTCAGGTAGTGGTGGCCGTCCAGCTCGGACACCAGGGCGGTCGAATGGGAAACCTGTCGTTCGACCACACGGCGCTCGAACTCCTCCACCGGAAGCGCTCGTACCGGGGCGGGGCCGTTCGAGCCCGCCACCGCGGCCATGACGGCCGGGGTTCCGGAGTCGATGGCGTACCGACCGGGGTCGCACATCGCCAGCAGCGGGCCGTGGTATTCGGCATCCGGGAAGTCGAAGCCGGCCACCCAGCGCACGGTCTCCAGCGCGTCGTCATGGGCCCGGCGCAGCCGCTCGGTCAGCGGGACGAGTTCGGCCGGAGCGGGCACGTGGTAGAAGCCTCCTACCCGGACGTTGATCGGGTGGATGGCGCGGCCGCCGAGCTGCTCCATGACGGTGTTGCCCGCCTGTTTGATCCTCAGGCCGCGCTCCACGGCGGCGCGGTGCTCGCGAGCGAGTTCGACGGCGCTGGGGTGACCGAGGAAGTCGGGTGCGTGCAGCAGGTGGATGTGCAGGGCCTGGCTCTCGATCCATTCGCCGTAGTAGAGCAGCCTCCGCAGTTCCGCGAGTGGTCCGTCGACCGTCACCCCGCAGGCCCGCTCGATGGCCTGACATGCGGTCGTCTGGTATGCGACCGGGCAGATTCCGCAGATCCGTGAGGTGATGTCGGGTGGCTCGCCATGGCCGCGGCCGACCAGGAACGCCTCGAAGAAGCGCGGCGGCTCGTAGATCCGCAGCCGCGCCTCGGTGACCCTCCCGTCGCGCACCGCCAGGTGGAGGGACGCCTCTCCCTCCACCCGGGCGAGTGCGTCCAGACGCAGCACACGGGATCCGCGGTGGCTCATCGGGGCTCTTCTTCCGCCGGGGGCTCGGTGGCCTCCTGGGCCGCGAGCTCGGGTACGGGGCCGTATTCGGGCGAGGCCGCGTTGAAGGTGCGGAAGACACGCACGATGTCGCGCTCGGTCATGCCGTCGTGCCGCAGCTCGCGCACCATGGCCTCCAGGTTGGGTTGGACCATCGGCCCGAAGCAGCCGTAGCAGCCGCGCCCGTAGGCGGGGCAGAGAGCGCCGCACCCGGCATGGGTGACCGGCCCCAGACACGGGACGCCCTGGGCGACGGTGATACAGGTCGTGCCGCGCCGCTTGCACTCGAAGCAGACGCTGTGACCGGAGACGTTCGGCTTCCGCCCGGCCAGGAACGCCGTGATCACCTCCAGCAGCTGGCCGCGGTCGATCGGGCAGCCGCGCAACTCGAAGTCGACCGGCACATGCGCCGAGATGGGGGTGGAGGTGTCCAGTGTCGCGATGTACTCCGGGCTGGCGTAGACCGCGGCCCGGAATTCCTCGACGTCCGCGAAGTTGCGCAGGGCCTGGATGCCGCCCGCGGTGGCGCAGGCGCCGATGGTGACCAGGCGACGGGAGATCCGCCGGATGTGGTGGATGCGCCCGACATCCTCGGCGGTGGCGATGGACCCGTCCACCAGGGAGAGGTCATACGGTCCGGCCCCCGACAGGGTGGCCCGCTCCCGGGACTCCTCCGCACTGGACATCTCCAGGAAGTGGGTGATGCGCACCCGGTCGGTGAGCGGGAGCAGTTCGTCCTCGCAGTCGAGCAGGGTCAGCTGGCAGCCGTCGCACGAGGCGAACTTCCACACGGCCAGGGAGGGGCGGGGGTCGGATTCCATCTCACAGCTCCCTGACGGCGAGCAGGGGCCGGGCGCGGTCGTAGCCGACCACCGGGCCATCCCGGCACAGCAGCAGCGGCCCGAGCTGGCAGTGACCGCAGTGGCCAGTGCCGCAGCGCATGTTCCGCTCCAGCGACACCTGGATCCGGCGCGTGGGCAGGCCGCGGGTGAGCAGCGCGCGGGCGGTGTGCCGGATCATCACCTCGGGGCCGCAGAGCAGCGCGGCGGTCCGATCCGGGCGCCAGTCGACCCGGTCCAGCAGGGTGGTGACCACGCCCACGCTGCCACGCCAGCCCGGGCCGGGCCGGTCGACGGTCACCTCCACCTGGGCCGAGGCGCGCCGCCAGTGCTCCGGTTCCTCCCCATAGAGCAGATCCTCAGGGGTGCGGGCCCCGATCAGCACATGAAGGCGGCCGTAGTGCCCGGGGTGGTCGAGCACATGGCGCACCACCGGGCGCAGCGGGGCGAGCCCGATGCCACCGGCGATCACCAGGACGTCCGACCGGGCTGCCGCGCCGAGGTCCCAGCCGGTGCCGTAGGGGCCCCGCAGGCCGATCGCGTCCCCGGCCCTGAGCCGGCACAGCGCGCCGGTGACCGCGCCGATCGCGCGGACGGTGTGCACCAGACGGTGGCCGTCACCGGTCGCGCTGACCGAGATCGGCACCTCACCGACGCCGAAGGCGTACACCATGGCGAACCGGCCCGGCGAGAACTCCGGCAGCGCCCGCTCCACCGGTGTCACCTCGAGCGACACACAGTCCGCGGTCTCCGCGGAAACGGCGGTCACCCGGTACGGCAGGGGCACGGTGGTCACGACGGGACGCTTCCCTGCGGCGTGTACAGGTCGAGCAACCGCAACCGGGTGGCCTGGAGCCGGTCGGCGATCAGCGCCGCGCACCGCAGCATCAGCTCGTATCCGAGCTCCGTGTCGGCCATGCACAGCTCACGTACCTCGGCCGCGGGAAACTCCCAGGTCCGCACGGGCCCCAACGCTCGGGCGCCCAGGTGCCAGCGGTACGGCGGGAAGATCCACGACCATCCGAGCTGCTGCCGCGGCCCCAGGGTTTCCACCACCTGGGCCCGGCGCCCGGGGACATACACATCCAGGGCGACCTCGCCGGAACGGATCAGCCAGAACCGGTCGGCGACACCGCCCTCGTCGAACAGGGTGCTGCCGGCGCGGAAGTCCCGCTCGTCGGCGAGCGTGAACAGCCGGTCGCGCTGCACCTGCGGAAGGGTGTCCAGCAGCAGCGGCCACCCGGTCATCGTGGCTCGTCCTCCGCACGCCGGGTCCAGTCGTACAGGGCCGCGGCCTCCTCGGTGATGTCGATGGCGACCGGACACCAGACAATGCACCGACCGCATCCCACACACCCCGACGACCCGAACTGGTCGTACCAGGTGCCCAGTTTGTGGGTGAGCCACTGCCGGTAGCGGCTGCGCGGCGTGGCGCGGACGGGGCCGCCCGGCAGATAGGAGAAGTCCAGGTCGAAGCAGACGTCCCAGACCCGCCAGCGCTCGGCGTGGTCCCCGGTCAGGTCCGTGACGTCCTCGGTGGTGGTGCAGAAGCAGGTGGGACATACCATGGTGCAGTTGCCGCAGGTCAGGCACCGGGCAGCGACGTCGTCCCAGCGGGGTGCCTCCAGCGTTTCCGCCATCAGCCGTTGCATGTCGGTGTCCGGCATCGTGCGGCCCATCCGCTCGGCGGCGGACGTGACGGCGTCCACGGCGGCCCGGCAGACGGCCTCCGGGGCCGGTTCGCTCGGCAGCTCCGCCAGGATCTCGGCCCCCTCCGTGCTGCCACCGCGGATCCAGAACCGGTGCCCCTCGTCATCGACCAGCTCGGTCAGCACCAGGTCGTACCCGGGCCCGGCGGCGGGACCAGTGCCCATCGAGACGCAGAAGCAGGTCCCACCGGGCTCGGTGCACTCGACCGCCACCAGAAACGCCCCGGACCTCCTGCCCCGATAGACGGGGTCGGAGTGCGGCCCGGCGGTGAGGATCCGGTCCTGGACGGCGATGGCCCGCAGATCGCAGGAGCGGACACCGAGGAACGCGAAACGGGGAGGCGCGGTGTCGTCCGCCTCGATGACCAACTCTCCGCCCGCGCGTTCGGCCGTCCACTGGCGGACCCGGGCGGGGTGCAGAAACGTCTTCCACGACTGCGGACCGGCCGCGTTGGCGAACGCCGCGCCATCCGTACGCGACCGCAGCCGGTACTGCCCGGCTTCGAGGTCCACGCCCCACCCGTACGGCAGCTGAGCGGCGGATTCCAGCTCCTGCAGGACAATGGCACCGTCCCGCACAGTGGGTCCGACCACCGTGTAACCGCGTGCCCGCAGAAGATCGACCAGAGCGGTCAGCCCGTCCGGGCCGATCACGGCTCCCTCGGCCAAAGGAAGCGTCGACGCACTCACCACTGCCCACCTCGGTCATCGCCCGACAACAAGGCCATGTGTGCACACATCCCGTCCCGAGTGCGGGAATTCCGGCCCCGACACGGCCGCGATCGACCGAATGCGCGGGGGCCCCACCGCTGTGTGGGCGTATCAGCCACACCTCACCGCGGGCCGGACGGGCCACCACTACTGCCGAAACGCGACACCCCGCAGGCGCACATCACCGGCCGCAACCGGGCTCCGCGCCGAGCCGGCGGCGGTGGCGCAGGCCGGGGCGTCCGCCAACGATGGCGTCCGCCACGACGGTGAATCCATTGCGGCCGAGCACGGTCATGGAGGCCACGTTGTCGAGGGCGGTGTAGGCGGTGAGGGTGGCGAGCCGGTACTCCGTGGCGGCCAGGCGGCACACCTCTTGCACCGCGGCGGTTGCCATCCCCCGGCCCGCGGCGCGCTCGCCGATCCGGTAGCCGAGTTCGGCGTCGCCTTCCTCGACGTCCACGAGATTGACGCGGCCGGCCAACTCCCCCTGGCCGTCCATGACGACATGGAAGTGGCACACACCGGCGTCCTGCTCGGCGAGCCGGGCCCGGTGCAGGGAGGCGAACTCCTCGAAGTAGGCGTCCCCCCGGTCCGAGATCGACCGGGCGAAGTACTCCCGGTTCTCGCGCTCGAAGGCCAGCAGGGCGGGCGCGTGGTCGGCCCGGAGCCGTTCCAACCTCAACATGCGCAAAAGTATACGTACCGAGGGCCGCGCCCGTCCGCGGCCCTGGCCCGCCGGGCATTCGGTGCGGAATTCCCCGCGGTCCGCCGTATCCCCGGGAAGGAAATCCACAATCTGCTTGTGCATCATGCCTATCCCTCAAGTATCCGGCCCGAGTAGCCTGTTCTCCCGCCGATACTGTCGTGCTTGGGAGGCTGAGAGCCAGTGATCGTGCTCGGTTACAACGGATTCAGCAGAGGTGCGGAGCTTTTCGGGCGTCTCTACGGGGCGACTGGTGTCGGCCGTAATCTCTTGGTGGGTCATGACGCCGCGGCGGCTCTGGTGATCGACGGCGAGGTGGTGGCGGCGGTCGAGGAGGAGCGGCTGAGCCGGGTCAAGAAGACCTCCGATTTCCCGGCGCACGCAATCAGCTGGTGTCTGAACTCCGCCGGTGTCGACCTCGACCAGGTGGACGTTTTCGCTTTCCCCTGGCGGTTTTCGACGACGGTGGCCGAGGAGATGATTTCGGGGATATGCGACTCCGACATGCCGGTCGCGGCCAAGTTCGACGCCCTGCGCAGCACGGGTGAGCTCTACACCGGCATGCTCAGCCCCGACGCGGTGTACCACGACTTCGTCGAGCGCACCGGCTACGAACTGGATCTCAACAAGCTCACCCTGGTGCCCCATCATCTGGCCCATCTCATGTGCGGCGCGTACCTGGCCGGCGGGGGTGACGCCGCCTTCCTGGTGAGCGACGGCCGGGCGGAGACGCTGTCCTCCGTCATGGGCGAGCTGCGGAACGGCGTGGTCCGCCAGTTCGACGAGAGCGCGGTCCCCATGACCAGCTCGCTCGGGGTGGCGTTCGGGCGGATCACCCGCTATCTGGGGTTCGTGCCGAACAACGACGAGTACAAGGTCATGGGCCTGGCCGCGTACGGCCCACCGCCGCGCCACAACCCGCTGCTCGAACGCGTGGTGCGGCTGCACGAGAACGGCTCGTACACCATCTCCACCCCCCGCGACATATCGGCGTACTACGCGCTGTTCGACGACCTGTTCGGCGGCGACAGCGAGAAGCGCGAGCAGTTCGACTTCCGCGTCAAGGTCGCCGGGCTGGCACAGCACATGGTCGAGGCCGTCACCGCTCATCAGGTGCGGGCGCTGACCGCGGCCTCCGGTCTGGACACCCTGCTCTTCGAGGGCGGGCTGGCGCTGAACTGCGTGGCCAACACGAAGATGCTGGAGCGGTCGCCGTTCACCGGTATGGAGGTCAGCTTCGGGGCCAGTGATCCCGGGGTCGCCATTGGCGCGGCCGTGTACGCCGCCGGTCTCAGGAACCGGCCGGCCGACGCGGTCACCACGCCCTATCTGGGGCCTTCGTACGACGAGCGGCAGGTCCGGGGCGCGCTGGCGGAGTACGCGGACCGCGTCGAGTGGCGGGAGGAGCCCGACGCCGACTCGATCGCCGACCGGACGGCGGAGCTGCTGGCCGGGAAGAACGTCGTGGGCTGGTTCCAGGGCCGGAGCGAGTTCGGGCCGCGCGCCCTGGGCAACCGCAGCATCCTCGCCAACCCGGCCTTCCCCGACATCAAGGACATCATCAATCTCCGGGTGAAACACCGGGAGCCCTTCCGGCCGTTCGCGCCGGTCATCCTCGAATCGGAGGCCCCCCACGTCTTCTCGATGGGCAAGAAGACCTCGTCGCCGTATATGACCTTCGTCTTCCCGGTGCGGAAGGAGTACCGGGAGCGGATCCCCGGCGCCTGTCACGTGGACGGCACGGCGCGGGCCCAGACGGTGGACGAGCGGCAGAACCCCGCGCTCGCCCGGCTGTTGCGCGCCTTCACGGCGCGGACGGATGTGCCCTGCCTGCTCAACACGTCCTTCAACGTGGCCGGTGAGCCCATCGTCTGCTCGCCGCGGGACGCGCTGGAGTGCTTCCTCGCCACCGAGATCGACTATCTGGTCATCGACCGGTTCGTGATCACCAAGAAGGGGAGCTGAGCCGCCGGCCCGCAGGGTGCGTGTTGCCCCGCGGGCCGGTCGTCCTCAATTCTTCGGGAGCTGAATGGGCTCGTTCCCCCCGCCCTTTGTCTCGATGGTCAGAAACGACAGAACGTCATCGCCGATGTTCTTCAGGTCATGCAGGTGATATCGCCCTTCGGGACAGCAGAAATGCTGAGACTGGCCGCGGGCATAAGAGATCTCGTGGGTGGTGCCATTGCTCGAGTGCTGGCGGGCCCGGCCGTTTGTCAGAGCTATCCAGAAGTAGTCCAGCACATGCCGATGGACGGGAATTCGCTCGCCCGGTTGAAGGTGGGTCTCCCAGATGCGCAGTGAATCGGTCTCTTTCACCAGCGTCTGGCCGATCCAGCCATGATGGGCGTTGGTGTCGAATTCCTTGTGCAGCTGCGGGCTCCAGCGAGCATAACCCTCGGCGACGACGGTGCTGGACAGCGGGATTTCGGAGTGGGAATCTTTGCCCACGAGCGGGGTCCTTTCGCTGAACGGCATGGTTCACAGGGCGGAGGAGAGCGCTTCGAGCAGGGCCGTGTTCGCGCGCCGATCGCCGATGGTGATACGGCAGGTATCGGGGATCACCCGCCCGGTGTCGGCCACGACGATGCCCGCGCCCCGGAGCTGGTCCATCACGCGCTCGTGCTTGTGCAGTCGGACGAAGAGGAAGTTGGTCTCCGAGGGGAACACCCGGGCCACCGCGGGGTGTTCGGTCAGCGCCGAGGCCATCCGGTCACGCTCGGCACGGATGCGCCGGATACCGGCGAGCACCCGCCGCACATCGGTCAGCCGGTCCCGCACGGCGTGCTGGGAGGCGTTGGTGAACCCGAAGGGCACCTGCACCCGGCGCAGTGCGTCGATGATGCCGGGCTGGGCCAGTGCGATTCCGCAGCGCGCCCCGGCGAGTCCCCATGCCTTGGAGAGGGTCCTGAGCACGATGAGGTTGTCGTGCTGGGCGATCAGCCGGGCGTACGAGGGCTTCTCGCTGAACTCGACATAGGCTTCGTCGATCACCACCAGCCCGCGGCCGTGAACCACCAGGTCGTGCACCTGCTCCGGGTCGAGTCTGGTCCCGGCGGGGTTGTTGGGGTCGCACAGGATGGTCACCCGTGGATCGGCCGCCAGGATGCGGTCGGTGTCGAGCTGGGACAGGTCGTCGCCGTGCAGCGGCACCTCGACGACGGGCAGGCGCAGGAGGTGGGCGAAGTGGCCGTAGAGCGGGAAGGTGGGTGGCGTGACGCAGACGCGCTCGCCGGGTGACGCCAGCGCCGCCAGGAGCAGCATGACGCCGTCCACCGAGCCGCTGCTGAACAGCAGGTGGTCCGCGCTCAGCGCGTCCACGCCCTCGTGGCCGGGCAATGTCGCGATCGTGGCCAGGTAGGTGCCGGCCAGCTCTGTCGTGTCGAGGTGGGGGTACTCACCCGAGGCGCCCAGGAACGGGTTGGTGTTGCTGGACAGGTCGATCGTGTCGAACCGTGGCACCTGGCGGAAGCGGGCCGGGCCCGGGACCGGCACCCCCGTGACGGGCGGAGCCGCGTACTCCGACAGCGGGTGTTCCGCTCCCGCTTCCTCCGGGGAGGCGAGGCCGGGGGCGCGCAGCCAGTGGTCGAGGGGTACGAACAGATCGGCTCCGAGGCGGCGCATGCGCGGGACGTCTCCCCGGCCGAGGTGGACCCACTCCAGGCCGGAGCGCCGGGCATGGAGGTACAGCCGGTACACGGACGCGGCGAAGAGGCCGTCCCGTGCGGCGGGGTCGTCGTGGTCAATGGCCTGTGTGAGGGAGTAGATCCCCCGGCCGTTGTGGGACGTGGTGATGAGCCCGGCCTGGACCACGGCGTCCTGTTGGCGGCGCACGAGCAGCTCGGTGCGATCCGCCAACGGGCCGTGGGCCAGGACGTCGAGGGCGTCGGCGTTGTACAGGTTGGCGTGACCGTCGTGGCGTTCGGCCTGACGCCGGTGGAGCGTGACGAAGGCGTCTCGCGCCCAGGGGCTCCCGTCGAGCTCGCTCAGCCGGATCCGCTCCCAGGTCACCCCGAGGGAGACCTCTCGGTCGCGGCGGCGGAGGCCGTCGAGCCGTTCGGCGCCGATGCGGGTCCGCAGGATCTCGTCCACTTCCCCGGTCAGCCGGACGACACACTCGCTCTGGGCGGCGACCGGAACGAGCCCTGCCGCCCGCAGCGCGCTGGTGTCGTCGCTGCGGCGCACATTAGGCACCAGGATCTGGGGCACGCCCAGTGTCTCGGCGCGGCGGACCAGTTCGTCGAGGGCGTGGCGGCTGGGGGCGGGGCTGCTCGGGTGGTACGGGGACCCGCCGCCCACCAGGGTGGGGCGCTCGACCACGGCGGCGTCCAGGGCGACGAACGCGCCCGTGCCTCGGTCTAGTCGACGCAGGGAGCACACCGGGTCCGGGGACCCCAGGGCGGCCGACAGCACATGCTGAAGCGCGTCGATATCTGCGGACCTGCGCATGCTCGTTCTCCACTCCTCGTGGTCACTGGGGTGTCCCGGCTCCGTGCGCGTCCAGGTACGCGTCGACGCGGTCGCGGTACTCCTCGAACAGGTCGGCCACAGTGCGGGCGATACCGGCCCGCCAGCCGATGGTGCAGTCGCCGATCAGGCCACGGCGGACGTCGTGGTCGAAGATGGCCGTTTCCCGGCTGTAGTCGCCGCGCTCCAGCCGCACCGGCACTCCGGTGAGCGCGGACAGGTACTCCAGCAGGTCGGTGATGCCGACCTCCTCGTCCCCGCCCCAGTTCACGACTCTCGCGGGCGCCCGCGCCACGTCCCACAGCAGCGGCACCTGGCGCACGACGTCATCGGTGTGCAGCAGATTGCAGTAGTTCTGGCCCTCGCGGGGCACCGCGCAGGGCTGCCCCTTGCGCATCTGGTTGAAGAGGATCATGGGCACGCCACCGTGGCCGTACGGGCCGTAGGCGATGTTGAGGCGGGCGATCACCGTCGGCAGCCCGAGTGTCTCGGCCAGACCGCGTGCCACCCCTTCGGCGGTGATCTTGGCGACGGGGTAGGTCGGCAGCCACGGCGCGGCCCCGCCCAGCGGATCGCTCTCCCGGTAGCGATGTGTCCGATCGGCCCGGTTGTAGACCACCCCGGACGAGACGTACAGGAACGACTCGGCGGCGGAGCAGTGGGTCATCAGCCGTGCGGTGCCCACCGCGTTGACGCGCGCGGTGTCCTCGAAGTCCTTGCCGTCGCCCCGGTGCACCGCCGAGTGCAGCACATGGGTGAAGTCGCGCGGCAGGCCCTCCAGGTCGTCGGTGGCCATGTCCCGGACGGCGGTGTGGGCGCCCACTTCCTCCAGCGCCTTGCGGGCGTGTGGGTCGCCGAACCGGCCCAGGCACCACACCTCGTTGTCGACGGCGAGCGATTCGGCCACGGGCCTCGCGACCTGCCCGGTCCCGCCGGTGATGAGTATCTTCTTGCCTTGCATGATCGGCCGCTCCTGGTGGTGTCGGCGGTTGCCTTGCCGGTCCTCAGCCGAGCGCACGGGCCAGTTCGTGCCGCAGGGTCGCCTGGAAGGTGTGCACATGTTGCGGGCTCATCAGGGTGTAGTGCTCCCCGTCGACCTCGATATAGGTGTTGGGGTCGCGGGTGAACTCGTCCCAGTGGCTGAGCTGGTGGTCCAGCCACTCCTCCTTGGTGCCGCGCAGCGGAGTGCAGTAGAAGACCTTCACCCGCCCGACCGAACCCGACGGTTCGTAGTCGCGGCCCAGGTGCACCATGCTCTGTGCGAGGTGCACCCAGTCGGCGAACCGTTCGAGGGTGAGGTCGAGTTCGGTCAGCCGCCGCTTCGGGGCGTGGTCGATCAGATGGGCCAGCTGATCGGCCTCGGGCAGTGGGCGCAGGGTTGCGGTCAGCCGCTCGATGTCGGTGGCGTCGATGAGTTCGAGGAACAGCGCCAGGTTGATCGCGCCGTCGGTGAAGGTGATCTCGTTCATGCGGTCGGAGATCCGCGGTGGCAGGTTGAAGACGCCCACGAAGTCGACCCTGTCGCCGTCGGCTTCCAGCCGCTTGGCGATCTCGAATGCCACCGCCCCGCCGTAGGAGTACCCGGCGACGGCGTAGGGGCCGCTGGGCTGCGCCCGCCGGATGGCCTCGACGTAGGTGGACACCATGTCGCCGAACGATCCGAAGTGGGTCTCCCCCTGCCCGAATCCGCGGGCCCGCAGCGCGTAGAACGGCCGCTCGCCGGTGAAGTACTTGGCGAGGTTGACGAAGACCAGCACCTCCCCCAGACCGGGGTGTACGCAGAAGAGCGGCGTCCCGTCCCCGGTGATCTGCAGCGGCACCAGCGGATCGTAGGTGGCGTCGCCACCGGCGCCCTGCCCCGCGGCCAGGCGGCCGGCCAGGGCTCGTACGGTCGGGGCCTGGAGGAGCGTGGACATCGGCACGTCCTCGATGCCGAACGCGGCCTGGATCTCCAGCTTGAGCCGCAGCACGTCCAGTGAGGTACCGCCCAGGTCGAAGAAGCTGGCGGTGGCCGACACCGCCTCGGTGTCCAGGACGCGGGCGTAGATCTCGGCCAGTGCGGTCTCCACCTCGCCGTCCGGCGCGACATGGCCGCCGAGGAACCGGGTGCTGATCTCGTCCGACCGGCGGGCCGCCGCGTCCAGGCTCCCGTTCTCGACGGCCGCGCGCAGCCGCGACCGCTGGGTCTTGCCGAGGTTGCCACGGGGGATCTCGTCCTCGGCGACGGGGAGGATCAGCTGAGGGCGGAAGCCCCAGTGCATCACCGTGGAGCTGCGGATCGCCACGATGGCCCGGTACACCGCGATCTCGTCGGCGGGGTCGCCCGCCGGGACGAACGCGATGGCGAGCTGTTCGGTGTCGGCCCCCTCGGGCCGTATCGGGAACGCGGCGACGTGGCCGCGCTTCACCCCGTCCAGCTCGTCCAGGACCGCTTCCAGGTCGTGGCTGTAGTAGTTGACACCGCTGACGATGATGGAGTCCTTGCTGCGGCCGACCAGCGTCAACCGGCCGTCGGAGCCGAGGTGGCCCAGGTCTCCGGTGCGGAACCAGCCGTCGGCGGTGAACGCCTGCGCGGTGGCCCGCGCATCGCCGAAGTAGCCGTCGGAGACCATCGGGCCGTGCAGCTGCACCTCCCCCGGCTCGGCCGTTACGGGCCGGTCGGTGGCGGCCAGCACCGTGCCGTCGTCGTCGGTGACGCGAATCCGCAGGCCCCGCACCGGTCGGCCCAGCGGGGGGAACTCCGTCTCCAGGTCGCGGGTGGCGAAGTCGCGGTTGAACACACTGCCCGCGCAGGTCTCGGTCATCCCGAACGCGGGCACGATCACATCTCCGCGCAGTCCGTAGGGCGCGAGCGTGTCCAGGAACGCCCGTACGGTGGCGGTCACGGTTGCCTCACCGCCGGAGATGATGTGCCGCACCTGTGACAGGTCCACCTCCTGCCGCGATGCGGGCCGCCCGGCGAGTGCCTGGTTGATCTGCCCGAACAGGAAGTTGGGGGTGAACGTCACTCTCACCCGATGGGCCGTGAGCAGCCTGAGGAACTCCACGGGGTCGGCCAGCACGGTGGCCGGCACCGTCATGACCTGGGCGGCGCCGTTGAACATCGGCAGCAGATGCGCCTCGATCGCGGCGATGTGATCGACCGAGATCCAGTTCAACGAGGTGTCGTCGGGCCCGAGTTCCAGTGCGCCCGCCTTACCGGCCTGCGCCGCCAGCAGATTGGCGTGGGTGAGCCTGACCGCCTTGCTCGATCCGGTGGACCCGGAGGTGAGCATCAGCAGGGTGAGATCGTCGGGCGCGGGCACATGGAGCTGATCGGGCTCGGCCGCCGCATGGCTCAGCTCCTCGACCGTCACGGACCGCAGCCCGGCCTCGGGCAGCTCTCCATGAGCCGTCTTGGACACGATCACCAACGGGTCGCCCAGGAGCGTCCGCAGATGCTCCAGCTGGGTACGCCACCGGGAAGGGTCGGCGGGCGGTGCGATCGGGCACGGCACGGCACCGGTGAGTACGCATCCCCAGAAGGCGCGGACGAAGATCTCCGGATCACCGGCCGCGATGAGCACTCGGTCGCCCGGGGCGGTGCCGCGCTCCCGCAGTCCTTGCGCGATGCGGCAGGCGCACTCCCGCAACTCGGCGTAGGAGAGGAACGGGCCGCCGATGAACGCGATGCCTTGAGTCGTGTCGCGGGCCGCGCGCTCGAGCAACTGAGGGAGTGTCGAAGCATGACGTTGATCCGGCATGGGGGAAGTCCTCCGATCAGAAGGGACGGAAAACCATGGCGAGCAGGGCCGGGGGCGCGACGTCGCGCCGGGGAAGGGCACCGGGGCCGGGCTCTGACATCGCCGTCGACGGTGGTGCGGATCGTGGGGACGCGGCTGAACGCGGCTGGGGCGGGCGGAGCTTGGCGCCCGCGGCACATGTGATCGAGGTGGGGGCGACTGGGCCGGCGCCGGGATGTCCCGGGCCGGTGGCCCGGTGGGACCGGCCGTCAGATCAGGTGGATCCGACCTCGTTGAATCGCACGATGTCCTCGATCGTCTTCTGCAGTTTCAGCTCATCCGGGTCGGAGACGACGGCCTGTCCCACGCGGCCATACGGCCCGACCGGCGCATCAGGCGATGAATCGTAGACGATCTCATCGAAAAGGAAGTTCCGCTCAAAGTCGATCTGGGTTAAATTGCACCCGTTGGGGCGGCGCAGAAGAATGTATCCATGGAAGCGCTCCGGCCCATGCCGGCCGCCCAGGGCCCTAGTCGCCCCCTCCCCCAGCGCGAGACTGATTTCGACGTCAAAGAGATCGACGCCGTATGTCAGCTGATTGACCTGAGGGGACAGCGCCCCGGGGAGGCGGATGGCGCACTCGCCGAAGGTCAGCCCTTCTTCTGCCGTGAACGCTTCCATATGGAATACACAGTCAGGCGCGTTCAGACTGGTGAGCGCTTGCCCGGCGAGCGTCTCCATCTCATCGAACAAGACGGAATGCCGCTTCCGGTCCAGGACGTACGCGGACAGGATGCCGCCCTGTACGGCCCTGAGCGGTGAGGTGTGATAGCTGCTCATGGACGACCACTGAAGGTCGCCCTTTTCCCAGACACCGTCGAGATAGACCTCCGGAGCGTCCATGAAGGACTCGGCGACGATCTCGACATCCGACTGACCGGTGAAGGGCGTCAGGGCCTGTGCGTACTCTTCCGGGGTGCGCACGATGTTCGTACGGAGAGCGCCGGCTCCGGTCGCCGGCTTGACCACGAAGACCTCTCCCAGATCGTCGGCGAGCTCCGTGAACGACGTGCCCATGGGCACGTGACGGCAGCGCGCTCGCCTGATCCCAGGCGGCAGCATGCTCTTCTGGAGGTGCTTGTCCCGGAAGTGGAGAGCCGTCCTGGAATCGGCATTCCCGGGAAGGTTCAGCTGCTGCCGTAAGTAGGTTGCCCCGAATACGCCCATTTCATGGACGCTCAGCACCCCGGCCACTTCGTCAATGTCCGCGGACAGCACCGCTCGGAAGATTTCCTGGGCGTTCTCCATGTCGGCGACCCATGTGAATCTCCGACTCTTCGGCGGGCTCGCCGGCACCTGGACAATATAGTAAGGATCAATGCCGCGGCGCCGCAGTGCCTGATCGAGATCGCCTCTGTACCCGATAACAATCATCGCCGGCATTCTCGCCTCCCCGTTACGGCTGGCCAAAACTTGAAGAAGTCATTGCCGTACTGCCGCCCGAAATGGATTCGGGTGGACCGGTGGATCGGTGATGTCTCGCGATGAGCTACTTCGAGGCCAGCACCGAGGCATCGTTTCACAGGGATACGAAAATGTGATCCATTGATGATGCGCTTGTGACGCAAGTCACAAGTCAAGGAATGAGCACTAATGGAATTGCCCATTCCATTAGTGCTCATGGAGTGTATTCACCATTCCGGTCATATCTCGTATAGCACTACATGGAGAAATGGCGCGGGCCCCCGATCAGATCGCGGTGAAGCCGCCGTCCGCCGCGACCATCGCGCCCGTGACGAAGCTGGAGCGCGGCGAGGCGAGGAAGCAGAGCACTTCGGCGATCTCCTCGGGCTGGGCCACCCGGCCGAGCGGCTGCGCGTCGGCGAAGGACGCCAGGTACGCACGGCTGTCGGGGCGGAACGCATCGAGGAAATCCGTCTCGATGACACCCGCGGCCACGATGTTCGCCCGGATCCCCAGCGGCCCGCCTTCCACGGCGAGGACCTTCGTCAATTGGGCCAGGGCACCCTTGGAGGCGCTGTATGCGGCGCCCTCCGGCAGTGCGACGGTGCACGTGTAGGAACCCGTGCTCACGATGGCTCCGCCACCGCGCTCCTTCATGGCACGGAATGCCTCACGGGCGAAGAGGAAGGAGCCCCGGGCGTTGACCGCCAGCACGGTGTCCCAGTCCTCCACCGTCGTCTCCGTGACCGGCTTGTTGAGGGTGCGCCCGGCGTTGTTGACCAGGATGTCCAGGCCGCCGAAGGCATCGACGGCTTCCCGCACCGCGCGGTGGGCGGTCGCCTCGTCCGTGATGTCGCCGACCAGGGGGCGCACGCCCGGGAAGTCCCCGGGCAGTTCCTGCACCTCGTGGCGCCGGTCGACGGCGACGATCCGCGCGCCGCGGCGGTGCAGCAGCCGGACGGTCTCCTTGCCGACGCCGCGTGCCGCCCCGGTGACCAGGGCGATCCTGCCCGTGAACTCCGCGGAGTCGACGGAGTGAGTGGTTGTCGTCATGGTGCCGCCCTTCTTCGGTGCCGCTGCGGAAAGCGGCGGGGGTCGTCCCGCGCCACCGAGTCTGGGCGGTGCCCCATGGACCGGCCAGGACGCCCGCTGCCTGGGTGCGACACACCCAGGCAGCCGGTCGTGGCGTTTCGTAGCCTGGCGGTATGGGTGACAACGACCTTGGAGAATTCCTGCGAAGCCGCAGGTCAGGACTTCGGCCCGAAGAGGTCGGGATGGCGAGCCACGGCACCCGCCGCGTTCCCGGGCTGCGCCGTGAGGAGGTCGCGGTGCTGGCCGGTGTCAACGCCGACTACTACACCCGCCTGGAACAGGGCCGGGAGCGCCACCCCTCCGCGCAGGTGCTCGACGCGCTCAGCCGCGCGCTGCGCCTCGACGGCGACGCCCGGGACCATCTGTACCGGCTCGGCGGCACGGTGCCCGGCGAACCCGCCGCCCGCGTGCCCGACCAGGTCAGTCCCGGGTTGCGGCAGCTGATGGACGGCTATCCGCACACACCTGCCTTCGTGCTCAACCGGACCCTGGACATCCTCGCCACCAACGCGCTGGCCGACGCCCTCTACTCGCCGTTCCACCCGGCGGACAACCTGGCCCGCATGGCGTTCGCGGACCCCGCGGGGCGCGCCTTCTACCAGGACTGGGACCGGGCGGCACAGGCCACCGTCGCCAATCTGCGCCACGCGGCGGGCTACGAGCCGGACAATCCGCGCCTGCGCGGGCTGGTGAACACCCTCACCGAGGACAGCGCGGAGTTCGCGCGCCTGTGGGACAGCCACACCGTGCGCGGCAAGACCCAGGAGGCCAAGCGGTTCCTGCACCCCGACGTCGGCCCCCTCACCCTCGGCTACCAGTCGTTCGACGTACGGGAGGCCCCGGGCCAGCAACTCGTCATCTACCACGCGGAGCCCGGAAGCGGCAGCGCGGAGGCGCTGCATCTGCTCGGCTCCATCCACGCGACACGCACCCGGCCCTCCCCCCGGGGCGCGGACCGCGCCTGAACGAACGCGCGGCTCGGGCGCAGACGCCCGGTGAAGGGCCGGTGGGCCCCGGCCCCTCACGGTGGCCGGTGGTTTCCGGCCCCTCACGGCCGGTCAGTCGGGCCGCTCAGTCGCGTGCGAGCAGTTCGAGCGTGTCGATGACGCGGTTCGAGAAGCCCCACTCGTTGTCGTACCAGGCCACCACCTTGATGTGCTTTCCGTCGACGCGGGTGAGGGCGGCGTCGAAGATGGACGACGCCGGGCGGCGGGTGATGTCGCTGGAGACGAGCGGCTCGTCGGAGTAGTCGAGGACGCCCTTGAGCTTACCGTCGGCGGCGGCGCGGTAGGCCGCGAGCACCTCGTCGCGGCTGACCTCCCGGGAGACCGCGGTGTTCAGCTCCACGATCGAGCCCACCGGCACCGGTACCCGGATCGAGTCGCCCGACAGCTTGCCGTCGAGGTTCGGCAGCACCAGGCCGATGGCCTTGGCTGCCCCGGTGGTGGTGGGCACGATGTTCACCCCGGCGGCGCGGGCGCGGCGCAGGTCGCGGTGGGGGCCGTCCTGGAGGTTCTGCTCCTGGGTGTAGGCGTGCACCGTGGTCATGAAGCCGTGCTCGATCCCGGCCAGGTCGTCCAGTACGGCTGCCAGCGGGGCCAGCGCGTTCGTGGTGCACGAGGCGTTCGAGACGATCACGTGCTCGGCGGGGTCGTAGGCATCGGTGTTCACGCCGTAGGCGAGCGTGACGTCGGCACCGGCGGAGGGGGCGCTCACCAGCACGCGCCGGGCACCGGCACGGAGGTGCGCGCGGGCGGCGTCCGCCGCGGTGAAGCGGCCGGTGGACTCGAGCACGATGTCGACGCCGAGCTCGGCCCACGGCAGGTCGGCGGGCTCTCGCTCGGCGAGCACCTTGACGCGGCGGCCGTCGACGACGAGGTCGGTTCCGTCGACCTCGACGGAGCGGCCGAGGGGGCCGAGCGAGCTGTCGTACTTGAGCAGATGGGCGAGGGACTCGGGGGCCGTGAGGTCGTTGACGGCGACCACCTCGAGGTCGCTGTCGCGCTCCAGCAGGGCACGGAGGGTGTTGCGTCCGATGCGGCCGAATCCATTGATGGCGATGCGGGTCATGGAGATTCCTTTCGTTTCCGCCCCCATCGTCGGCATCCGGATCCCCGGCCGACAGCGGCATGAACGCCACCACACGCAAGGATCTCGCCACAGCCACCGCACCCCTTCACATGAACGGCGCTCGGCGGGGGTGTCAGGCCGAGAAGGTGTGGCGGTACTCCGTCGGGGAGGTGCCGAGAATGCGGTGGAAGTGCAGACGCAGATTCGCGCCGGTGCCGAGCCCGACCCGGCCGGCGATCTGCTCCACGCTCAGATCGGTGCGTTCGAGCAGCTCACGCGCCACGTCCACGCGCGCCCGGAGCACCCACTGCATCGGTGTGTAGCCGGTGTCCTCCACGAACCGCCGGGAGAAGGTGCGCGCCGACACCCGCGCGTTGCGGGCGAGCGCTTCGAGGGTCAGTGGCTCGGCGAGGTGTGCCAGGGCCCACTCCCGCGTGCTCGCGAACAGGTCGCCGAGCGGTTCGGGCACACTCCGGGGCACGTACTGTGCCTGTCCCCCGCTGCGATACGGCGCCGCCACCAGCCGTCTCGCCACGTGGTTGGAGAGCCCGACGCCGTGGTCACGGCGCACCAGGTGCAGACAGAGGTCGATGCCGGATGCCGCGCCCGCCGAGGTGAGCACGTCGCCCTCGTCCACGAACAGCACGTTCTCGTCCACCCGCACGAGCGGATGCCGTTCGGCGAGAGCCTTGGTGTAGTGCCAGTGGGTCGTCGCCCGCTTGCCGTCGAGCAGACCCGTGGCCGCCAGCGCGAACGCCCCGGTGGAGATGGCCGCGAGCCGGGTGCCACGCTCGTGGGCGGCCGTCAGCGCGCGGACGACCGCCGCCGGTGGTTCCGTGGTCGCCGGCTCCCGGTAGCCGGGGATGAAGACGGTGTCGGCGTGCTCGAACGCCTCGAGTCCCTCGGCCACGTGGTACGAGAGTCCTTCGCCACCGGTCACCGGTCCGGGCGCGGCGCCACACACCCGCAGCTCGTACGGCATGCTCGGGCGGTTGGAGAACACTTGCGCGGGGATGCCGACGTCGAGTGGCTTCGCACCGTCGAGCACGAGCACGACGACATGGTGGTTCTTCCGGCTCATCGGGCTCCTTCGGCTTCCCGCGATCGAACGGGGCCCCGCACGCACCCGTGACCTCGATGACGACTACCGCGAGCATCCTGCCACTGGCTGCCGGGCCGTCCGGCCACCCAGCACCCAGCCGAGGTCGTGTTCGGTGTGTTCCCGCGACCGGGCGCTGAGCTGGTCGCCGATCCACATCTTGGTGGGACGCGGCACCCGTGGATCGGCGACAAGTGCCTCCAGATCCTGGCGCGTTGTCGCGTACGAGCGGCGGATCGCGCAGCTCACCAGCCCCAGGGCGTACCGCTCCGGAAAGACCACGCGATCGGCGTCGTCCTCCGGGCCGCGCTCCTTGAGGTGCTCCCACAGTCTCCGGTACACGGCCGGGGAACCGCGGTCGAAGACGCTGTCCATCGCGCCACGGAGTGCCTTCGCCAGGTGGTTCTCCGCGGCGCGGCCCTGTTGCGAGGCCACGGCCGCGCCGATGACACGGATCAGCAGTTCGGCGGCGGGTGCCGCGCCGTGTGCGGCGCTGAGCCGCCGCACCAGCTGGCCGAGCCCGCTGATCAGTCCGGCGTCGGTGGGTGGGGCGAAGGCCAGGTCGAGGGCCGTGTTGAGAGCCGTGGGGGTGAGCGGGCCGGACTCGCAGGCGGCCTGGAGCAGGGCCTTGCGGGCGGCGTTCCGGGTGGCGGCCGACGCGTCGTCGAGGAGGAGGATGCCTCCCGTGGCGTCGAACACCAGCTCCGAGAGGAAGGTGTGTGCCGTGCCGTACTGGGCGGGTTCGAGTGCCGCGATGGTTCCCACCAGCCCGAGGAGGGCCGCACGGGTCTTCTGGTCGGAGAAGGTGCGGTACCGGGGCAGGAGTTCGGTCAGGCCGGGCGCGGGCAGGACGCCGGCGGACACCGAGCACTCCCAGAGCGTGAGTGCCTGGCGCTGCCGCTTTCCGCTGTTGCCCTCGGCGATCTCGTCCGCGATCAGCCCGGTGAGGGCGGGTGCCGATGCCCGTAGCGCGGCCAGCACCCGCTCATGGGCGAGGGGCGGCAGCGGACCGGTGCCCTTCTTGGCCCGGCCGGTGGTGATGGCCTCCAGGAGTACGGTGTCGGCGTCGATGAGCGACAGGTTCACCAGCAGGCCGATGTGGCGCTCGGTGTGGAGCCCGGCGTCCGTGACCGCCCGGTGCAGGGATTGGCGGATGAGGCTCCGGGCGGCGGCCGGGGCGGTCGTCGCCTTCTCGATCCTGCTCACGGCGGTGGGGTGACCGCCGAGTGCGGCCGGCAGGAGGAGCGTGGCCAGGCCGTCCCGGGACAGCCACAGCTCGGAGTCGGCCTCCCAGCCGGAGCGTTCCAGAACCTGCCGCACGCGATACGCGGGTACGTCGCGGTGGGCGAGGACGCGGCGGGCCACCAGCGCGAGCCGCTGCGAGGGCGTGACCGGCTGGTTCTCGGGGCAGGGCAGCGCCTTGAGCATGGCGGCGAGCCGGTGGACGAGGCGTTCCGCAGCGGCGCAGTCGGCGCTGAGCAGCAGCGGGAAGACCATCCGGTGCTGGAGCGCGTGCGGCGCTCCCGGCCCGGTCATCGCCAGACAGCGGTCCAGGGTGGCCTCGATGGCCCAGTGGCCGGGCGGAAGAGTGGTCAGGACGGCTGTGGCGGCGATGAGTCCGGCGTTGCCCGCGGTGTCGTGGTCGTCCGCTTCGAGGAGCGCCACCGCGGCGTCGAGGCGGCGGATCCAGGGGTGGGGCGTGGTGCCGGGACCGCCGTCGGGGCCGTCGGCGGGGAGTCCGTGGTCACCCGGAAGTCCCTGGTCGTGGGTCCAGGAGGCGGCCACCACCCTGGCCAGGGCCGTTTGGAAGAGCTCGACGTCGTACGACTTCCGCGCGAGGCGCACACGCTGGAGACGCTCCTGGACGGCTGCGGCCCATTCCACCGAGCCCAGTGTTTCCCAGTGCCGTGCCCAGAGGGTCATCACGCCGGAGGCCAGCTCCGACAGCCCCCGGGTCAGGGCGAAGTCGAGCATCTCCATGAGTCCCGTCCGGGCTGACGCCACATCGACGTGTGACGTCAGCACGAGCAGCCGGGGCAGGACGTCGAGGCCCGCGCCGGCCGTACGGCGGCCGGTCAGCTCCCGTACGCAGCCCCAGTCGGCGAGCGCGGCGTGGACCGCGAGCGAGTTCTGGGCGGCCAGCCGTTCCAGCGCTTCGAGCACGGCCCCTTGCAGGCTGGGCTCCTGTCTCTGCCACAGCCCGTGGAGCCGCGGGAGCAGGGCGTCGACGTCCGTCTCGCGCACGGTCGGGGCCAGCACCGCATATCGTCGCGCGACACCGTGCGGCGCCGTCGCGAGCAGCGGCTCGACGGGCACGCCCACGGCCGGGTTCCGGGCCGCGACGGCCACGGCGACGGTGTGCAGGATCATGGCGTCCTCGTGCGCCGCCATACGGATCAGCGTGTCCCGCACCGGGCCGCGATACCGTTCGGATCCCGCGGCGAGCATGAGGAGCTGTTCGAGGATCGCCCCCACGAAGAAGTCACGGGGATGGGATCCGACCCACTCGCACAGGGACAGCAGCGCCGGTGCCCCGGTGAGGTGCAGCAGGCCGCGCGCCGCCGCGTACTCGAACATGGTCTGGTGGAAGAAGTGGATGGCATCCGAGGCTCCCCTGCCCAGCACACCCCGGTCGATCAGCAGATCCAGGGACGACCGGACGCGGGCGGGTTCGTACGGCCACGCGGGGCGTGGGCCGCCGTGCGGCGAGGTGAGCCGCTCGACCAGGTCCCCGCGTGACAGCTCGGTACGGCCCGCCGACATCAGCACGACGGCGATCGCGCCGGTGATCGAGGAGAGGTCCTCCGGCGCCGTGGCGCTCTGGTTGCCGTGATGGCGCCGGTCGGTGACGACCCGGTGGTCCCAGTAGCGGCGGTAGAGGCCGGTGGCGTCGATCTCGGCGCTGGGGAACGCCCCGTCGTCCCGGGCGAGTTCGAACAGCAGCCGCAGCTGGAGGGGGCTTCGGCACACCTCGCGCACCGGCAGTCCGCGGGCCACGGGCTCCATCAGCCTCCGCACCCGTGCCCCGTCGTCCCGGGGAACGGCGTCGGGGCAGTAGAGCGCGGCGTGGCCACGGATGGCGTGGGGGATCTCGCCGTCGTCGTAGGGGCCGAGCGACATCCGGAGGAAGCCGGTGCGCAGCCGGTTCGCCTCCTCCGGACGGGAGGTCAGCACCAGGCGGGCACCGGCGGCGGCGAGGTCCTCGCACAGGTCGAGCAGGGTCATCTCGTGGTGGTCGTCGTGCAGCAGCAGATCGGCGGTGTCGAGGAGCACGACGGGGGTACGCCCCCGCGTCCGGGCGTGCGTGGCCCCGGACACGACGGCCGCGGGGGTCAGCATGGGCGTTGCGGAGACGCCGCCCAGGGGGCGCAGCAGCCAGGCGGCGTTCACCAGGAAGACCTCGGCGTCCTCCAGAACGGTCAGGTCCCGGGCGAGGCCCCACAGCAGGCTGCTCTTCCCGTTCCCCGCGTCCCCGGTCACCAGGACCGCCTTCGGATCGTCGTCGTAGAGGGCCTCCACCACCCGGTCCTGGATGGCGCGTCGCACATACAGCCCGCCGCTGAGCTGCGGTGCGGAGCCGGTGTCGCCGTCCGGCCGCGGGGAGTCCACGAGGTCCAGGTCGTCGGAGAACCTCCGTGCCCAGCGCAGGAGTTGGCGGTGCGCGGCCGGTCCGGTGTCAGGTGGGGTTCCCGCATCTGGGGGTGCCGGGCCTTCCGGGAACCGTTCCGGTACCGGGTCCATGGGCGTCACCGGCCCAGGTGTGACGGCGGGGCCGCCGCCGGGTGGCAGTTCACGGAGGACGGAGAAGGCGAAGGCGGCCGCGTGGCGCGCCGCTCGGGACTGCCAGCCCTCGGCGTCCGCGTCGTACTTCTCGCCATCGGCCCGGTCGCTGATCCCGCGGACGATCAGGGCGGGTAACGCGGCGTTGAGATGGGCGGCCTGCGCCACGCCCGCGCCCTCCATCTCGATGGCGGCGGCGTCCTGGTAGTCGCTGCGCAGTTGCCGTCTCAGGGGCGAGTCGGCCGAGTTGAGGACGACCTCACCGGCGGCCACGGGCTTGAGGTGTACGGCCGGGCGGGCGGCGCCGGGCGGGCGGTCCCGGAGCAGACCGGTCCACGCACCGGACCTGCGGGCCATGCGGGCCAGCTGGTCGAGTTCCTGACGCACCGGCCAGACCCGCGGGCGGGAGTGGAACTCCCCGTCCTCGTCCTTGCCGCCGTGGTACGCGTACACATGCGTGGGCATGACGACGTCCCCGAGCTCCACGTCGCCCTTGAGGGCTCCCGCCACCCCGACGAATGCCACGGCGCGCGGGCGGAACATGGTGATCGCCCGCTCGGTCAGCACGGCCGCCCCCTGGTTGCCGTCGCCGAGCTCGGCAAGCGCCACCCACCATGGCGTACCGTCGAGCCGGCCGACCTCGAACAGGGTGCCCGCCGGGTGGAGTCGCGGCCGCGGATCGACCAGATGTGCCCGGACCGCCTCGTACTCCACGTCCAGCGCGGTCAGCACGACGAGTGAGTCGCTGTGATGCCCGGTGCTCTCCACGTCTCCCCCCGGCCACGGTCGACCCTGGTGCGGCCCCCGGGCGAAATGCTACCGCCCGCGATCTCCCGGGGCCGGGACCGGGACTGGGACCGGGGCGCGGGCGTACCGAACGCGCGACGGACGCAGGAGCCGCCGTGGCCATCGGTGTCACCGGGCGGCGCCGGATGCTTGGATGCGCGGTATGGACCTCCCCCACACAAGACCTTCCGTCCCGAGGCCGATGCCGGTGCCTCCGTTCGACCCCGAGCTGAGCGTCGCGCTCGAGTCCTTGGGCAACGGGCCGAGAGAGCCGGTCACTCCGGGAAATCTCGCCGCCCGGCAGGAGCGGGACGCCGCGACCCGGCCCAGGCCGACGGCCGATGACCTACGGGCCGACGGCCGCTTCGAGGTGGCGGAGCTGTCCGTCCCGGGGCTGCGGGACGGGCCCGATGTCACGCTGGTGAGCGTACGGCCCGCCGGGCGCGAGGGGCCGCTGCCGCTGCTGTACTACATGCACGGCGGCGCGATGATCATGGGCAACGCATGGTCGGTGCTTCCGCGGATCCTTCGCGAGTGGGTCCTCCCGCTGGACATGGCCGTCATCTCGGTCGAATACCGGCTGGCGCCGCGGACGCGGTACCCCGGACTGCTGGAGGACTGCTACGCGGGGCTCCTCTGGGCCGCCGGGCACGCGGTCGAACTGGGCGTCGACGCGGACCGCGTCATCGTCGGCGGGAAGAGCGCCGGCGGCGGCCTCGCGGCGGCCCTCGCCCTGCTGATCCGGGACCGCGGCGGCCCCGGCATCCTCGGGCAGCTCCTGCTGTGCCCGATGCTCGACGACCGCGGACACACCTTCTCCAGCCACCAGATGTCGGGCCTCGGCATGTGGGACCTCGTCTCCGGCGAGACCGCCTGGAAGGCGCTGCTGGGTGACCGCTACGGCGCGGCGGACGTGCCACCCTACGCGGCGCCCGCCCGCAGCACGGACCTCTCCGGTCTTCCTCCGGCGTTCATAGACGTCGGTTCGGCGGAGATGTTCCGCGACGAGGACGTGGCGTACGCGAACGGGCTCTGGCAGGCCGGCGGCCAGGCCGAACTGCACGTATGGCCCGGCGCGTACCACGGCTTCGACGGCAGGGCACCACGGGCGGCCATCAGCGAGGACGCGCGCAACGCCCGCACCCGCTGGCTCAGGCGCCTCCTCGCTCACTCCAGGAACGCCGAGCCGAGGCCCGCTGGATGAGCCGGGCGGCGCGGATTCCACCACCGGTCCCGCCGCCACCCGGGCGGACGGCAGGTGAGGCGGTAGCGCCCGCCACGCCTACTCCCGGCCACCGGCTTCAGGCGGCCTTCGACCGCCGCTCGGACGACGCGGTCACCGGCCGGGAGCCCGATTTCCGCGCCGCGCCGGGGATCAACCGCAGATGACGCCGCTCGCGTGCGTGCGGCGGGGCCGGGGAGGACCCGGACAGCCAGTCCTCGACACGGTCCATGACCAGCAACATCAAAACCAGCGTGGGCAGCACTGAGACCGCTACTACGATCACGACGGAGGGCCCCTTCCTCAGCAGGCGACCCCGTCCGGGTGCCCGCGACAGCCCAGCGCGCCAACGGTGTTGTGTGGGAATGATGTGAAGGTCAAGCGCGGTGCCGACCACATGGGCGAGGCCGGACCCGGGCCCCGGGGGCAAATTCGTTGGACATCGCGTGCCCCGGCGGTGAAGGGTGACGGCATGAACCAGGAGGAGATCTGGGACATCGACGCCGCGCAGCGCTATGACACGCCCGGCACGGGCATGTTCGCGCCCGAGATCCTGAGGCCGACCGTGGACCGCCTGGCCGAGCTCGCAGGCGGCGGAGCGGCGCTCGAGTTCGCCATCGGCACCGGCCGGGTGGCCATTCCGCTCGCCGAACGAGGCGTTCCCGTCACCGGTATCGAGCTGTCGCGTCCGATGGTCCGGCAACTGCGCACCAGGGCCGACGAAGCGGCGATCCCGGTCATCGTGGGCGACATGGCGACGTCCGTGGCTCCCGGGGGCTTCACCCTCGTCTATCTCGTCTACAACACCATCTCCAATCTGCTCACCCAGGCCGAGCAGGTCGAGTGCTTCCGCAACGCCGCCCGCCACCTCGAGCCGGGTGGCCGGTTCGTGATCGAGCTCTGGGTGCCCGAGCTGCGCAAGCTCCCGCCGGGCCAGACGGCCACCGTGTGGCAAGCCGAGCCCGGTTACATCGGGTTGGACACCTACGACGTACTGCGCCAGCACGTCGTCTCACACCACTTCCGGTTCGACGACACCCGGCAGGCCCGGCTGACCCGCAGCCCGCACCGCTACATCTGGCCGGCCGAACTCGACCTGATGGCCCAGCTGGCGGGATTCGAGTTGGAGAGCAGGCACGCGGACTGGTGCGGCGGCGAATTCACCGCCGAGTCGCGCTCCCACGTCTCCGTGTACCGAATCCCGCCGAGCCGGTAGCCCCGGCGGCGGCGAGGCCATCCGAGGCGGGGCCGCTGCGCGTCACCGCGTACTACTGGCGTCGGGCGTCTACCGCCGCTCCGGATCGGCGGCCGCCGCGGAGCCGTCGGCGGCCAGGGACTCCAGGGCGGGCAGCGCGGCGGACAGCGTCTGTCGCTCCTCGGGGCTCAGCTTCTCGATTCGCGTGGCGAGCCGGGTGGCGGCCTCTCGGCGCACGGCGCCGAGGAGTTCACGGCCGGTGTCGGTGAGGGCGATCAGGCTGGCCCGGCGGTCCTCGGGGTCGGGGGTGCGCTCGATCCAGTCGGCGGCGTCGAGCAGTTCGACCATGCGGGACGTGGTCGGCAGGGCGATGCCCAGCCGGGTCGCGAGGGTGCTGATGCGCATCGAGCCATGGGTGGCGAGCGCTCCGAGGGCCGCCTGGCGGCTGGGGGTGAGATCGCCGTGTTCGCTCCGGGCGCCCCGCAGGGCGGGGAGCAGATGCTGGAGGGCGGTACGGAGCCGCTCGGCCAGCTCCGCCGATTCCGGGGCGGCGGGATTCGGGGTTACGGATTCCGGGGTAACGGGCCCGGGGGTGGTGGGGTCGAGCGCGGTCATCTCGGCTCCTCTGAGGATGGTCCCGGTCCTTGGCCGGGTGGCGATGGTGGCGGCGACGGGGGCGGTGGCCCGGACTCCGGAGGGGACGCCTCCTGCCGGGACGCGGGCGCCGGGTGGTGAGACGTGTCTCCGGTGACGTTCTCGGCGCTCTCGGCGCTCTCCGTGCCCGCGTCGCCGCCCGGGGCGGCCGCCACCACCGCCGGTGCGCCGGGGCCCGCCTTCGGCCCGCCCCCGTGCACATACCGCCCGCCCCGCAGCAGCGACGCCACCGCCGCCACCAGACATGCCGCGATGGCGAAGTCGAACGCGGCGGACAGGCCCTGGGAGAACGGCGGGGAGATCAGCGCCGGGAAGAAGCCGCGCCCGGTGAGATAGGCGGCGTGGTGGGCGGGAAGATGGTCGAGCACCTGCGGCCCCAGCAGGGTTTTCACCGGGTTGTAGCCGAGCAGCGAGGCGAACAGCACCCCGACCGGCGGCAGGGCGGCGACCCTCGCCGCATCACCGGCCGGGACCCCCTCCGCGGTCAGGCCGTGGGTGAGGGCGCCGGGGAGCGAACCGGCGAGCCCGGCGATCATCAGGGAGAAGAAGATGCCGATGGACAGGACGGTGGCCGAGTTCTGGAAGGTGGTGCTGATCCCGGCGCCGACTCCACGCTGATCGGGCGGCAGGCTGTTCATGATGGCCGCCCGGTTCGGCGAGCTGAACAGCCCCATGGCGATCCCGTTGACCAGCAGGATCGCGGCGAACACCGGATAGCCGAAGTCCACCGGCAGCTCCTCCAGGGCCACGAAGGTGGCGGCGGCCAGGAGCATCCCGCCGGTGGCGAACGTACGGGCGCCGAACCGGTCGGAGGCCCAGCCGGAGAACGGGCCCGCGATCAGGAACCCGATGGTCAGCGGCAGCATGTAGATGCCCGCCCAGAGCGGGGTCTCCTCGAAGCCGTAGCCGTGGCGGGGCAGCCAGATGCCCTGCAACCAGATGATCAGGATGAACATCAGGCCACCGCGCCCCAGCGCCGCCAGCAGACTGGCCACGTTCCCGGCGGTGAACGCGCGGATGCGGAACAGGCCCAGGTGGAACATGGGCTGCGCGACCCGGTTCTCGATCAGGCAGAACACGCCCAGTACCGCCACTCCCCCGGCGATCGCGGCGATCACCCAGGGGTTGCCCCAGCCCATGGTGTGACCGCCGTAGGGCTGGATGCCGTAGGTGATACCGGACAACACGGCGATCAGGCCGATGGCGAAGGTGAGATTGCCCCACCAGTCCAGCCGGGCCGGGGTGCGCACACCGGTGTCCCGCAGCTTCAGATACGCCCAGACCGTGCCGAACAGCCCGATGGGGACGGAGACCAGGAACACCAGGTGCCAGTTGAGCGGGCCGAGCAGTCCACCCAGGATCAGCCCGATGAAGGATCCGGCGATGCCCGCCACCTGGTTCAGCCCCAGGGCGAGACCGCGCTGATCGGCGGGGAAGGCGTCGGTGAGGATGGCGTTGGAGTTGGCCATCAGCATGGCGCCGCCCACGCCCTGCAGCACTCGCATCCCGATCAGCCACAGCGCGCCGGACGTGCCGTGCATCCAGGTCACGGAGAGCAGCACGGAGAACACGGTGAAGACCGCGAACCCCAGGTTGTACATCCGCACCCGGCCGAACATGTCCCCCAGCCGTCCGAAGCTCACCACGAGCACGGCGGTGACGACCATATAGCTCATGATCAGCCACAGCAGCAGGCTGGTGTTCCCCGGGCGCAGCGGATCCACTCCGATGCCGCGGAAGATGTCCGGCAGCGCGATCAGCATGATCGAGATGTTGATCGTCGCGATCAGGACGCCCAGCGTGGTATTGGACAGCGCGATCCACTTGTAGCGCGGCCCCGGACCACTGTCGTCATCGGGCCGTACGGCCCTTTCGGCTCCGGCCGTACGCCGCTCGGTCGTCCAACCCACCGAGCATCACTCCCGTCGGGAGTTGGTTGCTTGACATCAACCAACCTAATCCCGATTGGTCCCAGCGCCAAGCCTGGCACCATGACCGGCATGCCTGCTTACGTGATCTCTGAGGTTGAGGTACTGGACGAGGAACTGGCCGACACTTACCGGACGAGGGCGGAGGCTTCCATCCGTCGCTACGGCGGTCGCTATATCGTCCGCGGTGCCGCGCCCGAAGCCATGGAGGGTATCTGGCCCGCTGCTCAGCGGGTGGTCGTCGTCGAGTTCCCGGACGCGGACCGGGCCAAGGAGTGGTACGCGTCCTCTGAGTACGCCGAAGCGCTCGAGCTCCGCGAGACGGCCCTGGAACGGCGGCTCCTCCTGGTTGAGGGAGTGGCCGAGTAGAGGTCGCCCCCGTCCGGCGTCGAAGGCCCGGAACACCCCGTCCTCATCAACGCACAGCGCGTCCATGCGCACATAACGCCGGCCGATGCGACCCGGCTGACCCGTGTCATCCGCGGTACCCACTTATTTGTGGGTACTTGGCACCGACGCGCCGTCCGGCGAATCTGGTGGTGGGCGGTCGGAGGGCCGCCGGACCGGATGACACGGAGGTGGCGTTGCGTCAGGGTGCCGACTGGGCCTCGGCCAGCTTCTCCAGGCGACGGTGTCCCCAATCGGACAGCGGGGCCAACGCCTGGGAGAGGTCGCGGCCGAACGCGGTGAGGGAGTACACGGTCTTCAGTGGCAGCACATCGTGGACTTCCCGGTGCACCAGCCCGTCCGTCTCCATCTCACGGAGCGCCTGAGTCAGAACCTTCTCGCTGAGACCCGGCAACCGCCGGCGTAGCTCACCGGGGCGATGCGGTCCGGACTCCAGCGCCCAGAGCAGGGCGGTCTTCCACTTGCCGTCGATCACGGAGATCGCGGCGGTCACTCCGCAGACATTGGTGTCCTGAGCACGGCTGCGTGTCATCTTCGCTCTTTTTCCTTCGCGCTATGTACGCGTATATCCATATGGGGGTTGAGTCATGTCCATGTACTCCGAACAGTCTGCCGTCACGGTGCTCGGTCTGGGGCCGATGGGCCGCGCCCTGGCCGACGCTTTCCTGGACGCCGGGCTGCGGATCACGGTCTGGAACCGGACGCCGGGCAGGGATCGGGAGCTGATCGAGCGGGGCGCGGTTGGCGCGTCCTCGGCGGAAGAGGCCGTCGCCGCGAGCGCGTTGACCGTGGTGTGTGTGGTGAACTACGACGCGTCGGACGCGATCCTGCGGCGCGATGCGGTCACCGACGCGCTCAAGGGACGCACTGTGCTGAACCTGAGCGCGGACACTCCGGACCGGGCCCGGGACACCGCGGACTGGGCGGCCGGGCACGGCATCCGCTACCTCGACGGTGCGATCATGACGCCGACGACCACCATGGGAACGCCCGCCTCGGTGTTCATCCACAGCGGTCCGGCGGAGCTCTACCAGGAGCACCGGCCCGTACTGGAGGCGCTGGCCGGTACCCATACCCACCTCGGCGAGGAGATCGGCCGGGCGGCGGCGTACGACATCGCGCTGCTCGACATCTTCTGGACGGCGATGGCGGGCTATGCGCACGCCCTGGCCGTGGCGCGGGCGGAGGGGATCAGTGCCCGGGAGTTGGCACCCTTCGCCAAGGGCATCGGCGCGATCCTTCCACCGCTCTTCGAAGAGACCGCGGAGGAGATGGACGGCGGTACCTTCTCCGGCGAGGGCAACCCGATGACCTCGGGAGTATCGTCCATGGCCCATATCGTCCACACCTCCGAGGGGCACGGCATCGACGCGGGGGTGATGCGCGCGGCCGAGGGCATGACCCGCCGCGCCATCGGGCTGGGCCATGGCACGGACGGGTTCATCCGCGTGGCCGAGGTACTGGGCCGCCGCTGACACTCGTCAGGTGGGAGGGTTCCCCAAAGGTACTCCCGCCGCCGGTAGTTGACATTGAAAGGGTCCGGCGCACTTCGGGTACTCCGAGCCCCGATTGGGCGCGCCACCAACTGCGGCTGGCGTCCGCCCCGTTCGCTGCCCCGCACGCCGTGGCGTGCGGGGCACCACCGCTGTCTCACGGGCCGTGGCATGCCCCCGGCGATACGAGCTACGCGGTCACCTTGGCGAGGAACGCGGCGACGTTGGCCACGGTCCGGTCGATCTTCTGCTCCAGGGTGAGCGACTCCTGCGGGCGTGATCCGGCGCCCGCGTCCTTCTTGCCCCGCACATACAGCGAGCAGGCGAGGTCGCTGCATATGTAGGCGCCCACCGAGTTGCCCTGCTGCCTGGCCTTCCCCGCCTTCGGCGCCACCATCAGGGACACCCCGCCCGTGTGGGCGGTCAGGCACATCGAGCACATGCTGCGCCGCGCCTGCCAGGAGGCGGGGCCGGGGCAGCGCAGCGCGAGGGCGATCGGGCGGCCGTCCAGCACGGTGACCAGATAGGCACGGTCGGGGGCCTGCGGATCTCGCCAGCCGAGGTAGTCCAGGTCGTCCCAGGGCCGGTCGGCCAGGTCGCGAGGGATGGACAGGCGCTTGGTCTCGCCCTTGGTGCAGTTCACGAACGCGGCACGGATCTCTTGCTCAGTCATCGGCTTCATGAGCCGCACGCTAATTTGCCTAAAGGACTTAGGCAAACGCATAATCGATTCTGGCTGAGGAGAGGATGGGTATGGCACGGGCAGGACTGACCACGGAACGCCTGTCCCGGGCGGGGGCGGAGCTCGCCGATGAGGTCGGCTTCGACCAGGTGACCGTCTCGGCGCTGGCCAAACGGTTCGACGTCAAGGTCGCGAGTCTCTACTCGCACCTGAAGAACTCCCAGGACCTCAAGACCAGAATCGCCCTGCTCGCCCTGGAGGAGCTCGCCGACCGGGCCGCCGACGCCCTGGCGGGACGGGCCGGGAAGGACGCCCTGACCGCCTTCGCCAACGTCTACCGCGACTACGCCCGCGAGCACCCCGGCCGCTACACCGCGGCCCGGCTCAGGCTCGACCCGGAGGCCGCGGCCGCCAGCGCCGGGGTCAGGCACGCACAGATGACCCGGGCGATTCTGCGCGGCTACGACCTGACCGAACCCGACCAGACGCATGCGGTCCGGCTGCTGGGCAGCGTCTTCCACGGCTACGTCAGCCTCGAGATGGCGGGCGGGTTCAGCCACAGCGCCCCGGACAGCCAGGAGAGCTGGTCGCGGACCCTGGACGCCCTCGACGCCCTGCTGCGGAACTGGCCCGCGCCCTGACGAGGCGCGCATCGCTCATCGCGTGTCCGCGCGATCCGTACATACATCCCTGATCGACGCATACATCCCTGATCAACAGGCTGGAACGATGCACACCACCGAGCACCACTGGATCACCACGCCCATCACCGCCGACATCCTGCGGGGCGTCCTCGACCTGGAGCGCACCGCGCACGGGCTGCTCCCGCACCGGCTGCCCGCCTGGGCCCGCGCCCAGTGTGCCGACGGGCAGCTCGCCATGGCGGAGGCCCAGCCGTCCGGCGTACGGCTGGTGTTCCGTACCCGGGCCACCGCCGTCGAACTGGACACGCTGCCCACCAAGCGGGTCTACGCGGGCATCCCGCCCCGCCCGGACGGCGTCTACGACCTGCTGGTCGACGGCCGTCCGACCGCCCAGTCCACGGTGGCCGGCGGCAATACCCTGGCCATCGACATGGCGGCCGGGACCGCCGAGACCCACCCCGGCCCGGCCGGTACCCTCCGCTTCGCCGACCTGCCCGACGGCGTCAAGGACATCGAGATCTGGCTGCCGCACAACGAGACCACCGAGCTCGTCGCCCTGCGCACCGACGCCCCCGTCGAGCCCGTACCGGACCGGGGCCGCAGGGTGTGGCTGCACCACGGCAGTTCGATCAGCCACGGCTCCGACGCCGCGAGCCCCACCGCCATCTGGCCCGCGCTCGCCGCCTCCCTCGGCGGTGTGGAACTGATCAATCTGGGTCTGGGCGGCAGCGCCCTGCTCGACCCGTTCACCGCACGGACGATGCGGGACACCCCCGCCGATCTGCTCAGCGTCAAGATCGGCATCAATCTGGTCAACGCCGACCTGATGCGGCTGCGTGCCTTCGGCCCGGCGGTGCACGGCTTCCTCGACACGCTCCGCGAGGGGCATCCGACCACACCCCTGCTGGTCGTCTCCTCCATCCTGTGCCCCATCCACGAGGACACCCCCGGCCCCGCGTCCTTCGACTTCGGCGCGCTCAGCGCCGGAAAGCTGCGGTTCCTGGCCACCGGCGACCCCGCCGAGCGCGCCGCCGGGAAGCTGACGCTGGGCGTCATCCGGGATGAGCTGTCCCGGATCGTCAAGCAGCGGGCGGCCGACGACCCCCACCTCCACTACCTGGACGGCCGCGACCTCTACGGCGAGGCCGATGCCGTGGAGCTGCCGCTGCCCGACGAGATCCACCCGGACGCGGCCACCCACCGCCGTATCGGGGAACGCTTCGCCGCGCTGGCCTTCGCCGCCGATGGTCCGTTCGCGGACCACGGCGCCTGACGCGGGGCTCCGTCCGGTACAGCCCCCTCCACGGCGGTGACGAGGTCCGCCAGGACGTACGGGCCGGAGCGCCGGTCGACGGCATGGACCACGCCGAGGGCCCCGATCTCGCCGAGCGGCTGGTGAGCGCGATCGCGCGGGCCTCGGATCGGCCCGGTGGCCACATGCTGGAGCTGAGGCCCGATGAGAGCACCGGAGGCGTGGGGTGGCTCCGGACACCGCTGGTGGACAAGCCGTGGGCGGGGTGAGCGGGAGTCTTCCCCGGGCGGCCCGCCCCCTGCGCCACCGCGGAGTCAGGCCCTACCCTGGTGGCCGTGCACATCTGCTTTGTCTGCAGCGGGAACATCTGCCGGTCGCCGTCCGCCGCGCTGGTCTTCGCCGAGCATCTGCGCCGGGCGGGACTCGACGGCGCGGTACGGGTCAGCAGCGCCGGTATCGGCCCCTGGCACGCCGGTGAGCCCATCGACGAACGGGCCGGCGAACTGCTCGCACGGCACGGCTATCCGGTCGGGCATGTCGCGGCCCAGGTCGGTGCCGAGCACCGGGACGCCGAGCTGTTCCTGGCGATGGACCGCGGCCACGAGAAGGCGCTGCGCCGGCTGGTCGACGATCCGTCCCGGGTCAGGATGTTGCGGTCCTTCGATCCGGACGCCACCGGTGACCTGGACGTGCCCGACCCGTACTACGGCGGCCCGGAGGGGTTCGACGAGGTGCTGACCATGATCGAAGCCTCGGTGCCCGGCCTGCTGGCCTGGGTGCGCGAGCGCCTCGGTTCATGAGCGCCCGTGCCGGGGCCGGGACGGGCGAGGATCCCGGTGCCGCGGCCGCCCGTCTCACCGGCCGTCCGGCGACCCGCAGGCGGCCGCTGTCCGCCATGCTCACCGAAGTCACCCTCGACGGCGGGCGGACGGTGATGGTCAAGCGGGGTGACGATCCCGGCGCGGTGGAGGCCGAGGCGGCGGGGCTGCGCTGGCTGGCCGACGCCGGTGCGGTCCGCGTCCCGGCGGTGCACGGCCACGACCGGCACTGGCTGGTCACCGACCAGGTGCCGGTCGGCCGGCCGAGCGTCCGGGCGGCGGCCCGGTTCGGCCGCGACCTGGCCGGCTTGCACGCCGTCAGCGCGCCCGCGTTCGGCGCCCCGCCGCCCGACGGCCCCACGGACGCGTACATCGGCATGGCCCCGATGCGCAATGTCACGGGCGCCGACTGGCCGCGCTGGTACGCCGAACACCGGGTGCTGCCCTATCTGCGGCGCGCCGTCGACGACGGCTCGGTGCGCCACGGCGAGGCCGAGGTGATCGAACGCGCATGTGACCGGCTGCCCGAGTTGGCCGGACCCGCCGAGCCACCCGCCCGGCTGCACGGCGACCTGTGGAACGGCAACGTCCTGTGGGGCGCCGACGGGCAGGTCTGGCTGATCGACCCGGCCGCGCACGGTGGCCACCGGGAGACCGATCTGGCGATGCTCCACCTGTTCGGCTGTCCGCATCTCGATCAGGTGCTGGACGGCTACCAGGAGGTGGCGCCGCTCGCCGACGGCTGGGCCGACCGGGTCGGACTGCACCAGCTCTTCCCGCTGCTGGTGCACACCGTGCTGTTCGGCCGCGGCTACGCCGGGCAGGCGGTCACGGTGGCCCGGGCCGCCCTGGCGCGGTGACCTGCCGCAGCTCCTCGTACAGCCCCTCCAGGGCGGTGTGGTCGTCGTCCGTGCCGGTGTGCGGGGCGGCGAACCAGCGCGCGTACTCGGCGATCTCGGAAAGGCGCCAGTCGAGCGCGAACAGCTCGGCCATCGCCGGGTCGGGGCGCAGCCGGTCACCCGCACCGGCCGCGAGCAGATCGGCGTAGTCCCGCTCGCGTGGCGCGAGGGCCAGCGACTCCCAGTCGACGAGCTTCAGCCCGCACGCGCCCACGACCTGGTTGTCGTTGTGCGGCTCGCCATGGGTTGTCACCCATTGGCCCCGGCGGGAGTGGGCGAGGTCCGCGAGGTGGAGGTAGCGGTCCGTCCAGCGGATGATCGCGGCATCGTGTGCGGCGATCGCGGCCCGCGCCTCCTCCGCCAGCGGGCCGGATGTCCAGGGCCGGGCGGTCCGGGCCCGCAGCTCCTCCGCGAACCCGGGGCCGACCTGAGGAGTCCAGTGCCGCAGACCGGGTGGCGGTGTGGCGCGGTGCAGCGTGGCCAGCGCGGCCTCGACCTCGCGGACGTGCGGGAATCGGCTCGCCTCCTCCTCGGTGGGGCTCCGTCCGTCCAGCCAGGGCGTCACGCTGAGCGCGCCCGCCTCGACGCCGACGGTGAACCGGCCGGACGACCGGGCGGGCAACGGCGCGCACACCACGTCCACACCGGCTGCGGCCAGTGCCGCCGCCCCCGCGTAGGCGGCCTCCAGCGTCGCCTCGGTATGCCGCGGCTCCAGCTGGTCCAACGTCACGAACAGGGTCCTGCCGCCACCGGCCACCCGCCAGTGGTGTGCGCCGAAACCCCAGGGCAGATACGCGACCTCGGCGGCTTCCGGCAGCCAATGCGCGGCGATGGCATGCGCGATCGCTTCGTCGCTGATGAAGGAGGGACGGGTGAGCACAGGACCCGATCCTAGGGAGCGGGTGGGCCACCGTCACCGGAATATCCGGCGGCCCGTGCCGCCGCCCTCGCGCACGGAAACCGATCCGCCTGGTGGCCCGTCTTGGGGGGGGCGGGATCACACGGATGGGAAGCCATGGTGGAGCAGGTGGACAGCGGTACGACGGCGCCGGTGCGGGCGGGGGCGGTCCGGCGGGCCGGGCACCGGGTGGCGCGGTGGGCCCGGTGGGGTGACGCGGCGGGGGACGCGCGGGGCGGGTCGCCCTGGACGCGGGGGCGGGTGCTCGCCGCGCCGGCGGTGCTGACGGCCGGGCTGCTGGCATTCCACCGGACGGTGCCCAACTCCGTTGGCCACGTGGGCAGTTTGCTGGAGGCGTTTCTGCCGTGGCTCGGCGTGGTGGTCGTGGTGCTGCTCGCCCTGGCGCTGCTGCGCCGTTCGGCCCTCGCGCTGGTGGCACTGCTGCTGCCGGTGGCGGCGTGGACGTATCTCTTCGGCGGACTGTTCCTGCCCGGGGCGGAGCCCGGCCCGCGTGGCCTGGTGGTGGTGCAGCACAACGTCAGCGATGTGAACGCCGATCCGGCGGGTACGGCCCGCGCCCTGGCCGGCGCCGAGCCCGATCTCATCGCGCTGGAGGAGCTGGTGCCCACGGCGCTGCCGGTCTACGAGAAGACCCTCGCCCCGGACTACCCGTACCACGCCGTCCGGGGCACCGTCGGCCTCTGGTCGAGGCATCCGCTCACCGATGCCCGGCCGTTGGACATCAAACCCCAGGGCATCGCGGAGGGGTGGAATCGCGGACTGCGGACCACCATCCGCACCCCGCACGGCGAGATCGCGGCGTATGTCGCACACCTGCCGTCGGTGCGCATCCGGGCCAGTGGCCTCGCGTCCTCCTGGCGTGATGAGAGCGCCGGTCTGCTGGGCGAGGCCATCGCCGCCGAGAAGCGCGATCGGGTGATCCTGCTGGGCGATCTCAACGGCACGGTCGACGACCGTGGGCTGGCCCCGCTGACCTCGCGGATGAACGTGGCGGAGCGGGGCTTCGCCTTCAGCTTCCCCGCGGGTTTCCCGCTGGCCCGGATCGACCAGGTCATGGCCCGCTCGGCAACCGTCGGCGACATCCGCACCCTGCCCGCAACCGGCAGCGACCACCTGCCGGTCGCCGCCCGGGTCGCATGGGGGTGACCAGAGCCCGGTCCGGCCACGCGCCCGCCACCGCATTCGCGGGGTCTCCTCGGGAGCGGTCCCGGGACCCGCGGGTTAGAAATGCGGCGCACGCGTTCCCGACCCAGGAGGTTCCACTGATGAGTACCGGTATGCGCTGGAGGACCGCGACGGCCGCGGTGACGACGACTCTGGCGGGCACGCTGGGACTCGGCCTGATGTCGCCGGTGGCGCAGGCCGCCGCCCACGGGCCCTGTTACGACGGGCGGTGCAAGGTCACCGTGTCGAGGCCCACGAGCATCAAGGTCGACAGCCACCGGTTCGGGTTCGGGAAGCTGCGGATCACCCACATCAGCTCCCGGTCCGTGAAGATGGCGGCCACCACCACGGGCGGCGCGCGCCTGAGCGGCAGCACCAGCCCGGGCGGCACCGTCAGGCTCAACAACCTGAGCATCGGGGTGCGGTCGGTCAGCGGCCACAAGGCCAAGCTGGTCCTGTCGTCCTGATGCCCTGACTCCTCGTCGGCTCATCACCGGAATGGCACCCCGGCGCAGGCGTCTGCGCCGGGGTGCCATCCGTAGTACGGTTCCGTCGTCACGCGCCGCGAACCGGATTCCTGCTCGGACAGGACTCGCCTCGGCTGCCCGTTCCAGGCCAGATCATGACGAGGACTCAGAGCGATGCCACCGTCCCTCAGCAACTTCAACATGGACCTCCTGGTCCCGCTGCACGCCCTGCTGATGGAGCGGAGTGTGACCAAGGCGGCGGAGCGCGTCGAGGTCACCCAGCCGTCGATGAGCACCTCGCTCGCCAAGCTCCGCCGCCACTTCAACGAGCCGCTGCTGGTCAGGGACGGCCGTCGCATGGTGCTGACTCCCTTCGCGGAGTCGCTGGTCCAGCCGGTCACGGAGATGCTGGAGGCGATCAGGGAGGTGGTGGGTGCCAACGCGGCCTTCGACCCGACCACCGACCGCCGGGTGTTCACCGTGACGGCGAGCGACTACGTGGCCATCGTTCTGCTGCGGCCGCTGCTGCGGGAGATCGACACCGCCTACCCCCATGTGCAGATCAAGGTCGCCCCGCTGAACCACGGCATGGTCGACCAACTCCGCAGAGGCCAGTGCGATCTGGTCATCTGGCCGCCCATGATCCAGGACAAGGAGCTGGAGACGTTCTCCAGCGCCACGTTGTTCACCGATGAGTTCGTGGCCGTGGTGGACCAGGACCACCCCGAGGTCGGTGACGTCCTGACCGCCGATCAGCTCTGCACCCTGCCGTACGTCCAGATCGGGGGCCCGCAGCCCACGATCGCCGACACCGTACTCGCTCAACTCAACCTGCCCCTCAGGGCCGTCGCCGCCACCGACAACTTCACCAACGCGGCCTGTCTGCTCCCCGGCACCCGTATGGTCGCGGTGATACAGCGGCGCCTGTTCGACCAGCTCGGCCCGGGTATCGGTCTTCGGACCGTGGCGCTCGACGTGCCGCTGCCACGGCTCGTCGAGTCGATGTACTGGCATCCCAGGAACACCGTCGATCCCGCCCACCGATGGCTGCGCGAGCGGGTCCTGCGCCTGTGCGCCACCGACCTTCCGGACCGGCCGCACGACGGCACCGGTCCTGCGCGCGGCTCACGGCATGACGGGTGATCACTTCGCGGGCGCGGCGAGGGCGGGAGTCCGGGTGCGGCTCCGGTCCGGCGCCCGGTCCCGTTCCACCGACATGCCCAGACCGATGCCGTTCATCTCCTCGAGGAAGCACGGATAGGAGCCGCGGTAGGCGTTCGGGTAGGTGAGCCGGGTCTCGCCGTCGGCCGCCGTGCCCGCGACGGCCAGCGCCATCAGCACGCGGTGGTCGTTGAACGACGACAGCTCGGCACCGGTCAGCCGCTCGACACCGTGGCAGAGCAGTCGCTGCCCGCGCTGCTCGATCCGGGCGCCCATCCTGGTGAGCTGCAGCATCGCCGCCACCCGGTCCGACTCCTTGAGCCTGACGTGGGCCACGTTGTCCAACACGGTGGTGCCGTCCGCCAGCGCCCCGAGCACGGCCAGCGCGGGCAGGATGTCGGGCGCCGCCCGGCAGTCGGCCCGGGCGGGGCGCAGTGTGATCCCGTCGTGGCGGACGCGCACCATGCCGGTCGCCGGGTCTGCCGCCATCGGCAGGCCCATCCCGGCGACGATGTCCAGCAGATCCGCCTCGGGGTGGTCCACCTGGTCCACGGGGAGCGCGGGCAGCCCCCGGAACAGCACATCGGCCGGGTGCAGCGCCGTCGCGGCCAGGCCGAAGGCCGCCGCGCCGACATCGGGGGGCAGCACCACGGTTGCCGGGGTGGGGCATTGGCCGGGCTCGATGTCGAACCGCCGCCCGTTCTCGGAGACATCGACCCGCAGCCCGAACCGCCGCATCATCCGGACCGTCAGATCCACATAGGAGCGTTCGTTGAACTCGCCCTCCACCGTGATGGTGCTCGGCCCGGTCGCGAAAGGCGCCACCATGAGCAATCCGGAAATCCACTGCGAAAGAATGCCCTCAATACGCGTATGACCCCCTTTCGGGCGGCGCGGCCGTACGGAAATCGGCGGGCCGCCGGTGGGCGAATCGAGGTCGATACCGAGATCGGACAGGGCCTGTAGCAGCGGGCCCATCAGACGTCGGGGGAAGGACTTCTGCCCCACGATGGTCACCGGCGCGCTCGCGAGAGAGGCGAGCCCGGTGAGGAAATACAGCGCCGTACCCGCGCTGCCCACCGAGACCTGCGACCGCAGCGGACGGTACGGGCCCCCGTGCACGAGGAAGTCGTCCCCGTCCACCTCGATACGCGTACCGAGGCCGCGCAGCGCGGTGATGGTGTGCCGGATGTGCTGCGCGTTCGACAGCCCTACGATGCGGCTGGTCCCGGGAGCGAGCGACGCCAGGATCAGGGCGCGATGCGCGTGGTATTTCGAGGTCGGAACGGCGATCTGCCCCTTGACCTGATCGGATGACCGCTTCACGAGCAGCCGCATCCCACTCCCCCGATCCACCCGCTTGCTCGAATCCGCCATTGGCGGCGTCGGGGTTCACGCTAGCCACCGCACAGCGCGCTCGGAAATCCCGATGTGCTTATGCCTGGCATCTCCCTCCGGGATATAACTCATTCATCCCCAGAAGATGCCGAACCCGGCGCATCCCCCCGGTCACCTTTCGGTGATGCGGGCGGTCAGACGGGTCAGCAGGGGTACGCAGTCCCGCAGTTGCCGCTGTTCGTCGGGGGTGAGCGTGTCGCTGATGGCGGCGCCCAGCCAGCCGGCGCGCAGGGCGCGCTCCCGCTGGAGGCGGGTGCGGCCGGCATCGGTGATGTGCAGCAGGAGCTTGCGGCCGTCACTGGGGTGGGGCTCGGTGCGCACCAAGCCGTCGCCGAGCAGTTCCTTGACGGATTTGGCGGCCGACTGGTGGGTCACTCCGCGCCGGTGCGCGAGGTCGGCCGTGGTCTGCGGGCCACCGCGGTCGAGGTGGCCGAGGATGGCGGCTCCCCCGGAGGGCATGGTGTCGGCGGCCCGTACGGCGCGGACGAGTTCGCCGACCGCCTGCCGCAGGTCTTCAGCCAGTGCGTCGTCTTCCATGGCCCCACCCTACTCAGATCATGAAGCCAGGTTGTACAACCATGTTGTACAGTTTAGTTGCACAATCTGGTTGTGCGGTTTTGCCGTGGAACATGGAACAAGGAGACCCACGATGCAGCTCACCAAGTTCGGCCATGCCTGCGTCCGCATCGACAAGGACGACCGCCGCCTGGTCGTGGACCCGGGCGGCCTCACCGAACCGCAAGCCCTGGACGGCGCGGACGCGGTCCTGGTGACCCACGAGCACTTCGACCACTTCTCCGAGGAGGCGCTCCGCAAGGCCGCGGAGAACAACCCGGCCCTGCGGATCTGGACCAACACCTCCGTCGCCAAGCAACTGGACGGCCTCGGCACCCGGGTCACCACCGTCGGCGAGGGCGAGTCCTTCACCGCGGCGGGATTCGAGGTGAAGGTCTACGGCACGTGGCACGCGCCCATCCACCCCGACATCCCGCCGGTCGGCAACGTCGGCTTCCTCGTCGACGACGCCCTGTTCCACCCCGGAGACGCGCTCACCGTCCCCGATGCCGCCGTCGACACCCTGCTGCTGCCCGTGCACGGCCCCTGGTCGACCACCGGGCAGCTGATCGACTACGTACGGGAAGTGGCCCCACGGGACGCCTTCGCCATCCACGACGGCGCCCTCAATGACGTCGGCAAGACGATGCTCGGCGGGTTCCTGGGCGACAACGGCCCCGGCACGGGCGCCCGCTACCACGGGCTGGCCGCGGGCACCTCCGTCGACATCGGCTGAGTCCGCGCGGCCTTACCGGCCGGAGCCGGACACGCCACGCCCGGCCGTGCCACGTCCCACCCGACCCATCCCTCCTATGTGACGGACGTCACGGTATGCGGGAGCCTTGTCTTCAGGTCATCATATGACCCGATCGCCGCAGGCGGCCGGGGCCGCTCGCGCCCCTGACACCACAGCAAGCAGCGGCGCTCCCCCATACACACAGCAGGGACGAGGAGGGGCATGAGCGACCAGGACAGGCCGGTGCGGCCGCGCGTGGGCGTGGTGGGGCTCGGGGCCATGGGACTCGGCATGGCGCGCAGCCTGCGGACGGCGGGCTACGACGTCGGGGTCCACGATCTGCGGCCGGAGGTGGCCGAGGGCTTCGCCCGCGACGGCGGCACGGCGTACGCCTCCCCCGGCGACCTGGCGGCCGCGGTGGACGTCGTGGTCGGTGTCGTGGTCAACGCGGCGCAGGTGGAGTCGGTGCTGTTCGGCGCCGACGGGGCCGCCGACCGGCTCCGCCCGGGGGCCGTCTTCGTGATGTGCTCCACGGTCGACCCGGGCTGGTCGACGGAGCTCGGGGGACGTCTGGCCGAGCGCGGTGCGCTCTACCTGGACGCCCCCATCTCCGGTGGCGCCGCACGTGCGGCGGCCGGTGAGCTGACCATGATGACGTCGGGCCCCGCCGCGGCGTACGCGGTCGCCGACCCGGTGCTGGAGGCCATGAGCAGCACGGTCTACCGGCTGGGCGAGCAGCCCGGTCTCGGTTCGAAGGTCAAGATCGTGAACCAGCTGCTCGCGGGTGTGCACATCGCCGCGGCGGCCGAGGCCATGGCGCTGGGCCTGAAGGCCGGTGTCCCGGCCGAGGCGCTCTACGAGGTCATCACGCACAGCGCGGGCAACTCGTGGATGTTCGAGAACCGGATGGCGCATGTGCTCGCCGGGGACTACACACCCCTCTCCGCGGTCGACATCTTCGTCAAGGACCTGGAGCTCGTCCTCGATTCGGCGAGGCCGGAGAGGTTTCCGCTCCCCCTGGCCGCCACCGCTCACCAGATGTTCCTCCAGGCGTCGGCGTCCGGCCTGGGCGCCGAGGACGACAGCGCGGTCATCAAGATCTTCCCCGGGGTCGATCTGCCCCAGCCGGCGGGGGCCTGACATGGGCATCCGACTCGGCTGCGTCGCCGACGACTTCACCGGCGCCACGGACCTGGCCAACAACCTGGTGCGGGCGGGCATGCGCGTGGTCCAGCTGATCGACGTACCGCCGCCCGGCGCCGAGCGGCCGGTGGACGCGGACGCCGTGGTCATCGCGCTCAAGTCACGGACGGTTCCGGCCGCCGACGCCGTCGACGCGTCGCTGCGGGCCCTCGCCTGGCTGCGGTCCGCGGGCGCCGAGCAGATCTACTTCAAGTACTGCTCCACCTTCGACTCGACGCCCGCCGGCAATATCGGGCCGGTCACCGAGGCCCTGATGGACGCGCTCGGCACCGACTTCACCATCGCCACGCCCGCGTTCCCCGACAACGGGCGCACGGTCTTCAAGGGTCATCTCTTCGTCGGCGACGTGCTGCTCAGCGCGAGCGGTATGCGCCATCACCCGCTCACCCCGATGACCGACCCCGATCTGGTCTCGGTGCTCGGCGCGCAGACCGCGCGACCGGTCGGCCTGATCGACCACACGGTGGTCGGCCGCGATGCCACGGCGGTCCGGGCCCGGATCGACGAACTACGCGAACAGGGTGCCGGAATCGCCATCGTCGACGCCGTCTCCAACGACGACCTGGTGCGCCTCGGCGCGGCGGTCCAGGGGATGCCCCTGGTGACCGCCGGTTCGGGGCTGGCCATCGGGCTGCCCGCGAACTGGGGGTTCACACCGTCCCACGCCGCCGCACAGCTGCCACCGCCCGGCGGCCACCGGGCCGTCATCTCCGGATCGGTCTCCGCCGCCACCAACCAGCAGGTCCAGGAGTTCCTGCGCACCGGCCGTCCCGCGTTCAGCGTGGATCCGCTGCGGGTCGCGGCCGGTGCGGACGTGTCCGGCGAGGCGCTCGCCTTCGCCGAGGCGCGGCTGGCCGACGGGCCCGTCCTCTGCTACTCCACCGAGGCGCCCGAGGCGGTCCGCACCGTCCAGACCCGGCTCGGCGCCGCCGAGGCCGGCGAGCTCGTGGAGCGGACCCTGGCCCGTGTGGCCGCGGGCCTGGTGGAGCGCGGTGTGCGTCAACTCGTCGTCGCGGGCGGCGAGACCTCGGGAGCGGTCGTCCGGGCGCTCGGCATCACCGGACTGCGTATCGGACCGCAGATCGACCCCGGTGTGCCCTGGTGCGCGGCGGCGCTGCCCGGCGGGGACACGCTCCACATCACGCTGAAGTCCGGCAACTTCGGCGGTCCCGGGTTCTTCACCGACTCCTTCGCCCTGCTCGACCGGGAGGTCTCATGACCGAGCTCCTCGACACCGCCGTGGACGAGGCACGCGACGAGATCGTCCGGGTGGGCACGAGCCTGTTCAACCGGGGCTATGTGCACGCCAGCGCCGGGAACATCAGCGCCCGGATCGGCGACGGCCATCTGATCACGCCCACCGACGCCGCCCTGGGCTTCCTCGAACGCGACCGCCTCGCGCTGGTCGACGCCCGGGGCGAGCAGCGCGCGGGCGACCGCGCGAGCAAGACCCTGACGCTCCATCGGCGTATCTACGCGGCCGACCCCACGGCCCGGTTCATCATCCACACCCACTCCACCCACCTGGTCGCGCTCACCCTGGCCGGGGTGTGGAGCCAGGACGACGTACTCCCGCCCATCACGCCGTACTTCGTGATGAAGGTGGGGCACGTTCCGCTCATCCCCTACCACCGGCCCGGCGACCCGCGCGTGGCCGACCTGGTGACCGCCCGGATCGCCGACCACCTGGCGGGCCACACGCCGATCAGGGCCGTCCTGCTCGACCGGCTCGGCCCCGTGGTCTGGGGCCCGAACGCGGCCGCCGCCCTCGCCGTCCTCGAAGAACTCGAGGAGACGGCACGTCTCTGGCTCCTGACCGACCGTCGACCGGGGCCTCTCACCACCGACGCGATCGACGAACTGAGGACCACGTTCGACGCCACTTGGTGACCTGCCGCTCCCCCGTCCCCGTTCCCTCCCTCTCCCCCGTCCCCGTCCCCATCGCAGAATCCCTGAGCCGCAAAAGGATTCCGTCATGCCCATGCCCGCAATGGCGGCCGAGACGCCCGCGCTTGCCCGCGAGAACACCGTCTACCGCAAGGTCGTACGCCGCATCGTCCCCTTCCTCATCCTGTGCTACGTGGCCTCCTACCTGGACCGGGTCAACGTCGGCTTCGCGAAGCTCCAGATGTCCGACGACCTCGGGTTCAGCGAGGCGGCGTACGGACTGGGGGCGGGCCTGTTCTTCATCGGCTACTTCCTCCTGGAGGTGCCCTCGAACCTGATGCTGCAACGCGTCGGAGCCCGCACCTGGATCGCCCGCATCATGATCAGCTGGGGCCTGGTCTCGGCGGCGTTCATGTTCGTCACCAACGAGGCGACCTTCTATGTGCTGAGGTTTCTGCTCGGTGCCGCCGAGGCGGGGTTCTACCCCGGGGTGATCCTCTACTGCACCTACTGGTTCCCCTCGCACCGCCGGGCCCGGGTGATCGCGATGTTCATGTCGGCCATCCCGGTGGCGGGCATCTTCGGCAACCCGCTCTCCGGCTGGATCATTGACAGTTTCCAGGGTGTGAACGGCTGGCAGGGCTGGCAGTGGATGTTCCTGCTGGAGGCGGTCCCCGCGCTCCTCGTCGGTGTCGTCACGCTCTTCTACCTGGACGACGGCGTGCGGGAGGCGAAGTGGCTGACCGATGAGGAGAAGGCCGTCGTCGAACGGGCGGTCGCCGACGACAGCGCGCACCGGACGGTGCACGGCCGGGTCCGGGACGCCTTCCGTGAGCCCAGGGTGTGGCTGATGTGCCTCATCTACTTCTGCTTCGTGATGGGCCAGTACGCCCTGACCTTCTGGATGCCCACGTTCGTCGAGTCCACCGGCATCGAGGGCAACGTGGCGATCGGCGTGCTCAGCGCCGTGCCGTTCGTGGCCGCGCTCGTCGCGATGAACCTGTTCGGGCGCTCGGCGGACAAGCGCCGCGAGCGACGCTGGCACCTGGTCATCCCGAGCCTCATGGGCGCCGTCGGGTTCTCGCTGTCCGCCGTGTGGAACGGGTCGACGGCGCTGTCCCTGACCGCGCTGTCCATCGCCGCGGCCGGGGTGCTGACCTGCGCTCCGCTGTTCTGGTCGCTGCCCACCGCGTTCCTGGGCGGCACCGCGGCGGCAGCGGGCCTTGCCATCATCAACTCGGTGGGCAACCTCGCCGGTTTCGTCAGCCCCTACATGATCGGCGCGCTCAAGGACGCCACCGGCTCGGCGTCGATCCCGATGTACGTCCTGGCGTTCACCCTGGTCGTGGGAGCCGCCGCGGTGCTCACCACCAAGAAGCAGGTCGTCAACCGCTGACCGGGACGTCCCGGCCCGAACGCAGGAGCCAGCATGCCGAGGTTCGCCGCGAACCTGTCCATGATGTACACCGAACACGACTTCCTCGACCGCTTCGCCGCGGCGTCGGCGGACGGCTTCGAGGCCGTCGAGTACCTCTTCCCCTACCCGTACGACGCCACCGAACTGCGCCGCGGGCTCGACGACCACGGTCTGAGGCAGGTGCTCTTCAACGCGCCCCCCGGCGCCTGGGAGTCCGGGGAGCGCGGGATCGCGGCGCTGCCCGGCCGCGAGGCGGAGGCGCGCTCCGGGATCGGCCGGGCCCTGGAATACGCGGCGGAGCTCGGCTGCCCACGAGTGCATGTGATGGCCGGGCTGGTGGGCTCGGGCGATCCGGCCGAGCACCGCGACACCTATCTGGCCAACCTCGCCTGGGCCGCGGAACGGGCCGCCGCGGCGGGCGTCGACATCCTGATCGAGCCGATCAACGGCCGTGACATGCCCGGCTACTTCCTGAACCGGCAGTCCGAAGCGCACACCGTGGTACGGGAGGTGGGGGCCCCGAACCTCAAGGTGCAGCTCGACCTCTACCACTGCCAGATCGTCGAGGGCGACCTCACCACGACCCTCCGCCGTGACCTGCCGACCGGCCGGGTCGGCCATCTGCAGATCGCGGGCGTACCCGATCGCCATGAGCCCGACCGGGGCGAGCTGAACATCCGCCATCTGTTCGGCGTCATCGACGACCTGGGCTTCGACGGGTGGATCGGCTGTGAGTACATCCCCCGCGCCGGTACGAGCGAGGGGCTCGGCTGGCGCCATGACTACCGAGGAGACAACGCATGAGGATCGTCATCACGGGCGGCTTCGGCTTCCTGGGCCGGCGGGTCGCCGCCGCACTGCTCACGTCACGGACGTTCCGCGGTGCGCCGATCGACCGACTGGTGCTCGCCGACCGCGTGGTGCCGCCTGTTCCGGCGGCGGACGACCCCCTCGTGGACATCGTCCAGGGCGATCTGGCCGACCGTCTTGACGAGGTGTTCGCGGAGCCGGTGGATCTGCTGATCCATCTCGCCTCCGCGGTCTCGGCCGAGTGCGAGGCCGACTTCGACCTCGGGATGAGCGCCAATGTGGACACCACACGCGCGGTGCTGGAGGCCGCACGGGCCCAGTCGGCCGCCGGCGGGCCGGTACCGCGGGTGGTGTTCTCCAGCAGCGTCGCCGTCTACGGTTCCGATCCCGCGCTGCCGCTGCCACCGGTCGTCAGCGAGTCCACCCTGCCCACACCGCGGTCGAGCTACGGCATCCAGAAGCTCGTCTGCGAGCAGTTGATCGCGGACTACACCCGCCGCGGTTTCCTGGACGGGCGCGTCGCCCGTCTGATGACCGTGTCGGTACGGCCGGGCAAACCGAACGCGGCCGTCTCCGGCTTTCTGTCCGGCATCATCCGCGAACCGCTCGCGGGCCTCCCGGCCACCTGCCCGGTCCACCCCGGGCTGAAGGTGGCACTGGCCTCGCCACGGCGCACCGTGGAGGGCCTCCTCCGCGTCGCGGAGGCCGAGCGCGGCACCGGGCCGGGCCGGATCGACGGCGGGGTGCCGGTCAACCTTCCGGCGCTCACGGTCTCGGTCGCCGACATGCTGAACACGCTGCGGCAGGTGGCCGGCGACGCCGTCGCCGACCTGGTGACGATCGCGCCCGACCCCGATGTGGAGGCCCTCGTCGGCTCCTGGCCCGCCGTGTTCGACAACGCACGCGCCGCCGCGCTCGGGCTGGCCCCCGACCCGGATTTCGCCTCGGTGGTGCGCGCCTACGCCGAAGACCACGCCGACGCGGTCGTGAACGCTGCGCACTCTTAGGAGCGTCCGACGCATCTTGACGCCTGCGGCGAGCTGCTCCCCTACCCGCCCCACCCCCAGCAGCATCGATACGCGGCTCCGCCGCGTGGGGGGGGCTTTCGCCGCGTGGGGGGGGCTTCGCCCCTGGACCCCGGGGTCCAGGGGCGAAGCCCCTGGTTACGGGAAGGGGCGGGTATGGGGAGAGATCCGCCGGAGGCGCCGTAGCGGCCGGGGCGACCGGGGAGGTGCCGATAAACTGAAGACCATGTTCTCCAAGGTGAGCGGTCCCGTGCGGCTCGCGGATCGGGTCGCGGCGATACTCTCGGAAGAGATCGAGTCCGGACGGCTGGCCGAGGGCGACAAGCTCCCGACCGAAGTGGCGCTGGTCAAGCAGCTGGGCGTCAGCCGGACCGTCGTACGCGAGGCCGTGTCCCGGCTGCGCAACGCGGGCCTGGTCGAACCCCGTCAGGGGCTCGGCGTGTTCGTGATGCCGCGCCGCACCCGGCCACTGGATCTGGAGGCCGAGACCGCCGAGGACACCAAGTCCAAGGTGCGGCAGATCGTGGAGGTGCGCCGCCCCATCGAGGGCGAGGCGGCGTACCTCGCGGCCACCCGGGCCACCCCGGCCGACCTCGCCCGGATGCGTCAGGCTCTGGAGGCCATCGACACGGCGGTGACGGCCGGTGGCGACGGCGTGGACGAGGATCTCGCCTTCCACCGCTCCATCGCCGAATCGACCGGAAACGCGGTGATGCTCTCCACGCTGCGCTATCTCGGCGAGGTGCTGCGCGGCGGAATCCGCGTCACGCGTGCGAACGAGGCGCGCCGCGGCGACTTCCTCGAGGCGGTCCGGCAGGAGCACCACGCCATCCTGGCCGCCATCGAGGCCCGCGACGCCGAGGCGGCACGCGACGCGGCGCTGCTCCATCTGAGGCACGCGGCGTCCCGGCTGCAGGACGCGGACGACGGGTTCTGGACCGGGACCGAGAGCCTCGAGGTGGATCTCGACGCCGCGCCCTGAGGCACGAGGAGCGGCGCGCGGCGCTCAGCGGATGGGCGGCGCGCGTCGTTCAGCGGCTCGGGGGTGGCGTCGTGGATCCGCTGGGTGCCTCGGCCGCGGCGTCGGCGAAGCGGCGGGCCAGCCGCGCGAAGGCTTCGCTCAGCTCGGGGGGCCCGATGACCTCGATGTCGGCGTCGAACCTGCCGATGGTGGCGGCCAGTCCGGGCCATGACCACGCGCCCAGGACGAGTCGGCACCGGTCCGGGCCGAGTTCCTCGACGACTCCGTCCCGGGTGTAGGTGGACACGACGGAGGCGGGCAGGGCGAGGATGACCTCGCCCCGGCACGGCCAGCCGCCCGAGCCGTCGGAGCCCTGGAACCTGCTCGCGACGAAGGCCGCCACATCCCCTCCTGGCACATCGCGCGGGGTGAAGCGGGGGCCCGTCGGGGTGCGCGGGGTGATCCGGTCGACGCGGAAGGTGCGCCAGTCGTCGCGGTCGAGGTCCCAGGCGACGAGATACCAGCGCCCGCCCCGGGTGACGAGGTGGTGTGGCTCCACCCGGCGCGGCGGAGCGGCGGCGGGGCCGGCGCCGGAGGCACCCGGTGCGGACACGGGGGCGTAGTCGAAGCGCAGCACCTCGCGGGCGCGGACGGCCGCGCCGAGGGTCAAGAGCACCTGCGGGCCGACCTGCGGGTTCGGCCTGGTTCCCGCGCCGTCGACGGCGGTGACCTGGAGGGCGTCGACGCGATGGCGCAGCCGTGCGGGCATCACCTGCCGGACGGTGCTCAGCGCACGGGCCGCCGCCTCCTCGATCCCCGCCCCGGTGGCGGTGGCGGTCTGCAGTGCCACGGTGACGGCCACGGCCTGGTCGTCGTCGAACAGCAGCGGCGGCAGTTCCGTACCGGCGCCGAGCCGATAGCCCCCGTCGGGGCCCTTGGTGGCCACGATGGGGTAGCCGAGCTCGCGCAGTCGGTCGACATCGCGGCGCACGGTGCGCGGGCTGACGTCCAGCCGCTCGGCCAGCAGCTGCCCAGGCCAGTCCCGGCGCGCCTGGAGCAGCGAGAGCAGTGAGAGCAGTCGCGCTGAGGTCTTCGGCATGACTCCCATTCTGCCCCGGGTAGCGGCCACAACCTGTCCGCTTCCCCTGCGACTGTTGTCTCCGTCAGAGAGCAACCAGTACGACCAGAAGGACCCGATCACCGTGACCGCCACCACCACGCCCTCCTCCGGGCTCGACAGCGAGCGGGCCGATCTGCTCGCCGAGCTCGCCACCGCGCGATCCGCCCTCACCAAGACGGTGCACGGGCTCGGCGACGAGCAGGCCGGCGAGCGTCCGACGGCCAGCACACTGTGCCTGGGCGGGCTGATCAAGCACGTCGCGGCCGTCGAGGAAGGATGGCTGCGCTTCGTACTCGAAGGCCCTTCGGCGCTGCGTTTCGACCTGCCCGACGGTGTCACCTGGGCCGACCTCGCGGCCGGTACCGCACGTGAGGTCCCGCAGTGGGCGATCGACAACCAGAACAACTTCCAGATGCTGCCCGGTGAGACGCTGGCCGGGATCCTCAAGCGCTATGAGGAGGTCGCCGCCCGGAGCGAGGAGATCATCACCACCGTCCCCGATCTGTCGGCGACACATCCGCTGCCGGAGGCGCCCTGGAACGAGCCGGGGGCGGTGCACAGCGTGCGCCGGGTGCTGATGCACGTCATCGCCGAGACCGCCCAGCACGCCGGGCACGCGGACATCATCCGCGAGTCGCTCGACGGGCAGAAGTCCGGCTGACCGACGACCGGATCTGCTCGGAGCCGCGCCGGTGACGGCCGTCACCGGCGCGGCTCCGGAACCCAAGAGCCAAGGAACCGAAGGGAACGGCGCGACTGTGAAGACGCGTGAGCTGGGGCGGACCGGTATCCGGGTCAGCCCCTACTGCCTGGGCACGATGATGTTCGGCCAGGCGGGCAACCCCGATCACGACGACTGTGTCCGGATCATCCACCGGGCGCTGGACTCGGGGATCAACTTCATCGACACCGCCGATGTGTACGGACCCCGCGGGGAGTCCGAGGACATCGTGGGCAAGGCGCTGAAGGGGCGGCGTGACGACATCGTGCTGGCCACCAAGGTCAACGGCACGATGGGTGAGGGCCCCAACCGTGGCGGCAGCTCCCGGCGCTGGATCATCGCCGAGGTCGAGCAGTCGCTGCGGCGTCTCGGGACCGACCACATCGACCTCTATCAGGTACACCATCCCGACCCGCACACCGACATCGAGGAGACGCTCTCCGCCCTGACCGATCTGGTGCGCGGCGGCAAGGTGCGCGCCATCGGGTCCTCCAGCCTCCCGGCCTCGGAGATCGTCGAGGCGCAGTGGGTCGCCGACCGGCGCGGACTGCACCGCTTCCGCACCGAGCAGCCCCCGTACTCCATCCTCAACCGCGCCGTCGAGCGGGAGGTCCTGCCGGTCTGCCGGCGCTACGGCATGGGCGTGCTGGTGTGGAGTCCGCTGGCGATGGGCCTGCTCACCGGCCGCTACCGCAAGGGCGGGCCCACGGTGCGGAACGCGCGGATGAAGTGGGTGCCCCGGCATCTGACCGACGAGCGCAAACTCGACGCCGTGGAGCGGCTCATCCCGCTGGCCGAGGAGGCCGGTCTGTCGCTGACCCACCTGGCGATGGCCTTCGCCATCACCCATCCCGGCGTCACCTCGGCCATCATCGGGCCACGCACCATGGACCAGCTGGAGGATCTCCTGGCCGGGGCCGCGGTCACCCTCGATGACGAGGTCCTCGACCGGATCGACCGGATCGTGGCGCCCGGAACCGACATCGGCCCGCTCGATGTGTCCTACACCCCGCCGTCCGTCCAGCGCCCGGCGCTACGGCGGCGATCGGCCGACGAGCGCGCCGCGGTGGCACGATGACCGTTCTCGGCAACCGGGCGCTGGGCCGTGCGACGCTCGCCCGGCAGTTGCTGCTCGATCGCGCGGGCCTACCGGTCCGCGACGCCGTCGCGCATCTGTGCGGCATGCAGGCGCAGGAACCGCAGGAGCCGTTCACCGGGCTCTGGTCACGGCTGCGCGCGTTCGACCCGGGCGCCCTCTCCGACCTGCTGACCGGGCGAAGCGTGGTGCGCACCCACCTCATGCGCCGCACCGTCCACCTCCTCACCGCCGATGACGTCGTGGCCTGGCGCGCCCGCCACGACGCCATGCTGCGCCAGCGGGTGCTCGGGACCTACCGCCGCGAGCTGGCGGGGATGGACCTCGACGAACTCGCCGCCGCGGGCCGGGCGGTGATGGCCGACGGCGAGCCCCGCTCGATGGCCGAGCTGGTGCGGGCGCTGGCCGACCGCTGGCCCGCCCCGGCACCGCGGGCACTGGGCGAAATGCTGATCGCCGCCCTCGTCCCGGTGGCGCAGACACCGCCGCGCGGCCTGTGGCGTTCCCGGGGAGGGGTGCGTAACGTCCTGCTCTCCTCCTGGCTGGGCCGGCAGGTGGACCCGCCCGCTCCCGACGGCTCCGACCCGGTCGGGCAGGCGCTGGTACGGCGCTATCTGGCCGCCTTCGGCCCCGCGGCCTCGGCCGATCTGCGCGCCTGGTGCGGTCTGGCCGGGCTCCCGGCCGCGGTGGCGGCGATACGGGAGGAACTGGTCACCTTCCGCGATGAACGCGGCCGGGAGCTGTTCGACCTGCCCGACGCGCCACGTCCCGACCCCGACACCCCCGCGCCGGTGCGGTTCCTGCCCGCGTTCGACAACGCGCTCCTCGGGTACCACGACCGCGGCCGGATCATCGACGGCGCCCACCGCGGCCTGTCGGTCGCCGGGGAGCGCGTGGTGCTGGTGGACGGCCGCGTCGCCGCGACCTGGAGGGTCGACGCCGCCACCGTGGTCGTCACCCCGCTGGGCCGCCTCTCCTCGGCCGACCGTACGGCCGTCGGAGAGGAGGGCCGGGGACTGGCGTCGTTCCTCTCCGACGGCGAGAGCCACCGCGTACGCGTCGCCACGTCGTCAGGCTGAGCGATGCGAACGGGCCGCCTGGGTCATGGCGCGGGGTCCTGCTGGCGCAGCGGTGCGGTCCGGTCGCCGGGCGCGGGGCCGGCGGTCGGCGCGGAACGGCCGCGGGGGCGGGCGAAGTGGCGCATCATCGGCACCTCGACACCGCGCCACAGCAGCAGCGACACCGCCACACAGAACGCCGACACCGCCAAGGACAGCAGCGCGGCGGTGACCGTGTCGAACGTCCGCCGGTCCAGCAGCACCCGGATCTCGTACAGCAGCGGGAAGTGGACCATGTACAGCGCGAACGACGCCTCGCCCAGCACCACCAGGCCACGGCGGCCGAGCAGGCTCTCCCGCCCTTCGATGTCACGGGTGGCGATGGCCGGGATGAGGGCGGCCATCGGCAGACAGGTCGCGGCTCCCCACAGGTACTCCTCCGGCAGTTCCGTCCGTGCCGCGAAGACTCCCGCCAGGGCGAGCAGCGGCCACCGCGGACGCAGCGTCGGCCAGCGGCCGAGCCGGACCGCCCGGGCGAGCACCAGTCCGAGGACGAACTCCAGCAGCCGCACCGGCGGGAAGAAGTAGATCAGCCACCAGCGCTCCGTCGAGAGCGGCGACCAGCTCCCGGGAGCCGCCTCGTCGGTGACGGCCGTCGCCACCAGCGGCATCGTCACCACCAGCACAGCCACCAGGGCGATCACCGGCCGGAGCAGCCGTTCCGGGAGCGCGCGCACCGGCCGGATCAGCAGGGGGAAGAGGAGGTAGAAGAACGCCTCGCAGGAGATGGACCAGGTCACCGGATTGACGCTGCTGAAATCGGCCATGTCCGGCACCCAGGCGTGCACCAGCAGCAGATTCCGGACCGCCTCCCCCAGCCCCGGGTCCGGCACCGGAAGCAGCGCGGCGGTGCCCGTCGCCATGAGCAGGCCCAGCATCAGCGACCAGGTCACCACATGGTTGGGGAAGATCTTCACCAGCCGGCGGCGCCAGAACCGGACGGCGGTGTCGGCCGGAGAGGCGTTCCACGCCAGTACGAAACCGCTGAGCAGGAAGAACGAGGAGACCGCCGCCGCACTCGCCATGGACGAGGCGTCGGCGGCCTCGTAGACCCCCTGGTCCTCGAAGAATCTGCCCAGCGTCAGCACATGGCCCGCCAACACCACACCGGCCAGCAGAAAGCGAAGCCCCGTCAACGACGGCAGCCGATCGCCACGCGGCAACACACCGGCCAAAGGAGACCCCTCCCCATACGGAACAGGCACAGCACCCACGAGCCTGCCCGTCGCACCGCCCCGGCCCCAATACCGCCCCTACGGGAACATCCAGGCGAACACCACCACCCGCGGAGGGGCGCGTCAGCGCGCGCCGGGGAGCACGGGCGAGAGCCGGTAGGCGTTCTCGTGGGTGATCACATGACCGGCGGTGGGCGGCGGGAAGTGGGTGCCGAGCAGCAGGGTGCCCGTGTCGGCGAGGGCGCCGAAGAGCTTGTGGCGGGTGGCCTCGGACTGCTCGGGGGCGATGTCGACACACGAGCCGATGGCGGGGTGGGCGAGCTGGACGGGGTGGTGGACGCAGTCGCCGGTGATCAGCGCCCGCTCGCCGCGGCTGTCGAGCTGGAGGGCGATATGGCCGGGGGTGTGCCCGGGCGTGGGGATCAGCCGCAGTCCGGGGATGGCCTCGGTGCCCTCGTCCGGGACGTCGACCAGGTCGAGCCGCCCCGCGTCCTCGACCGGGATCACGGAGTCGAGGAACATCTGGGTGCGCGGCTCGTCCATGTCGTAGGCCGCCCAGAACTCCCGCTCGGTGCGGGAGGTGAGGTAGCGCGCGTGGGGGAAGGTGGGCACCCAGGCGCCGTCCACCTCGTGGGTGTTCCAGCCGACGTGGTCGGTGTGCAGATGGGTGAGGATCACCAGGTCGATGGATTCCCGGGGGAACCCGGCGGCGGCCAGGCGCTCCAGGTAGTCGGTCCGCAGACCGTGCCAGGCCGGGTTGGCGCGCGTCTTGCCGTTGCCGATGCCGGTGTCGACCAGGACCCGCGCCCCGCCCACTTCGAAGGCGAAGCTGTGGCTGGCGATGCGCAGGGTGCCGTCCTGGTCGGCGAAGTCGGGGCGCAGCCAGTCCTGACGCGAGACCACGTCCGTGGTGGCGTCGGGCAGCAGCCACGGCCCGGTCTGCGGCGGCAGGAGCACCTCGTCGACGCGGTGGACGGCGATGTCGCCGACGGTCCAGAAGGGGATGTCGATGGCCTGGGGTGTGTGCATGACCCGCTCTCTCTAAACGCAATCTGTTTGCCTTAAGCCACCGTAGGCTCTACAGTCGGCTAACGCAAACAGTTAGCTTTTATCTCGATGAGATCTCGTTGAGGGAGACACCTTGTCCGCCGCTGAACTCACCCCTCCGGAGGCGGCCCGCTGGGCCGCGCGCGCCGGGCTCCCGCTGCCGCCCGAGCGCCATGCCGCCGCGGCGGCCACCGCCAACCACATCCACGCCGTCGTCGCCGTCCTGCGCGAGCTGGACTTCGGCGACGCCCCGCCCGCCCCCGCCTACCGCGTGGGAGAGGAGCACCACGATGCGGCCGTATGAGCTGTCCCTCACCGCGGCCGCCGACGCGATCCGGACCGGCCTGCTGTCCCCCGTCGAGCTGGTGGACTCCGTCCTGGACCGCGTCGAGCGGCTGGAACCCCAGCTGAACGCCTACGCCACGGTGACGGCGGAGCGGGCGCGCCGGGCGGCCCGCGAGGCCGCGGACGACGTCGCGGCCGGCCGCCTCCGCGGCCCGCTGCACGGCATCCCGATGGGCCTGAAGGACCTGATCGACGTCGCGGGTGTGGCCACCACGGCGAGCTCCCGGGTCCGCGCCGACCACCGCGCGCGGGCGGACAGCACGGTCGCCGCCCGGCTGAGCGCGTCCGGCGCGGTCCTGGTCGGCAAGACCCACACCCATGAGTTCGCCTACGGGCTGACCACTCCGCAGACCCGCAACGCCTGGGACACCGGCCGGGTCGCGGGCGGCTCCAGCGGCGGATCCGCCGTGGCCGTCGCCGCGGGCACCGCAGCCTTCGCCCTGGGCACCGACACCGGCGGATCCATCCGCGTCCCCGCCGCGCTCAACGGGGTCGTCGGCCTCAAGCCCACGTACGGCCTCGTCCCCCGCCACGGCGTCACCTCCCTGTCGTGGTCGCTGGACCACGTCGGCCCCCTCACCCGAACCGTCGAGGACCAGGCCCTGGTCCTGGCGGTCCTCGCCGGGCACGACCCCCGAGACCCCGCCTCCCTGGCCGTCCCCGCGCGGGACTACCGGCCGGGCGCGGCAGAGGACCTGACGGGACTGCGCGTCGGCGTGCCGCGCAACTACTACTTCGAGCACGTCGACGCGGAGGTGGAAGCCGCGGTCCGGCGGGCCGTCGACCGGCTCGAGGCACTCGGCGCCCGCCTCGTCGAGGTCGAGATCCCCATGACCCGCTACATCCAGGCCACTCAGTGGGGCCTGATGGTGCCGGAGGCCACCGCCTATCACGAGCGCACCCTGCGCACGGCACCGGAGCTGTACCAGGCGGATGTGCGCATTCTGCTGGAGGCGGGCGAGCTGATGCCCGCCGGGGACTATCTGCGCGCCCAGCGCTCCCGCACCCTGATGCGGCGGGAGTGGGCGCGCGTGATGGAGGACGTCGACGTGATCGCCGCCCCGACGGTTCCGGCGACCGCGGTGCCGTCCGGCCAGGAGGCGATCACCTGGCCGGACGGCACCGTCGAAGCCGTCTCGGACGCCTATGTGCGCCTGTCGGCCCCCGCCAACCTCACCGGAGTGCCGTCGCTGTCCGTCCCGGTCGGCCACGACACCGGCGGCCTGCCGATCGGCATGCAGTTGCTCGGGCGGCCGCTCGGGGAGAGCGTGCTCCTGCGGGTCGGTCACGCCTACGAGCGGACGCGGCCCGCCCGCGAGGTGGCTCCCGCGGCCTGACACGTCCGCTGAGCGGCCCCGGAGCGCATGAGCGACCCCGGGGCGCACCGCCTCCCCAGAAGCAACGGATTTGCTTTAAGGTGGGATGAATGAGCAAGCAGATGGTGCGCCCCGGGGGGCGCAGCGCCCGGGTCCAGGCATCGGTGCACACCGCCGCGCGCGAACTGGAGGCGGAGGTGGGTCGCGACGGTCTCACGGTGCCGCTGATCGCCCAGCGCGCGGGCGTCACCCCCTCCACGATCTACCGCCGCTGGGGAGACCTCACCCAACTGCTGTCGGACGTGGCGGTCGAGCGCCTGCGGCCCGAGACCACGCCCCAGGACCACGGCGGTCTGGAGTCCGATCTGACCGCCTGGGCCGAGCAGTTCCTCGACGAGATGGCCTCCCCGGCCGGACGTGCCTACATCCGCGACGCCCTGCTCGGCGACCCGGACGGCAGCAACGCCGGCCAGTGCTCGGCCTACGCCGCCGACCAGGTCGATGTCATCCTGACCCGTGCGGCCGGGCGCGGGGAGGACACCCCCGGTGTCGAAACGGTCGTCGACCACGTCGTGGCGCCTCTGATGTACCGCATACTCTTCCGCCCCGCCGGGCTCGACGCCGCGCATGCCCGCGGACTCGTGGCGGGGCTCCTCGAAGGGGACGCCGCCGAGAAGTGAGACCGGCCCTGAGCGCCGGGCGGTGAGCGCGGGCTGTGAGCGCCGGGTGGTGGGTCAGCCGCGCGGGGCAGGAGTGCGCAGGAAGTCCGAGAGCGCCTCCAGCAGCCGGTCCACGTCCTCGGTGCTGGTGTAGGGGGCCAGGCCGATGCGCAGCCCTCCGGTGTCGCCCAGGCCCAGCCTGCGGGATGCCTCCACCGCGTAGAACGAGCCGGAGGGGGCGTCGACGCCACGGCCGGCGAGGTAGCGGTAGGCGTCGGTGGTGTCATGGCCGTCGATGGTCAGCAGCACGGTCGGGGTGCGGTCCGCGGCCCGCGAGTGGATGGTGAGCGGGTCCAGTGCGGCCAGGCCCTCGTCGATGCGCCCGCGCAGCGTGGCCTCGTGCTCATCGAGGGCCGCGAACGACGACGCCAGCCGCTCCCTGCGGCTGCCTTCGGCGCCGGGGTCCAGGGTGGCGAGGAAGTCGACGGCGGCGCGGGTCCCGGCGAGGAACTCATAGGGCAGGGTGCCGAATTCGAAGCGCTCGGGAACGGCGTTCGTCGAGGGAAGCAGCTTGTCCGGGGTCAGGGTCTCCAAGAGCCCGGGGCTGCCCGCCAGCACGCCGAGGTGGGGGCCGAGGAACTTGTAGGGGGAGCAGACGAAGAAGTCCGCTCCGAGCCGCCGGATGTCGACATGGGCGTGGGCGGCGTAGTGCACGCCGTCCACGTGGAGCAGCGCCCCGGCCGCGTGCACCCGCCGGGAGATCTCCGGGATGTCCGGGCGGGTGCCGATCAGGTTCGAGGCGGCGGTGACCGCGACCAGCCGGGTGCGGTCGCCGAGCTGGGCACTGATGTCATCGGGGGTCAGCTCGCCGGTGGCGGGGTCGAAGTCGGCCCAGCGCACGGTGGCCCCGGCGGCCTCGGCGGCCTGGACCCAGGGGCGGATGTTGGAGTCGTGGTCCAGCCGGGACACCACCACCTCGTCGCCCGGCGACCAGGTTTTGGCGAGGGTGCGGGAGAAGTCGTAGATGAGGGCGGTGGCGCTGCGCCCGAAGACGATCCCGGCCGGGTCGGCGCCGAGCAGATCGGCCATGGCCTGCCGGGCCGACTGGACCAGTGCCTCGGCGTTGCGCTCCCCCGCGGTGAGGTGGCCGCGGTTGGCCAGGGGGTTGGCCAGCGCGTCGGAGACGGCCTCGATGACGGGGAGCGGGGTCTGGGTGCCTCCCGGGCCGTCGAAATGGGCCGACCCGGCCTTCAGCGCGGGGAACTGCGCACGGATGGCGGTGATGTCGTATGTCATGAGCGGCTCCTTGCAGAGTGCCTTGACGAGCGGGTGACCAGGGCGATCTTAGGCAGGCCGGGGTGCGGAACGGCAGGGGGCGAGGACGGCCGCGGAGCCGGGGAGAGGACGGCCCGCCGCGCCGGGGAGAGGTGTCCGGCGCCCGGACGGCCACCCTGATTGAATCTGTACGCAGCGGGATGAATCACCATCCTCTTCCGCCGCGCAGGACCGGGACGCAGAAGGCGGTGGCGCCGACGTGAGCAGCGACTCTCCTCCCCCGCCCGAGCGGCCGGGAGGGCGGGGCGTACGCCCTCGGCGTGGCGTGACCGGCGGACCGGCGGGGCGGGCCTCACGGGCGGTGGCGCGGGCCCGCCGCTCCGGATCCGCGGCCCTGACGGCGGCGGTGCGCCGGGCGGGGGACGAGAAGGGACGGGTCCATCCCGGGCTGCGGCTGGCCGCCGCGTACGCATGGCGTCTGATGGTCATCGGGGTGGCCGTCTATCTGGCGTTCACGGTGCTGGGCCGGTTCGAGCTCGTCGCGATCGCGGTGTTCCTGGCGCTGGTGGCCACCGCCTTGCTGCGGCCGCTGGCCGATCTGCTGGCGCGGGTGTGTCCCAGGCCGCTGGCGGTGGCACTCGCGGTGTTCGGCACGCTGTTCGCGGTGTTGGGGCTGCTGGCGCTGGTGGGGAACGCGGCGGCCGCGGAGGCGGGCCGGCTGGTGGGCGAGTTGCGCGGCGGGATCGGGCGGATCGAGCGGTGGCTGGAGGGGCCGCCGTTCCATGTGCGGCACGGTGCGCTGTCGGGGGCCCACGACAAGGTCACCGCCTTTGTGTCACGCCATCGCGCGGCGCTGATCAGCAGGGCGCTCAGCAGTGCGGGACGGGTCGTGGAGGCGGGCACGGCGGTGTTCCTGGCCCTGTTCTGTTCCATCTTCTTCATCCATTCCGGCGACCGGATGTGGCAGTGGTTCCGGGGCCAGCTCCCCGAGCGTGCCCGGTCCCCGTGGGACCGGGCGGCGCGGGCGGCGTGGACCACCTTCGCCGGGTACACCCGGGGCATCATCGTCGTGGCGGCCTCCAACGCGACGCTGGTCGGCATCGCCCTGTTCCTGCTGCGGGTGCCGCTGGCCCTGCCGCTGACGCTGCTGGTGTTCTTCGCGACGTTCGTCCCGCTGATCGGTTCGCCGATCGCGCTGGCGGTGGCGACGGTGGTGGCCCTGGCCGGGCGGGGTCCGGCCATCGCGGCCGTGGTGCTGCTGCTGATCGTGGCGGTCGGTCAGTTCGAGGGCCATGTGCTGCATCCGCTGGTGATGAGCTGGGCGGTGCGTCTCCATCCGGTGGTGGTGGCGATTTCGGTCATCGCCGGAAGCATCGTGGCGGGGGTGGTCGGGGCGGTGGTGGCCGTGCCCATGGTCTCCGTCGCCTGGTCGGTGACGCGGGCGCTGCGCGGGCGGCCGCCCGGTGAGGCCTGACCGGCGCCGCACCGCTATAAATTGCATCTCAGATTCGTATTAACGTAATCTGCCGCCATGCGGCTGACGAAGTCAACGGACCCGGCACTCCGCACGATCATGCGGCTGGCGGTCACCGACGCGGAGCCCTGCACCGCCCGGCAGGTCGCCGGGGAGATGCAGGTGCCCTACAGCCATCTGGCCAAGGTGGCGGCCCGGCTGCAGCACCTGGGCCTGATCGAGACGCGGCGCGGACGGGGCGGCGGGCTGACGCTCACCGCGACCGGGCGCACCGCCTCGGTCGGCCAGCTGGTCCGGGACCTCGAGGGGGTCGGCGATGTCGTCGACTGCGAGGGGGACATGCCGTGTCCACTGCGGCAGGGCTGCCGGCTGCGGATGGCGCTGCGCCGGGCGCAGGAGGCGTTCCTCACCTCGCTCGATCCCCTCACGGTCGACGATCTGGTGGCGTCCCCGACGGGCCCGGTGCTGCTGGGGCTGGTCGGGCGCGCACCCGGGCTGTCCCCGTGAGGCCGTCGTCCGGGTTACGGAGCCCGGATCCCGTCCCGCCGAGCCGTGCCGGCACGGAGGCCACCATGCCCGGTTCACCCATGCCGTTGAATGCGAATCTGAGATACCAGTTAGGCCCGCTCATGCTCTCCCAGAAGTCCGCCGAGACCGTCCGCGCCACGCTTCCCGCCGTCGGTGAGGCCATCGGCACCATCACCGAGCTGTTCTACCGGAAGCTCTTCGAGGCCCACCCGGAACTGCTGCGGAATCTGTTCAACCGGGCCAACCAGGCCGCGGGCACCCAACGGCAGGCCCTCGCGGGCGCCATCGCCGCGTTCGCCACCGCCCTGGTGGAGCGGCCGGGCACCCGCCCCGACGCCCTGCTGAGCCGGATCGCCCATAAGCACGCCTCGCTCGGGGTGAGCGCCGCGCAGTATCCGGTGGTGCACCGTCATCTGTCCGCCGCCATCGCGGAGGTGCTCGGCGACGCGGCCACCGAGGAGGTGACCGCCGCCTGGGACGAGGTCTACTGGCTGATGGCCAACGCCCTGACCGAGATCGAGCGGCGGCTGTACGCGGAGCAGGGCGTGCTCGTCGGCGGGACCTGGCGGCCGTGGGAGGTGGCCGAGCGGATCCGGGAGACGGCCGATGTGGTCACCTTCCGTATCCGGCCGGCTGACGGCCGTCCCGCCCCGGCGTTCAGGGCGGGCCAGTATGTCTCGGTGCAGGTGGAACTGGCCGACGGGGCGCGGCAGATCCGCCAGTACAGTCTGACCAACGGCCCCGGCGCCACGGTGCGCTCCTTCTCCGTCAAGCGCGAGGACACGGGCGAGGGACCGGCCGGTGAGGTCTCCGGCCACCTCCACGGCCATGTCCACGAGGGCGATGAGCTGACCGTCTCCGCGCCCTACGGTGACGTCGTGCTCGACGCCACGGACACACCGCTGCTGCTCGCCTCCGCCGGGATCGGCTGCACCCCGATGGTGGCCATGCTGGAGGAGCTGACGGCCGGCGGACACCAGGCCCCGGTCATCGCCGTCCACGCCGACCGCTCCCCCGCCGACCACGCGCTGCGCGCCGACCAGGAGCGGCTGGTCACCAAGCTGGCGCGGGGCACCGCCCACACGTGGTACGAGCGGCCCGAGGGCGACTGGCCTGCCGAGCGCACCGGCCGCGTCGACCTGTCCGGCGTCGAGATCCCGGACGGCGTCCAGGCGTATCTGTGCGGGCCGATGCCCTTCATGCGGTCGGTGCGGACCCAGCTGCTGGAGCGGGGTGTGCACCCCTCCGCGATCCACTACGAGGTCTTCGGCCCCGATCTGTGGCTGACGCGGGACGACGGCGAGGGCCACTGACGCTCACCGGCACCCGTCCGCCCGATGTTGGCCGGATGAACTCGAATGGCCCAGAGGCCGGTCGCCTTTGCCGGGGGGAACGTGGGACCGTACGGACACGGGTTCTGCCCGTTCCGTACGCAACCGTACGGAATGGTCCGTCCGGTACCCCCACATCGACGAGGAACCATGGATCGCGAAAAGATCACTCTCAGCGGCGCTCAGGAGACCTTGCTCGCCACGCTGTACGGCAGGGCCGTGGACAGCCGTTCACCGGACTCCGTCCTGCACGACCACGCGGCCCGGGAGGCCGTGGAGCGCGTGGCCTACGACTTCGGCAAAACGGGGATGACGGACACGACGGCGGTCGGCATCGCCCTGCGGGCGAAACAGCTCGACGACTGGGCCATGGAATTCCTGGCCGAGCATCAGAAGGCGACCGTGCTGCACCTCGCGTGTGGTCTCGACACCCGGGTACAGCGTCTCGACCCGCCGGCGTCGGTGCGCTGGCTCGACATCGACTACCCCGAGGTGATCGATCTGCGCCGGCGGCTGCTTCCCGAGCCGTCGGGGAACTACGAGATGGTCGGCGCCTCGGTGACCGATGAGGCATGGCTGCGCGAGGTGCCGGACGACCGGCCCACCGTGGTCGTCGCCGAGGGGCTGACGATGTATCTGCGCAAGGAGGAGGGCAAGCGGCTGATCCAGCGGATCACCGAGCGGTTCCCCAGCGGGCAGCTGCTCTTCGACGTCTACGGGCCGCTGGGCATCCGGCTCCAGAAGATGGTCCCCGCGGTGCGCAACGCGGGCGCCACCCTCCACTGGGGTCTGGACGACCCTCATGAGGTCGAGACCTGGCATCCGGGGCTGACCTGCCTCGACGCGGTGCGCAGCGTGGACATGCCGGGGGTGGAGAAGATGCCGGCCTCCGGCCGGATGAGCATGCGGGTGATGGCGCGTCTGCCCGGTTTCCGGGATGTGGGCCGGATCCTGCGTTACCGCTTCTAGTGGCTCCGGCCCGGCGCCGGGTTGGTCCCGGCGCCGGGCGGGCCGGTCGGGTGACCGCTATTTGATGCCCACCAGCATGGAGTAGCCGTCCGTCAGCGGTTCGATCCGGCTGCTGCTGAATCCCGTCTCCGCCAGCCAGGCCCGGCCGTCGGCGGCCGTGTACTCGAAGCCGGACCGGGTCTCGATGAGCATGTTCAGGCTGGCCAGCAGACCGAAGGTGTTCTCCTTGCGGTCGTCGTCGATGATGGCGTCGTAGACGAGGACCGCTCCCCCGTCGGGCAGCGCGTCGTACGCCTTCTTCAGCAGCAGCCGCTTCTCCTCCAGGCCCCAGCCGTGCAGGATCTGGCCCAGCACGATGACATCGGCGCCGGGCAGGTCATCGGTGAAGAAGTCGCCGCCGTGGAAGGTGAGCCGGTCCCCCAGGCCGAAGGACGCCACGTACTTCTCGAAGACGGGCCGCACCCGGGGCAGTTCGAAGACACCGCCGCTCATATGGGCGTGGCGCTGGGCCACCGCCACCGGGACGCAGCCCACCGCTCCGCCGACGTCCAGCACGGTCCGGTAGTCGGCCCAGGGGAACCGCTGGGCTATCACCATCGCCTTGCCCATGCTGAGCCCGGTCATTCCGTGCAGGAATCGCTCAAGACCCTCCTGATCGTGGTAAATGGCGTCGAAGACGTCGCCGCCGTGCTTGTGCTCGTTCTGCGGCTTCCCGGTCTGCAGCGCCTCGGTGAGCGACCCCCAGAAGGGATACAGCCGACTGTTGGCCATCTCCAGGATGCCGCCCGCATAGGTGGCCTTCCCCCGGTCGAGAAAGGTGTCGGCGGACGGGCTGTTGCGGTACACGCCCTCGGACCGCTCCAGGAATCCGAGGGCCACCAGCGCGTCGAGGAAGTCGGCGGCGCCGCGCGAGTGCAGCCCGAGCGCCCCGGCCAGGTCACCGCCGGTGCGGGGAGCTTCGGCGAGCCGGGAGAAGAGATCCAGTTCCACCGCGGTGAGCAGCGCCTTCGACGCCATGAAGCCGAGCCCGACCTCAAGGATGGGCTCGGGGCTGATCTCTTGCCGCATAAGGCTCCCTCACTGTTCCCGGATGTGCGCTCTCGCCGCACCTGACCGTATCGGGACCTCCTTACGCTACCGTCCCGTTGGCCCCTACACGGGTCGCCGCCGGAGGGACGCGAAGGGCGGGCCGGACTCTTGACACCCCGTGTGACAGCGCTTTCTCGGCCACGCTGCCGTCCGCCGCGACCGTGCTCCACGACATCCAGGTGCGGAACTCCACGGTGCGCGACACCTCGTTCGCGGGCATCGTCGTCAAGCAGTACACCGGCGACGCGAAGGACGCGAACGGCGCCCCCGTCGCGGTGCCGACCGGCTGGGGCACCCGGACCTCACCCGATGACACCGCCTTCACCCCGCATACGGACATCACGATCCGGAACAACTTCATCTCCCAGGGCGGGACGGCTTACGGCTGCAACGCGATGTATCTGACCAATGTGCGCGGCGCCGTGGTCGACCACAATGGTGGACGAGGCGGGGACATCGGGCATCGAGGCGTACTACGCGGACGATGTGGTGATCCAGCGCAACGAGGTGTACCGGACGGAGCAGAAGGCCGGGGGCGCCGACTCCAACGGCATCGACGCCGACAAGGGCACCACACGGGTGCGGATCCAGTACAACTTCGTACACGACAACGGCGATGGCATTCTGCTGTGCCAGTTCTCCTTCGGCGATGTCGTGGTGCGCTACAACATCCTCAGCGGGAATTCCCGGTATCCGCTCTATCTGCACTCCGACCGGGCCGCTTCGGCCGAGGTCTACAACAACACGGTGCACAACCCGGCGAGCCGGTACCTGGTCTACGGCTACGGCTCCTCCCTGAACGCGCGCTACGACCTGCACGACAACGCCTTCTCCTCGGCGATCGCCGGCGCGAGCCTGACCGCCAGCCCGACCATCGCCTACGCCAACAACTTCTACGGCGGTGCCTCATTGACCGTTCCCGAAACCGACCCCACCGCGCGCACGGGCGACCCGCTGCTGGTGAACCCGGAGGTGTCGGGGCCGTACGGCACGGCCGACAGCGGACCGCGGCTGGACACCGCGCTGGGCTTCGCTCCCCGGCCGGGCTCACCGCTGATCGGCACCGGCACCGTCATCCCGGACAACGGTGGCCGTGACTACCGTGGCGCCCCGCTCTACCGCGGCCGTCCCGATATCGGCGCCGTCGAGGGGCCACCGGGCGGACACGCTTGACCTTGTCGCAACGGCAGGGTTTCTACTGGCCGTATGCGCATCGGAGAAATCGCCGCGCTCGTCGGAGTCACATCCCGGACCGTGCGGCACTACCACCACATCGGTCTGCTGCCCGAGCCCAAGCGGCGCGCCAACGGATACCGGGTCTACACCCTCCGGGACGCCGTTCTGCTGGCCCGGATCCGGCGGCTGACCGAGCTCGGGCTCGCCCTGGACGAGGTGCGGGACGTCCTCGCGGACGACGCCGGGCGTGAGCTGGCCGAGGTGCTGGGCGAGCTGGACGCCGATCTCGCCCGTCAGGAACACGAGATCCAGCGGCGCCGCCAGGTGCTGGCGGCGCTGCTGGAGGGCCCGCTCACAGCGGACGCACCGCTCTCCCCCGCGCTCGCCGAGCTCCTGAAGGTGGCCCCCGCCACCTCCTCGCCGACCGCCGCCAAGGACCGCGAGCACCTGATGCTGCTCGAGGGGATCATCGGCGGGGACGCGGTGTACGCGGCGCTGCGGCCGCTGGCCGAGGACCGCGCCGTGCTCCCGCTGTACGAGCGGCTGGACGAACTGGAGGGGGCCACGGCGGACGATCCCCGGATCGCGCCGCTGGCCGAGGAGCTGTCCGCCGCCGTACCGGACGGGGTGCTGGCGGCCATCCCGGACGGCGGCCCGACGGCGACCGGCTTCGAGCAGGCGCTGCTCGACGACTACTCGCCTGCCCAGGCCGAGGTGGTGCGCCGGGTGATGGAGCAGCTGGCCGTCCGACGGGGCAGGAGGGCGTCATGAACCGGCGGTTCGCACGGGCGGCGGTGTGGGCGAAAGGCGTGGCGGAGTCCGTGATCCCGCTGGTCGCGCGCCGGCTCCTCCGGCACGAGGCGCGGTCCCTGCACAGCCTCGGGCTGTGGGTGCTGCGCCGCCGCCACCAGGTCCCCGAGGGGGCGCTGGCCGTCCCGTACACCGGACCCCAGACGGCCATGATGTACGCGATGATCTTCGTGTCGGTCATCGAGACGGTGGGGCTGGCCCTGGTGATCCCCTGGCCGGTGGTGCACGCGATCCTGCTCGTCATCGATGTGTACGGGGTGGTGCTGGTCCTCGCCCTGCACGCGGCCTGTGTGGTCCGGCCGCATGTCGTGGGGTCCGACGGCTCGCTGCGCATCCGCTACGGCGCACTGTTCGACCTGCGGGTTCCGGCCGCCACCATCGCCGCCGCCCGGGTCGACCGGCGCTATCCGGACGGACGGCTGGTGCGGCTGGGCCCGGACGGGGTGCTCGACCTCGCGGTGGGCAGCCAGACCACGGTGACGGTGGAGCTGACGGAGCCGGTGCCGTTCGTACGGCCCCTCGGGCGCCGGGGCGTCGCCCGTACGCTCCGGTTCCACGCGGACGATCCACGTGGAGCGGTCGCCGCGCTCACCCGGGCCCGGACGGAGGTGGCGCCGGATCCGTCAGCGGCGCCGCAGTGACGGGTCGAGCAGCGCGGGCGGAGTGTCGTGCTTCTCGTGCGCGGCGAGGTCGGTGCCGGGGGCCACGATCGCGTCGATCGCGTCGAGCACATCGGCGGAGAGCAGGATGTCGGCGGCGGCGAGCTGTGTGCGCAGATGGTCCAGTGTGCGGGGGCCGATGAGCGCGCTGGTCACGGCGGGGTGCGCGGTGACGAATCCGAGCGCCAGCTGGATCATGGTCAGACCGGCCTCGTCGGCGACCTTGGCCAGCTGCTCGACGGCGTCGAGCCTGGCCCGGTTGGAGGGGATGGTGACATCGAAGCGCTCCGGCATCATCGCCGAGCGGCTGGTGGTGATGGACCGGCCCGCACGGATGGCGCCCGACAGCCAGCCGGAGGCCAGCGGGCTCCACACCAGCGCCCCGAGCCCGTACTCCTCGGCGACGGGCAGTACGTCGCGCTCGATTCCGCGCTGCAGTATCGAGTAGCTGGGCTGTTCGGTGACATAGCGGCGCAGGCGGTGCTCGCGGGCGGCCCACTGGGCCTGTACGACGCGGTAGGCGGGAAAGGTCGAGGAGCCGAAGTAGCGGATCTTCCCCGTGCGCTGGAGGTCGGTGAGCGCCGACAGCGTCTCCTCGTCGCTGGTGGCCGGGTCCCACCGGTGGATCTGGTAGAGGTCGACGTGGTCGACGCCGAGCCGGCGCAGGCTGTTGTCCAGCTCGGTGACCAGCCAGCGGCGTGAGCTGCCCCCGTGGTTGGGCTTGTCGCCCATGGGCATCCCCGCCTTCGTGGCCAGCACGACGTCGTCGCGGCGGCCGGCGATGGCCTTGCCGACCATCTCCTCCGACTCACCGGCGCTGTACATGTCGGCGGTGTCGATGAGGTTGATCCCCGCCTCGAGAGCGGCGTCGACGAGGGCGGTGGCCTCGTCCTGGCTGGTGCGCCCGATCCTGCCGAAGTTCATCGCGCCGAGCGCGAGGGAGCTGACCTGCACACCGGTGCGGCCCAAGGTGCGGTACTGCATGACCGTGTTCCTCCACTGCGGGGAAGCGTGGTGGCATTGCGCGGCGGCAATGCGCGGTTTGGTCGCCGGGCCCCCACTCTGGCATCATAAGCAAACGGAACCTGGCTCCGGTAAAGATACGGAACACTGTTCCGCTTGGCAAGTCCGGCAGTGGAGGGAGCGGCGCGGTGAACGACGGCGACAGGGGCGCGGGGCCCTCGGCCCGGTCCAAGCGGGCGGACGCCCGGCGCAATCAGGAGACCCTGCTCGACGCTGCCGCCTCGGTATTCGTCGCCTCGGGCGTGGAAGCGCCGGTGCGCGACATCGCGGCCAAGGCCGGTGTCGGAGTGGGCACGATCTACCGCCACTTCCCGACCCGGGCGGACCTGATCATCGCCGTCTACCGGCATCAGGTCGAGGCCTGCGCCGAGGCCGGTCCGGCCCTGCTGGCGAGCAGCGCGACACCGCATGCCGCACTGGGCCAGTGGATCAATCTCTTTGTCGACTTCCTGGTCACCAAGCACGGCCTCGCCGCCGTGCTGCGGTCCGACAACACGAGCTTCGACACGCTGCACTCGTACTTCATCGACCGTCTCCTGCCCGTGTGCACCCAGCTGCTCGACGCGGCGGCCGACGCCGGGGAGATCCGACCCGGCCTGAAGGCGTACGAGCTCATGCGCGGCGTCGGGAACCTCTGCATCGGCGCCGAGCACGACCCCGGCTATGACGCACGACGACTGGTCGCACTCCTCGTCGAGGGGCTGCGCCAACCGCGCTGACGGCGCCCGATGTCTGAGTACGTACCTGAGTATCCGGACGGATACGGAGCCGACCGCATCCGCCCATCCTTGTCCGCATGAGTGAGACACCGGTCAAGCAGCAGAGCACGGCCGCGTTCTACGGTCAGGCGGTCGCCTCCTTCGCCGTCGCCATGGCCGCCACCGCCGTCGGCATCTTCCAGCTGAGCGCCGACGCCTGGGTGCGCGGCTTCCTCGCCATCTCCGTGCTCTACCTGGTGACCTCCGCCTTCACCCTCGCCAAGGTGATCCGGGACCGGCAGGAGGCCGGGCAGATCGTCAGCCGGGTCGATCAGGCGCGGGTGGAGCAGCTGCTCGCGAACCACGATCCCTTCGAGAAGCTGTAGCCGCACGATCCGTTCGCGAAGCTGTGGATCTGCCGCGCGCCGCCCGGCGCTACTCGTCGATGACGAGCCCCTTGGCCTCGAGCACCGCCGCCAGCCGGCTGACCTCGATCACGCTCTTCCCCGCGCGGTAGGCGGCGATATACGCGTCTTCCGCGTCGACGCGGGCCCGGGACTTGGCTATGACGTCCTTCAGGTCCTCGCGGCGCACCACCACGACCCCGTCGGCGTCCGCGCGCACCACGTCTCCCGGGCGGACGATCTCGCCGCCGATCAGGACGGGTTCGGCCATCGGGCCGACGGTCTCCTTGACCGTGCCCTTCATGCTGACGCTGTACGAGAACACCGGGAAGCCCAGCTTCCGCAGCTCCTGGGTGTCGCGGACACCGGTGTCGGTGACGAGACCGCCGAGCCCCTTGGCCACACACGCGTTGGCCAGCACATCGCCGAAGGAGCCCGCCTCGGCGTACTGGCCCGCGGAGACCACGATGACATCGCCGGGGCGGGCGTTGGCGATGGCCACCTGGAGCATGATGTTGTCCCGTGGCGCGCAGCGCACGGTGAAGGCGGGGCCGCAGACCGGCATGGCGGGATCGATCGGCTTGATGGTGGAGTCCAGGGCCCCGAGGCGGCCCTGGGCCTCGTGGACAGTGGCGGCGGAGTACCCGCTCAGCTGGTCGACGAGGGCGGGGTCGGGCCGGTCGAACCGGGTGGTGACGCGCAGCATGTGGCTCCTCGATGTGTTCAGGAAAGGTCCGCACAGGCACGGGCGATGCCCTCGCACGCCGCGGTGAGGATGTCGTGGGAGGTCGCGAAGGAGATACGGAAGTACCCCGGTGCGCCGTACGCGGCTCCGTGGATCACCGCCACCCGCCGCGACTCCAGCAGATGGGCGGCGAAGTCCTCGTCGGTGCGGATCTCGTCGCCGGACGGGGTGCGCCTGCCGATGGCTCCGGCGCAGTTGACGAAGTGGACGCCGTCCTCGTCACCTCCTGGGGCTCCACCCACGCGGAGCATGTGCTGAACGCCATCGCGGAGGGCAAGCCGGTGTTCTGCGAGAAACCGCTCGCCACCACCGCCGGGGACTGTCTGCGCGTCGTGGAGGGCGAGCGCGCCCACGGCCGCCGCCTCGTGCAGGTCGGTTTCATGCGCCGCTTCGACGCCGGATACCGCCAGATGAAGGACGTGCTCACCTCGGGCGCCGTCGGCACTCCGCTCATCGTGCACTGCGCACACCGCAACCCGACCGTGCCGGAGTCCTACGTCTCCGCGATGGCGGCCCAGGACACGGCCGTCCACGAGATCGACGTACTGCGCTGGCTGCTCGACGACGAGATCAGCTCAGTCCAGGTGACCACCCCGCGCGCCACCGGCAAGCGGTTCGGCCACCTCAAGGACCCTCAGATCATGCTCTTCGAGACGGCGAACGGTGTCCGGATCGACCTGGAGGTCTTCGTCAACTGCCAGTACGGCTACGACATCCAGCGCGAGACCGTGGGCGAGGACGGCCTGGTCAGACTGCCGGATCCGGCGGCCGTCGGCATCCGCGCCGCCGGGCGGCACGGCACCGGCGTGCTCCAGGACTGGAAGGGCCGGTTCGGCGATGCCTTCGACACCGAGTTCCGCGAGTGGATCGCCTCGGTCGCGGCGGGCGCCGAACCCACCGGCCCGTCGTCCTGGGACGGCTACGCCGCCACCGTCATCACCGATGCCGCCGTCCAGTCCCTGGAGTCGGGCGGCCAGATCGTCACCGTCGATATGAAGCCCCGACCCGCGTTCCACGGAGCCGCCTCGTGAAAATCGCACTCGACCCCTATATGCTCCGCGCGCTGCCGCTCGACGAGATGGTGCGCACGGTCGCCGAACTCGGCTACGAGTACATCGAGTTGTCCCCGCGCGACGACTTCATGCCGTTCTTCCTCCACCCGCGGGCGGGCGACGAGCGCGTCGCGGAGCTGAAGCGGGCCCTGCGCACGCACGGTGTCCAGCTCTCCTCCGTGCTGCCGCTGTACAAGTGGTCCTCGCCCGACGAGACCGAGCGGCAGACCGCCTTCCGCTACTGGCAGCGGATGATCGAGATCACCGCCGACCTCGAATGCCCGCTGATGAACTCGGAGTTCAACGGCCGCCCCGAGCGCGCCGCCGAGAGCGAGGCCGCCTTCTGGCGTTCGCTGGAGGAGCTGCTGCCGCTCTTCGAACGCGAGGCCATCGCCCTCAACCTGGAGGCCCACCCGGACGACTTCTGCGAGGAGAACACCCCCGCGGTCGACCTGGTCCGCGCCATCAACGTGAACTACCTGTACTGCGCTCCGCACACCTTCCACCTCTCCGGCGCCGAGCCGACGGCGGACATCGCGGCGATGATGGCTTACGCGGGCGACAAGCTCCAGCATGTGCACATCGCGGACTCCTTCAACCACAAGGGCTCCTCCGGGCTGCGTTACATCCTCAACCCGCCCGGCACCCCGGCCCGTATCCACCAGCACCTGGACGTCGGCCAGGGCGAGGTCGACTGGGACACCTTCTTCGGCACCCTCCGCGAGCTGAACTTCGACGGTGTCGCCACGTCCTGCGTCTTCGCCTGGGAGGAACGGGCGCGGGAGTCCTCCGCCTTCATGCTGAACCGCATCCGCAAGGAACTCGCGGTGTGAGACCCGGCGGCCGGGCGCAGGAGTCCCGCCGAAGGACAGGCGGGCCGGTCAGCCGCGCAGGGCCCGCAGATGGGCGCTGCGGACGTCCGTGGTCTGGCCCTGCACCAGCAGGAACAGGCCCTCCCGGGCCAGCCGCTGGGCGGGGCTGCCGAGGCCGAAGGCCCGGCCGCCGCCCGCCACGATCGCCGCGGTGGTGGCGGCGCGCAGCACGTCGTAGGCCCGGGTCTTCACCACGAGCCGGTCCGCCAGGCGCTCGCCCGGGGGAACCTCGTCCACCAGCGCGTACGCCTCCCGGCGCACCTCGCGCAGCCGCTCGCCCAGCACCTGCGCCGTCTCCTTCGCCTCCGCGTCCCCGGCGGTCTCCAGCAGATCCAGGGCGGCGCCGGCCACGCCGAACACGGCCGGGCTGGGGTTGGTGTTCTTCGGCCGGTCCGCGACCGCCCACTCCTCGTAGGGGCGGCTCCAGACCACCGCCTCCTCGGGCACCAGCAGGCCGTCCAGCTCCAGGCCGACCGTGCGGGTGCCGGTCAGCGCGGCGAGTTCGAGCCGCGGTGTGGGACGCAGACCGGGCTGCTCACGGGCGTCCGCGACGGCGAACAGCGCCTCGCCGTCGTCGGTGACCCCGGCGAGCAGCATCACATCGTTCAGGCCCCAGCCGGTGTACCACGGCACCCGGCCGTCGAAGCGCCGGCCGCCCGGGACCCGGGTGACCCGCACCGGCGTGCGGGGGAAGGCCCGCAGATGGGAGAAGGCGATACCGGACAGCAGCGTGCCGTCGCACAGCGGCCGCAGCAGCCGTTCGCGCGCCGGGGAGCCGGCGGCGGCGAGCATCCTGACCGGGCTGTGGTGCTGGGCCTGGACGAAGTAGGTGGAGCAGCACGCCCCGGCGAGGATTTCGGCGATCTCGCGGGCCACCGCGTCCGGCGCCTGCGCCCCGCCGTACGCCGCCGGGCCGCTCACCCCGAGCACCCCGGACCTCTTGACCTCGCCGATCACGGCCGGGGAGACGCCCTCGCGGTCGGCGGCCTCGGCGCCGGGTGCCAGCACCTCGCGGGCGAGGCGCCGGGCCGCTCCGATCAGCGTCGCGGTCGAGGCGGTCATGACCGCTCCCGAGCGTCGGGGGAGGCCAGACCGGCCAGCAGCAGGCGCATACCGCGGTGGAAGTGGGAGTCCCAGTCGTCCTCCTCCAGGAGCGGGAAGTGGCCGGCGAGGGTCGGGTATTCGTCGATGTGGGCGCGGATGTGGGCGTCCACGGCCGAGCGGGTCGCCGCCTCGTCGGAGCGCTGCCGCCACACGGCTTCGGAGGAGGCGGAGCCGATCACATAGTGGGTGATGGTGGCCGCGGCGGACGACAGGTGGACCCCTTCGAAGCCGCCGGTGGTGAGCGCGGTGTAGGCGAACTCCGAGCAGCGCAGGGCGTTGGGTCCCATGAGGGGGCGGGAGTTGGCCAGGGCGCCGGCCCATGGGTGGCGCAGCAGGACCGAGCGCAGGCCGGTCATGAACGCCTCGACGTCGTCCTGCCATGAGGCGCTGTGCAGCTCGGGGAGGTCGAGTCCGGCGAAGACCGCGTCGAGAGCGAGGTCCAGGACGTCGTCCTTGGTGGCCACGTGCCAGTAGAGGCTGGTCGCGTGGGCGCCGAGCCGCTCGGCGAGCCGGCGCATGCTCAGCTTCCGCACACCGTCGCGGTCCAGCAGCTCGACGGCGGTGGTGACGATTCGCTCATGTGACAGCTGAGGCCGTGGGCGGGCGGTCTTCCCGGTACGGAACCACACCGCTCCCGGTGCGTTGTCCAGCACCTTCTTCCCCTGGTCCGCGTCCGTTCCCCTGTTCCCGTCCGGCTTCGTGCTCACGAGCCCGCAGCCTACCTCTTTGCGGTCACCGCTCCACCGCTCCTACAGTGTTGGAGGTAATCCAACACTGTAGGAGAACGAGGGAGAGTCATGAGCGACGAGGAAGGCCATCCGCGCCGGTGGGCGATCCTGGTGGCCCTGTGTGCCGCCCTGCTCGTGATCGTCGTCGACAACACCGTCCTGCATGTCGCGGTGCCCGCCATCGGCGATGCCTTCGACGCCTCGACGGACCAGCTCCAGGCGGTGATCGACGCCTATGTCGTGGTCTTCGCCGGGCTCCTCATCACCGCGGGGGTGCTCTCCGACCGCTACGGCAGGCGGCGCGCCCTCGTCGTGGGGCTGCTGGTCTTCGGGGCGGCGTCGGCGCTGGCCGCGGCGGCCCCGTCGGTGTGGTGGCTGATCGCGGCGCGGGCGCTCATGGGGGTGGGCGCGGCGCTGGTGATGCCCGCGACGCTCGCGGTACTCGTCGTGGTCTTCCCCGAGCGGGAGCGCCCGCGGGCCTTCGCGCTGTGGAGCGCGGTCGCCTCCGTCGGCATGGCGGCGGGGCCCCTGCTCGGGGGCGCCCTGGTGGACGCGTGGAGCTGGGCGGCGGTCTTCCTGATCAACGTCCCCGTGGTGACGGTGGCCCTGTTCGGGGTCGTACGGCTGGTGCCCGAGACCCGGGCGGCCGACGGCCGGGGACTGGATCCGTACGGCACCGTCCTGGTCACCGCGGGCATGACCGGCCTGGTCTGGGCCCTGATCGAGGCCCCGGCGTACGGGTACACCGCGCCCGCGGTGGTGGCCGGGGCGGCGGTGGCGGTGCTGGCGCTGGTCGGCTTCGGCGTACGGCAGCGGCGCTCCGCGACGCCGATGGTCGATCTGCGGCTCTACCGCGACCGGCGGTTCGCCGGGGCGGGTTTCGCGGTGGCGGTGATGACGATCGCCACGGGCAGCACCCTCTTCGTGCTGAGCCAGTATCTGCAACTGGTGCTCGGCTACAGCGCGTTCGAGACCGGGCTCGCCGCGGTGCCGCTCGCCGCGGGGGTCGTCGCGGGCTCGGCGGTGGGCGGCCGGGCCCCGGCCAGACTCGGGGCGCGGGCCTGCATCGTCACCGGATTCACCGTCACCGCGGCCGGATTCGCGGTGCTGGCCTCGCTCTCCGAGAGCGGCGGCTCCGCGGCGGTGTCCATCGGGCTGGGGCTGGCGGGCCTCGGATCCGGTATCGCGGGGCCCTCGGCGACCAGCACGGTGCTGGGGGCGGTGCCGCCCGAGCGGGCCGGTATGGGCTCCGCGCTCAACGACACCCATCAGCAACTCGGCATCGCCCTGGGCGTGGCCGGGCTGGGCGGCCTGCTCGCCACCGTCTACCGGGGCAAGCTGCCGGACGGTCTGCCCGAGGACGCGATGTCCTCGCTCGGCGCCACCCTGTCGCACGCCCGGGACCGCGCGGACGGCGCGGCACTGGCCGACGCGGCCCGCTCGGCCTTCACCGACGCCCAGTCCGTCACGATGGGCGTCGGCGTGGCGGCCGCCCTGACCGGCGCGGCCGTGGCGCTGCTCGCACTGCCGGGCCGCACCTCACCGGTGGTGGCACCCGAGCCGGAGTCCGAGGAGGCGGGGCAGCCGGGGTCACAGCGGGACGCGGAGTGAGGACCGGCCCTTCCGCCAGGTGTCCAGGACCTCATCGGTGAAGCGGTCCTCCAGGAACACGGTGGCATCGACGCCGAACGCCACGTCCGCGGCGAGCCCGGGTTCGCGCTTCAGGAGGTCGTCGATCACCTCATGGCGTACGACCTGCTCGTGTACGGCGTCGGCCTCCACGTGTTCGGTGTAGAAGAACACCGCCGCCTCGCCCGCGCCCAGTCGTCGCAGGGCCCGGGCCAGCCGGTCGGAGGCGGGCGGGGAGGTGATCTCGACGGTGGCGAAGTGGCCCACCAGGGCGCCGCGCAGCGCCCTGTGCAGTCCCAGCAGCGACATCATGTTGACCACCGCCAGCATCCGCGCCGACGCGGCGTCCAGATAGTGGTTGTACGTCGGGTCCAGGCCCAGGTCGGCCATCAGAGCGGCGAACAGCTCCGCGTGCACCCGGTCCCCGTGCCCGGCCCCGAACTCGTCGTACTCCACGGCCGCCATCGCCGCCTTGGCCCGGCCCCGAAGCCGTGGCAGCACCCATACATGCGGGTCGGCCTCCTTGAGCTGGTAGAGCGACCGATGCGCGATGTACTCGCGCATCTGCCACCGCTCGCCCTCGTCCCGGAGGAAGTGCGACACGCCCGTCCCGTCGGTGGGCTCCACCAGCAGCCCGGACACGGCGGCGTCCGGGTCGTCGTGCGTGGTGGCGTCGGAGCGCAGCGCGTCCAGGAAGCGCCGCTCCAGCGTCTGCCGCGTCCGGAGCAGCTCGATATCCCACTCCCATGCGTCGTCCACACCGGAGAAGCCCTGGTAGTGGAGTTCGTAGCACACATAGAGCGCGAGTTGCAGATCGTCGCCGTACGGATCGGCCGCCCGGAGCGACCGGCCGCCGGGCGGCGTCGCCCCGCCGGGCTCGCGTACGAGGGCGTCGACGAGCGCGCCGGACACCTCTCCCCGCGCCGTGGGCAGGGGCATCGGCCGGGTCGTCGTCGCGGGGTGCGTGTCGCTCACCGTTCCTTGTGCTCCGTCCGCCTCTGTCGTGGTGGGCTTCGGCTTCGCCTTCGTGGGCCGGGTGCCCCTCACCACCTTCCGCAATCGCGGCGCGGACAACGCCACCGGACCGTGCCACGGCATGCGACGACTCAGTCGGCTCCGGTCCCTTCGACCAGGACGCGGATGGTGTCCAGCCCGGGGTCGGCCGCGTCGGGGAGATTCATCCCGGCCTTCAGCCCGGAGCGCAGATAGTCAAGGACCGGCTGCTTCAGTACCTCGCCGGGCAGCACGGCCGGTATGCCCGGCGGGTAGGGAGTGATCATCTCGGCCGCCACCCGGCCTGCCGCACGGGCCACGGGCAGATCCTCCGTGGCGCCGAAGTAGGCGTCCCGCGGCAGGCAGGACTGTTCCATCCGCAGCTCGTCCGGCGTCGGCACGGCCACCTCGGGGGCGGGCCGCAGATCCTCCGCGTGCGCGGCCGGCTCGCGCAGCGCCGTCAGCAGCGCTCCGGTCGTCGAGGGGTCGTCGGCGTGGGTGAGCTGGGTGCTGATCCGCCGGTGGTCGGCGAGATGGGCGTTGACGTCGTGCTGTTCCCGGAGCCAGTCGGCGGCGCGGTAGCCACTGACCCCGAGACCGGTGAGGTCGATGACGACCGGAAACGGATCGAAGTCACTGCCCAGGCCGGGGCCCACGTAGTCCGCGGGCCCGTCCACGTGCAGTCCGTCTACGGCCGCGATCTCGTCGCGCACCGCATGCGCCCGGCGCAGGGCCGCGCCGAGCGGTTCCTCGCCGTGCAGCACCATCTGCCGGCGCCACCCGTCCATTCCCGCGTAGAGGAGCACGGACGGACTCGTGGTGCCGAGCAGACCGGCGCGGGACTTCAGGACGGCCGGCTCGATCAGGTCGCCCCGGAGATGGAACACCGAGCCCTGCTCCAGGCCGCTGCCCATCTTGTGGATGCCGGTCACGCAGACGTCGGCACCCGCGTCCATGGCCCAGCTCGGCAGCTCGGAGCAGAACGGCAGATGTGCTCCCCAGGCCTCGTCGACGATCAGCGGACGGCCGCGCCGATGGCAGACCTCGGCGATCCCCGCCAGGTCGGCGCAGGATCCGTACGGAGTGGGGCTGGTCACCAGCGCTCCCCTGGCCTCCGGGTGCTCATCGAATGCCCGCTCGAACGACGCGGTCGACGGCGGATGCGCGATATGGCGGGCACCGTCCCATTCGGGTTCCACCCAGATCGGCCGGACGCCGGAGATGACCAGGCCGGAGACCACCGATTTGTGCGCGTCCCGGCCCACCAGCAGGGTCTCGTGGGGGCCCGCCACCGCCAGCATCGCGGCCTTGGCGGAGAGCGAGCTGCCGCAGGTCGAGAAGAAGGTGTGCTCGGCGCGCACCGCGTCGGCCATCAACTCCTCCGCGCGGTCCAGCACACGGCCCGACCCCAGCCGGTCGTCAAGGCCGCCGAAGGCGAGGAGGTCGGTGCGGAACACCTCGTCCCCCAGAACCTTGACGACCTCCGGGTCGGCGCCCCTGCCCTGCTTGTGCCGGGCGGAGTGAACGGGAGGGCCCCGCGCTCGTGGTAGCGAGCCAGGGCCGCCAGAATCGGAGCCTGCATGTGATCCATGGCGGACGAGTCCCCTTCCACCTGCGGAGAAAACCGTGCCTCCTCAGCGCTCCTCAGCGCTCCTTGCGCGAGCGGTGGAAAAGCCACGCCGCGGGTACGAACCAGCAGATCACGAACCAGAGCAGGGCCGCGGCCGCCAGCCAGAAGGCGGTGACATCGACCACGACGACACGCAGGATCAGCAGCAGCGCCGACGCCACCGTGCACAGCAAAAGCACCAGCCCGGCCACGGTGAAACGGGAGGCCCAGTCCACCGTTTCCGGCTTCAGCCGGCGGCCGGTGACGATCCGGTGCAAGGAGACGGGTGCGATCAACGCGCCGGTGGCCGCCGCGCCCAGAAGGACGGTCACGACGTAGATGGCCCGGTCCACCTGGCCCAGGTCGTGGAAGCGCGGGGTGAAGGCGACCGTGAGCAGGAACGCGAACAGGATCTGCACACCCGTCTGCGTCACCCTCACCTCCTGGAGCAACTCGGCCCACTTGCGGTCGGCCCGCTCCTCGCGAGTCTCCACACGGCCGGACCGAGCCTCACGGCCACGGTTTCCGGGCGCGTCGCGGTCGTCGTGCATCAGCTCAGGTCACCCCAGCACGGCGACCGCGAACGCGATGCAGAAGGTCGCGAACAGCGCCACAAAGAGCCAAATGACGATCGTGGGCCCCTTCGACCAGCCCTTCGTGGGGTTGTACGTCTCGCGGGGGCCCGCTTCCGACAGGCCGTCCTCGGCCGGTGGGGTCTCGCCCGGGGGCACGCCCACGCTCGGCCGGAGTCCGGAAGATCCGGGAGTCGAAGGGCCTCCGGGAGGCCCAGGAGATCCGGCAGGCCCGGGAGTGCGGTCAGGATGCGGGTTCTGCTGGTCCATGTCCGATGCGCTCCTTTCCGCCTGCGGCGCGCCGGCTCCCCCGGTCCGCCACCCCGTTCGAGGCGCCGTCCCCGGTGGACTCTTCCCACCATACGGCGGAAGAGCGGCCGGGCACCGCCGGGCGTTCGCGGCACACCGTGAGCGTCACGGTTGCCCGGCGTTCGAGGCGGTGTCGGTGTGGAACACCAGCTGTCCGTCCGCGACCTCCACCCGGGCCCGGTCGCCGGACGAGATCTCGCCGTCCAGCAGCAGTCGCGACAGACGGTTGTCCACCTCCCGCTGGATGGTGCGGCGCAGCGGCCGGGCACCGTACGCGGGTTCGTGGCCGCGCCGCGCGATCCAGTCGACGGCCTCCGGGGCGAACTCCACGGTGACGTTCTGGGCGTGCAGCCGACGGCGGGTCTCCTCCAGCAGCAGATCGGTGATCTGGCGCAGATGCTCGTCCGTGAGCTGCCGGAAGACCACGATCTCGTCGACGCGGTTGAGGAACTCGGGGCGGAAGTGCTCGCGCAGCGGTCGCAGGACGCGCTCGCGCCGGGCCTGCTCGTCCGTATCGGCGTCCGCGGTCCCGAAGCCGAGGGCGCCGCGCCCGCCGATGGCCTCGGAGCCGAGGTTGCTGGTCATCACGACGACCGTGTTGCGGAAGTCGACCGTACGGCCGTGGGCGTCGGTGAGCCGGCCGTCGTCGAGCACCTGGAGCAGGGTGTTGAACACGTCCGGATGCGCCTTCTCGATCTCGTCGAACAGGAGCAGCGCGTAGGGGCGGCGGCGCACCGCCTCGGTGAGCTGTCCGGCCTCCTCGTGGCCGACGTATCCGGGTGGCGCGCCGACCAGCCGGCTGACGGTGTGCCGCTCCTGGTACTCGCTCATGTCCAGCCGGACCATCAGGTCCTCGCTGCCGAACAACGCCTCGGCCAGCGCCCGCGCGAGTTCGGTCTTGCCGACGCCGGTCGGACCGAGGAAGAGGAAGCTGCCGATGGGACGGCCGGGGTCGGCAAGACCGGCACGGGAGCGCAGCACCGCCTCGGCCACGGCGCCGACGGCCTCGTCCTGCCCGATGACCCGCTCGGACAGGTGTTCCTCCAGGCCGAGCAGGCGCTGCTTCTCCTCCTGGGTGAGGCTGCTGACCGGGATCCCGGTCTGGCGGGAGACCACCTCGGCGATGTCCTCGGCGGTGACCTCGAGGCCCTGCCCGTCGTCGGGTTCGGTGCCGCCGTCGGCCTCGATGCGGCGGTTCAACTCGGCTATGCGGTCGCGCAGTTCGGTGGCCCGCTCGTACTCCTCCGCGGCCACCGCCTGGTCCTTGTCCCGGGTCAGCTGCTCGACCTCGCGCTCCAGGATTCGGGTGTCGGTGCCCTTGGTGCGCGAGCGCAGCCGCACCCGGGCGCCGGCCTGGTCCACCAGGTCGATGGCCTTGTCGGGCAGGAACCGGTCGGTGAGATAGCGGTCGGACAGCTCCACGGCGGCGAGCAGCGCCTCATCGGTGAAGCGGACCTGGTGATGGGCCTCGTAGCGGTCGCGCAGACCGCGCAGGATCTCCACGGCGTCGGCGGCGGAGGGCTCCGGGACCAGGACTGGCTGGAAGCGCCGGGCCAGCGCCGCGTCCTTCTCGATGTGGCGGCGGTACTCCTCCAGCGTGGTGGCGCCGATGACATGGAGTTCGCCACGGGCCAGGGCGGGCTTGAGCATGTTGCCCGCGTCCATGGAACCGCCCTCGGCGCCGCTCGCGCCCGCGCCGACCACGGTGTGCAGCTCGTCGATGAAGACGATCAGCTCCTCGGAGTGGGTGCGGATCTCGTCGATGATGCCGCTCAGCCGCTCCTCGAAGTCGCCGCGGTAGCGGGTGCCGGCGACGACCGCGGACATGTCCAGGGCGACCACCCGGCGGCCCAGGAGGATGTCGGGGACGTCTCCCTCGGCCACGCGCTGGGCGAGCCCTTCGACGATGGCGGTCTTGCCGACTCCGGCGTCGCCGATCAGTACGGGGTTGTTCTTGCCCCTGCGGGACAGCACCTCGACGGTCTGCTCGATCTCCTGCTCGCGGCCGATGACCGGGTCGATCCGCCCCGCGTGGGCGAGGTCGGTCAGATCGCGGCTGAACTTGTCGAGGGTGGGCGTGTTCTGCCGTCGGCCGGACTGCTGCCCGGCCGCCCTGCTCACCGGCGGCTGGCCCGGTGCGCTCTGCGGTCCGCCCCGGCCCGCCGCGGGGTCGAAGGGCAGGGAGTTGAGGATGCGGCCGGCCGTGGAGTCGTGGTTGGCGGCCAGCGCCCCGAGCACATGCTCGGGGCCGATGTAGGAGGCGCCGTTCATACGGGCCAGTTCGTGCGCGTCCAGCAGGGCGCGCTTGACCGCTGGGGTGACGGACAGCTGGGTGCGCCGCGGCCCCTCGCCGCTCATCCGGTCGATCTCCGCGGCCAGCGCGTCGGTGTCGGCGCCCGCCCCCGCCAGCAGCTCCCGGGTCGGCTCGGCGGCCAGCGCGGCACGCAGCAGATGTTTGGTGTCCAGATCGGCGCTGCCGTGCTCGGCGGCATAGGTGGCCGCGTCGGCGACGAGCTGCCGGGCGGGGTCGCTCATCAGGCGGCCGATGTCGATATGGCGGAGGCCGGGGCGCGGTCCGCCGCCGAGGAATCGCGCCATGAATTCCTCGAACGGGTCTGGACCGAAGTCCCCCGGACCCATGAAACCGCTGCTCATGGCCTTCCGTTCCGCGGTCCCGGCCAGGTGTCCGGACCGGGCCCGCTCTCTTGATCAAACGTGATCCTTCCGGGCGCGGGTGCCCGAGAGGCGCGCCTCTTACACCTGCGGTCGCCGGGGCGCGGGCGGCCACGGCACACGGCGCCACCGGCACACATTTGGTCACCAGCCGACAACACACCGTCACCAGGATTCTCGCGGTGCGACGCCCGCCTTCTTGCGAGAGCCTGGAGGCAGGGAGCGTGCCCGGCAGTCGCGCCGCACATCCGGGGTGACACCTGCACCTAGCGAGGAAGGCGGGCCGTGATGAGCGCTTCGGATACGCACGCCATGAGGCGGGACCAGGCTGAGCCGGCCCCGCCCTCGGCGATCAAGCTGAACATCAACGATCAGGTGCGGCAGCTCGAGGTGGATCCGCGGACCTCGCTGCTCGACGCGCTGCGTGAACACCTGCGCCTGAGCGGGACCAAGAAGGGGTGTGATCACGGGCAGTGCGGCGCCTGCACGGTGCTCATCAACGGCCGACGCGTCCTCTCCTGTCTGACACTCGCCGTGATGCACGAGGACGACGAGATCATGACGATCGAAGGCCTGGGCGACCCCGACCATCTGCACCCCATGCAACGGGCCTTCGTCGAATGCGACGGCTTCCAGTGCGGCTACTGCACCCCCGGCCAGATCTGTTCGGCCGTCGGCATGCTCGCCGAGGTGAAGGCGGGCTGGCCCAGCCATGTCACCACCGATGTGTCCTCGCCCCGGGTCGCGTTGACCGATGACGAGATCCGCGAGCGGATGAGCGGCAACATCTGCCGGTGCGCCGCCTATCCGAACATCGTCGCGGCCATCCGCGACAGCGCGGAGGGAGGCGCCACATGAGGTCCTTCACCTATGAGCGGGCGACGGACACCCGGGCCGCCGTCGCCGCGGCTGCCCAGCCGGGCGCGAAGTTCATCAGCGGCGGCACCAATCTGCTCGACCTGATGAAGCTCGACATCGAATACCCCAGCCACCTGGTGGACATCAGCCGGCTTCCGCTGCGGGACATCGAGGAGCCGCCGGACGGTGGACTGCGCGTCGGCGCCCAGGCGCGGAACTCCGATGTGGCCGCCGATCCCCGCGTGCGCACCCGCTATCCGGTGCTGTCGGAGGCGCTGGTGTCGGGCGCCTCGGGGCAGCTGCGCAACAAGGCGTCCACCGGGGGAAACCTGGTGCAGCGCACGCGCTGTCCCTACTTCTACGACACGGCCGCGGACTGCAACAAGCGCGACCCCGGATCGGGGTGCGCGGCGATCGGCGGGTTCAACCGGATCCACGCGATCCTCGGCGCGAGCGAGTCCTGCATCGCCACCCACCCCTCGGACATGGCCGTCGCGATGACCGCGCTCGATGCGGAGATCGAGCTGCTCCGGGCCGATGGGTCGGTGCGCCGCGTCGCCATCACGGACTTCTACCGGCTGCCGGGCGATACGCCGCATATCGAGAACGTGCTGGGCGACGACGAGATGATCACGGGCGTTGTGCTGCCCCCGCCCCTGCCGGGCCGGCAGATCTACCGCAAGGTGCGGGACCGGGCGTCGTACGAGTTCGCGCTGGTCTCGGTGGCGGCGGTCGTCTCGGTCCGCCAGGGGACGGTCCGGGAGGCGCGGGTGGCGTTCGGCGGTGTGGCACACATGCCGTGGCGGTCCGTCGAGGCGGAGGACGCGCTGACCGACCGTCCGGCCACGATGGACACCTATCGCGCCGCCGCCGAGGCGGCGCTGCGCGGCGCGGTCGGGCGGGGTGACAACGACTTCAAGGTCGAACTGGCCAAGCGCACCCTGTGCCGCACGCTGGCGCAAGCGGCCGGGGCGAGCTGAGGAGGCGAGATGATCGGGCAAGCTGTGAACCGCGTCGACGGCCCGCTGAAGGCCACCGGCCGGGCCACCTACGCCTACGAGCACTGGGAGGCCGGTCAGCCGCTCTACGGCTTCATCGTCGGCGCGACGATCGGCAAGGGCCGCATCACCCGGATCGACACCGAGGACGCGGAAGGCGCGCCCGGTGTCCAGCTGGTGATGACCCACCTCAACACCCCGGCGCAAGGCCCCCGCGACGAGTCCATTCCCTTCGAGTACTGGCGCGCGCAGCCGATGCTGACCGGCCCGGACATCCACTTCTACGGCGAGCCGGTGGCATTGGTCGTCGCCGAGACCTTCGAGCAGGCCCGGGACGCGGCCGATCTGGTCGAGGTCGAATACCGCGCCGGGCGGGGCCGTTTCGACTTCGGCGAGTTCGAGGACGACACCTACATCCCGAAGACGGTCAACGCCGGTCTCCCCACCGACACCGCGGTCGGCGACTTCGACGCCGGGTTCGCCGGTGCGGAGGTCAAGGTCGACCAGCGGTACACGACCCCGTACGAGTTCTCGATGCCGATCGAACCGAACGCGTCCATGGTGGCACCGCGCGGCGAGGACCTGGTCGTCTACGTGAGCTGCCAGATCACCGACGCGGCGCGGGACTCGGTCGCCGGCACGCTGATGATGGACCCCGAGCGGGTGCACATCGTCACCCCCTTCGTCGGCGGCGGCTTCGGCTCCAAGCTGGGCATCCACTCCGAGACGATCCTGGCGGCGCTCGCCGCCCGCGCACTGGGCCGGCCGGTCAAGGTCACGCTGACCCGCCAGCAGGTCTTCCAGCTCGTGGGCATGCGCCCCACGTCGGACCAGCGGGTCCGGCTGGGCGCGGGGCACGATGGACGGCTGGCCGCGATCGCCCACGACGTCACCATGCACACCAACCCCGACGTCGAGTACGCCGAGCAGACCGCCGCCACCGTCCGCAGCCTCTACGCCGCGCCCCACCGGCTGACCAGCCACCGGCTGACGGCCCTCGACCTGCCGCGCGGGACGGACGTCCGCGCGCCGGGCGAGGCGCCGGGCATGCTCTCGGTCGAGTCGGCGATGGACGAGCTGGCCGAGGCGCTCGGGATGGACCCGGTCGAACTGCGCATCCGCAACGAGCCCACCGTGGATCCCGAGCGGAACGTGCCGTACAGCGACCGGCACCTGGTGGAGTGCCTGCGCGAAGGCGCCCGCCGGTTCGGCTGGGAGAACCGTCCGGCCGCGCCCGCGAGTGTGCGCGAGGGACGGTGGCTGATCGGCTACGGCATGTCGGCCGCCATCCGGGGGCACTTCCAGGGGCCGACGACGGTACGGGTGCGGTTGGAGCCGGACGGCACCGCCGTCATCCAGACCGACATGACCGACATCGGGACGGGCACCTACACCATCCTCACCCAGGTCGGGGCCGAGGGACTCGGGCTCCCGCTGGAACGGGTGCGGATCGACCTCGGGCGTTCGGACCACCCCTCCAGCTGGGGGTCCGGCGGCTCGTGGGGCGCCACCAATTCGTCCACCGCGCTGCACCGGGCGTGCGCGGCCCTGCGCACGAAGCTGCTGGACGCGGCGTGCGGCGACACCCGCTCCCCGCTGCACGGACAGGATCCCGCGGCGGCGGTGTTCTCCGACGGCAACGTGGCCATCGGTGGCGCGTCCGAGGCGCTGCGCGAGATCGTCGCGCGCCACCATCCCGACGGTGTGGAGGCGGAGGGCCAGACGCGCTTCATGGGCGACGATCCGAACTACTCGGACTACTCGATCAACACCTACGGTGCCCATTTCGCCGAAGTGGGCGTCGACGCGGACACCGCCGAGATCCGTCTGCGGCGGATGCTCAGCGTGTTCTCGGTGGGCCGTGTGTTCAATCCGAAGACGGCCCGCTCGCAGCTGATCGGCGGCATGATCTGGGGCGTCGGCGCGGCCCTCGAGGAGGAGGCCGTCGTCGACCCGCGATCCGGCGCCTTCGTCAACCGGGACTTCGCGGGGTATCTGGTGCCGGTCCACGGCGACATCCCCGCCGACATCGAGGCCCTCGTCCTGGAAGGGTACGACGACAAGGCCAATGACCTCGGCGCGAAGGGCATCGGTGAAGTGGGCATCTGCGGATCCGGCGCGGCGGTGGCCAACGCGGTGTTCAACGCCACCGGAGTGCGCGTGCGGGACTTCCCCATCACGCTCGAGAAGCTGTTGCCCGGATTGCCGGCCATGGCCGCCTGACCTTCTGGGCACGGCCCGCTGAGCGCACCGTGGCGGGGCGTAGCGTCGTCCCATGACGATCACCGACGAGACCCTCATCCGGCTGCGGAGCGCGGCGGCCGCGGGCGATGCCCAGGCCGCCCTGCGGGTGGGGCGGTTGCTGTGCCTGACGGCAGCGGACCCGGCCGAGCCCGGGGACGGCGAACCGACCTGGCCCGAAGAGCCCTGGCTGCGCGCCGCCGTGGCGGCACACCCCGATGATGTCGAGGCTCTGACCCTGCTGACCGGGCGCCTTGCCCAGCAGATCTCCTACTGGCAGGCGTGTCTGGACATGAACCCCGACGTCATGAAGTGGTACAGGGAGGACGAGAGCACCGTCGAACGGCGGCACATCGAGGCGGAGAAGCTGTACGCCCGGATACGCGCGGCTGCCCCCACCCGCCACGCGGGGGCCGGACTGGACGAGTTGGCCGTGCTCCTCGGTGTCGGCGACAAGCCCCCGGCGGAGTACGCGTACAGCTTCTATGTCATGGAGGACGAGGCATGGGGCGGCTCGGTGCGTCACAGCGCGACCATCGTCGCCTCCGACGCCGCTGAGATCCGCTGGGCCTGCGACAAGTGGTTCGCCCTGTCCGAGGGCGGCATCGGTGGCGAACCCACCCTGACCTCCTATGTGGACGGCGCGGAGGTGGGCTCGGCCGACCTCGGCCCGCACCTCGCGGACGGTGGTGTGGACTGGGACGCCGTCACCGTACCCGAACTTTCCGGTGCCCGGCTGCCCGCGGGGCTGCCGGTCCCGGGGCGCGGGCTTCATTATGGCTTTGCCGGGGGAGCCGAGTAGTCAAGCCGGTGAGGTGGGGGGAGAGACCTTATGGACCAGGGACTCGCGGCGTTCTTCGCCAGCGTGGCGGCACTTGTCGGCGCCCTGATCGGTGGCGGCTTTTCGGCACGGGCGGCGCGTATCGGCGGCGAGAAGACCGTACAGGCGGCGCGCGAGCAGGTGAGGGACCAGGCGCGGGCGGAGTCGGAGCGGTGGCTCATGCAGGCCCGCCACGACGCCTATCAGTTGATCTTGGGTACCATCCACGCGTACGAGGGTGCCCTGGTTCTGCCCACGGCGGAGGCAGCGGCCATGGAGGCCGCGAAGCAGCGGTTCCACTCGGCCGAGTTACGGGTCAAGGTGGTAGGCCCGGAGGCGGTCCGGAACGCGGCCCATGAGCTGTCGGTCACCTTCATCAATGTGCAACGTGTCCTCGATGAGGGTCAGCCGATCGAGTCGTGGATGGCGAGCCTGATCGAGGAGCGTCACAGCGCCTTCGTCAAGGCCGTCACCGCCGTGTACGCGTGGGAGCCCGACACCGCGGGCGACGTGCCGTGACGGCCCACCGCGCACGCCTCGATCAGCCCGCGTGGGCCTCCGCGTCAGGTGCCTCGCTCCCGGGCTCGGGCGGTACGCAGAACCATGCCAGACCCGCGCCGGTCAGATAGGCGAGGGCGCCGATGGCCATGCTGGTGCGCAGCCCCTCGCCGTAGTCGGCGGCCGTGACGAGCAGGGTGCCACCGAGCGCCACGCCGGTGGCACTGCCGAGTTGGCGGGTGGTGTTGAACAGCGCGGAGGCGGTCCCCGAGTACGCCGGGGGCGCGGCGCCCATGACGGTGGAGGCGGAGCCGGTGAGCGCGAAGGAGGTGCCGAATCCCGCCGCCATCATCGGGACCACCAGCAGCGGGTAGGCGGGCTCGGCTCCCGCCGCGACCCAGCCCGCCAGTCCCAGGGCCGCCAGCAGCATGCCGGTGCACACCAGCGGACGGTCGCCGGTCGTGCGGGCCAGCCGCCCGGAGAGGATGGACGCGAACATGGTCATCGCCACCGCGGGGAACAGCGCCAGACCGGTGACGAGCAGGCGACGCCGACGGGCAGATTGATGAGGAACACCCACCGCCAGCCCACGGCGGAGACCAGCAGCCCGCCCAGCAGCGGCCCCGCAGACGCCGCGATCCCCGCGATGGAGCCCCACACCCCGAAGGCCCGCGAGCGGGCGGCCGGAGCCGGGTACGCCTGCTGGAGGAGGGCCAGCGAGCCGGGCACGATCAACGCCGCGCCGAGGCCCTCCACCACCCGGGCGGCGACGAGGAAGGGGGCACTCGGCGCGAAGGCGCACGCGGCCGATGACACGGTGAACACCACCACGCCGGTGCAGAAGATCCGGCGGTTTCCCAGCCTGTCCCCCAGCGCTCCGCCGCTCATGCAGGAAACCGGCGAAGACCAGGGTGTACCCGTCGGTGATCCACTGGATGCCGGTGAGCGAGGCCGACAGCTCCCGGCCGATCACGGGCACAGCCCGCCCCCGCCTCAAGAAACGCAAGTACGCCTTGACAATCTCACTTTGTCAAGGCGTACTTGCCTCATGCCTCTTCCTGATCTGGACGACCTCATCGCGGAAGTGGACCGGACCTGCGATGCCGCACACCGCCCCGGTGGACAGGAGCAGCCCGACTGGCTCGCACTGTTGTCGACGGCGGCGAGCCTGGCGGGCCAACTGCAGGCCCTGGCCGATGACTTGGTGGAGGACTATGTCGAGCACTGCCGGATGCACGGCTCCTCCTGGACGGACATCGGCGCGGCACTCGGGGTGACCCGGCAAGCGGTGCAGCAGCGCTTTCACGCCCCACACAAGCGCTACGACCCCGAGACCATGTCCGAGGACCTCCGCCAGGCCATGACGCACATCAAGCGGGCGGCGGTACAGCATCGCAACAACTACATCGGCACCGAACACCTGCTCTGGGGACTGACCGCAGAGGACAACAACGCCACACGGCTCCTGCGTGCCGCCGGTGTACCACCCGAAGACGTGCACAAGGCCGTCGGTAGCCGGCTGACCATGGGAGCGTCGCAGGCGGCGGAACGCATCGCCTGGACCCCCTACTCCCGCAAGGCCATCGCGATCGCGGAGGAGCGGGCCGGGACGGCGGGTTCGGCGCACATCGACTGCGACCACCTGCTCCTGGGGCTCGCTCAGATCGCCCGCGGTGTGGCCGCCACGGTGCTCGGCGAGGCCGGACTGGATCCGGCGACCTTCGCCGACACCTCTTCGCGGCTCCCGGACACGGCGGGCTGAGTCACGGCCGCGCACGCGCCACACACCGGGGATACTGGGCACGTGGCCCACACGCGCGAGGATCCGCGGTCCGTCCCCACCGAACTGCGGCCCTATCTGGCAGAACTCGTCCGGCGCACCCGCGCGGTGTGCGGGCCCCATCTGGTGAGTGTCCTCGCGGTCGGTTCCCTCGCGCTCGGGGACTACCGGCATGGGCGCAGCGACATCGATGTGACGGTCGTGGTGGAGCCGTCGCTGCCCGGATCGGCCCCGCACGACCTGGCCGGGACCCTCGCCCACCCGCGGCTGCCCTGCCCGGCCGCGGGGCTGGAACTGGTGGTCTACGGAGCGGACTTCGTCCGCCGTCCCTCCGGTGCGGCCGGGTACCTCCTGGACCTCAACACCGGCCCGCTGCTGCCCGACCGGGCCGACTTCGACGCGGCGCGGTCCCCGGCGTTCTGGTACGTCATCGACCGCTCCGTCGCCCACCAGACCGGGCTCACGCTGTTCGGCCGCCCGGCCCGGGAGGTGGTCGCCGCACCGGACCGCCCCGATCTGCTCGCCGCGATCCGGGCCTCCGTCCGTGAGCACAGCGACGGCGAAGGTCACCTCGCGGACAACCGTGTGCTCAACGGCTGCCGCTCGGTGGTGTTCTGCCGTACGGGCCGCTGGCTGGCCAAGCGCGCGGCGGCGCGCGAAGCCGCCCTGGCCGAGGAGGAGTTCCGGCCGCTCATCGAGGCCGCGGTGCGCAGCTTCGAGCGCCCCCGCTCCTCCGCGCTCCCGCTGCCCGCCGCCGAGGTACGGACCTTCCTGGCCCGGGTACGCGCACGGGTCGATCAGACCGCCCGGTCGGCCGGGACCTGAGCGCGGTCCGCGGCCTCCGCCCACGGCGGGGCCCGGCCGTTGGCCCGGGCCCCGCGCTCAGGGCCGCAGCAGGATGCGGATCGGGTTGCCCTCCCGCTCACGCAACCGCCGGATGCCCTCGTTCACTTCCTCCAGCGGCAGGACCGCGCTGACCGATCCGGAGATGTCCAGACGGCCCCGGGCGGTCAGCTCGACCAGGTCCTCCAGATGCGCCATGCGATACCCGGTGTGTCCGATCACGGTGTGGCGGTTGCGCACGAAATGGAGTTCCGGGCCCACGGCAAGAGGGTCGGGAGAGATGCCGACGAGCACCAGGCGGCCCCGGTGGCCGAGGGCACGCTCCGCCTGGGTGAAGGAGGGCGTACGGCCGACGCAGTCGAAGGCGACGTCCAGGCCCTTGCCGCCCGTGATCTCCTTCAGCCTGGCCCTGGTGTCACCGTCCGTCGGGTCGAGCGCGAAGTCGGCTCCCAGGGCGAGGGCGCGCTCGCGGGCGGCGGGCAGCGGGTCGAGGGCGACGATCGGGGACGCTCCGCAGATGCGGGTGAGCTGCACGAGGTGGGTGCCCAGACCTCCCAGCCCCCAGATGCCCACGGATTCGGCGGACCGCAGCTGGGCGGTGTCGATGGCGCCGTACGGGGTGGAGACGGCGTCGGCGAGCACCGCGGCGTGTTCCAGGGGTACGGAGTCGGGCACGGCGATGAGTGTGGTGGCATCGGTCAGCACGTACTCGGCCCAGGCCCCGTCATAGTGGAAGGCCATCACCTGGAGGTCCTCGCACGTGTTCGTGCCGCCGCCGAACCGGCAGGCGGGGCACGCACCGCATGCCTTCCCCGCCCCCAGGACCACCCGGTCGCCCGCCTTCCAGTGCCCGGCCCCGTCACCGGCCGCCGCCACCACGCCCGACGCCTCGTGTCCGGGGGTGACCACCGGCAGCCGGGGCGGGATATGGCCGTCGAGCTGGCTCAGGTCCGACTGACAGATGCCACACGCGGCCACCTTGACCACGACCTCGCCCACTCCCGGCCGGGGCACCGGCACATCCTCGACCGTCAACGTGCCCGCTGCCGTGTCGAACCGCGCCGCGCGCATCGTGGCCGGGAGGTCGTCCGCCACCCCGTCCGCCGTTGAGTCCGCGCCGGTGCGTACCGGTCCTGCGTCCAAGGTCATCCGTGGTTCCTTTCACGTACTTGGCCGGTTGGCGCGCCGATCACCGAGCCGGTGCGGGAACGGCGAGTGATCATGATGCCGCACGCAGTCTGCCGTATGGGCCCACGCCGTGTGCCACCGCCCGGTCAGCGATGCGCGTCGCGCAGCAGCGTGTCGACGACACGGTCGACGAAGGTGACGAGCTCCCGCGCGTCCTGCCGCCCGAAGCTGGAGGTCCACAGGGCGAACCGGCCGAAGAGGGCGGACCACAGGAGCATCGCGGTCTGTTCGGCGCCGTCCGGCCAGCGCAGCCCTTCCGCTTCGCAGCTGTGGATGGCATCGACCCACTGCCGCCACAGCAGACGGGCCGGGTGGGTGCGGCCGGATGCGCCGAAGCTGGACGAGTTGTGACCGAACATCAGGCGGATGACACCGCGCTCGGTGCGGGCGAAGGCGCAGAAGGCGTTCGCCTGGGCGCGGAGACGTTCACCGGCGTCGACTCCCCGGGCAGCCGCCTGGGCGTCGGCGTCGCGCATGGCCGCGACAACGCGTTGGTAGCCGTCCTCGGCGACTGCGCGGGCGAGCTGATCCTTGTCGGCGAAGTGCAGATACATGCTCTGGGCGGCGATGCCGACTTCGCGCGCCACCTCCCGCAGGGACACCGGCAGGGGGTTTCCGGTGAGCTTCTGGTCGAGGAGCCGCGCCACGGCGGCCAGAATCTCCGCGCGGAGCCGGTCCCCCTGGCCACGGGGATTGCGCCTACGTGTGGTGTCGGTGGCGGTGTCCTCGTTCATGCGTCACATTCTGCGGTACGTCGATGCCTTGCCCGGCCGGGCCCGGAGGGGGTGGTCCAGCGCGCTTCCGTACGTCACTCACCAGGTGACCGGAAGGGACGTGAGGCCATAGACGATGGAGTTCTTCTTGAAGGGCAGTTCGTCCTCGGCGATGGCGAGCCGCAGCCCGGGGATGCGTTCGAAGAGCCGTGGCCAGGCGACCTGCGTCTCCACCCGCGCCAGGTTCTGCCCCAGACACTGGTGGGAGCCGAATCCGAACGCCAGGTGGCGGCGGGCGTTGCGCCCGATGTCGAGCGTGTCCGCGGGGCTCTCACCCTCGTTGGCGCCGAACGCGCGGGGGTCCCGGTTCCCCGCGATCAGCGAGACGATGACTCCCTCCCCCTTGCGGACAACCCGCCCGCCCACCTCGACGTCCTCGATGGCCACACGCCGCGGATCGGTGGAGACGATGCTCCAGTAGCGCAGCATCTCCTCCGCGGCGCCGGGGGCCAACTCGGGGCGGTCCCGCAGCCGGTCCCGCTGATCGGGGTTGACCAGGAGCGCCACCGTGCCCAGGCCCAGCATATTGGCGGTGGTCTCGTGCCCGGCCCCGACCAGGATCCCGACCAGGACCGGCAGCATCTCGGGCGCGAACCCGTCCGGCCCGGTGTGGTCCGCCAGCAACCGGCTGATCATGTCGTCCGAGGGCTCACGGCGCTTCCGCTCCACCAGGGCCTCGTAGTACGCGAACGCCTCCCGCTGCGTACGGGCACGCTCCTCGTGGCTGACGTCCAGGTCCGTCCCGGCGTTGGCGTGCCGCTCGAAGAGGGCGTGGTCCTCGTAGGGGACACCGAGGATGAGGCAGATGGCCCGGGAGGGCAGGGGCAGCGCGAAGTCCTGGATGAAGTCGACCGGACCGCCCTTGGCGAGCATGGCGTCGATCAACTCGTCCGTGATCCGCAGCAGCTTCTCGCGCATCGCCTGAGTGCGCCTGACGCTGAACTCCTTGGTGAGCATCTGCCGGAGCCGGGCGTGCTCGGGGTCGTCCAGCCGCAGAAACAGACCGCCCTCGTGTTCGGGCTGGTTGGAGTGAACCAGCGGGAAGTCCGGGTTCCGTACGTCGGCGCTGAAGGACGGGGAGGAGAGGACGGCTCGGATGTCCGCGTGCCGCGTGGCCAGCCAATGCGTGGAGCCGTCCCAGATGGTGACCTTGTGCAGCCCGCCGGCTTCCCGGAACGCGGTGTGCTGCGGAGGCGCGCTGAACGGACAGCCACGCGGAGCGGGGAAGAACGGTGCTTCCCCGGCGGAAGCGGTCCCGGATGCGGTGGTCGTCATCTCACCTTCCTCGTTGCGGAGTCGAGGCCCCGGCGGCACCTCACAGCCACTCCCCCGCCCCGGGCCCGCCACTGCCTCATGAATAGCCTGATGCTTGTCACCTTACGAATGTCACCTCACCGGCACAAGAGGCTGACGGGGTGTCAGGGTGTGGGCGGGTGGTCACAGACCCAGCTCAGCGGTGGGATCAGCCCCACGTGGCAGTCACGCGGATGTACCATCCAGCACCAACGTGCAACGTGCCCAGTGAGGGAGCTCGTAGTGGACACTCCTGCCGAGAGCGCCAGCCTGAAGTCCCAGTACGCGGCTCAGGTCGCGGCCGATCTGGAACGCAACTCCGCCGAGCACGAACGTCTCAGCTCCGAAATCGTGGCGCTGCGAGGACAGTTGGCGATGCTGGAAGACAACCGGGCGCTTCTGCTCAGCATGCGGCAGAGCCTTGGTGGCGATGCCGCCGGTGGGGCGACGGAGAACGGTGGTGTCAGTGGCTCCGCGGATGGTTCGTCCGCGGAGCGAGAGGTCGCGGCGGTGTCCGCCACGCGGAAGGCGAGGAAGAAGGCCGACGCGGCCGGTGGCAAGCGGAAGGGGGCGGAGCCGGGCGGGAACCGTTCGAGTCGTGTGCGGGTGCGGGAAGCGGTGGTGCCCACGCTTCGGGAGCTTGTGCGTGATGACCTCGCCCAGCACGGCGAGCCCCGCTCCGCGGCCGAGGTGACCGCGGCGCTGAGCCAGGCTCTTCCGGAGCGCGAGATCAAGCCCACGGTCGTGCGCGGCACTCTCGAATCGCTGGTCGCCAAGGGGCAAGCACACCGCACCAAGCAGAAGCGGTCCGTCTTCTACTCCGCTGTCACCACGGACGCGGCCGCCGATGGGGCCGCCGACGCGGGCGAGCCCAGCGAGGCGCGCGCTTCCTGACGAGGCGTGGCGTTCAACGCGGGTGGCGGGCACGGCGGCGCTCCCGGAGCAGTGCCCGCGCGGTGGCCGGTAGGGGCGGACGGGCGGGAGCGCGGAGGAGGCCGGGGCCCTTGGCGGCGGCCGCCGTGGCCGTGAGGAGCTCGATCTCGATCATGGCGCGGAAGAGCGGGCGGCCCTCGGGCGGTGCGAGCCCGACCAGGCTTCGGCTGGCGGACAGGCACTCGCGGGCCTCGCCGAGCAGGTGCGCCAGAAGGCTCCGGATCGCGGGGGTGTCCCGGGCGTTCTCCAGGTCGGTGCGGGTGACACCGTGAGCGTCGAGCGTCTCCCGCACCAGATTCAGGCGCCCGTCGGCGAGGTCTTCCGCCAGGTCGTTGACGAAGTCGAGGCGCTGGCTGCCGTCGATGTACATACGGCACGCCTCGCGGTAGTCCATTGCCGGATCCTCCCCGGCGATCAGGCCCGCGATCAGCATGAACGCCGGTAGCGCATAGGCGTCGACGTAGCGCTGATAGTCCGCCTCGGTGGCGAATCCGGTGAACTCCAGCTCCGTGGCGGCCGCGTCGAGGAAGTCCTCGACCCGGCCGCGCATCCCGGGGTGCGCCGAGACGGTGTGCAGCAGCGGCCGTACGGCGGCCTGATCGCTTCCGCCACCGGCCAGACCGTCACGTACCTCCTTCACCCACTCCGCGCAGGCCCCGGCGCGCTCCGCGACGGGGCCGCTGTCGAGGAGGGTGTCGGTGCGGTGCATGAAGGCGGTCGCCGCGATCACATGCGGCAGCAACGGCGGAGGCAGCAGCAGGCGCACGGCGAGGTAGGAGCTGCGCCGGTAGCCCGCGACCAGTTTCCGCTGCCGCGTGTAGTCCTCGCGCAGACTGGGATCGCCGACCCCCGCGGCATCCAGCGCCCTGTCCCACAGGCCCATGCCCGACCACCCTCCAGGTTCCTCGGTCTTCCGGCGTGTCTTCATGTGTTCTTGCCTGGTGCCGCGGGTGCCGCGGGTGCCGCGGGTGCCAAGCGTGCCACCGGCGGCAGCGGTGAGTGCTGCGGCGAGGCTTGGAATGCCTGGATCACGAACGCGGCGAAGCGCCGGGATGCCGCGACCCGGGCTGCCTTCGACGTGGTGTGGATGCCCCTGTTCGCCATGAGCATCAGGACCAGGTCGTCCAGGACGAAGTCGGGGCGCAGATGGCCTGCGTCCTTGGCGCGGTGAGCCAGTTCGGCGATCGCCCTCAGCGCGTATTCGCGCTCCGCGACGAAGTCCATCGCGTCGGGGAAGGTCGACATGAAGGCTTCGGTGAAGCCCCGGCTGCGGGCGTGCAGCTCACAGGTCTCCTCGATCACGAGGCAGAAGCCGAGCCACGGATCCGGCTCGGCACGCCCCTTGTCGACGATGGCGCGGCATGCGCGCATCTCGTCCGTGAAGGCTTCGGTGGCCAGCATCTGCTTGGTCGGGAAACGGCGGTACAGCGTGGCGGGGCCGACCCCGGCGTACCGGGCGATCTCCCGCATCGGCACCTTCAGCCCTTCGGTGGCGAACAGCGCGCGGGCCGCGTCGAGGATGCGCTCCCGGTTGTCCGTGGCGTCGGAGCGCAGGGTGTGAGGCAAACGGTCGGTCACCGCTCTCACTTTAGCCAAGTGGACGGGGGCGTCCGTTAGCGTCCCTCGGGCCGGTTCCGATCGACCCCGGCGATCTCACCGATCCCAGAGCAAGGAGACGACCTTGAAAGCAGTCGCGATCCAGGCGTTCGGACCTCCCGAAGGTCTGGCAGTGATCGACATCCCCGTCCCGACCCCCGCCGCCGGACAGGTGCTGATCGCCAACGAGGCGATGGGCGTCGGCGGCTCCGACGCCGTGATCCGCCGCGGGACCCTCACCGGCTACGGCTTCAAGGAAGGCCATATCCCGGGCAGTGAGGTGGCGGGCACCGTGGCCGCGGTCGGCGACGGCGTCGATGCGTCATGGGTCGGTCGGCGGGTGTGGGCCTTCACCGGCGTAAACGGCGGCTACGTCGAGCAGGCGATCGCCGCGGTCGAGGAGATCCTCCCCCTCCCCGCGGGCCTCTCCGCTGTCGACGCGGTGACGCTGGGAAGCTCCGGAATCGTGGCCCACTTCGCCCTGTCCCATGCCCACTTCGCTCCGGGCGAGTCGGTGCTGGTGCGGGGCGCGGCCGGCAGCCTCGGCATCATGACGGTCCAGCTCGCGGCGCATGGCGGTGCCGGGGCGGTGGCGGTCACGACGTCGTCGGCCGAGCGTGGCGACCGGCTGCGCAAGCTCGGCGCCACCCATGTGCTGGACCGCTCCGGTGAGGGAGGCGACGCCGCCCCCTCCGGCGACGCTCCCTCCGGCTACGACGTCATCATCGACATCATCGCCGGTGCGGACATGCCGTCCTTCTTCGCCAAGCTCAACCCGAACGGTCGCATGGTGGCCGTCGGCGCGGTCGGAGGCATGCCACCGGCGGACTTCGGCATGGCGATGATGGCGGCGTTCCAGAAGTCGATGTCGTTCGCCGCCTTCAGCGCCGCCACCGTGGCCGAGCCCGATCGCCGTGCGGTGCGGACCGAGCAGTTCGCCGCCGCGAGCCGCGGCGAACTGCATACGGTGGTGCACGAGCTGCTGCCGTTGGAACAAGCCGTACTGGCGCACCGGAAGATGGACACCGGCGAGGTGTTCGGCAGGATCGTACTGACACCGTAACCCGCGACGCGATACCGGCGACCGTGGGACGCGTGGCACCGTACGTACCCCGGGGGATCTTCCCGGCCGGGTGCAGGGAGGACGCGTGGAATCGGTGAACGGGCAGAGCGGCGGCGACACGTGGCCCGCGGGGCTGGACGAGGCGATCCGCGCCACCGCGGCCGACATCGCCGCCACACTGCGCGGCGCGTCCGGCACCGGGGCTCCGGTGCCCGGGTCGCGATGGACGGTCGGGGAGGCGGCGGCGCATCTGGCGCAGGCCAATGAGCTGATGGCACACCTCGCGGACGGGAAGGAACGCGGCTACGGGGACGGCACACCGCAGGGGCTGGCGGAGGCGAACCAGCGCGCGCTCGCCG